>NZ_VZPL01000041.1 GCF_008801575.1 Xanthomonas cissicola | reverse complement strand
ACTGTTCCGTCGCTTGAAAGGCTACCGCCGGATTTTCTCGCGCTTCGAGAAGCTGGATGTCATGTTCCTTGGATTCCTCAGCTTCGTCCTAGTCGTTGATGGGCTTCGGATGTGTTAACAGGCCCTAATCCGCTGACGCAGTTGTTCAAATCCATCGATAGCGACAGCGATGGCAGCCTGACCGCGTCCGAGCTATCGACCGCGCTGTGGTCCAATAGCGATGACGACAGCAAGATCGACATCGACGGGTTGCTGAGCATGCTCGATCAGGATGGTGGCGGCACCGTCAGCGAGAGCGAACTGGCGCAGGCCTTGCCGCCGCCACCGCCACTGCCGGGTGAGCAAGGACAGGATGTGCAGTCCTTGTTTGCCGGCCTGGACAGCGATGGTGACGACAGTGTCAGCAGCGGTGAATTGAGCACACTGGTCAATGGTGACAGTGCGTCGAGCACGCAGCTGCTGGACCTGCTCGACAGCGACAAGAGCGGGGCATTGAGTCTGCAGGAACTGCAGGAAGCGATGCAGCCACGCGATCCGCCGCCGCGACCGCCGTCATCGGCCGATGCATCCAGCAGCGACGGCACGCAGCAGGCGTATGCAGCGTTGGTGCAGATGGCCGTGGGGCAGTACCGCAGCATTGGCGGCAGCGTGACAACGAGCAATCTGGTCGATCTGGCAGCGTAATGCGGTGATCGAGAGAGAATGGGGAAGCCGGAGTGCGGTCCTGGATCAGCCGGTGCGTCTAGCGCGCAGCCACCGCAAGCAGGGATGTTGCGGATTTCAGCAGCAGACGCGCTGCGGGTACCTGCGTAATCGCTTTATTGAGCGCTTTTGGCGGTGCCGCGTGCGATGGTTCAATACACGTCGCGGCGATAGCGCCCGCTGCCCAGCAGTTCCTGTCTGACATCGGCTCCGAGGATGCAATCCAGCGTGCGGTCGAGTTCGGGTGCCATGCCGCGCAGACTGCCGCAGACGTAGATGCAGGCATCTTGGTCGATCCAATGACGCAGGCGGTCGGCGGCGGCCGCCAGCGCGTGTTGGACGTAATGCGGTCGCTGTGGTTGATCGCGCGAGTAGACAAGCTCCAGGCGTTCGATCCAGCCGTCCTGATGCCACTGCTGCAGCTCGTCGGCATACAGCGCGTCGTGCGCGGCATTGCGTTCGCCGAACAGCAGCCAGTTGCGCCGCGCCCCGGCTGCGATGCGTGCACGCAGATGCGCGCGCAGACCGGCGATGCCGGTGCCATTGCCGATCAGCAGCATCGGCTGGTCGGGTGCGGGTGGGTGGAAGCCGGGGTTGCTGCGCAAGCGCAGCGCGATGGCTGCGCCGATCGGTGCATGGACGCAGAGCCAGCCGCTACCCAGCCCCAGGCTGCCGTCGGCGTGCCGATGCTCGCGTACCAGCAGTTCTGCATGGCCTTCCTCGGGAATGGATGCGAGCGAATAGTCGCGATGGGGCAGGGGGGCCAGGCGGCGCACCATTGCTTCTGCGTCCATTGTGGAACTGTCGCCTGCAGTTCTAGCTCCGCCTGTAGTCGCATCTGTATTCGTACCCACACCTCGGTCGCTTTTGACTCCGGCTTCTGCTTCCGCTTCTGCATCGGGGCTGGCACCGGCACCCACATCGATACCGAGAGCGGCACCGGTATCGACGGGAAGTTGCGCGCCGCCGAGCCAGTCGCGCAGGGGGCGGCCGTCGATCTGCTGCGCGCCATCGTAGTGGTTACGCCGCAGCCAGGACTCGACCGCATCCGGGGCATGACGCGGTGCGATCTCCGCGATATCGCCTGCGCTCCACTGCGGCAACGCGCCATCGCATGGCGTCAGGCGCAGTCGGTAAATCGGCGCACCCGCACTGCCGGGATTGACGTGGACACGTTCGCGTAGCTGCCAGGTGGTGTAGGTGGGCAGGCTCCAGTCGGGTTGCGTCGCGAGTGCGGGCGCCAGTTCCGCCAGACGGCGTTGCCAGTGCTGCAGGGCGTTGGGGTCAGCGTTATCGACCTCGATGCGCTCGAACAGGCGAGTGGCGCCGCGCTCCTGCAGGCGATCGTCGAGGCGTCGGCCGAACGCGCAGTAGTGCGCGTAACCACGGTCGCCAAGCGCCAGCACTGCGTACTGCACCGCCGTCAGATCCTGCGCGTGGTCGGCACGCCAGGCGCGCTCGGCGGCCTGCGCATGGTCGGGCGCATCGCCTTCGCCGGTGGTGCTGACGATGCACAGCAGCCGCGGCACGCGTGCGAGTTGACCGCTATCGACGGCTTCGATCGGCAGCGCATGCGCGCCGACGCCGGCCGATTGCAGCGCGGCAACGCTGCGTTGCGCCAGCTCACGCGCAAATCCGGTCTGGCTTGCCCAGATGATCAACACGCCGCTGGCGTCTGCGCGTTGTGCGCCGACACGCTTGCGGGCACGCAGCAGTACGACCGCGCACAGGCCCAGATACATTGCCAGGCCGAGCGCTGCCAGTTGCCAGCGATGCGGCGTGGGTGGGCTCCACCATGCGCCCTCATGCAGGCCGGCCAGCCAGCCGACGATGACCGCAAGCGCCAGCAGAGCCAGCCCGTTGCCCAGCCACACGCGTGAGGTGGTGTTGCTCATGACGCGGACAGGTGGCGTTCGAATGCCGGGCTCATCGATTCGAGCAGGATGCCGTCCTTGCGTGCCAGGAATCGCACGGCCAGTTCCGCCTTGCGCGCATGGGCAAGACCGGCATCGGCGCCAAGCACGGTCATCGCGGTGGCCCAGGCATCGGCCTGCATCGCATCGGGCGCGAGTACGGTGACCGCCGCAGGGGCATGCGGAACGGGCGCGCCGGTGCGTGGGTCGAGGGTGTGCGTATAGCGTGTGCCGTCGGCATCGAAGCGGTGCCAGCGATCGCCGGAGGTGGCGACCGCCAGGCCGTCCAGCGCCAGCACGCGTGGTGGCAGCGCGCTGCCGGCGTCTTCGTCGGGGGCGGATTCGACCAACACGCGCCACACGCTGGCATCGGGCTTGCGTCCGTAACCGAACAATTCGCCGCCGACCTCGATCAATGCACTGTCGATACCCGACTGCAGCAATGCGCGATGCACGCAGTCCACACCGAAGCCCTTGGCGATGCCGGACAGATCCAGCGCCGCTGCGCCCGGCTGCAGCACCCGCCTGCCATCCAGCTGCAGGCGTTGCCAGCCGCAACGCAGGCTCGCCAATGCGATCGCCTGCGCTTCCGGCACGCGCTGGCGCGTGCCGGAAGCGCCAAAGCCCCATAGCTCGACCATCGGGCCGACGGTGGGATCGAAGGCACCCTCGCTGGCCTGTGCGAACTCCAATGCTGCGCTCAGCACTGCGTGGAATTCGTCCGGCAGGTGGTGCCAGCTGCCTGCCGGTGCGCGGTTGTAACGGCTGATATCCGAATCGGCCTTCCAGGTACTCATCTGCGCGACCACGCGGTCCAGCGCGGCCTGGATGCACGCATGCAAGGGGTGCAGATCGCGTCCGCGCGGCGCCACCAGCTTCACGCTCCAGGTGGTGCCCATGCTGCGGCCGCCGAGCGTGGCAACGGCGTGGTCGGCGGAAGACGATGCGGGCATGGACGGGTCTTATGAGGATGGGGCGGCAGGACGCACTCTGTGTGCGCTCCTGCCGCGTGCCGGCAGATTACTGCGGCAATACTTCCAGGGTGGCGACATAGCCCAGGCGGCGCTGCTTGGCCTGCGGCAGCGAGGTCTTGGTGTCTTCGATGGTGGTTTCCAGCCAGTACATGCCCGCTTCCGGCCAGGTGACGCTGAAGCCGCCCTTCGCATCGGTCTTGAGCTTGATCTCGTTCTGCGCATTCCGGTAACGGGTGCCGTCGCGCACGACGTCGATCTCCAGCCCGGCGGCCGGTTTGCCATCCAGTTGCAGGGTGAAGTGCGCGGCTTCGCCGGCGACCAGATCGTTGGGGTGCGTCACCGGAATCAACTCGATGCCCTTGCCGCTGGGCTTGAACACGGTGTCCGTGGGTGCGCCGCGGGTGACGAAGGTTTCCACACGGTTGAGCGATTGCGAGACCTGCAGTTCCTTGGCGTTTTTCGGCACTTCGGTGGCGAAGCTGGTTTCGTTGCCACGCCAGCGCTTGGGTTTGCCGTCTTCTTTCCAGCTGGCGAACAGGCCTGCGTTGACGATGGCGAGCTTGTAGGTGCCGGGCTGGGTGAGCTGCAGGTCGAACACGCTGCGGTACTTGCCGGTGGCCGGGTTCTCCGGCTTGAGCGCGCTGCCATCGGGTGCGGTGATGCTCAGGTTGTCCAGTCGCAGCGGCACGTGATTGAAGTAGAACAGATCGTTGGAGACGGCAGCATCCACCGTGATCCACGGCGCGTCGCCAGCGATGACGGTCTGCGACGGCAGCAACCAGGCCTTGTGGGCGAGTGCGCTGAGCGGCAGGGTGGCAAGCAGGGCAACCAGGACGAGCGAACGTTTCATGACAACTCCTTGAAAGACGATGGCAACGATGGGTCACGTGTCTGATCAGCGCGAGACTGCGACGCTGTTTGGATGCGTGGAAAACGATGGGTCTTGAGCGACAGACCTTGGTTCAATGCCCAGGGCGCACCTTGCACGACGACGCAAGGCGCGGTGCACGGCGCTGCGAACGCCAACGCCAACGCAGCAGTCAGGGCTTTGCAACCAGGCTGATCGCACCGAGCTCGCTGCTGCCGCTGGCTTTGGCTGTCTGCGCGGACGTCGCCGGCCAGGTGAAAGGCAGCTTGACCAGTTCGCGGCCGCCAACTTCGCGTGCGGCTTCCACCACCAGCGTGTATTGCCCCGACGGCAGCGACTTCAATGCGCCCTTGCTATCGGAGAACGACAGCGCATGCGCGCCGGCCGGCCGGGTGGGGCCGGTGACGCCATCGACCGGCACGCTCAGGGTGCGGCCGCTCTTGCGCCACCACTGGCGCAGATCCGGCAGCCATTTGGTGCCGTGGCCTTCGGCGGTGTCCCTGGATTGATACCAGACCGCCAGATTGGCGGCGACCTTCTGATCTGCGCCTTCCAGCCAGACCGCAACATACGGGCGGTGGTACTCGGCGACGTTGAGCTTGGGGATTTCGACGTTGATGTCGAGTGTGGCGGCATACGCCGGCATGGCGAGCAGGCCGCTCAGGGCGATGGTCAGGGTGGCGCGCATGATCGTCTCCGGTAGAAAAGTCAGTGGATCAACAGCAGGGCGAGCAACAGCGGAATCAGCAGGCCAAGACCGACCAGCGGCCAGGTCATGCGCCGCTGCCGTGCATGCAGGTGGAGAAGGAACAGGCCGGTGATGCAGAACACCAGGCAGGCGATCGCAAAGACATCGATAAACCAGCCCCAGGCCGGCCCGGCGTTGCGGCCCTTATGCAGATCGTTGAGATAGGCGACCCAGCCGCGCGCAGTGCGTTCGTATTCGATCGCGCCGGTGCGGCGGTCCAGGCTCAGCCAGGCATCGCCGCCGGGGCGTGGCAGCGCGACATACACCTCGTCCGCCGACCATTCGCCGTTGCGCGTGCCGATGCTGATATCGAGCTCGCGCCCCAGCCATTGCGCCACGCGCGGCGGCAGCGGTGCATTACCGTCCTGACGCCGGCCCAGCGTCTGCAGCAGCGCGGGCGGCAGCGTCAGCGTGCGTTGTTCGGTCGATGGGCTGGCTTCGATGCGCGCGGCGTGATTCAAGGTCAGCCCGGTGACGGTGAACAACAGCATGCCGATCAGGCACAGCGCCGAGCTGATCCAGTGCCACTGATGCAGCATGCGCAGCCAGAAGCCGCGGCGTTGCTGCGCGCTGGCGAGGTGAGCGTGGTCTGTGGTCGACATGCTGCGCTCAGGCCACGTCTGCGGGGACGCAAGGCTGCAGTTGCCGCTGCCGTGCAGCCACCTCGTGCAGCAAGGCGCGCAGGCGCGGATGGCGCGCGCCGGCCAGCAGTGGTGCGAGCTGTTGCAAAAAGCCGGCGTGGCCACCTGCGATGGCGCGGCGCATCCATGTCTCGGCCTGATCCAGCTCGTCGCTGTCGGCAAGCAGGGTGGCGTAGCCGGCCTGGCCGCGGAAATCGCCCGCTTCGGCAGAGCGGCGGTACCACACGCATGCGGCCAGAGGGTCTGCAGCGCAGGCCAGGCCCTGGTCGAGATAGCGCGCCAGGAAGTTCATCGACTTGGCATGTCCGGCTTCGGCCGCGCGGTGGTACAGCGCCAATGCCTGCGCGTGGTCCTGCGCCACGCCGCGCCCGGAGGCGTACATGTGCGCCAGGTTGTACATGCCCCATGCCAGGCCATGTTCGGCGGCGCGGCGATACCACAGCACGGCCAGCACCGCGTTGATGGCGGTTCCGAACCCGAGCTCATGGCAGCGGCCCAGCTGGTTCATCGCCTCCGCACACCCTGCGTTGGCGGCCACTTCGTACCACAGCATCGCTGCAGCCGGATCTGCGGCAATGCCGCGTCCTTCGGCGTACATCTGCGCGAGCAGCAATTGTGCGCCTACGTCATGGTTCGCAGCGGCTTTGTGCAAGCGCGCACGTGCCTGTTCCGGCTGCGTGCGCAGCAACGCGCTCAGCTGCGCGATGTCCAGCGCCGGCTCAGACATCGGCCCATTGCCGCAGCAGGTTGTGATACACGCCGGTGAGCTGGATCAATGAGGGATGCCCGGGCGTGTCCTGGGTGAGGCGGCGGATCGAGACATCCAGCTCGAACAACAGGCGGCGCTGCGCAGCGTCGCGCAGCATGCTTTGTGCCCAGAAAAAGCACGCCACTCGCGCGCCACGTGTGACCGGCATGACCCTGTGCAGACTCGTGCCCGGATAGATCACCAGATGCCCGGCCGGCAGCTTGACCGACTGCGTGCCGTAGGTGTCTTCGATGACCAGCTCGCCACCGTCGTAGCTGTCCGGGTCGCTGAGAAACAGCGTGGCGGAGACATCGGTGCGCACCGCTTCGGCGCCGCCACGACTGCGGTCGTACCGCACCGCGTTGTCCACGTGATAGCCGAACGACTGCCCGCCGCTGTAGCGATTGAACAGTGGCGGATAGATCCTGCGCGGCAACACCGCCGAAAAGAACGTGCTACTGCGTGCGAGTGCCTCCAGCACCAGCGCACCGGCCTCGCGTGCAACGGCGCTGTCTTCGGGCAACTGCGCGTTGTCCTTGGCCTGTGCCGACTGGTGACCGGCGGTGATGCGACCGTCTGCCCAGTCGGCCACGTCCAGCTGCGCGCGCAGCTGGCTGAGTTGCGCGGGGCTGAGCACATCGGGGATGGGCAACAACATGCAGTGGTCTCCACGTCGCCGCGCAGCGCGCACGGCGTGCCTGAGGGTTAGAAGCTGAAGGTGGCGTTCAACACTGCCGAGCGGCCGTCACCCGGCAACGCCCAACCGCTGCCCGCCGTGACGGTTCCTGCGGCGTTGACGGTGAGGTTGTTGCGGATGCTGGTGTAGTACTCCTTGTCGAACAGGTTGTTGACGTTCAACTGCAGGCTGAGCCACGCATTGACGCGCAGGCCGACCATGGCGCGATGCACCCAATAGGCGTCGGTCTTGCGGTAGACCGCGGTCGAGGTGTTGTTCGGATAGAAGCTGCCCTGATAGTTGACGCCGTAGCCGAAGGTCCATTGGTTGAGCTGGTAGGTGGTCCAGAGATTGCCTGCGTTACGCGGTGTCTGCACCAGTTCGCGCCCGGCGATGGGGTCGCCTGTCAGGCTGGCGGTGCGATTGGACACGCTCTGCAGCACTTCGCTGTCCAGGAAGGTGTAGTTGGCGAAGATGGACCAGCGCTCGGTCAGGTAGCCGGCCGCGCCCAGCGCAATGCCGTCCACACGTGCCTTGCCGTCCAGTACCTGCTCGGGGACCAGCGGGTCGCCGCTGTTGACCTTGTAGTTCTCGCGTTCGTTGCGGAACACCGCGGCGGTCAACGCCAGGCGCTCGTCCAACACATCCCACTTGCCGCCCAGTTCGAGATTGACCGCGGTTTCCGGTTCGACATTGCAGTTGGCACCCACGGTGGAGGTGGCAATCGGCGTGCACGAGCCGTTGACCGAGGCCTTCGATGGCGTCTTCGCATTTGCATAGGACAGATACAGGCTGGCGTTGTCGACCGGCTTGAACACCAGTCCGGCGCGATAGGAAAACAGATCGTCCTTGCTGCCGGCCGGGAAGCCTGCGGCCACGCCGGTGATGCCGCCGGTGGCGTTGACGGTATAGGTGGTGGTGTCGCCTTCGTTGTGCTCGTAGCGGCCGCCCAGGTTGAGCATCCAGTGCTCGTTGAACTGCAGCGTGTCGAACAGGTACACCGCCTGGTTGGTCAGGCTGCCCTTGCTGCGGCCGGTGCGGAAATAGTGCTGCGGACCGGTCCAGATGTTGTACGGGTTATCGAACGACTGCAGCGGATAGGTGATGCCGGTAGTGGAGCCGTCGGCGTTGCGGAAGAGCGAACCGCTATCGAGTTCGAAGTCTTCCTTGCTGAAGGCGACGCCGGCGACCACGCGATGTTCGATTGCACCGGTGTGCAGCGTGGCGGTCAGATCGGTTTGGCTATGTGCGATGAAGTTTTCGGTGTCGCGCACCAGTCCGCGTGGCCCGCTGTTGGGGTTCCAGGTCGACGGCGGCTGGCCCACGCACGCGCGGCCGGTGTAGGCGTTGGTGTTGTTGGGCAGGCACCAGGTGCCCTCAGGTGCGGTGGCGGTGGTGCTCTGATCCACGCGCTGCAAGCGCGCCAGGCTGCGCAGTTTGACGTTGTCGTCGAAGTCCATTTCCAGCACGCCGGTGAGCATGTCCACGTCGATCTCCTGACGCGACACATTGCGATAGCCGTAATAGGTTTCGCGGTCCACGCCCGGCAACGGGCCATCGTTGAACGGGCTGAGCGCGAACGGCACGCCGTATTGCGGCAGGTTGTTGTCGTGCTGGTGCAAGTAGCTCAGCGTAAAGCGCGTGTCCGAACCCAGGCCGAAGGCCACCGACGGCGCAACGCCCCAACGGTGACGGAATTCTTCGTCGCGGCCCGGCACGTCTTGGGTGTGGCCCATCGCATTCAAGCGCACGGCGGTGCCGTTTTCGAAGTCGTAATTGCTATCGGCCGTGAGGCGGCCGTAACGGTCGCTGCCGCCGCCGATCATGACGTTGGTGAAGTTGCCCTGGCCGGCGCTCTTGGTGACCAGGTTGATGTTGCCGCCGACCGAGCCTGCGCCGGACATCGCCGAGTTGGCACCGTTGATGAGCTCGACGGATTCGAGGTTGAAGGTGTCGCTGCGGCTGTACTGCGCGCTGTCGCGCACGCCGTCGGTGGTGATGTCGCTGCTAGCGGTGAAGCCGCGCAGGTTGATGCTGTCGCCGTAGCCGCCACCGCCTTCGCCCGCGCCGAAGGTGATGCCGGGTAGGGTGCTGAGCACATCGCGCAGCGACAGCAGATTCTGCTGGTCCATGGTCTGCTTGGTGACCACGGTGATGGTCTGCGGCGTGTCGCGCAGGGCTTCTGTGTACTTGGGCGAAGACGGCTTCTGCGCACGTTCCTGCTGCACCCGGATCGCATCCAGATCCACCGCCCCTGGGGGCGCCGACACATCGTCGGGCTGGGCGAAAGCGGGAGCGGACAGCGTCAGCAACACGGCCGAAGCGAGCGGGGAAATGCTAGGCGTCATGGAAAGTCTCAAGGAGGATGCGAGGCTCCCACCTGGCGATGGCTTGGCGGATGCGGGATGGAATGCGTGGGTGCTGCGCCGGCTAACCCGAAGCGCTGCGCCGACAGTCGTCCGAGCCAGGCAAGCCGAGGCGCTGCGCAAGGGCGCGCAGGCGAGGCGAACGAGCGGGGCAGGCGTCGAGCAGGGCTGGGTGCATGGGATCGCAGGCAGGCCAGTTGTTAAGAAGGCCTTAAGGATACGATCTTAAATGCAAATCATTCTTCTTTGCAATATCTGCCAGTCGGTGGCGGACGCTGCGATGTGTGGCGCCGTGCAGCGGCACCGTCGCTGCAACGCACCCGCTTCAACGATCGTCGCGGGTCCAGATGCCGTCGTGTTCGCGCTTGACCGGGAACTTGGGCACGGCCGTATAGGCAGGCGCGCACAAAGGGCGGCCGTCGCGGATATCGAAGCGCGCGCTATGCAACTGACATTCGATGGTGCCGGCTACCGGATCGAAGCTGCCAGGCGACAGCTCGTAGTCTTCGTGGCTGCAGCGGTCTTCCAGTGCGTACAAGGCGCCATCGAGGTTGAACACCACGATCTGCGTATCGGTGACCTCGTCCCAGACGGTCTGCATTTCACCGGGCAGCAGCGCATCGCTGGCACAGACAAAGGTCCAGGTGTCGCTCACGGGGTTGGCCCGTTCAACTGCTTTTCCAGCACTTCAAAACGCAGATCCTGGCGCAGCGGAATGCCGAAGCGCTCGTCGCCATACGGGAAGGGTTTGACGATGCCGGTGCGACGATACCCGCGCCGTTCGTAGAAGGCGATGAGTTCATCGCGCACATCGATGACGGTCATGCGTAGCACCGGCAGCTGCCATTGGCGATGTACAAGGCGCTCGGCTTCGGCCAACAGCGTCTTGCCGAGCCCGCTGCCCTGCAACGAAGGATCCACCGCAAACATCCCGAAGTACCCTGCGCCGCGGTCATCGGCAATATGCGCACAGGCCACCAGACGCTCATCCTGTTCGACCACCAGCACCAGGCTGCGTTCGCGCAGGATATCGTCGCGCAGCACGGCCGGATCGATACGCGCACCCTCGAGAATATCGGCCTCGGTGGTCCAGCCCATGCGGCTGCTGTCGCCGCGATAGGCCGAAGTCACCAGCAGGACGAGAGCGTCGATGTCAGCGACGGTAGCGGTGCGGAAAGTGGTGGTCTGCATGGAGACAGTTTAATCGGGAATGGGGAATGGGGAATGCGGAATGGGGGAAGCGCTGCGCTGCTCGATGAGCCGTGTTCCATACATCGCATGTCACCGGCGTTCGGGAGAACCGCTCTTTCGATTCTCCATTCCCGATTCCCATCAGCCCAACAGTCGACGCACCTTCACCAACGCGGCGACGAAGCGCTCGATTTCGTCGTGCGTGTTGTAGAACGCCAGTGACGCGCGGCAGGTGGCGGCGACACCGTAGTACTGCAGCAGCGGATGCGCGCAGTGTTGGCCCGAGCGCACCGCGACGCCTTCCAGGTCGAGCAGGGTGGCCAGGTCGTGCGCGTGCGCACCGTCGATCAGGAACGACACCACCGCGGCCTTGTCGGGCGTGGTGCCGAAGATGCGCAGGCCATCGATGCGTTGCAGTTCTTCGGTGAAGTGGGCGAGCAGTTCGGCTTCGCGTGCTTCCACGTGCGCCAGGCCGATCGATTCCAGGTAATCCACTGCCGCACCCAGGCCGACGAAACCGGCGATGTTGGGCGTGCCGGCTTCGAACTTATGCGGCGCATCATTGAAGACGGTGTTCTCGAAGCTGACTTCCTTGATCATCTCGCCGCCGCCCAGAAACGGCGGCATCGCCTGCAGATGCTCGCGACGTGCCCACAGTGCGCCGGTGCCGGTAGGGCCGCACATCTTGTGCCCGGTGATGGCGTAGAAATCGCAGCCGATGCTGGCCACGTCGATGCGCCGATGCGGTGCCGCCTGCGAGCCGTCCACCATGGTGACGATGCCGCGCTTACGCGCTTCGCGGCAGATCTCGCGTACCGGGTTGACCGTGCCCAGCACGTTGGACACGTGGGTGATCGCCAGCAGTTTGACGTCAGGTGTCATCGCCTTGCGCAAGCCATCCAGATCCAACGCGCCATCGGGCGTGATTTCGGCCACGCGGATGGTGGCGCCGGTACGCTGGGCCACCAACTGCCACGGCACGATGTTGGCATGGTGCTCCATGCGCGAAATCAGGATCACATCGCCGGCGCCCAGCCGCGGCAATGCCCACGAATACGCCACCAGATTGATCGCGAAGGTGGTGCCGCTGCATAGCACCAGCTCATCGGCGCGGACGTTGAGAAAACGCGCCAGTTTGTTGCGCGCTCCCTCGAACGCGTCGGTCGCCTCGCTGCCGAGCGCATGCACGGCACGGCTTACGTTGGCGTTCTGGCGGCGGTAGAACTCGTCGGTGGCGGCAATCACCTGCAGCGGCTTCTGGCCGGTGTTCGCGTTGTCGAAATAGATCAGCGGCTTGCCATGCACCTGCCGCATCAGCAGCGGGAAATCCAGGCGCACGCGGTCCCAGTCGGGCGTTGCGCTGGGCGGAACGGCGGACACGTTCATGCCACGCCCGCCGAATTCAACGCACGGTCCAGTTGCAGCGCCAGCACGGCGCTCAAGGCGGGCGGCAGCACGCGCAAGGGTTCGTGACAGAACGCGGCACTCAGCAGGCGTTGCGCCTGTTCCTGCGGCAAGCCGCGCGAGCGCAGGTAGAACAAGGCGTTGTCGTCGAGCTGGCCCACCGTGGCGCCATGCGCGGCTTGTACCTCGTCGGCATCGATCACCAGCACCGGCTGGGTGTCGATTTCGGCATTGGACGACAGCAGCAGATTCTTGTTGGACAGCCGTGCATCGGTGCCGTCGGCGCCTGCGCGGATGCGGATGCCACCATGGAAGACCACGCGGCTGCGGTCCGCGCCCACACCGCGCCATACCAGTTCGCAGGCGGTGTCGCGCGCGATGTGCTCGATGCCCAGCCGCGTGTCCACATGCCGGCGGCCGTTGCCGAGCAGCACGCCATTGGCGGTGAGCTGGGCGTTGTTGCCTTCCAGGCGCACGTTGAGCTCGTGCCGCGACAGGCCGGCACCCAGCTCCAGGTCCACGCGCTGGTAGCGCGCGTCGCGCGCCAGCACCGCGTCGGTGCGCAGCAGCGACGTCGCATGTGCGCTGCCGGCCTGCACGCGCGCGTGCGACAGCGATGCGCCCTGTGCCAGATGCACGTGCATCACGCTGTTCTCCAGATGGGCGGCGTCGCCGACATGCAGGTGATGCTCGATTACCTGCAGCGCAGCGCCGGCACGCAATTCGATCAGATGGCGGTGATGCCACGACAGATCCTGCTCGCCGGCCACGCCGACGAACACCAAATGCAGTGGCAGCTCGATCTGCGCGCCGGCATGCACGCGCACCAGCACGCCTTCGTCGGCAAGCGCGGCATTCAGGCGCGCAAAGACCTCGTCGCTGCCGTCGAAGCGGCGGCCCAGTAACTGCTGCGCCTGGTCGCTTGCGGCCAACGATGCAGACAGCGTGTCCAACTGCACGCCTTCCGGCAACATGGACAGATCGCTGAGCGCTTCGGACGGGCGGCCATTGACCAAGACCAGGCGCGGCGATGGGATATCGTCCAGCGCGGCCGCATCCACCAGCGTCGGGACCAACGGGGCGGGCTGAAAGCTGCGCCGTTCCAGCTGCCGCAACGAGGTGTATTTCCAGGCCTCGGCACGTGGGCCGGGCAGGCCGGTCTGCAGGGCGGCATCGAGCTCGGCGCGGCGTGCATCACTGCCGCTGAACCCGCGCGCCAGGGAGTCAAGCAGGGCACTCATCAGGCGGCAACCTCGGGCACGACGCGGTCTTTCAGGAAGTGATAACCGTGCTTTTCCAATTCCAGCGCCAGTTCCGGGCCGCCGCTCTGTACGATGCGGCCCTCGGCCAGCACATGCACCACGTCCGGCTTGATGTAGTCGAGCAAGCGCTGATAGTGGGTGATGACCAGGAACGACCGCTCGGGCGAACGCAGCGCGTTGACGCCGTCGGCCACGCTCTTGAGCGCATCGATATCCAGGCCGGAATCGGTCTCGTCCAGAATGGCGAGCTTGGGCTCGAGCACGGCCAGCTGGAAGATCTCGTTGCGCTTCTTTTCCCCGCCAGAGAACCCTTCGTTGACGCCGCGATGCAGCAGCTCGTCCTTCAGATGCAGCACGGCCAGCTTCTGCCGCACCAGCTTGAGGAACTGCATCGAATCCAGCTCGTCTTCGCCACGCGCCTTGCGCTGCGCGTTCAGCGCGGCGCGCAGGAAATAGGTGTTGTTGACGCCGGGAATTTCCACCGGGTACTGAAAGGCCAGGAACAAGCCAGCGGCGGCGCGTTCTTCCGGCGGCAGGTCGAGAAGATCCTTGCCGTCGAACTGCACGCTGCCTGCGCTGACCTCATAGCCGTCTCGACCGGCCAGTACATTGCCCAGCGTGGACTTACCCGCGCCATTGGGACCCATGATGGCGTGTACCTGGCCGGGCTGGATGTCCAGCGACAGGCCCTTGAGGATGTCTTTGCCGGCGATGCTGGCGTGGAGGTTGTTGATTGTGAGCATGGGATTTTCCATCAGATTCTTTTAGCCCCTCTCCTACCGGGAGAGGGGTTGGGGTGAGGGTCGGCGCGAAGCCTCTCATGGACTTGGGTACGCGAGGCTTCGCTCGTACCCTCATCCGGCGCTGCGCCCCCCTTCTCCCGGAGGGAGAAGGGTCGGCGCGTCAGCCGACCGAGCCTTCCAGCGAGACTTCCAGCAGCTTCTTGGCTTCCACTGCGAACTCCATCGGCAGTTCGCGGAACACCTGCTTGCAGAAGCCGTCGACGATCAACGACACCGCATCTTCCTGGCTGATGCCACGCGCGCGGCAATAGAAGAGCTGGTCGTCGCTGATCTTGGAGGTGGTGGCCTCGTGTTCGACGGTGGCGCCCGGGTTCTTCACCTCGATATAGGGAAAGGTGTGAGCGCCGCACTGCTTGCCGATCAACAGCGAATCGCATTGCGTGTAGTTGCGTGCACCATCGGCATTGCGGTCCACCTTTACCTGGCCGCGATAGGTATTTTGGCCACGCCCGGCGCTGATGCCCTTGCTGACGATCTTGCTCTTGGTGCGCTTGCCGATGTGGATCATCTTGGTGCCGGTGTCGGCCTGCTGACGATGGTGGGTCAGCGCGACCGAATGGAATTCGCCCACCGAATCGTCGCCAATCAGCACGCACGACGGGTACTTCCAGGTGATCGCAGAGCCGGTTTCGACCTGGGTCCAGGTCACCTTGCTACGCGCGCCACGGCATTCGGCACGCTTGGTGACGAAGTTGTAGATGCCGCCGCGGCCTTCCTCATCGCCCGGGTACCAGTTCTGCACGGTCGAGTACTTGATTTCTGCATCTTCCAGCGTCACCAGCTCGACGACCGCCGCATGCAGCTGGTTCTCGTCGCGCATGGGCGCCGTGCAGCCTTCCAGATACGAGACGTAGGCCTTGTCTTCGCACACGATCAAGGTGCGCTCGAACTGGCCTGTATGGCCGGCATTGATGCGGAAATAAGTGCTCAATTCCATCGGGCAACGCACGCCCTTGGGGATGAACACGAAACTGCCGTCGGAGAACACGGCCGAGTTGAGCGCAGCGAAATAGTTGTCGCCCACCGGCACCACGCTGCCTAGGTACTGCCTGACGATTTCCGGGTGTTCCTTGATGGCCTCGGACATCGAACAGAAGATCACGCCTTTTTCGGCCAGTTCCTTGCGGAAGGTGGTGCCGACCGAGACCGAATCGAACACTGCATCGACGGCGACGCCGGCCAGCTTGGCGCGCTCGTGCAACGGCACGCCCAGCTTGTCGTAGGTGTCCAGCAATTCCTTGGGCACTTCGTCCAGCGAGGCGTATTTCGGGCCCTTGGGCGCGGAGTAATAGCTCAGCGCCTGGAAGTTGATCGGCGAGATCTGCAGTTTCGCCCACTCCGGCATCGGCATCTTCAGCCAATGGCGATAGGCCTCAAGGCGCCAGTCGGTCATCCATTGCGGCTCGTCTTTCTTGGCCGACAACGCGCGGATGACGTCTTCGTCCAGGCCGGGCGGGAGCGAGTCCGATTCGATTTCGGTGATGAAGCCGGCGTCGTAACGTCGACCCAACCGTTCGAGGATCTGCGCGTTCTGTGGAGGAGCAAGTTCGGTGGCCATTGGGCTGCCTACAGGTCAGGTGGTCGCGACGCGTGCGGCGATGGAACGCCGACGGGTGTCGCCAGGGAGAGAAAGGGGCTGCAACATCTGCGCGAGCGTGACGCGACGCAAGGCATCGCCGACCACGTCGTTGATCAGGCGCCAGTTCGAACGCACGCCACAGCGCTGCGCGATACCGCACTGGCTGTGGTCCTGGCTGCATTCGGTGATCGCCAACGGACCTTCCATCGCTTCGACGATCTCCACCAGGGTGATGTCGCTGGCGGCGCGCGCAAGTCGGTAGCCGCCGTGCACGCCGCGCAAGCCTTCAACCAGGCCTGCCTGCGACAACGGCTTGAGAATCTTGCTGACAGTCGGCGCTTCCAGACCGGCCTGTTCGGCCAGCTCGCTTGCGCTGAGCACCTGATCGCAGCGCGCCGCCAGGACGGTCAGCACGACGGTGGCGTAATCGGTGAGTTTGGTGACGCGCAACATGGGGAAGACGAAATCCGAAAGCGGACCGAAATTGTACTCTTTCCAGTAAGGCAGGGCCAACGGCGCGGTTCAGCCGCCGGCAAGCGTGGCCCGTTGCGGTGCATGCTGCGCTTGTGCTTGGCGCATTGGCGCGCTGCGGTCACAATGAGCGGCCCCATCACTGGACCCCTACATGTCGCGCAAAGTTGCCGCCCGCAAGTCTCGTATCCACGGCAATGGCATGTTCGCCCTCGCCCCGCTACGCAAGGGCGAGCGCATCATTCAGTACAAGGGGCGGCTGCGCACGCATGCCGAAGTGGATGCCGACGACACTGGCGACGTGGAGAGCGGGCATACCTTTTTGTTTACGCTCAGCGACGACTACGTGCTGGATGCCAACTACGAAGGCAATGTCGCACGCTGGATCAACCATAGTTGCGATCCCAATTGCGAAGCGGTGATCGAAGAAGCCGAGGGCGACGACCGCCGCAAGGACAAGATCTTCATCGAGGCCAAGCGCGATATCAAACCCGGCGAAGAGCTCACCTATAACTACGGCATCACCCTTGCCGAGCGTCACACGCCACGCCTGAAGAAAATTTGGGAATGCCGCTGCGGCTCGAAGAATTGCACCGGAACGATGCTGCAGCCCAAGCGCTGAGCATGAAGGTGGCGTCAGGCGCTGACGCCACGCACACATCGGTTCACGGGTGCGCAACGGCGCGCTTTCTAGGTTTGGGCTTCTTTTTAAGAGGAGCCCCGCATGTCTTATTCGCTTACAGGCAAGACGGTTGCCGTGCTGGCCACCGATGGCTTCGAGCAATCCGAACTGACCGAGCCCAAGCGCCTGCTGGAAAGTTGGGGTGTCAAGGTCGAGGTGATCGCGCCAGGCGACAGCGCACAGATTCGCGCCTGGAATCACACAGATTGGGGCGATTCGGTAGCGGTCGATCGGCAGCTGGAACAGGCAACAGCCGAATCCTACGACGCACTGGTATTGCCTGGCGGGGTGCTCAATCCCGATACGCTGCGCACCGATAAGCAGGCAATCGCGTTCATTCGCGCGTTTTCGACCGCACAAAAACCGGTGGCGGCGATTTGCCATGGGCCGTGGCTGTTGCTCGAAAGCGACTTGGTCCGCGACCGCGAGGTCACCTCATGGCCGTCGGTCAAGACGGACCTGATCAATGCCGGCGCGCGCTGGCAGGATGCCGAAGTGGTGGTCGATGGCCAGCTGATTACCAGCCGCAAACCGGACGACATTCCTGCATTCGCCGCGGCAGTGGCCAAGGCCTTGGCTGCATAGGCTCTTCACTGGCCAGTGTCAGCTCGAAACAAGAAGGCCCGGCGCAGGTGCGTCGGGCCTTTCCATCTGGAGTGGTGCGTGGGTTACGCCATCGACGCCAACCCAGGCGGGCCTACTTCCCGGACAGCGCTGCCGCGGGCACCATCTGCTCGATGTTCTGGTTGAAGTTGACCGCCACCCGCCCGTTCTGGATGCCGACCGATTCCACCTGCACCGCACCCATCACGGACGCAATCGCCGGATCGATCCGGTAGATCGGTTCCTTGCGCGCGTAGTCGGCCAGCCAGGTATTGAGCAGCTGCCGCGTGCTGTGGTCGAGCTTTGCGCCCGCGTGGGCGGGGCGGAAGTCGTCGATGCTGGGTTGGTCGAGATAGAAGCCCTGCTTGGCCACGTCGTAGCGCAGTGCGCTCGTCAAGGTCACATTGCCGACCGGTGCAGGAGCGCCGCCCGCGGTCGCCACGGCAAGATCGAACGCCATCTTGAGCCGATCGCCTGGCGGCAACGATAGCGCCGGGTTGCTGACCGTCATTGCGATCAGCCCGCCCAGCGTGTCGTGTGTCTGCGGGAAGCGGCCACCCAGATACTGCTGCAGGTCGCTGGCCTGCACGCTGATCTGTTTTCCCTGGATCTGCGGTGCGGCCCAGGCGCTGGTGATGGGCATTGCCAAGGCGAGGGCGAGCATGGATCCGGCAAGCGAACGCAGTTTCATCGGGTGACTCCGGCGACAGGTGACATCACCTTAGTCGGCGCCGGTGAACCACGGGTTAGCGCAACACCGGTCGCAGCGTGGCCGAATAGATTTCCCAGCCATCGCTACCGGCGCGGGGTTGCAGCCGGTATGCGCCCACCAGGCGTTGCGTGCCGGCGGTGGTGCGTACCGTCAATTGCACCGGCACTTCGATACGCTGTGGCGGCTGCGCCTGATCCAGCGCAATGGGCGGGTCGTTGTTGATGCGCATCGATTGGATGTTGGCGATGGCACGCAAGGCAGCGTCGTCCGGCACCGGGGCAGGGCGGCCGCCGGTCCATAAGGCATCGGCCTGCGCGCGCGCCGCTCCCGGCAACGCGCCGAGGTAACGTTGAACGGTGGCGCTTGCTTGGGCGTAGCTGGCCAGCGCAAGAGCATCGGTGGGATCGGATGCAGGGGCCGGTGCTGCGGTCGTGGTGCCGGCAGTGCCCTTATCGAGCGGGCGCGATGCGCTCGCAGCATGCGTCGCCGGCGCGTCGTTTGCCTGCGGATCGCCAGTGCGATGACAGCTGCAACCAGAAAGTGCGGCTGCGACAACGAGCATTCCCATCCAGCGCATGGCGCGTCCCCATCCCCGAGGTGCGCAGTGTAGCGGGTACGTGCGGCGATGCGTCTTCAGGCGCCGGTGGCGGGGTGCACGCGCTGCAGGCGTTCCAGCAGCAGCTGCAGTTTGGGACGCAATGCGTCCAGTGCATCGCTGGGCTGGGCGCGTGGGCGGGCCGCCAGGTCTTCCAGCAATTGCGAGCCTACGGTCAGTGCCGCGCATTCGTCGCTGCTCAGATCGCGGCGCAGGTGTAGTTCTTCGAGCAGCCGCATCCAGTCGGCGCGCGAACGTTGTTCGAATTCGATGGTGCAACGGTCGTCACAAGGGCGGCCGTCGTTTTCGATAGGCGTGACCGTGATGCGATAGCGTTTGCGGGACATATGGGTCGCGTCGTTCTGGGCTGTGCTCACCATAGGCGCAGGACGCAACCGTCTCGATAGGGTGGCCCATGACGCAGTGTTCCAACGTACTTAGTTTGCTGGCTGTGCGGCGGGTTTGCGCAGAAGCGGCAGCGGATCGTACGCACCGTTGCGTCCATAGACACCATAGTGCAGGTGTGGCGGCGTGCCGCGCGCATTGCCGGTGGTGCCGACCTTGCCAAGCAGGGTGCCGGGCTCGACCACATCGCCTACTGCTAGGCCGGCAGCCCAGTCGTCAAGATGCGCGTAGTAATGCCGTTCCATCGCCGGACCCAGGAGCCAGACCTGTTTTCCGCCCAGGCCCTGGTCGCGGATGGCGCTGACCACGCCGCGCGTTGCCGCCACCACCGATGTACCGCGTGGCGCGAAGATATCCACGCCCGCGTGCGTGCGGTCGCGGCCACGGGGTGCGCCAAAGGTGTCGGCAATCTGTCGCGCACGCACGCCTTCCACCGGCACATGCAACTGCGCAGGCGGCGGCATTTGCGACAGCTCCCAGCTGGTACGGAGCTGATGGGCGATCGGCAGCTGCCAGGCCCAGCGCGCGGCCACCGCCAGCACGCACAACAGTGCAATGGAGACAACAGTGCTGCGCAGCCGACGCGCGCGGCTAGGTGTGGAGACTCGGTGTGGTGGCGATGGCGGGGTGTTCGACGGACCGGTCACAGGCACCTGCAGATGGCGAATCAGCATGCAGGGTAGGGCAGTGCCGATGAGCGGTATGTGCTGCACATCGCGGCGCGATGGCAAAAAAAAGACGGCCCGAGGGCCGTCTTCGTGACACCGGAGACGTGCTGGATTAGAGCGCCGCGTCCTTCAACCTCTTCATCATGCGGGACTTGAGCTTGGTGGTCGCCGGCTTGGCGGCGAAGATCTGCTCTTCCTTGGTGAACGGGTTGATGCCCTTGCGCTTCGGCTTGGCCGGCACGTGCACGGTGGTCAGCTTGAGCATGCCCGGGATGGTGAAGGTGCCGACGCCCTTCTTGCTCAGCGAGGCGTGTGCGGTGGCTTCCAGCGACGCCAGCACGGCGCGGACGTCCTTCGGAGCCAACTGGGTGCTTTCGGCAATGTGCGCGACCAGGCCGGTCTTGCTCAGTGCTTCCTTGATCGGCTTGGGCGCAGCGGACTTGGCAGCAGCGGCCTTGGCAGCAGCGGCCTTGGCCGGCTTTGCGGTCTTGGTCGCGGCGACCTTTTTCACTGCCTTCTTGGGGGCAGCCTTCTTAGCGGCGGTTTTTGCCATGAGTGATGTGTTCCGTATTCGTTGGTGGTGTTGGGTCTGCCGACCCAGTCGGCAACGCGAAATGTAGGGCAACTGCTGCGCGTCGCCAATAGGTAAACGATGAAACAGCACGAAAAAAGCATCTTTCGACGGGGATTCGTTCACCAGCGGCAGAAAAAACGTACAAAACGCATCGGCTTGCCCGCGCCATGCGCACGTTCGCTGCAGGTCTGACGCATAGCAGCAGATCGTTTGCGCGGGCAGCGACCGCACCGCGCATCCGTGGGGCGACGCAACGAGCCGATAAGGCCAACCTTTTCGGGGATGCATGGAACAGAACCACGCGCCGTCGAGATGGCTGCCATCGATTGCAAACGTGGGCGCACGCTCCATGTACGGGAATGGAGCGGTTTCGGGACGGTATGCAGCCTTTGGCTTTGTACTGCCCTGCATCCACCGTGCGGTGATCAAGGCGCTGGCGCGGCGGTTTGCGCAGATGTTCGAATCGTTTTCGTCTTGCCATCCGCACCGCGCGAAGGGGCTGCGCGATGCGCGACATGCAGACCCGCCGCGTTTCAATCAGTCGTTGGCGGCCGACAAACTGCGGCCGCGTTCGGTCGCTGCGGCAATGGCCTGGGCGGTGAGGGCCTCAAAGCCGCCGGCCTGGAGCGTCTCGATGGCGGCATGGGTCGTGCCGTTGGGCGAGGTCACGCGGCGACGCAGGACCTCCGGTGCTTCGCCCGATTCGGTGAGCATGCGTGCGGCGCCGAGCAGCGTTTGCAGCACCAACGTACGCGCGGTTGCGGCGGGCAGGCCCTGCGCTTGCGCAGCAGCTTCCATCGCTTCGGCCAAGAGAAAGACATAGGCCGGTCCGCTGCCGGAGACGGCGGTCACCGCATCCATCTGCGCTTCGTCGTCGATCCAGACGGTGACGCCGGCGCTGTCCAGTAGTTGGGTCGCCTGTTGGCGTTGCGCTGCGGACACGCGCGCGTTGGCGTACAGCCCGGTGACACCGGCGCCGAGCAGGGCGGGGGTGTTGGGCATGGCACGAACCACGGCGATATCTCCGCCAGACCAGCGCTGCAGCTGCGTGGCGGTGATGCCGGCTGCGATGGAAACCAGCAGCGGTTGTTGGGCCTGCGCGAGATCGGCCAGTTGCGCGCACACTATTGGCAGGACCTGAGGCTTGACCGCCAAGACCCAGGTCGTCGTCGCGTCGACAGCGGCGCGCGCATCCTCGACCACCTGCACGCCGAAGTCGCGCGCCAAGGCTGCGCGCAGATCGGCCACCGGCTCGGCCACGCGGATGCTGGCAGCCGGCGTACCCTGCCGGATCAGCCCGGCGATCAAGCTACGCGCCATGTTGCCGCCGCCGACGAAGGCGATGGACGTCGTAGCGGAAGACGAGGGCGAGGACGAAGCCGGTGTGTTCATTGCAGCACCTTGATAAGACGAGTCGATGTGGGAGGCGATGCGATCAGGCAGCGGCGTCCGGCGCTTGACCGCGCGCGCCGAACAACGCCGTGCCCACCCGCACCATGGTGGCGCCGGCCGCGATCGCTTCGGCGAAATCCGAGCTCATGCCCATCGACAAGGTGTCCACCTGCCGATGACGGGCTTGCAGCTGCTGGAACAGTGCCTGCATGCGCGAAAACGCAGCCTGGCGTCGTGCCTGATCCGGGAACGGGGCAGGGATCGCCATGAGTCCGCGTAGCTGCAAACGCGGTTGCAGGGCGATCGCTTCGGCCAGGCTGTCGATCGCGTCGGGCGCGCATCCATGCTTGCTGTCCTCGTCGTCGATGTTGACCTGGATCAATACATTCAACGGTGCGCGGTCGTCCGGGCGGTGACGCGCCAGCAGCGCAATCAATTTGGCGCGGTCCACCGTCTGCACCCAATCGAAGCACTGGCTCGCCAGTTCGGCCTTGTTGGATTGCAGGTGGCCGATCAAATGCCATTCCAGGTCCAACGTACGCAACTGGGCGATCTTGGCGTCGGCTTCCTGCACGTAGTTTTCGCCAAAGGCGCGCTGGCCCTGCGCGGCCAGGGCGGCAACGGCGTCGGCTGGCTTGGTCTTGGAGACCGCCAGCAGCCGCACGTCGGCACGCGCGTGTGCGACCGCTGCGGCGTGGATGGCATCGAGAATCTGCTGCAGCGACGAAGCCGGCACGTGGCATTCCGGAGAAGGCGGGAGCGCTATAGTGCCGCCCGCAGACGCTTCCATCCAGTTGGGGGCTGCCGGACGCCTGCATCGATGCGCCGGTGCTGCGCACATTTAAGAGGAGTGTCTGGACGCAAGGTGGGCGACCGTCCCCAAGTCCGACTAAGGCCCGGGGCGACGGACTGGCAGTGCGGCCCGCTACGCTCGGGCAAGCGCTGCGCTCGCCAGCAAGTCCTTGATGCCACCGCGCACCAGCCGTTCGGCCTTGGGCCGTTCCGCAGCCGGGCGCAGGCAACGGTTTCAGCCAGGCGCGTCGCACCCGACCTGAACCGGCGACAGGCCGCTTCCCGCCGGCAGCCAGAACGCTATACTGCCGGCCGGGGAGTACCTTCCAATCGCAGCCTAGGGGAAAAGCAGCGCATGGATATCGCTGAACTATTGGCGTTTTCTGTCAAGAACAAGGCATCGGACCTGCACCTGTCTGCAGGGCTGCCGCCGATGATCCGTGTCGATGGCGATGTCCGCCGCATCAATATTCCGGCGTTGGACCACAAGCAGGTGCACGCGCTGGTGTACGACATCATGTCGGACAAGCAGCGGCGCGATTACGAGGAATTCCTCGAAGTCGACTTTTCGTTCGAAATTCCGTCGCTGGCGCGTTTCCGCGTCAATGCGTTCAACCAGAACCGCGGCGCCGCTGCGGTGTTCCGTACCATTCCGTCCGAAGTGCTGACGCTGGAAGACCTTGGCTGCCCGCCGATCTTCCGTCAGCTGATCGATCAGCCGCAGGGCCTGATCCTGGTGACCGGCCCGACCGGCTCGGGCAAGTCGACCACGCTGGCCGGCATGATCGACTACATCAACAAGAATGAGTACGGGCACATCCTCACCGTCGAGGACCCGATCGAATTCGTCCACACCTCGCAGAAGTGCCTGATCAACCAGCGCGAGGTGCACCGCGATACGCACGGCTTCAACGAAGCGCTGCGCTCGGCACTGCGCGAAGACCCTGACATCATCCTGGTCGGCGAATTGCGCGACCTGGAAACCATTCGCCTGGCGCTCACCGCTGCGGAAACCGGTCACTTGGTGTTCGGCACCCTGCACACCAGCTCGGCCGCCAAGACCATCGACCGCATCATCGACGTGTTCCCGGCCGGCGAAAAGCCGATGGTGCGCTCGATGCTGTCCGAATCGCTGCGCGCTGTGATTTCGCAGGCGCTGTTGAAGAAGGTCGGCGGCGGCCGTACCGCAGCATGGGAAATCATGGTCGGCACCCCGGCCATCCGCAACCTGATCCGCGAGGACAAGGTGGCGCAGATGTATTCCTCGATCCAGACCGGCCAGCAATACGGCATGCAGACGCTGGACCAGCATCTGCAGGACCTGGTCAAGCGCAGCCTGATCACGCGCAACCAGGCTCGCGAGTACGCCAAGGACAAGCGGATATTCGAGTGATACGGGAATAGCGAATCGGGAATGGGGAATCGCAAAAGCGCGTTCCCGTCACCGAGTCCGTTGCCCGGCTTCTCCAATTCCCGTTTCTCGATTCACCATTCCCGGCTCCGAGGGAGCACCCCATGAGCACCATCGACTTCACCTCCTTCCTCAAGCTGATGGCGCATCAGAAGGCGTCGGACCTGTTCATCACCTCGGGGATGCCGCCGGCGATCAAGGTGCACGGCAAGATCAGCCCGATTACCCAGACCCCGCTGACCGCGCAGCAGAGTCGCGATCTGGTGTTGAACGTGATGACGCCGTCGCAGCGCGAGGAATTCGAAAAGACCCACGAGTGCAATTTCGCCATCGGCGTGTCCGGGGTCGGGCGTTTTCGTGTCAGCTGCTTCTACCAGCGTAATCAGGTGGGCATGGTGCTGCGCCGGATCGAAACGCGCATCCCCACCGTGGACGAGCTGAGCCTGCCGCCGGTGATCAAGACGCTGTCGATGACCAAGCGCGGCATCATCATCTTCGTCGGCGCCACCGGGACCGGTAAGTCGACCTCGCTGGCGGCGATGATCGGCTACCGCAACCAGAACTCGACCGGGCACATCATCACCATCGAAGATCCGATCGAATTCGTGCACAAGCACGAGGGTTGCATCATCACCCAGCGCGAGGTCGGCATCGACACCGACAGCTGGGAGAACGCGCTGAAGAACACCCTGCGCCAGGCGCCGGACGTGATCATGATCGGCGAGGTGCGCACCCGCGAAGGCATGGACCATGCGATCGCATTCGCCGAAACCGGCCATCTGGTGCTGTGCACGCTGCACGCCAACAACGCCAACCAGGCGATGGACCGCATCATCAACTTCTTCCCCGAAGATCGCCGCAACCAGCTGTTGATGGACCTGTCGCTCAACCTCAAGGGCGTGGTCGCGCAGCAGCTGATTCCGACCCCGGACGGCCGCAGCCGTCGCGTGGCGATGGAAATCATGTTGGGCACGCCGCTGGTGCAGGACTACATACGCGACGGCGAGATCCACAAGCTCAAGGAGATCATGAAGGAGTCCACCAACCTGGGCATGCGCACCTTCGACCAGAGCCTGTTCGAGCTCTACCAGGCCGGCGAAATCAGTTACGAAGACGCGTTGCGCTACGCCGACTCGCAGAACGAGGTGCGCCTGCGCATCAAGCTCTCGCAGGGCGGCGATGCCAAGACCTTGTCGCAGGGCCTGGACGGCGTGGAAATTTCCGAAGTGCGCTGAGTGCTGCGCGCCTCGGTGCCCGCGTGCACGGGGTGCCAGTGCCGACGGGTAACAAGCGCGGGGATCGGACCAGCCATGCACGGAGCTGAGCTGCTGCCGCCACGGTGACGCCGCCTGTCTGCGCGTTGCCGCCATTTCGTGCCCGGCGTGGCGGCCGGTGCTGCGCCAGGATCGCACCGCCGACGCGGTCCTGGCCGCCGCGTGGAGGGAGCGCCTGAGCGCGCCAAGGAAAACGACGGTCCGGCTCGAATCGTCCGCGCATCATCGAGGAGCTCGGCCATCCCTTGCCGCGCCGCTCCGGCATGCCCGGCTGCTGCGGAGGAGGGCGGCGGTCGACGGCCGATCGAGGCGCCCCGGTCACACACCGACCTGGCGAGGCCAGCCCGGTTTTAGATGTAACCGGGTGGGTCGATAGTGTCTAATACCGCACCCCACTGCAGTGCGCAAGCCCGTGAGCCTTCCCGATTCCGATCTGCGACCGGAGCAAGAACCCTTGCCCGACGATGGTGCCGTGGTCACCGCCGGCCCGCTCACTCCTCCGCCGGATTCGGCCGGGACTGCCGCCGACGACCACGCCTTCCATCATTCGGTGGCTGAGGATGCGCAAGGCATGGTGCTGGCGACTCTGGTCGCATCGCTCGGCCTGGCCATCTTCGCCAAGGGCGGGCTGATGATCGGCGGCATGGCCGGCGTGGCCTTCCTGTTGCACTACGCGCTGCACTGGAACTTCGGCCTGGTGTTCGTACTGGTCAATCTGCCGTTCTACTGGCTGAGCGTGCGCCGGATGGGGTGGGAGTTCACCCTGAAGACCTTCGCGGCAGTCGGCGCGTGCGGCGTGCTGACCAACCTGCTGCCGCGCTGGGCCGACTACGCGCACATGAGCACGGCCTTTTCGGCAATCGTCGGCGGGGCGCTGTCTGGCCTGGGTATCTTGTTCTTCATTCGCCACCGCGGCAGCCTGGGCGGCATCGGCATCCTGGCGGTGTACCTGCAGCGCGAGCGTGGCTGGAGCGCGGGCAAGGTGCAAATGAGCTTCGACGCGATGCTCATGCTGGTCGCCTTCTTCGTGCTGACCCCGGACAAGGTGCTGTATTCGGCCATCGGCGCCTTGATGCTGAGTCTGGTGCTGATGTTCAATCACCGCCCGCACCGGTATATGGGCGTGTGATGCGTGCCGAAGATCGCCCGCATGGCGCGTCCGGCAGCGGCCAACCATCGTCGCGTGTAGCTGTCAGCGGGCGCGGCTGCGCGCCCAGGACCGCAGCGTGCCAGCGATGCATGCCGCTTTCCGTGCGCCGGCAAGGCCCGCCTGGCGTTAGCACCGTCGTTTTGTCAGCAGTTCTAGGTGTTTTCGCGTGCCGGGCAGTTGGTAGGCAACTGCAGCCGTTGCATCAACCCGCGCGCATCGAACGGCGCATGCACCTTCATGTCGTTGTCGAAATAACAGTACACATCGCGCATTGCGCGTTTGCGGGCGCGTGCGCCGACGCGGGCTGCATCGTCCGGTTCGGCTCCGCCGGCCCACGCGGCGATGCGTGCTGCCCAGCGATCCAGTGCGGTGTCGCTGTAGCCGCTGGCGTACAACTGCGCATCGCCATGCAGACGCACATAGACGAAATCTGCGCTGACGTCCTCCAGATACGGGAATTTCCCTGCGGTGTCGGCGACCACCACCGCGACATTGTGACGCCGCAGCAGCCGCATGCAGGCCGGATCGCAGAAGCTGTCGTGACGCACTTCCAATGCGTGACGGATCGGTCGCCGGCGATCGATCGCCAGCGCGCTGCGGCCCTGCATCAGCGCGGTGTCGCGTTTGCGCGCCCTCGCCAACGCGGCCTCGCTATCGCGCGGCAGGCTGCCGAGAAATGCGTCCAGCAGCTCGGCATCGAACTGTAGGGTCGGCGGTAGCTGCCACAGGATCGGACCCAGTTTGGCGCCCAGCCGCAACACCCCGGAAGCGAAGAAGTTGGCCAGCGCCTGCTCGCAATCGCGCAAGCGCTTCATATGGGTGATGAAGCGAGGACCCTTGACCGAAAAGACGAAATCCTCAGGCGTTTCGTCATGCCAGCGCTGGAAGCTTTCCGGGCGCTGCAGCGAATAGAAGGAGCCATTGATTTCCACGCTGGGAAAGCAGCCCGCGGCGTATTCGAGCTCGCGCCGTTGGGCCAGGCCGGCCGGGTAAAACGTGCCGCGCCAGCGTGCGTAACGCCAGCCGGAAATGCCGATGCAAATAGCCATAACCCCGAGCATTTCGCGTGCGGCGTGCAAAAGGTGTCTAGCCGCGCTGGACCGTGCGCGCCTTTGCCGGCTTCTGCGCCTGCAACCAGGGCGGCGCCAGTGCCCGGATCTGCGCAAACACCGGGCACTGGGCATGGTGCGCGCCGGGCAGATAGCCCAGGCTCATCAGGAACTCGCCGGTGATTTCGCCGCCGGTGAAACGAAAGGTTTTCTTGAACAGCTTGACCCAGGCCGGTTTGTCGAGCGGGTGGTGGGCGTCCAGCCATTGCGCGAAGCCGCCATGCGTGGCGCGCAGCGTCCGGATGACGTGCGCGTTGTGGATTGCCGCCAGCACCTTGAGGCGATTGCGGATGATGCCGGCATCGCCCATCAACCTGCTGATGTCCTGTTCGCCATACGCAGCAACGGTGTCCACGTCGAAGCCGTCGTAAGCCTGCTGGAAATTGACGCGCTTGCGCAGGATGGTTTCCCAGCTCAGTCCGGCCTGGTTGATCTCCAGGACCAGCCGCTCGAACAACTCGCGTTCGTGGCGCTGCGGAAAGCCGTACTCGTGATCGTGGTAGTGGCCATGGACCGGATGGCCTGGGGCGATGCTGCAATAACCGCTCATGTGGATGCCTGTGGTTGTGGGGCGAGGCTTGCCAGTCGCGCGCCAGTCGCTGCCACGGCGGGCGAGCAGCAGTTGGCGCAGAGGCCGGGATGCCGTTTTCGCGGCTGCACCGCTTCGGCGGCGCTGCAAGTCGCACGCGTTGCGATCAAGCTGAACGTGTCGGTCAGGCGCCGCAGATGGGCCACCGCGAAGGCAGCCGCATCGGCGGCATCGCGCAGTCCCGGCGCCGGCAAGGCCCAGTATGGCAGCGGCTCTGCGCGCGGCGAAGCGAACGGCTAGAATGCGGCCATGTCTGTTTTGCCCACGCCTCTGGCCAACCAACTGCTGATTGCGCTTCCGGCGCTGTCCGACCCCACCTTTTCGCGCAGCGTCGCGCTGATCTGCCAGCACGATGAGAACGGCGCCATGGGCGTGCTGGTCAACCGGCCCTCCGAATACACCCTGGGCGAAGTGTTGTCGCAGATGGGTATCGACACCGACGATGAGCCGCTGCGCGAGCAGGTGGTGCTCAGCGGCGGTCCGGTGCACCCTGAGCGCGGTTTTGTGATCCATGACGATGCGCGCGAATGGGATTCCAGCCTGGAAGTGGGACAGGGTGTGTTCCTGACCACCTCGCGCGACATCCTCGAGGCGATGGCGGCCGGCAACGGCCCGCGCAATGCGCTGGTCGCGTTGGGCTGCGCCGGTTGGGGCGCCGGCCAGCTGGAATTCGAACTGGGCGAAAACAGCTGGCTCACCGCGCCGTCGGATGCCAATGTGCTGTTTGCGACCGCGCTGGAAGATCGCTGGCAGACCGCTGCCGGGCGTATCGGCGTGGATCTGTTCCGGCTCACGGATTATTCCGGGCATGCCTGAGGCGGGCGCGATCCGCCCCGATGGCACGGTGCTGGGCTTCGATGTGGGGTCGCGCCGGATCGGTGTGGCGGTCGGAAGCGCGCTTGGCGCCGGCGCGCGCGCGGTGGCCGTTATCAATGTGCATGCCAACGGCCCGGATTGGGGTGCGTTGGACCGCGTGTACAAGCAATGGCGCCCGGACGGCCTGGTGATCGGCGATCCGCTCACGCTGGACGACAAAGACCAGCCCGCACGCAAGCGCGCGCACGCGTTCGCCCGCCAGCTGCGCGAGCGCTATGCGCTGCCGGTTGTCCTGATCGATGAGCGCTCCAGTTCGGTTGAGGCTGCGCAGCGTTTCGCGCGCGAGCGTGCCGATGGGCGCAAGCGCCGCCGCGATGCCGAAGCGCTCGATGCGATGGCCGCCGCAGTGATCGTCGAACGCTGGTTGGCCGCACCCGACCAAGCCACCCTTCTTCCTTGACTCCCGACCTGCGATGACCACCATGCAACTCGATTCGGACGGACGCTTGCGCCACCTGCTCACCCTGGAAGGACTTCCGCGCACCACGCTGCTGCAATTGCTCGACCGCGCCGGCCAGATCCGCGATGCAGCGGTCGGGCGCGTGGGCAAGCGCAGCGTGCTGGCGGGCACTGCAGTGTGCACGCTGTTCTTCGAGCCCTCCACGCGCACGCGCAGCTCCTTCCATCTGGCGGCGCAGCGGCTCGGCGCGGACGTGCTCAATTTCGATGCATCCACCTCATCCACCCGCAAGGGCGAAACCGCGCGCGATACTCTGAAGAATCTCGAAGCGATGGGCGTGCGCGGCTTCGTGGTGCGTCACCCCGACGACGGCGCGGTGGAAGCGCTGGCGGCTGCCGCGGGCGAGGGCACCGCGTTGATCAATGCCGGCGACGGACGTAGCGCGCATCCCACCCAGGGCTTGCTCGACATGCTCACCCTGCGCCAGGCCAAGGGCACCGATTTTTCCAAGCTCAAGGTCGTTATCGTCGGCGACGTGAAGCACTCGCGCGTGGCGCGCTCGGACCTGCATGCCTTGCGCACGTTGGGCGCTGGCGAAATCCGCGTCTGCGGCCCGGCCAGCCTGCTGCCTGACGACGGCATGCTGGAGGGCTGCGTGGTCGGTCAGGATTTCGATGCCATGCTCGAAGGCGCCGACGCGCTGATGATGCTGCGCCTGCAGCGCGAGCGCATGGAAGAAGGCCTGGTGCCCTCGCTGGAGCAGTACCACACCGAATATGGTCTGACCTGCGAGCGCCTGGCGCGTGCCGGTCGTGACGCCGCGGTGCTGCACCCGGGCCCGATCAACCGCGGCGTGGAAATCACCGATGAAGTGGCCGACGGCGCGCAATCCTGCGTGTTACGGCAGGTCGCCAACGGCGTCGCCGTGCGCATGGCCGTGCTGGAAACCCTGCTCGGCTGAGCGTGGCTGCGCCTCGTTTCGTTAGCGGCCCAGGAGCGGCAACGCGACCGCGCAACCAACGCGCGCGGTCGTGTCTGATGTGTGGTTGTCGATTGCGAAGAGGCGGTCGCTTTTGCCGAACGTACACCGTGGTCCGTCGCGCGGTGGCGTTCGACGCGCAACTGCATGAGAGCAGACAAACAGTCGCTTGCTGCCTGACGTGCCCGGCGATCTGCGCTTGCGATTCCCGATTCCCGATTCCGAGCACTACCAGCTAACACCCACTCACCTATCGTGAGCGCTCCTTTCAGCGCAGGAGATCGCAATGGGTATTTCACGTCACGCTACCGCTCACTGGGAAGGCGACCTCAAGACCGGCAAGGGCCAGCTCAGCACGCCGCAGAGCGGCCTGATGGACAACACCCGTTATGCCTTCAGCAGCCGCTTCGGCGACGAGAAGGGCACCAATCCGGAAGAACTCATCGCCGCCGCGCATGCCGGCTGTTTCACCATGGCGTTGTCTGCACAGTTGACCGAAGCCGGTTTTCCGCCGGCCTCGCTGGACACGCGCGCCGATGTGGATCTGTCGATGGAAGGCGGCCCGCAGTTGTCGCAGATTCGCCTCAAGCTCAAGGCTGTGGTGCCGGGCATCGATGAGGCCAAGTTCCGCGAGCTGGCAGACACCGCCAAGAAGAATTGCCCGGTGTCCAAGGCACTGAGCGCCGTGCCGATCAGCCTGGAAACCGAGTTTTCCAGCTAATGCCAATACCGCTGCGACGCGTCGGCGCAAACGCCCGGCGCGCGCAGCTGGCGGCAACCTGAATAGGGCTTTTTGCGGCTGGTTTGGTTCAGTGCGGTTTCACTGGCGCAGGCCGAGCATCGGCAGCGTGTCCTCCCTATGAAGCTGCCGCAATGAAAACTCTCGTGCTTGGTGCTCTGGTGATGGGTCTGGTCGTGGCGGGCAATGCCACGGCGCAGCGCTATGACAGCGGCTACCGCGATTACGGCCGCAGCGGCTATGAGGATGGCCGTTACGAATATGCGCGCGTCGTGCGCGTGGATCCGATCATCGTTGCCGACTCGTACAACGAACGCACCAGCGAACGTTGCTACGATCGTCCCGCCGACGGTTACTACACCAGTAATGACGGGTACTACCGCGATGGCGGCTACGCCCAGGCCGGTGTGTCCGATCGCGGCGTGGCCAGTGTCATTGGTGGCATCGCGGGCGCCGTGCTCGGCAGCCAGGTCGGCGGCGGCAATGGTCGTCTGGTCGGTACCGCCGTTGGCACCATGGCAGGCGTAGCGGCGGGCCGCTCGATCTACGAGGCCAATCACCGCACGTACCAGGGCAACGTGAGGGTCTGCGAGCCGGTGTCCTACCGCCGCGAACGCGACCGCGTGGATGGCTACGACGTTACCTACGAATACGCTGGCCGTACATACCACACGCGTAGCGATTACAACCCGGGCGACCGTATCCGCGTGCGCGTCGACGTGCGCCCTGACTGATCAGTGCCGGATGGATGCGGTGCCGCTGGTTGCGGCAGCGTTCTTGCGTTTTGCGGAGCGATTGCGGCTGCAATGGCGCGTCAACAAGGCTTGGGCGGTGATCGATGCGATGCACCTTGCTGTTTCACACAAGCGCCGATGCGCGGTGCACGGGCCGTGATCAGAAATTGGCTGCAGCTGCAGGCCACCTCGCTGCGTGGGATCCTGCGCAGCAGCGTTGCTACCGCCCTAGAACGTGTGATGCACGTGGAGATGAGATGCGTTGGCCGCCAGCGGAGCGGGTGTTGCGTGGCGCCGGCTTGGCTGGCGCCAAGGCAAGCCGCGCGGCGCGCGCTCCGCTGACGGCCAACCCTCCGGGAAGCGCCCTGTGGCGCGCCGACTAAGCCCAGTCCAGCGTGCCGCGAATCACCGTCTGCACCTGGCCACCCGACCACACGTCGCCGTCGGCATCGATGTGCAGTTCCAGCAAGGCATCGAAGCCGATTTCGCGGCCCTGGCTGACCACATAGCGACGGTCGGTGCCGGGCAATGCGTCACGGCTGTCCAGCCATGCGGCGAGGACCGCATTGGCCGCGCCGGACGCCGCATCTTCGAAGCGCCGGCCATTGCCGACGAAGGCACGTACTGCCAGATCGTAGGCGCCCGGTGCGCCGGCGCGTGCATACGCAAACACGCCCATGCTGCCGGTAGATTCTGCCAACCCGGCGATCGCGTCCCAGTCCGGCTGCAGGCCGCGCAGCGCGGCTTCGCTGTCCAGTTCCACCACCCACCACGTGCGGCCGCCGTCCATCAGCGCAGGCGGTAGCGTCCCCAGCGGCCAGCCCCGCAAGGCATCGCGCAGGCGCGGATCGTCGGCGCTCACCTGCTCGGCCACGCGTGCGCGTGGCGTGCGGATCGCGATGCTGCGGTGGCCGCCGCGCTGCTCAACGCGCAGCGGCAACTGACCAGCGATGCCGTCCTGCACCAGGACGCCGTCCTGTGGTGCGGCCAGGCCGGCCTCGAGCACGGCATGTGCAGTGCCCACGCTGGGGTGGCCGGCAAACGGCACCTCTTTTTGCGGCGAAAACATACGCAGCCGGTAGCTGCTGTGCACGTTTTCGACGGGGACGACGAAGGTGGTCTCCGGCAGTTTGGTCCAGCGTGCGATGGCCTGCATCGCCGCATCGTCCAGACCTTGGGCATCCAGCACCACCGCCAGCGGATTGCCGCTGCCGGGGCGGGCGGAGAACACATCCAATTGCAGGAAACGGCGAGTGGTCATGGGCGTCGATCCGCAGTGAGGGCGCGGCAGCTTACCAATCGATGCGGCCGTCGATCACCTGCAGCGTCGCTCCGCCAATCCAGACTGCGCCTTCCGCGTCCACGTCCACATGGACGCGGCCATCGCGGCCAACTTCGCGGCCCTGACTGGCGACGTAGCGCGACTGCGCCCCGGGCAGGCGGTCTTCGCCATGCAGGCGTGCGGCAATACAGGCATTGGCGCTGCCGGTCACCGGGTCTTCCGGAATGCCATCGCCTGGGCAGAAGGCACGGACGACCAGGCCTGCGTCGTGGTCATGCATGGGCGCATAGATGGCCAGTCCGCAAGCGGCACTGGCCTGAGTCAGGCGCGCAATGGCGGCAAGGTCCGGGGCTGCCTGCCGTACCGCCTGCGCGTCGGCCAATTCCAGCAGCCACCAGTTCGGGCCGTTGTTCCAGAGCGCGGCCGGCTGCGCGCTCGCGCCCAGGCCAGCGCAGGCGGCGCGCAGCGCGTCGGCGTACGTGTCGCCCGTGTCGATGGCGCGTGCGCGCGGCGCGCGCAGCCGCACCAGCAAGGCGCCGTATCGGTCGAACACGTCCACCGGCAGCACGCCGGCTGCGCATTGCTGGCGCAGCCGGCCGTCGGGCTTATAGGCGGTCACGCCGTGGGTCACCGCCGCCCACGCTGCGCCGACGCTGGGGTGGCCGGCAAACGGTAGCTCGGTACGCGGGGTGAAGATGCGGATGTGGTAATCGGCATCGGGCACGCTGACCGGCAGGAAGAAGACCGTCTCGGACAGATTCAGCCACGCGGCAATCTGCTGCATTTGCGCAGACGACAACGTCTCTGCATTGAAGACCACGCCCAGTGGGTTGCCGCTGCCGGCCCGGCCGGCGAAAACATCCAGTTGCAGATAGCGGTGCTTGCTCATCGTGGGGAAATCTCGATCGAAGGAGGGCGCGGCGATGGTTGCAGGGCAAACCGACACGGCAGTGGAGGTGCGACGGCACGCAGTGATCGGACGCGGGGTCATGCGAGCGGCATTGGCAGTAGAATCGGAGGTTCCGCTCGGCATCCCGGGCATCTTCCCCCCATCCTAAACGCCTATCTCAATGTCAGCTCCCCACTCTACCGATCGTTGGATCGTCCTCAAGTTCGGCGGCACTTCGGTGTCGCGTCGTCATCGCTGGGACACGATTGGAAAACTGGCGAGCAAACGGGCGAACGAAACCGGCGGCCGCGTGCTGGTGGTGGTGTCTGCATTGTCGGGCGTGACCAACGAGCTCACTGCCATTGCCGACGGCGCCGCCGATAGCGCGCAGCGCGTGGCGGCACTGGACCAACGCCATCGCGAGTTTCTGGCCGAGCTCGAACTGGACGCCGATGCAGTGCTGGGCGAGCGCCTGGCCGCACTGCACGCATTGCTGGGCGATGCGCGCGCTGCAACGCGCACGCTGGATTGGCAAGCCGAGGTGCTGGGGCAGGGCGAGTTGCTGTCGTCCACCATCGGCGCGGCGTATCTGCATGCCAGCGGCCTGGACATGGGGTGGCTGGATGCGCGCCAGTGGCTGTCCGCACTGCCGCCGCAGCCCAATCAGAGCGAATGGTCCAAGCGGCTGTCGGTCTCGTGCCAATGGCAGTCCGATGCCGGTTGGCGCACGCGTTTCGCCGCGCAACCGACACGCTTTCTGATCACGCAAGGCTTCATTTCGCGTCATGCCGATGGTGGCACCGCGATTCTGGGCCGTGGCGGTTCGGATACCTCGGCGGCGTACTTCGGCGCGCTGCTCGGCGCCAGCCGGGTGGAAATCTGGACCGACGTGCCTGGCATGTTCAGCGCCAACCCGAAAGAAGTGCCGGATGCGCGGCTGCTGACCCGGCTGGACTATTACGAAGCGCAGGAAATCGCCACCACCGGCGCCAAGGTGCTGCATCCGCGCTCGATCAAGCCGTGCCGCGATTCCGGCGTGCCGATGGCGATCCTGGACACCGAGCGCCCGGATCTGCCGGGTACCAGCATCGACGGCAATGCCGAGCCGGTGCTGGGCGTCAAGGCGATCAGCCGCCGCAATGGCATCGTGCTGGTGTCGATGGAAGGCATCGGCATGTGGCAGCAGGTCGGCTTCCTGGCCGACGTGTTCACGCTGTTCAAGAAGCACGGCCTGTCGGTGGACTTGATCGGTTCGGCCGAGACCAACGTCACCGTGTCGCTGGATCCTTCGGAAAACCTGGTCAACACCGATGTGCTGGCGGCGTTGTCGGCCGATCTGTCGCAGATCTGCAAGGTCAAGATCATCGTTCCTTGCGCGGCCATCACCTTGGTCGGACGCGGCATGCGTTCGCTGCTGCACAAGCTCTCCGACGTGTGGGCCACGTTCGGGCAGGAACGCGTGCACATGATTTCGCAGTCGTCCAACGACTTGAACCTGACCTTCGTCATCGACGAAGCCGATGCCGACGGTTTGCTGCCGATCCTGCACGCGGAACTGATCGACAGCGGTGCGATGCCGGTCAGCGAGGGCGAGGTGTTCGGGCCGCGCTGGCGGCAGATCATCGGCTCGGTACGTCCGCGACCCACGCCGTGGTGGCATGCCGAGCGCGCGCATCTGCTGTCGCTGTCCAAGGCCGGGACGCCGCGTTACGCATACCACCTGCCCACGGTGCGTGAGCGTGCGCATGCGCTGGCGCAGATAGCCGCGGTGGATCAGCGCTATTACGCGATCAAGGCCAATGCGCATCCGGCCATCCTGATGGCGCTGGAGCAGGCCGGCTTCGGGCTGGAATGCGTCTCGCACGGCGAATTGCGCCGCGTATTCCAGGCGCTGCCGGAGCTGTCGCCACGGCGCGTGCTGTTCACGCCGAGCTTTGCGCCCAAGGCCGAATACGAAGCGGCCTTCGCGCTGGGCGTGACGGTGACCGTGGACAACGTCGAGGCGCTGCGCAACTGGCCCGAGGTGTTCCGTGGCCGCAATGTGTGGCTGCGCATCGACCTGGGGCACGGCGACGGCCATCACGAGAAGGTCAACACTGGCGGCAAGGCTTCCAAGTTCGGCCTGTCGTCCACGCGGGTGGATGAATTTGTCGAGGTGGCGCGCACGCTCGAGGTCACCATCACCGGCGTGCATGCGCACCTGGGCAGTGGCGTGGAGACCGGCGAGCACTGGCGGATGATGTACGACGAGTTGGCCGGCTTCGCGCGCCGTATCGGCACGGCGGAGACCATCGACATCGGTGGCGGCCTGCCGATTCCGTACAGCGCCGAAGACGAGCCATTCGATCTGGAGGTGTGGGCCAAGGGCCTGGCCGAGGTCAAGGCCGTGCATCCGGGCTACCGCCTGGCGATCGAGCCGGGCCGCTATCTGGTGGCCGAAGCCGGCGTATTGCTCGCCGGCGTCACGCAAGTGATCGAGAAGGACGGCGTGCACCGCGTGGGCCTGGATGCGGGGATGAATACCCTGATTCGCCCGGCGTTGTACGACGCCTGGCACGACATCGAAAACCTCAGCCAACTCGACGCGCCGGCCGATGGCACGTTCGATATCGTCGGGCCGATCTGCGAATCGTCGGACGTGTTCGGCAAGCGCCGCCGCCTGCCTGCGGCCACCGCACCAGGCGACGTGGTGCTGGTCGCCGACACCGGCGCCTATGGCTACTCGATGGCCAGCACCTACAACCAGCGCGAATTGCCGCGCGAAGAGGTGATCGATGCGCCCACTGGCTGAGTTCATCGTACTCAGCACGCTGGCCGGTGGCGTGGCGATGGTGTTCTCCACCGCCATCGACATGGCCGGGCAACGGGTGCCGTGGACCGACAGCCTGCGGTGGGTGCTGCCAGGGTTGATTGCTGCCGGCGTCGGTGCCTGGAGCGCAGCGTTCTGGCAAGCACGGCGCGCCGAGCGAGCGCTGGCGCAGCGTGCCGGTGGCATGGCGCTGCGCACCGTGGTGCTCAGCGCGCTTGGCTATTTGCCCGCATTGCTGCTGTATCTGCTGGTCGCGTTGGCGATCACCGGCGATGCAAAGGTGATTCGCTCGGAAGTGATGCTGCTGTTGTTCGTGATCGGTTGCCTGCCGCTGCTATGGGCGGCGGTGCCGTTTTCCATGATTGAATATCTCCTGTGCCGACGCTATCTGCGTCGTGTACGTGTTTCTGCAGGTAGTCCATGAGCGCTTTCGACAAACATCAGATGTCCACCTTCCGTTTCGTGCGTTGCGCACTCGACGTGCAGACCGGCGTGGCGACGTTGGTGTATGCCTTCGATCAAGGGCCGGAGCTGGTCGAGACCGTTGCGGTGCCGGGCGCACCGTTCGTGCTTGAGGGCGCGCAGGCGACTGCCGTGCAACAGGCGCTGCGGCTGCTGCATCTCATTGCAGGAGTCAGTTATTTCAAAGCTGCGGTGCCGCCGAACATCGCCATCGACAGCTACAGCATCGATGCCGAAACCGCTGCGCTGGTGGAAAGCGTGTACCTGCACGGCCTGGGCGAATTTGCCTATCGCAATGGCTTGAACCTGCACGGCAAGATTCATTTTCCGGTCGCCGCGCAAGCGTCTGATGCTGCGCCGGCAGTGGGGTTGCGCGAGCATGCGCTGGTTGCGATCGGTGGCGGTAAGGATTCGCTGGTCAGCATCGAGGCCCTGCGCCAGGCCGGCGTGGCGCAGACCGTCAGCTGGATCGGCGGTTCGCAACTCATCCGTGCCTGTGCAGAACGCACCGGGTTGCCGGTACTCAACATCGGCCGCGTGCTGGCCCCGGAACTGTTCGAACTCAATCGCCAGGGCGCGTGGAACGGGCATATCCCGGTGACCGCGGTGAACTCGGCCATCCTGGTGCTGGCGGCGCTGCTCAATGGGATCGACCAGGTGGTGTTCTCCAACGAACGTTCGGCCAGTTACGGCAGCCAGATTCCCGGCACCGGCGAGGTCAATCACCAGTGGTCCAAGGGCTGGGCGTTCGAACAGGCATTCGGCGATTACGTGCAGCGGCAGGTGGCGGCCGATCTGCGCTACTACTCGTTGCTGCGGCCGCTCTCCGAGTTGGCGGTGGCGCGGCAATTCGCCAAGACAGATCACTACGACGCGCACTTTTCCAGCTGCAACCGCAACTTCCACATCATGGGCGAGCGCCCGGTGCATCGCTGGTGCGGCGTGTGCCCGAAGTGCCATTTCGTGTTCCTGGCGCTGGCGCCGTTCATGCCCAAGACGCGGTTGGTCAACATCTTCGGGCGCAATCTGCTCGACGATGCGACCCAGGCCGGCGGCTACGATGCGCTGCTGGAGTTCCAGGACCACAAGCCGTTCGAATGCGTGGGCGAAGGCCGCGAATCGCGCGCGGCGATGGCCGTGCTGGCCAGCCGCGCGGAGTGGAAGGAGGACGCGTTGGTGAAGCGCTTCATCCGCGACATCCAGCCGCAGCTCGACTCGAATGATCTGCAGGTCGAGCCACTCATGGCCATCGATGGCGAGCACCGGATTCCGCCGGCGCTGTGGGAGCGCGTGCGTGCGAATTTCGCAGCTTGAAGGCAAGACTGTTGCGTTGTGGGGCTGGGGGCGCGAAGGACGTGCGGCGTATCGTGCGCTGCGGGCGCGCCTGCCGACTCAAGCGCTGACGGTGTTCTGCAACGCCGAAGAGGCGCGTGAGATCGCTGCGCTGGCAGATGCGGCCTTGCAGGTGGAAACCGATGCCAGCGCGCAGGCGCTGGGACGATTCGAGATCGTCGTGAAGTCGCCCGGCATCAGCCCGTATCGCGCCGAGGCACTGGCTGCCGCTGCGCAGGGCACGCATTTCATTGGCGGCACCGCGCTGTGGTTTGCCGAACACGCGCAGGCGGACGGCAGCGTGCCTGGCGTCGTCTGCATCACCGGCACCAAGGGCAAGAGCACCACCACTGCGCTGCTGGCGCACGTGCTGCGCGCAGCCGGGCATCGCACCGCCTTGGTCGGCAATATCGGCCAGCCCCTGCTGGAAGTGCTGGCACCGCAGCCGCCGCCGGCGTATTGGGCGGTCGAGTTGTCCAGCTATCAGACCGCTGATGTCGGGCGCAGCGGCGCGCGTCCCCAGCTGGCACTGGTGTTGAATCTGTTTCCCGAGCATCTTGACTGGCATGGCGACGAGGCGCGCTATGTGCGCGACAAGCTGTCGCTGGTGACCGAAGGCCGGCCGCGGATCGCCTTGCTCAACGCTGCCGACCCGCTGCTTGCCGGCTTGCAATTGCCCGATAGCCAGGTGCGTTGGTTCAATCAGCCCGCCGGCTGGCATCTGCGTGGCGACGTGGTCTATCGCGGCGAACAGGCCATTTTCGATACCGCCGATGTGCCGCTGCCGGGCGAGCACAACCGCCGCAACCTGTGCGCGGTGCTGGCGGCGGTAGAGGCCTTGGGCCTGGATGCGGCGGCACTTGCGCCGGCGGCAGCGAGCTTTCGTCCATTGCCCAACCGCCTGCAGTTGCTCGGCAGCGTGGACGGCATCAGCTACGTCAACGATTCGATCAGCACCACGCCGCATGCCTCGCTGGCTGCACTGGCGTGCTTTGCGCGGCGACGCGTGGCCTTGCTGGTCGGTGGCCATGATCGCGGGCTGGATTGGCACGATTTCGCCCAGCAGATGGCGCAGCAGGCGCCGCTGGAAATCGTGACCATGGGCGCCAATGGCCCACGCATCCATGCATTGCTGGCGCCGCTGGCCGAAGCGGGACACTTCGGCCTGCATGCCGCCAACGATCTCGAACACGCCATGGGACTGGCGCGCAATGCGCTGGGCGAGCAGGGCGGTGTGGTGCTGCTCTCGCCGGGGGCGCCCAGCTTCGGCGCCTACAGCGATTACGTTGCGCGCGGCCGCCACTTCGCACAGCTGGCAGGCTTCGATCCGGCGGCAATCAGCGCGATTGACGGACTGGGTGTGCACTGAAGGCGGCCAACGCACCGGCTGCGCTCATCAGCCGGTGGGCATGGCAGGTGCTCGGAACTGGCATGTGCCGCTCGTACACCGCTGTGCCTGCGCGCTGTTCTCCGGCCACCTGATGGCTGCTCGCTGCCTATTGGTCGCCGCGCTTGGGTCGCTGCGCTAACGCCAGCGCCGCCGCGGTGGCGCGATTGCCTCGAAAGCGCGCACGCGCAGCGCATGCGAAACGCGCAGGCGCGTTGGACCGACGACCTGCCGCCACCGTTGCCGGCAGCGGCGACGATGACCTCTCCTGCACGGCGCCAGCGCCTACACTCGCCGCACCATCCTGGGAGCAAGCACATGCACAAGCAATGGACATGGCGTGGCGTTGGATTGATCGGTGTCCTGGCCTCGCTGGCCTTCCCCGCAGCGGCCGCGATGCAGGCCAAGCCGCTGGAATGGAAGATCGGCAAGGACACCTACAGCGGCGTGCTGGTGTATGACGATGCCGGCGATGCCAAGCGCCCGGGCCTGGTGATGGTGCCCAACTGGCGCGGTGTCAACGACTCGGCGGTGAGCAAGGCCAAGCAACTGGCCGGCGACGATTACGTGGTGCTGGTGGCCGACGTGTATGGCAAGGCCAAGCGCCCCGCCAACGACAGCGAGGCTGGACAGTTCGCCAGCGCCCTGAAGAAGGATCCGCCGGAGCTGCGCGCACGCGCGCTCAAGGCGGTAGAGGTACTCAAGGCGCAGGCCGGCAAGGCGCCGCTGGACGCAGCGCGCATCGGTGCGGTGGGCTTCTGCTTCGGCGGTACGACGGTGCTGGAGCTGGTGCGCTCAGGCGCGCAGCTGGCCGGTGTGGTCAGCCTGCATGGCGGCATCGCGACTCCCAGCCCGGCTGCGGCCGGCTCTGCCAAGACGCCCCTGCTGGTGCTCAACGGTGCCGACGACAAGAGCGTGAGCAAGGCGGATATCGCCGCGTTCGAAACCGAAATGAATGCAGCCGGCGCGGATTGGCAATTCGTCAATTTCAGCGGCGCGGTGCATTGCTTTGCCGAGGCCGACGCCAACAGCCCGCCGGGCTGCCTGTACAACCCGCGGGCGGCCAAGCGTGCGTACCGCATGCTGGGCGACTTCTTCGAAGAGCGGTTTGGTCAGTAGCCGGGATTGGGGATTTGGGATCGCAAGAGCGCGGGTCCCGTGCTTCAACGCATCACCCCCCGGAGTTTGTGCTCCGGGGGAGGGCGCTGACCAATCATTCGGCTAACGGATGCGGGATTCGTCAACGCGCGAACTAGGGCCTGTTAACACATCCGAAGCCCATCAACGACTAGGACGAAGCTGAGGAATCCAAGGAACATGACATCCAGCTTCTCGAAGCGCGAGAAAATCCGGCGGTAGCCTTTCAAGCGACGGAACAGT
>NZ_VZPL01000040.1 GCF_008801575.1 Xanthomonas cissicola | reverse complement strand
AACGGTTCATGCGTGTGTAGACCGTATGCCAGTTGCCAAAGCGCTTGGGTAGGCCGCGCCATTTGCAGCCATGCTCGGCAACGTAAAGGATGGCGTTGACCACTTGCAGGTTGGTCATGCTGACATTGCCGCGCTGCGCCGGCAGGCAGTGTTCGATCAGAGAAAATTGTGCTGGCGTGATCTCCATGCCCAATAGTTTAATCGCTCGGGCCATTAGTGTTAACAGGCCCTAGTTGATCATCTCTTTCCAGTTGCGTGCCCACAGACCATGCATGACATGGTTGCCGGTCTCGAAGCCGAACACGTTGACGCCCTTGAGCTGAACCACATTGCCGTTGTCGTCGACGATCTTGTTATTGCTGACCGAATAGCTGAAAGCCGGTGCGGCGGTGAGCGCTAACATCGTTGCCAATGCGAGCGTACTTGCAGCCCTGAAAATAGACATGGTGGTCTCCCTGGATGACCGAACTCGACGCCCGAGCGCGGTGAGGGGGGCATCTTGGTCTTCGGCTGCGCCGTGTGGCGTGACCGCTGCCGCAGAAGAGCGCAGTGGCGCACCGGTCACATGCAAGCTGCGGGCGAGGTCGCTTTCCCGCACACTATCGATGCGGCGTGTTGTCCGCAGGCTGTCCTTTCTGTCCCCCGGAGTGTCTCTCAATGTCCTTGTTGCGTGCCGAACTGGCGCAATGGCGCGCTTCCCCCGCGCGCGAACTCATGGCCGGTGCGGTCGCCACATTTGCGCTGATTCCCGAAGTGATTGCGTTTGCATTCGTCGCCGGGGTGGATCCGCAGGTAGGCCTGTTCGCATCCTTCGTGATCGGCATCGTGATTGCGTTTTGCGGGGGGCGGCCGGCAATGATTTCGGCTGCGGCCGGCTCGGTGGCGCTGGTGGCTGCACCGCTGGTGGCCGCGCACGGGTTGCCATATCTGCTGGCCGCCGGCTTGCTCGCTGGCGTGGTCCAGATCCTGTTCGGGGTGTTGCGGCTGGGCGTGTTGATGCGCTTTGTCAGCAGTTCGGTACGCACCGGTTTCGTCAACGCGCTGGCCGTGCTCATCTTCGCAGCGCAATTGCCGCATCTGCTCGGCGCCAACCCGACCACCTGGGTCATGCTGGGCGCAGGCCTTGCCATCATCTACGGCCTGCCGCGTCTGCGCCTGCCGGGGCTGTCGGCGATTCCCTCGCCCCTGCTGTGCATCCTGCTGCTCAGCGTTGCCGGCACCGCGCTGCATCTGCCGCTCAAGACGGTGGCCGATCTGGGCAAGCTGCCCAATGCGCTACCGTTCCTGCAATGGCCGGCGGTGCCGTTGACGCTGGAGACGCTGCGCATCATCGCCCTGCCAGCGCTGGCCATTGCCATGGTGGGCCTGCTCGAGTCGATGATGACCGCGCGCGTGGTCGATGAACTCACCGACACGCCCAGCAACAAGAACCGCGAATGCACCGGGCTGGGCATCGCCAACGCAGCCGCCAGCCTGTTCGGCGGCATTGCCGGCTGCGGCATGATCGGGCAGACCGTGGGCAACGTGAAATACGGCGGCCGTGGCCGGCTGTCCACGTTGTTTGCCGGCGTGTTCCTGCTGATCCTGATGGTGCTGCTCAAGCCGTGGGTGTCGCAGGTGCCGGTGGTTGCGCTGGTGGCGATCATGGTGATGGTGTCGGCGGAGACCTTCGACTGGCGCTCGCTGCGCACCGTGGTGACCCACCCGCGCACCTCCAGCGTGGTGATGCTGGCCACCGTGGCGGTCACGTTGTTCACCCACAATCTGGCGGCGGGTGTGGCGGTCGGCGTGCTCCTGAGCGGGGTGTTCTTCACCTTCAAGGTGGCCGGGCTGCTGCAGATCGCGCATCACGATGGCGCGGATGGCGTGCGCACCTACAGCGTGCGCGGGCAGGTGTTCTTCGCCTCGGCCGATGTGTTCATCGACGCCTTCGACGCACGCGAGGTGCCCGGCCGCGCAGTGGTGATCGATGTCGGCCGCGCGCATTTCTGGGACATCACCGCGGTGGCGGCACTGGACAAGGTGGTGCAGCGTTTGCGCCATCACGGTCTGGATGTGCAGGTGAAAGGCTTGAATGCCGGCAGCCGACGCCTGATGCAGCGGCATGCCTTGGGCGAAGACGCGCTGGAATCGGCACTGCCTTAGAGCGTGTTATGCACGTTGAGACGAGATGCGTTGGCCGCCAGCGGTGCGGAGCGGGCGCTACGTGGCGCCGGCTTGGCTGGCGCCAGGGCAAGCCAAACCGGCGCGCGGTGCCGTTGACGGCCAACCCTCTGGGAAGCGCCCTGTGGCGCGCCGATGCCGCGTTGCGCGCCTTGCCCAGGCGGCCAGCCCGGACAAGGCGCACGCCTTGTCTCGATGCGCCACCGGACGCTCCGCACTCACCTCAACGTACATGACAGACTCTAGGCTGCGAGCCTGCGCCAGGAATGCGTCTGGCACGCCTGCGGCGCGTCATGCCGGGCTGTCCGCGCGCTGAGTGCGGCTGCCAGCGCATTCAAGTTCCGGCGGGCGACGCCGATGTTTCGGCATCCTCGTTGCCGGTCGTCGCCGTGATGCCAGTGGGTTTCAGCCCGAGATATGTGCCTGCGTGGCAAGCCCGGCATGACGGGTTCGTGTCCGCCCGCCGGAGGGCGCAGCCGTGACCAACGCACCGTTGCTGGAACGGATGGTGGACCTGACCGCCATCCGCGATGCGGACCTGCTCGATCTGAGCCTGTTGCGCACCGTGCGCGAAGTCTGCGCGGCCGAAGAACTCTCGCTGCTGCGCATCGCCCCGGACAGCAACAGCATCGCCGAAACGCGGCTACGCGACGACGGTTGGCTGGCGCTGACGGTGGCCGAGATCCACGATGCGCGCACGCGCACCCAGCTGGCCGAGGTCCATGGGCCGGGCGATGTGGTGCAGCTGCAGGAAGACGGCCGCGCCTTGCTGGTCTACCCGATGATGGAGGCGCGCGGCATCCGGACCTGCCTGCGGGTGGGCGGGACGCGTATTCCCGGCCTTGCCGAGCAAGCGATGCTGCAGGGCTTTGCGCGCTTCTTCCAGAATTACCGCAGCCTGCTCGACGACGCCCAGCGCGATGCGCTGACCGGCCTGCGCAACCGCAAGACGTTCGATGATGTGATCCTGCGACTGTTTGCCGGTGGTGCCGACTCCGCCGCAGAGCAGGGCGTGTGGCTGGGCATCGTGGACATCGATCACTTCAAGCGCGTCAACGACACCTTCGGGCATCTGTATGGCGACGAGGTGCTGCTGCTGGTCGCACAGCTGATGCAGCGTGCGTTTCGACAGGACGACCTGCTGTTCCGCTTCGGCGGCGAAGAGTTCGTGATCGTGTTGCGCGGCGTTGACCGCGACACGGCCGTGAGTCTGTTCGAGCGGTTCCGCTTGGCCGTGGCCGAGCACTTGTTCCCGCAGGTGGGGCAGGTGACGCTCAGCACCGGCATCGTCGAACTGACGCATGGGCGGCTGATCAGCGAAATGCTGGACGAAGCCGACAAGGCGCTGTACTGGGCCAAGCAGAACGGCCGCAATCGCGCGGCGGTCTATGCCGAGCTGATTGCTGGCGGGCAATTGCAGCAGGTTGCGCAACCGGTGGGCAGCGTCGATCTGTTCTAGAGCGTGTTATGCACGTTGAGTTGAGTGCGAAGCGTCCTGTGGCGCGTCGAGACAAGGCGTGCGCTGCGGCCCAGGCTGGCGGCCTGGGCAAGGCGCGCAACGCGGTCTCGGCGCGCCACAGGGCGCTTCCCGGAGGGTTGGCCGTCAGCGGCACGGAGCGGGCGCCGCGCGGCTTGCCTTGGCGCCAGCCAAGCCGGCGCCACGCAGCATCCGCTCCGCACCGCTGACGGCCAACGCATCTCATCTCAACGTGCATAACACGCTCTAGCGGCAGCAAGGCGCTGGAACAATCCAGAGCTATTTGCCGTGGATGCAGGCACGAACGTTCCGCAGTGCTCATCGCACCCGCATCGCACGCATCGGCGCAGCTGCAGGTATCGGCCTGCACGCGATGCTGGCTACACTCCAGGGCTATCCATGATGCGGGGTGTGCAATGAAGCGAGTTGCCGTAGGACTTCTGGCGATGGCGGTCTCGACCGCACTGATGGCGGCCACGCCGAGTTTCGATGGCGCGCGCATCTCGCGTGACGTCAAGGAACTGGCCTCCGACGCCTATGAAGGCCGCGGCCCGGCCACCGCTGGCGAGGAAAAGACCATTGCCTACTTGAGCAAACAGTTCGCCGAAGCCGGTCTGCAGCCGGGCGGCGATCTGGCCAACGGCAAGCGCGCCTGGACCCAGGCGGTGCCGTTGCGGCGCGCCGATATCGTCGGCACGCCGACCATTGCCGTGCAGAGCGCCGGCCAGCCGCAAACGCTGACCCAGGGCAAGCAAATCGCCATTCGTGCTGCGCTGGATGGCTCATCCACAGTGGAGATCGCCAACGCGCCGCTGGTGTTCGTCGGCTACGGCGTCAAGGCGCCCGAGCGCAACTGGGACGACTTCAAGGGTGTGGACCTGAAGGGCAAGATCGCGGTGGTGCTGATCAACGACCCGGACTTTGAAACCGGCAAGGGCGACTTCGACGGTGCCGGCATGACCTACTACGGCCGCTGGACGTACAAGTACGAAGAAGGCGCGCGCCAGGGCGCCCTGGGCGTGCTGGTGGTGCATGAAACCGCGCCGGCCTCGTACGGCTGGGACACGGTGGCCAGCTCCAACACCAACACCATGTTCGACGTGGTGCGCGACAACCCGCGCAGTGCGCATCCCACGCTGGAAGGCTGGATCCAGCGCGATCTGGCCACCGAACTGTTCAAGCACGCCGGGCTGGATTTCGAGACCTTGAAGAAGCAGGCGCAGACGCGCGGGTTCAAGCCGGTCGAGCTGAAGGGCCAGCGTTTGAGCGCCAGCTACCAGGTCAAATCCGATGTGATCACCTCGCACAACGTGGTGGCGCGGCTGGAAGGCAGCAAACACCCGGACGAGACGGTGATCTACAGCGCGCACTGGGATCATATCGGCGTGGGCAAGCCGGATGCACGCGGCGACACCATCTTCAATGGTGCATTGGACAATGCCAGCGGCACCGCCGCGCTGCTGGAGCTGGCGCGCGGTTTCGCCAAGGGGCCAACGCCTGAGCGCTCGGTGGTCTTCCTGGCGGTCACCGCCGAAGAAAAGGGTCTGCTGGGCTCGGAGTTCTACGCCTCCAAGCCGCTGTACCCGCTCGATACCACGGTGGCGGTGATCAAAATGGACGGCATGAATCCGTTCGTGCCCTCGCGCGATTTCGGCATCTACGGCACGGCAAAGCTCGAACTGCTCGATCAACTGAAGAGCGTGGCCGCGCAATCCAAGCTGCGTTATACGCCCGATCCCAAGCCGCAGGCCGGGTATTTCTTCCGTTCCGATCACTTCTCGTTCGCCAAGCGCGGCGTGCCGGCGCTGTCGTATGCAGCCGGCCAGGATTGGGAAGTGGGCGGCGTGGCGGCAGGAAAGGCGGCCGCCGACGACTACACCGCCAAGCGCTATCACCAGCAAGGCGACGAATGGAAGCCGAATTGGACCTTCGCCGGCGCCGCCCGCGACTTGGGCGTGCTGTATGCACTGGGCCAGCAGCTGGCCGACTCGCGCCAGTGGCCGAACTGGAGCCAAGATTCCCAGTTCCGCGCCACCCGCGACGCCAGCGCGGCGGCACGCAAGTAAGACCGGCGCACAACGCCGTTGCGCGAAACCGGGGCAGCTGCTCTTGCGCGATGCGGCATGTGTCATATCGACATGCCGCTTTTGAATCAGCCTTGCCTGCCACGCGGCGAGTGCTTCTTGTTGTCGGTCACAGCAATCGGCCAACGTCCTGCAATCTCCTCGCTGCCTGCGGCACGGATGCCGCCCTCGAGCCCCAGGGATGGAGTCGCGGCGTGTCCTGCAAGCGGCGAGGGCACTGCGCACGCGACACGCCAGGCTTGAAGATCGCCGAGCGCTCGCGCACGCGAACGCTCCGCATCTGGAGGTGGCTGCTTGGCGCCAAGAGTGAAGTTGTCACCAGGCGGGCCTGCGCATTGCTGCAGGGCCCTTGCCCGCCCACCACCGCAGGACACGCTACAAGTACGTGCCTGTCAGCTCCGTGGCGGCATCCATGTCGCCCAGGTCGCGCGACGGTGGGCGGGCAAGGGCCAGTCGTGGTGGTCGGTGCGTACGGCATGGGCAAGCAGTACATGTCGGGTTTTAAACGTATCGCCTGCTCGCTCCAACCGAATGTCCTGAAACGGCGTTCATCGATCCCTTGATCAAGCTGTTGCATCAGCAAACGAAGGCTACGTGCGACCAGCCGCCTTCCTGGCCATCGATCAACTGCCTGGAGCGTGAGGACGCCGCACACTCGACCAATCACGCTGTTGCCGCAGGCCTTGAGAACGTCCGACCACCGCAATGGCTGGAACTCCAGAGTGCCTCAAGCGATTTAGAGCGACCAACCGATCTCTTGCCCCAAGCCTTCGACTGCATCGGCACAACGCAACGCCAAAGCCCCGTCGCTGCAACCGATTGCACGTCATGGCACACCAATTGCAGCTCCCCAGCAGGATGGCCCGGCCAGCGGCCCGTGACAGCGTCTGCGCTAGGCTGCAATCTGTTGGGGTTGCGTTCGGTCGGTGCGGCGTAGTCTGCCGCGCGGTCCTCGTGGGGGAGGGCGAAGACCGTACGCGGCGTTCGTTCCTTTAACGGTCGATTCTTTAGGATGAGCTGCGAGGTGAGATTGCAGCCAGGAGAACTTGTGCATCGGAGTGGTTTCAGAGCGTCTTGGTCGTACAGCGTCGGGCTCGCCCGCTCGGCCGCGTGCCAGGCAACATCGCACTGCATGGCGGGGATGGACCTCCCGTGTCAGCCCGCACTGTCGTCCTCGCGCGACGGGCAGCCCTGATGGATGGCACCGTGACTCCTTCCCCGATAACGACTGCAATGCCCCCCGTTTCCGCCCTCGATGCCGGCACGCCAACGCTGCCGCCGGAAGCGCCGCTGGCGATGCCCGAACAGAACTTGCGCGAAGGTAGCCTGCAGGTGCGCCACCAGCGCACTTCGCCGCCCGGCATCGGCGTGCGCCGCTTCTATTTGATCGGCGGCACCTTCGCCACCACCGCCATCGCCGTATGGGTGATGCTCAGCGTGCTGTGGCCCGACGGCATCAGCGTGCTGGAAGGCTGCCTGCTCGGCCTGTTCGTGCTGCTGTTCGCCTGGATCGCCATGTCCTTCGCCAGCGCCGTGGCTGGCTTCGTCACCGTGGTGGCGCGCGCCGGCCGCAAGCTCGGCATCGACCCGGAGCAACCCCTGCCCACGCTGCGCTCGCGCACCGCGTTGCTGATGCCCACCTACAACGAAGACCCGCGCCGGCTGCTGGCTGGCCTGCAGGCCATCTACGAATCGGTCGCCGACACCGGCCAGCTGGAGCATTTCGATTTCTTCGTGCTCAGCGACACCACCCGCGAGCACATCGGCCGCGCCGAAGAGCTGGTCTACAACGCGTTGTGCGACCGCGTCGGCGGGCACGGCCGCATTTTCTACCGACGCCGTGCCGACAACGCCGCGCGCAAGGCCGGCAACGTGGCCGACTGGGTGCGCCGCTTCGGCGGCAGCTACCCGCAGATGCTGATCCTGGACGCCGACAGCGTGATGACCGGCGACACCATCGTGCGGCTGGTCGCAGGGATGGAAAACAACCCGGACGTGGGCTTGATCCAGACCTTGCCGGCAGTGGTCAACGGGCAGACCCTGTTCGCCCGCATGCAGCAGTTCGGCGGCCGCGTGTACGGGCCGATCATCGCCTTCGGTGTGGCCTGGTGGCACGGCGCCGAGAGCAACTACTGGGGCCACAACGCCATCATCCGCACCCAGGCCTTCGCCGATCACGCCGGCCTGCCGTCGCTGCGCGGGCGCAAGCCGTTCGGCGGGCATGTGCTCAGCCACGACTTCGTGGAAGCGGCGCTGATGCGCCGCGGCGGCTGGGCCATGCACATGGTGCCGTACCTGCAGGGCAGCTACGAAGAAGGCCCGCCCACGCTGACCGACCTGCTGATCCGCGACCGCCGCTGGTGCCAGGGCAACCTGCAGCACGCCAAGGTGGTCGGCGCCAAGGGCCTGCACTGGATCAGCCGCATGCACATGCTGATCGGCATCGGGCATTACTTCACCGCCCCGATGTGGGGTCTGTTGATGCTGATCGGCATCGGCATTCCGCTGGCCGGCGGCGGTATCGATCTGGCCGGCGACCTGCCGTTCTCGCCCGCCCGTTACTGGCATGGCAGCAGCCAGGGCAATGCGATCTGGATCTTCGTCTGCACCATGTTCGTGTTGCTGGCGCCCAAGCTGCTCGGCTACATCGCGCTGCTGCTCAACCCGCGCGAACTGCGCGCCTGCGGCGGTGCCTTCCGCGCTGCGGTGAGCATCCTGCTGGAAACGGTGCTGGCCGCCTTGATGGCGCCGGTGGTGATGTACCTGCAGTCGCGCGGCGTGTTCGAGGTGCTGGCGGGCAAGGATTCGGGCTGGGATGCGCAGGTGCGCGACGACGGCAAGCTGTCGTGGCCGGCGTTGTTGCGCAGCTATGGCGGTCTGACCGTGTTCGGCCTGTTCATGGGTGCGGTGGCCTATGCGGTCTCGCCGGCGCTGGCCGCGTGGATGGGGCCGGTGATCGTTGGCATGGCATTGTCGATCCCGGTGGTGGCGCTGACCTCGCTGCGTCGCGCCGGCATGGCGCTGCGCCGTGCCGGTATTTTCTGCATCCCCGAAGAACTCGACCCGCCCAAGGTGCTGGTGCGTGCGTCCGAGCTGCGCCGCGCCGCCGCGCTGGAACCGTCGCTGATCTGAGGAGTGCGCATCGGCGCTGGTCTCGCTGGCCGGCGCTGTTGCGTTGTCGCGTGCAGGAGGCCCGTGGCGATCCGCGGGCCTCAAGCCTCTGGCGCCAGCTGATCTGGCCTACCCCTCGCACAAGGCATAATGCCCAGCCCGCAAGCGGAGCTGGATGATGCTGGAAGTGATCGAACGCGAGACCGGACCGAACCCGCAATGGAGCGTGCTGTGGCTGCACGGCCTGGGCGCCGATGGCAGCGACTTCGCCCCGATGGTGCCGGAGCTGGTGCGCCCGCAGTGGCCCGCGCTGCGCTTCGTGTTCCCGCATGCGCCGATCCGCCCGATCACCATCAACAACGGCGTGCGCATGCGCGGCTGGTACGACATCGTCGGCATGGATTTCGCCCAGCGCGCCGACAAGGCCGGCATTGCCGAGTCGGTGGCCCAGGTCGAGGCCTTGATCGCCCGTGAGCAGGGCCGCGGCATCGCGCCGGAGCGCATCCTGCTGGCCGGCTTCTCGCAAGGCGGTGCCGTGACCCTGGCGGTGGGCCTGCAGCGCAGCGTGCCGCTGGCCGGGCTGATCGCCATGTCCACCTATCTGCCGGATCCGGCCGCGGCCGCCAGCCAGTTGCAGCCGGCCGCCCTGCGCCAACCGCTGTTCATGGCGCATGGCACGGCCGACCCGGTGGTGCCGTTGGCGGCCGGCCAGGCCAGCATGCAGACCTTGCGCACGCTGGGCTTCGCATTGGATTGGCATACCTACCCGATGGGCCACCAGGTCTGCCTGGAAGAAATCGAGGCCCTGCGCGACTGGTTGCAGGCGCGCTTTACCGCTGCCTGAGCCCATGGCCCAGCGCGCGCCGCAGATCGCCTGGATGCCGGACCTGTGCCGGCTGCCGCGGTTGGGCGCGATGCTGGGCCTGGCCGAGCTGGTGGTGCTGGTGGTGACCTTGGTACCGGATGCCGGCGCCGCGCGCAGCATCACGTTGTCGCGGTTCCTCTCCGCCAGCGGCCTGGCGCTCTGGCTGGCGTTGGCGGTCACCGTGCTGCTGTGCGTGTTGCGGCCTACCTTGTCGCGATTGCCGCCGCGGCTGGGCGGGCTGAGCGCCTTGCTGATCGCTGCCGTGGTGGCGATGTTCGGTGCCGGCATCGTGCATGGCCTGTATGCGGTGCTCGGGCAGGTGCCGCTGGGCGCGCAGGTCGGCTTCTGGCGGTTCACGCTTGGCAGTGCGGCCACGGTGGTGCTGATCACTGCGCTGGCGCTGCGCTACTTCTATGTCAGCGACCGCTGGGAGGTGCAGGTGCAGGCCAACGCGCGCGCCGAGGCCGATGCCCTGCAGGCGCGCATCCGCCCGCACTTCCTGTTCAACAGCATGAACCTCATCGCCAGCCTGCTGCGGCGCGACCCGGTGGTGGCCGAGCAGGCGGTGCTGGACCTGTCGGATCTGTTCCGTGCGGCGCTCGGTGCCGGCGAGGGCGTCTCCACCTTGCGTGCCGAATGCGAACTGGCCGAACGCTATCTGGCAATCGAATCGCTGCGCCTGGGCGAGCGCCTGCAAGTGCGCTGGCACCGCCAGGAACCGTTGCCGTGGGACTTGCCGATGCCGCGGCTGGTGCTGCAGCCGCTGGTCGAAAATGCGGTACTGCATGGCGTTTCGCGCATGCCCGAAGGCGGTACGCTGTACCTGTCGCTGCGTCAGCGCGGCAACCAGCTGCAGATCCGCATCGTCAACCCGGCGCCGCAGCCCGGCACCCAGTTGCCGTTGCTGGCCGGCGCCGGGCATGCCCAGGCCAGCATCTCGCACCGGTTGGCGTTCCAGTTCGGCGCCGGGGCACGGATGGCGGCCAGCTGGGCTGAAGGCTACTATGCCTGTGAGATCACATTGCCGCTGCCGTGAGGGGAAAGTCACTGCAGCGAGGGGGAGTCCATGACGGCCACGCAAGTGCGGGTGCTGATCGCCGATGACGAGCCACTGGCGCGTGAGCGCCTGCGCATGTTGCTGGGCGAGCATCCGCAGGTCGAGGTGATCGGCGAGGCCGAAAACGGCCAGCAAGTGCTGCAGCAGTGCGAACATCTGCATCCGGACCTGGTGCTGCTGGACATCGCCATGCCCGGCGTCGACGGCCTGGAAACTGCGCGCCTGCTGCGGCAAAGCCAGCCGCCGCCGGCGGTGGTGTTCTGCACCGCGTACGACCAGCATGCGTTGTCGGCGTTCGACGCGGCCGCGCTGGATTACCTGATGAAACCGGTGCGCCCGGAACGGCTGGCGTCTGCACTGGAGAAAGTCGCCACCTTCCTGGCCGGCCGCGTGCCCGGCACCGCGCCCAGGCCGCTGCGCACCCATCTGTGCGCACGCCTGCGCGGCAGCCTGCGGCTGATCGCCATTGGCGACATTCGCTACCTGCAGGCCGAAGAGAAGTACGTCATCGTCCATCACACGCGTGGCGAGGACCTGATTGAAGAGTCGCTGAAGTCGCTGGAAGACGAATTCGCCGACCGCCTGGTGCGCATCCATCGCAATTGCCTGGTCGCCCGCGATGAGCTGGTGGAACTGCGCCGCAGCGGCGATGGCCAGGTCCATGCGGTGCTGCGCAACGTGCCGCAGACCCTGGAAGTGAGTCGTCGCTGCGTGGCCAGCCTGCGCGATCAATTACGGCAACTGTGAGTTCGGTGCCGGCTCCGCGATAATGCCGGCATGACCACGCTCCGAATCGCCACTCGCAAAAGCCCGCTTGCCCTCTGGCAGAGCGAACACGTCGCCGACGCGCTACGTCAGCGTCATCCCGGCCTGGAGGTCGTGCTGGTGCCGATGAGCACCCGCGGCGACGAGGTGCTGGACCGTTCGCTCGCCGCGATCGGCGGCAAGGGTCTGTTCCTGAAGGAGCTGGAACTGGCGATGTTGCGCGGCGAGGCCGATTGCGCGGTGCATTCGCTCAAGGACGTGCCGATGGAACTGGACGCCCCATTCGTGCTGCCGGCCATCCTGGAACGCGGCGACCCGGCCGATGCGCTGGTGTCCAATCTCTACGCCAGCCTGCAGGCGCTGCCGCTGGGCGCGCGCGTGGGCACCTCCTCGTTGCGTCGTCAGGCGCAGTTGCGTGCCGCGCGCCCGGACCTGGAATTGATCGACCTGCGCGGCAACGTCAACACGCGGCTGGCCAAGCTCGACAACGGCGGTTACGACGCCATCGTGCTGGCCTGCGCCGGCCTGCAGCGGCTCGGGCTGGAAGCACGCATCAGCGCACGGCTGGACGCGCCGGAATGGTTGCCCGCACCTGCGCAAGGCGCGGTGGCGGTGGAATGCCGTGGCGACGACGCACGCATCCACAGCCTGCTGGCGGTGCTGGATGCCGGCCGCACGCGTGCCTGCGTGGAAGCCGAGCGGGCCATGAATCGCGCCCTGCACGGCAGCTGCCATGTGCCGGTGGCCGCCTTCGCGCGCTGGGAAGGGCAGGACCTGTTCCTGCAGGGCATGGTGGGCAGCGCCAGCGACGGCCGCCTGATCCATGCCGACGCGCACGGCAGCGCCGATGAGACCGAAGCGCTTGGCCGCCGCGTTGCGCAAGGACTGTTCGACAAGGGCGCCGCGCAGCTGCTGGCCGAGCTGTAGCGCGCTGTCATCGCACGGGCCTTTGGCCGCCCGGCCCACGCCCCGGCTGTCGTAGGAGCGGCCCTGGCCGCGACAGGCGTTCCCGGGAACGCTTGTCGCGGCCAGGGTCGCTCCTACCGAGTCGAGTCGCTTACTTGAACGTGTAGACCAGATTGACCGTGGTCAGCGTGTCGGTCTTCTTGTCGCCGTCGCTGACATCGCTGTTGTGACGCATCTGCCACGCCGCCTTCAGCGCAAAGTGCGAGTTCATGCTGACCTGCACGCCGAAATCGTTTTGCGCATAGGTGTTGTACTCGCCCGATTCCACCAGCAGGGTGTTGATCAGATCGGTGTTGTCGGTGACGGTGTACTTCAGGTCGAACAGGCCGCGGCCGATCAGGCCGGTTTCGTTACGGTCTTCGTCGCTGTTGTGCGCGCGGCGCACACCCGGGCCGACCTGCGCATCCAGGTAGAAGCGGTCGGCGTCGATCAGGCGGGTGCCATAGCCGATACCGAAGGTGGCCAGGCGATCGTAGGTGGCGAAGTCGTCGTGTTCGTAGCGGCCGGTGGCCGTGAGCTGGCGGTGTTCGCCCAGCTGCAGTGCGCTGCCGACGCTGCCGGTGTAGCGCTCGGCCGTGGTCTGGCGCTCGCGCGTGGTGCTGCCGTCGTCGTTGGTGTTGGTGTATTCCGAACTCGAGCGCAACGCGGTGGCGTCCAGGCTATGGATCCAGTCGCCGTCGGTGTAGCGCAGGCGCACGCGGCCGTTGAGGCTGTCGGTGGTGCTGTTGCCATGCGCCGCTGCGTAGCCGAGCTCCCCGCTGCTGCCGCTCCACGGTGACGGCAGCACCACTGCGGCCGGGTCTGCCGGCGCCGGTGCGACTGCCTGGGCCCAGACGGAGGGCGTAATCAACAACAGCGGCAACAGGGCAGGCAACGGGACACGGCGGGACATGGGCAGCTCGCTTTGGAAGGCGGGAGGAGGGGTGAAAGCGATTTCATGATAACGGACTGTGCGGTGCCGTCATCGCCAAGTGAATATCAGCTTCATTGCCGGTTGGGACGCTGCAAGCGGCCTGGGGCGATCAGCTCCAGATGGGCGCGACGGCGAAGGGCGATCTGTGAGCGGCTGGCGTATGGCCAGTGTGACCTGCGCAGTCGTTGTCAGGGCAATGAAAGTGGCTCGGGACAGGTGCCTGGCGTGAATCGCAGCAACCTGCCCGGGCGCGCGTGCGCATGGCGGCGGCCTGGGGATGTCGCCAGGACCTCTGGACTGCCACGTGGCAGGAGCCTCAGCGGCCGATTGCGTCGCGTGCCAGCGCTACCGGCGATGCCTGCCAACCAAGGGCCTGCGCGAACGCTCACGCGATGCCGGCACGCGGTGGATGCTGCCACCGACCCAACAGACCAAGCCGCTGCGTCGCACGTCCCCTGGGCGCTTGCCGCCGTCTGCCCGCCGTCACATCGCGATGCTCACCCCGCCGCGCAAAGACTCGGACATAATCGACGCATGGACCGCTACGAACGCATCAACTCCCTGCATCGCTTGCTCAAATCGGCACGCTATCCGGTCACGGTGGCGCGGCTGCAGGATGAGCTGAGCTGTTCCCGTGCAACTGTCTACCGCGATCTGGCGTTTCTGCGCGACGCGCTGATGGCGCCGGTGGAAGGCGATGGCGAATCGGGCTTTCGCTATCTCTCCGGCGAAAGCGACCGCTTCGAATTGCCCGGCCTGTGGCTGAGTTCGGAAGAACTGCACGCGCTGCTGGCCTCGCAACAGCTGCTCGCGCGCACCGGCGGCGGGGTGTTGTCCTCGATGCTGGCACCGCTGCAGCAGCGCATCGAAGGACTGCTGGCTGCCCAGGCCGGCGTCTCGCAGTGGCCGGTGGATCGGGTGCGGGTCATTCCACACCGTGGCCGCAAGCTGGACGAAGCCAGCTTCCGCACCGTGGCCTCCGGCGTGCTGGAGCGCAAGCAGCTGAGCTTCGATTACCGTGCGCGTTCGACCGACGAATCGACCAAGCGGACGGTGTCGCCACAGCGCATCACCCATTACCGCGACAACTGGTATCTGGACGCGTGGGATCATGGGCGCGACGGCGTGCGCAGCTTTGCGGTGGACCGCATCAACCACGCGCGTCTGCTCGATGCGGCGCCGCGCGATGTGCCCGACAGCGAACTGGACGAGCAGCTTGCCGCCAGCTACGGCATTTTTTCCGGGGCGCCCAAGGGGTGGGCGACCATCGTGTTCAGCTCCAAGGCCGCGCGCTGGGTTGCCGACGAACATTGGCATTCCAAGCAGCAGGGCCGCTTTCTGCCCGATGGCCGTTACGAGCTCAAGTTGCCGTACAGCAACTCGCGCGAATTGCTGATGGACGTGCTGCACTACGGCTCGGACGCAGAGATCGTCGAGCCCATGTCGCTGCGCGAGCAGGCCAAGGCGTTGTTGTCGCTGGCATTGAGCAATTACGACTGAGCCTGGCCGGCGGTGAATGGCTGCGCCGCGTGGCTGCTGCGGCGCGCATCTGCATGACGGTCGACGAGGCGCTGCCGACCCGGCGCATGGCCAGTGCGACCAAGAACGCTCAGCGCTTGTTCGGCTCTTCAAAACCCAGGCGGTCCACCTGCTCGCGCAGCTGCGGCACCCGCTTGAGTTTGTCGGTATAGATGGAATAGTCGTCGCGCATCTTGTTGACCAGCATGCGGTACTGGTCGCGGCTCATGTCCGGCTTGCGCGAGAAGATCCAGGCCAGGTCGCGGCCAGGGTAGGAGATCAGCATCCAGGAGCCGTCGGGAGCGATTTCCAGGATGCGCTGCTTGGCCGGGATGACCTTGTAGAACCACACCCGCCAGTCGCGGTTGCCGCTGTCGGCATCCACCGAGGCGCGCGCATTGACTTCCTTTTCCGGTTCGCCGAACCCGTCTCGGTACAGATAGCGCACCGCCACCTTGCCGTCTTCGACCAGGGTGTATTCGTCGCGGCTGGTGACGTGGCCGCGCTCGACCGCGTTGGGCATGCGCGCAATGACGTACCAGGTGCCCATGATCTTGGACAAATCGATTGCCGGCTCCGTGGCGGGCGTGTCTTTGGCATGTGCCGCAGGCAGGCCGAGGACGAGCAGAAAGGCGAGGGCGATCGTAACGGTCAGGCGCATCGCAACATCACAAGGAGGCAGTCGGAGCAGCACACTACCGCATGCAGGGGGCAAGTTCGCGTCAACGGTCGGGCCTGGCATCGGCAGCCGGGGGATCTGTGGCGAACGCCGTGCGGCCGGGGCCGGCTGGCGGGCGGGCGCCGATCAGGCGCTGGCGGCGCGACCGGCTCGCTCTGCCGCGTGGCGTCGATCCTGTGTCGCCTGCGTGCGGGTTGCCAGGCGCCGACGCAGGTCGGCAGCACTCTTACAAGCCTGTGACGCGCTCCAGCAGGCGCCCCGATCGATGCCCCGCATCAAGGTCGCAGCCTGTGAGATGGGCTGCGGCAATCCTGCGCGCCTGTTGTGATCCTTCCTGCCACGGAGTGCCGCCATGTCGCATCGTCCTGCTTCCCGTTCCGAACGTCCCGACCCGCGCGTGCTGCGCCCGGTGCGGCAGATCGCCCTGGCCGGGCTGGCCCTGGTGCTGGTCTGGCCGGCCGCGCGAGGCAGCAGCGAGTGGATTGGCTGGTTGCCGCTGTGGCTGGTCGGCATGCCGATGCTGGCGTGGTGGAGCCTGCACCGGTTTGCCCTGCCTTCGTTGGCACCGCGTGGCGCGCGCCGTGTTGCGCCCCGGCGGCGTGGTCCGCAGGCCCAGCGTCGGCGCAGTGGTTCGCGTACGGCGACACAGGCGCGCGCAGCCTGACCTTCGGCAGGGTTGGCCGACGGGGCGCTGTGCTACGTTCCGGGCATTCGTTTTTCCGGAAACATTCATGCCCAAGTTCGCCTCGATCTGCCTGGTTGCCGGCCTGATCACCGCTGGCGCCGTCTCTGCAGAGGAACCCCCCGTGTCCAACGATCCCTACGCCTGGCTGGAAGATGTCACCGGCGCCAAGCCGCTGGATTGGGTCAAGACCCAGAACGCCAAGACCGAGGCGCGGCTGGCCAGCACGCCGGCGTTCAAGCAGATGGAAACCAGCATCCGCGAAGTGCTGGATTCGGACGCCAAGATTCCGGGCGTCCAGAAGATCGGCGCGTTCTACTACAACTTCTGGAAGGACAAGCAGCACGAGCGCGGCCTGTGGCGGCGCACCACGCTGGACGAGTACCGCAAGGCCACGCCCAAGTGGGAAACGGTGCTGGACCTGGATGCGCTCAACAAGGCCGAAGGCGAAAACTGGGTGTGGCACGGTGCCGACTGCCTGCGCCCGGACTACCAGCGTTGCCTGATCGCGTTGTCGCGCGGCGGTGCCGATGCCGATGTCACGCGCGAGTTCGATCTGGGCAGCAAGCAATGGGTCAAGGACGGCTTCTTCCGTCCCGAGTCCAAGGGTGGGCTGGGCTGGATCGACCGGGACACTGTCTACGTGTTCACCGACTTCGGCGCCGGCAGCATGACCAGCTCCGGCTACCCGCGCATCGCCAAGCAATGGAAGCGCGGCACGCCACTGACTGCCGCGACCGTGGTGTACGAAGGCAAGCCGACCGATATGTACATCGCAGCCATGCATGACGACACGCCCGGATTCGAGCGCGATTTCGTCAGCCGCACGCTGGCCTTCTACAACGACGAGCTGTATCTCAAGGGTGCCGACGGCACGCTGGTCAAGGTGGACGTGCCCAATTCGGCCAGCAAGTCGGTCAAGCGCCAGTGGCTGACGCTGGAGCTGCGCGAACCGTGGACGGTCGGCGGCAAGACCTACAAGCCCGGCACCTTGCTGGCCACGCGTTTCGACGATTTCATGGCAGGCAAACGCAACTTCGATGTGTTGTTCGAGCCCACCGACACCACCTCGCTGGCCGGCATGGCGTGGACCAAGTCGCATCTGGTATTGAACGTGCTGGAAGACGTCAAGAACCGTCTGAGCGTGATCACACCCTCGCGCGATGGCTGGAAAAAGAGCGCGTTTGTCGGTGCGCCGAGCTTCGGTACGGTGGATGTCGGCGCGGTGGATAGCGACGACAGCGACGCGCTGTGGCTCACCGTCACCGATTATCTGACCCCCACCACCTTGTCGTGGGTGGACGTGGGCGCTGCGCCGCAGCCGCTCAAGACCATGCCGGCGTTCTTCGATGCCGGCAAGGACACCATCGAGCAGCACTTCGCCACCAGCAAGGACGGCACCCGCGTGCCGTATTTCCTGGTACGCCCGAAGGCCCTGAAGCTCGACGGCAGCGCGCCGACCTTGCTGTACGGCTACGGCGGTTTCGAAATTTCGATGACGCCCAATTACTCCGGTGGCCTGGGGCGCGCCTGGCTGGAGAAGGGCGGCGTCTACGTGGTGGCCAATATCCGCGGCGGTGGCGAATACGGCCCGCGCTGGCACCAGGCCGCGCTCAAGCAGAATCGCCACAAGGCCTACGAGGACATGGCCGCAGTGGCCAAGGATCTGGTGGCGCGCAAGATCACCTCGACCAAGCATCTGGGCGTGCAGGGCGGCAGCAATGGCGGCCTGATGACCGGCAACATGCTCACCCAGTATCCGGAGCTGTTCGGCGCGGTGGTGGTGCAGGTGCCGCTGCTGGACATGAAGCGCTACAGCCACCTGCTGGCCGGCGCCTCGTGGATGGCCGAATACGGCAACCCGGATACCGACGACTGGACGTTCATCCAGGCCTTCTCGCCGTACCACCTGTTCGACCCGAAGAAGACTTACCCACCGGTGATCTTCCTGACCTCCACGCGCGACGACCGCGTGCATCCTGGCCACGCGCGCAAGATGGCGGCCAAGATGATCGAGGCCGGCAAGGACGTCACCTATTACGAGAACATCGAAGGCGGACACGGCGGCGCGGCCAATAATGCGCAGGCTGCGCATATGGCCGCGCTGGCGTATAGCTTTCTGTGGGAGCGGCTGGCCGACTGAGCGATCATTGCCGGTTGCGCTGCGTTGATCGATACCGGCCCGCTGGCAGTGCACAGCGGGCCGGATCGTTTGCGACCGGTGGGTATTGCCGGTGTCTGGAGCGGCGCGATGAAACTGGATGATCTCGGTCCACGGATCTGCATTCTCGGACTTTCCAACAGCGGCAAGTCGACCCTGGCGCAGGCGATCGCGCAGGCGCGCGGTTGCGTGCCGGTGCATCTGGACCAGTTGCATCACCTGCCCAATACCGCCTGGATACCTCGGCCCAGACAGGACTTCGTGGCGCTTCACTGCGCCGCAATCGCCCAGGAACGTTGGGTGATTGACGGCAATTACCTGGGCTGTCTTGCGCCACGTCTGGCGCTTGCCACCGGCGTGATCGTGCTGGATGTTCCAACCATCGTCAGCGTGCTCCGCTATCTGAGGCGAAGCTGGTACGAGCCTTACCGTTACGGTGCGCTGGAAGGCGCCAAGAATGAGGTCACCTGGGCAATGCTCCGCCATATTGCAATTGTTGAACCTCGCAAACGAGCGGAACTGTCGCGTTCGATCAAGGCTGTAGACGTGCCGACGATTGCATTGCGCACGACCGCGGCAATCGACCGGTTCTATCGCAGCGAACGGTTGCAGTGCCCCACTGGCGCACCTAGATGATTGTCGTACGCCCTCTTTCAGCCGAGCGATGCTGCGTTCCGGGCGCGATGCTGGCGGGCTAACTTGCGGCTACGCAATGTCGATCTACAACCGCTTCAACCCACGCGCAATTCGCTCTACCGCCTGTTCCAGGCGTGGCAGGCTTTGCGTGTAGGCAATGCGTACATGCTGATTGGCGCGGTAGTGGCCGAAGTCGATGCCGGGCGTAAACGCAACATGTTCGGTCTCCAGAAAATGCGCGCAAAACGCCTGCGCATCATCTGAAAATCCGCTGATGTCGGCATACAAGTAAAACGCGCCTTGCGGTTCGACCGCGATCTCGAATCCCAGCGCACGCAAGGCCGGCAGCAGGTAATCGCGACGCTGCTGGAACTCGGCGCGGCGCGCTTCGAAGAGGGCGATGCTCTCGGGCGTGAAGCAGGCCAGTGCGGCGTGCTGGGCAATTGTCGAGGCGCTAATGTACAGATTCTGCGCGAGCTTTTCCAATTCCGGCACCGCGTCGGGCGGTGCGATCAGCCAGCCCAGCCGCCACCCAGTCATGCCGAAGTACTTGGAAAAACTGTTCAGCACGAACGCGCCATCGTCCACTTCCAGCACGCTGTGCGCATCCAGACCGTAGGTCAGGCCGTGGTAGATCTCGTCCACCACCAGGTGGCCGCCGCGCGCATGCAGCGCCTGCGAAAGCGCAGCCAGTTGCGTGCGCGACAGCACGCTGCCGGTGGGGTTTGCCGGCGAGGCCACCAGGGCGCCCACGCTGTCGGCGTTCCAGGCGCTCTCCACCAGCGCAGGGGTCAACTGATAATCGCTGTCCGGGCCGACCGGGACCAATTGCGCGGCGCCCTCGACCAGGCGCAGAAAGTGGCGGTTGCAGGGGTAGCCCGGGTCGGCGAGCAACCAATGCCTGCCCGGATCCACCAGCAGGCTGCTGGCCAGCAGCAATGCGCCAGACCCCCCGGGTGTCACCAGGATCCGCTCCGGATCGAGGTTGCAGGCGTAGCGTTGCGCATAGAAGCCGGCAATCGCCTCGCGCAGCGCCGGCAGCCCGCGTGCGGCGGTGTAGCGGGTGTGGCCGGCCGCCAATGCCGCCTGGCCGGCAGCGACGATGGGCGCGGCAGTGGTGAAATCGGGCTCGCCGATTTCCAGGTGGATCACGTCGTGGCCGGCCTGCTCGAGCGCATTGGCGCGCGCCAGCAGCGACATGACATGAAACGGGGCGATGTCCTGGCTGCGGCGGCTATAGCCGCCTGCGTACGGAAGTGTGGAATCCATTGGTTCGATGATAGACCAGCATGACCTAGGACACATGGCGCCCGACAGAAGGCTCTTCCACACTCGGGTGCTGGGATGGCATTGCGTTCATCCAATGGACCCCAATCTGATGAAGCCCGTTCTCACTGTTCTGATCGCCAGCCTGATGACCACTGTCCCTGCCTTCGCCGCCCTTCCGTCGCCGCCAGACGTTGCCAAGCACCCGCATGTGGTCAAGGCGCCGTTCGGCGCGACCCGCAATGACGACTATTACTGGTTGCGCGACGACAAGCGCCAAGACAAGGCGATGCTGGCGTATCTCAACGCCGAGAATGCCTACACCGACAAGGTGATGGCGCCGCTGAAACCCCTGGAAGAAGCGCTGTATACCGAGATCGTCGGGCGCATCAAGCAGGACGATGCCAGCGTGCCGTATCGCGAGCGCGGCTATTGGTATTACACGCGGTTCGAAACCGGCAAGGATTATCCGATCCAGGCGCGCCGCAAGGGCAGCATGGAGGCGCCGGAACAGATCCTGCTCGACGTCAACCAGATGGCGCAGGGCAAGGGCTACTTCAGCGTGGGCGATGCCGCGGTGAGCCAGGACAATCGCATCCTCGCCTGGGCCGACGATGCCGTTGGCCGCCGTCAATACACCATCCGCTTCAAGAACCTGGAGACCGGCGAACTCTATCCGGACACGGTGGAGGGCGTCTCGGCCAATGTGGTGTGGGCCGACGACAACAAGACGCTGTTCTATATCGAAAACGATCCGGAAACGCTGCTCACCGTGCGCGTGAAAAAGCACCTGCTGGGCACGCCGTCCAGGGACGATGTGCTGGTGTACGAAGAGAAGGACGACAGCTTCTACATGGGCATCGGCCGCACGCGCGACGACAAGTACATCACCATCGAGATGGAAAGCACGGTCTCTTCGGAAACCCGCTATGCGCTGGCCGCCGAGCCGGACGCCTTCAAGGTGCTGGCCGGGCGCGAGCGCGATGTGGAATACCACGCCGAGCATTTCGATGGCCGCTGGGTGATTCGCACCAATGCCGACAACGCCAGGAACTTCAAGCTGGTCACTGCGCCCACCGATGCGACCACACGCACGCAGTGGACCGACTGGGTGGCGCACGACGACAACGTCTACATCGAAGACTTCGAATTGTTCGATGGGTTTACCGCCATCGAAGAGCGTTCCGGCGGACTGGAGCGTGTGCGCTTGCTCAAGCGCGATGGCAGCCATGAGTACGTCAAGGCCGATGAACCGGCGTATTCGATGGGTCTATCCGTCAACTCCGAGCCGGATACCGCCTGGCTGCGCTACAGCTACACCTCGTTGACCACGCCGGCGACCACCTACGAGCTCAATACGCAGACCGGCGAGCGCAGGTTGCTCAAGCAACAACCGGTGATCGGCTACGACGCCAGCAAATACGTGACCGAACGCGTGTGGGTGACGGCGCGCGACGGGGTCAAGGTGCCGGTGTCGCTGGTGTACAAAAAGGGCTTCAAGAAGGACGGCAGCGCAGCGCTGTTTCAGTATGCGTACGGCAGTTACGGCATGTCGATGGACCCGGCATTCAATCTGCCGGCGATCAGCCTGCTGGACCGCGGTGTGGTGTATGCCATCGCGCACATCCGCGGCGGCCAGGAAATGGGGCGCCAGTGGTACGACGATGGCAAGCTGCTGCACAAGAAAAACACCTTCAATGACTTTATCGATGTCACCCGCGGTCTGGTCGCCCAGGGGTACGCCGCCAAGGACCGCGTTGCCGCATCCGGTGGTAGCGCCGGCGGCCTGCTGATGGGCGCGGTGGCCAACATGGCGCCGCAGGACTATCGCGTGATGGTCGCGCAGGTGCCGTTCGTCGATGTGGTCACCACCATGCTCGACGCCAGCATTCCGCTCACCACCAACGAATACGACGAGTGGGGCAACCCGGAAACCCAGGACTATTACGCGTACATGCTGTCGTACTCGCCGTACGACAACGTGCGCAAGCAGGCGTACCCGGCGCTGTTCGTGGGCACCGGCCTGTGGGATTCGCAGGTGCAGTACTGGGAGCCGGCCAAGTGGGTGGCCAAGCTGCGCGACGACAACACCGGCACCCAGCCGATCGTGTTCCGTACCAATATGGAAGCCGGGCATGGCGGCAAATCCGGACGCTTCCGCCGCTACCGCGAGCTGGCCGAGTCGTATGCGTTCGTGCTGGATCAGCTGGGCGTGAAGTAGCTGGACGGGCGGGATTGGGGAGTCGGGAGTCGGGATTCGTTACAGCGGATGGCTTGGGCGGGAGCTGGCTGCTCGCTGGGATGCGAGCGGCTTGCGCGTCTTCCATCTTCCGCCTCACCGCCTTCGTTTTTCCTTATCGGCGTGGTGCGTTCGCTGCCTCGTCCTGCAGCGAGCCGGGCATCGCAGTCAGGCGTCGCTGCGGCTGGGGCTGCGTATCTGACCGCAGCGCGGTGGGGCGACGCGGCAGATCTGGCGGCCAGCGCGCGCTGCACGCCGCCCGCTGCGCAGAGCGCGCCCTTCTGCAGCGATAGAATCATCGCTGCAGGGCCGACTCACCAAACCGCAGCGCTGGCCGTATCATTTGCGCATGACGCGACCGACTCGATTCCGCTGGGCCTGGTGGTTGCTGGCCTACGCCAGCCTGGTTACCGGCATCGTCGGGATCTTCGTCCCGGGGCTGCCGACGACGGTCTTCATCCTGATCTCTGCCTGGGCGGCCTCGCATGGCTCCGAACGCCTGCATAACTGGCTGCTGTCGCATCCGCGCTTCGGTCCGGCGATCGTGGAATGGCAGACCTACCGTGCGGTCAGCCGCAAGGCCAAGTGGATGGCGACGCTGACCATGACGGTCTGCGCCGCGATCATGCTGTGGTGCGTGCCGGTGTTCTGGGTCAAGTGCCTGTCGATCGGCAGCATGGCCGTGGTAGCAATCTGGCTGTGGTTGCGCCCCGAGCCGCCGCCGCGCCCCCTGCCCGGCGCGCACTGAACGCAGCGGGCCACCGAGCGCACGGCCATAACGGTGTTCTGGCTATACTTCGGCCCATGAGCATTATGTCCCGACCGTCTGTTCGTCTCGCACTGGTTGGTGCGACCTTTGTCCTGCTTGCCGCCTGCGGCAACAAGGGCCCGCTGGTGATGCCGCAGAAGCCGGTGCCGGTGGAAGCCCAGCCGGTGCCGCAGCCGGCGGATGCGTCGCAACCGCTGGACGAGTCCACGCCTGCGCCGGTGGATGGCGACACCAAGCCTGCATCTACCACCGACCAGCCCGCTAGCAGCGGCAATGAGCGCTGACGGTCGCAGCGGGCGTCTGCGTTTCACCAAAATGCATGGCGCCGGCAATGATTTCGTGGTGCTGGACCTGCGCGACGGTACGCCACCACCGGATGCCGCACTGGCAGCGCAGTTGGCCGACCGCCACTTCGGAGTTGGCTGTGATCAGATCCTGACCATCGAGGCGCCGCGCAGCGAAGGCGCTGCGGCAGCCTACGGCATCTGGAATTCCGATGGCTCGGCCGCGCGCCAATGCGGCAATGGCGCGCGTTGTGTCGCCGCGTGGCTGGTGCGCGACGGCACCGCCCAGGGCGGGCGCTTCATCATCGACAGTCCGGCGACCGCGCACGCGGTCGAGCGCCTCGACGGCGACCGTTACGCGGTGGCGATGGGCGTCCCGCAGTTCGAGCCCACCCAGATTCCGCTGGCCGGGTTTGCGCATGCACGCGACGAATATGCGCTGCCGGTGCACGGCGAGACCGTGCGCTTTGGTGCGGTGTCGATGGGCAACCCGCACGCGGTGGTCGAAGTCGGTCGCGTCGATGCAGCGCCGGTGGAACGCGTGGGCGCGCTGCTGCAGCAAAACGCCGCGTTTCCCGATTCGGTCAATGTGGGTTTCGCGCAGGTAGTCGACCCCGCGCACGTGCGCCTGCGCGTGTTCGAGCGCGGCGTTGGCGAAACGCTGGCCTGCGGAAGTGGCGCCTGTGCGGCTGCGGCGGTGTTGATGCAGCGCGGCCGTGTCGAGCGCGATGTGCAGGTGTCCTTGCCCGGTGGCGAGTTACGCATTCGTTGGCCCGGCGACCAGGAGCAGGTGGTGATGTCCGGCCCGGCTGTGTTCGTCTTCGATGGAGAGTGGAACCGATGAGCGAGAACACGGACAAATTCGGCGCGCACGACGTGGCCACGTGGTTGCGACGTCACCCCACCTTCCTCAAGCAGTTCCCGGATCTGGCGGTGAGCTTGCTGGTGCCGCGCGACGACGGCCCCACCGCCTCGTTGGCCACCTACCAGCTGGAAGTACTACGCGACAAGAACCGCGAACTGTCGCGCCGCCTGCACGAGCTGGGCAGCAATGCGCAGGAAAACGAGCGGCTGGCAGTACGCACCCATCAACTCACGCTTGCGTTGATGCGCCAGGCCAGCGCGGCCGACACGCTCAAGGCGATGGCCGCCTCGCTGGCAGAAGATTTCAACGGCGAACTGGTGCGGCTGGTGTTGCTCAAACCCATCGATGCGCTGGATGCGGACTGGCTGCAGATCATCGCAATCGACGATGCACGGCTGGCGCCGTTCCGGGATTGCCTCAACGATGGCGAGCCCATCTGCGGCCGCCTGCAGGCTGAAAAACACGCGCTGCTTTACGGTGCACAGGCGGGGCAGGTGCAATCCACCGCGTTGCTGCCGCTGCCGGGCATCGGCCTGATCGCAGTGGGAAGCAGCGATGCCAACCGGTTCTATCCCGGCATGGGCACGCTGTTCCTGCGCATGATGGGCGAATCGCTGAGCGTGGCGTTGCAACGCTTCGAGGTGTGAGGCCGATGGCTGCGTCCATCGACGTTGGCGACATGGGGTCGTTGGCGATGGCGCTGCTTCCGCAGCGGGGAGGGCGAGATGGTGGCAGTCGACTATCCGGGTTGTCTGCACCTGCAGGGCGCGCGTTCGCGCGCATGTTGCAGATGACGGCAGTCACGCCGCGATATCGGAGGCGCTGACGTGTCATCGGTCGATGAGTTCCTGACGTACCTGCAGGTCGAGCGGCAAGTATCGGCGCACACGCTGGACGCGTATCGGCGCGACCTTGCTGCCCTGGTCGTCTGGGCGTCTGAGCAGAAGACAGACGATGGCGTGCAGGACGCTGCAGTGCCTGCCGAGACTGCACAGTTCGATAGCGCGCACTTGCGGCAATTCGTTGCGGCAGAACATCGGCGCGGGCTGTCGGCAAAGAGCCTGCAGCGCCGTCTGTCGGCATGCCGCAGTTATTACGCCTGGTTGCTCAAGCGTGGCCGCATTTCGGCCAGCCCGGCGGCGGCGCTGCGTGCGCCCAAGGCGCCGCGCAAGTTGCCGCAGGTGCTGGACGCCGACGAAGCAGTGCGTCTGGTGGAAGTACCGACCGATGCGCCACTAGGCCTGCGCGATCGTGCGCTGCTGGAAGTGTTCTACTCGTCCGGGCTGCGCCTGAGCGAGTTATGCGCATTACGCTGGCGCGACCTGGACCTGGACAGCGGCCTGGTGATGGTGCTCGGCAAAGGCAGCAAGCAGCGCCTGGTGCCGGTGGGCTCGCACGCGATCGCCGCCTTGCGCGAATGGCGGCGCGACAGTGGTGCAAGCGCCGACAGCCACGTCTTCCCTGGCCGTGCCGGCGGTGCGATTTCGCAACGTGCGGTGCAGATCCGCATCAAGCAACTTGCAGTGCGTCAGGGCATGTTCAAGGACGTGCATCCGCATATGCTGCGCCACAGTTTCGCCAGCCATATCCTGGAATCGTCCGCCGATCTGCGCGGCGTGCAGGAGTTGCTGGGCCATTCGGACATCGCCACAACCCAGATCTACACGCATCTGGATTTCCAACACTTGGCCAAGGTCTACGACGCTGCGCATCCGCGTGCCAGGCGCAAGAAAGCTGCAGAGTGAGCGCTAAGCTGTAAGCAGCCGGCAGCCGGCGTCATCGACTCCTGCAGTTCACTGCCGCAGGTCGGTCTGCATGTCGCGTGCAAACGTGTTGCCGTCTCGCAAGTGAGCGCTGCCACACCAGCCTGCGGCGACTGGTCGCAGCGTGCTTGAACCCGGCAGGGGCGTCCCCACCTCCTTGGAAACCCCCGGAGGATCCATGGACCCTAGCCAGAACCCCAACATCGTTCACGCCACCACCATCATTTCGGTTCGACGTGGTGGGCATGTCGCCGTCGCCGGCGATGGCCAGGTCACCCTTGGCCATACGGTCATGAAGGGCAATGCACGCAAGGTGCGTCGGCTCGGGCGCGAGGGTCAGGTGCTGGCCGGTTTCGCCGGTGCGGCAGCCGATGCGTTCACCTTGTTCGAATTGTTCGAAGCCAAGCTCGACAAGCATGGCCAACTGACGCGCGCTGCAGTGGAACTGGCCAAGGATTGGCGCACCGAGCGCCGGCTGGGCAAGCTCGAAGCGCTGCTGGCCGTGGCCGATAAAGAAACCTCGCTGATCATCAGCGGCACCGGCGATGTGATCGAACCGGAAGACGGCATCATCGCCATCGGCTCGGGTGGCTCGTACGCCTTGTCGGCTGCGCGCGCGCTGCTGGCGCACACGCAACTGGATGCCAAGACCATTGCCGCCGAAGCGATCAATATCGCCGGCGATATCTGCATCTATACCAATCGCAACGTGGTGGTCGAAGAGCTGTGAATCGGGAGTGGGGAATCGGGAATCGCAGCAGCGGTTTCGTCCCCACTTCGACGCCATAGGCTCTTGATGTTTGCTTTTGCGATTCCCCTTTCCCAATTCTCGATTCCCTAATGCCTAATATCGATACCGCCACCATGACTCCGCGCGAAATCGTGCAGGAGCTCGACCGTCATATCGTTGGTCAGCACGACGCCAAGCGCGCGGTTGCCATCGCGCTGCGTAACCGCTGGCGCCGCATGCAGTTGCCGGAAGAACTGCGCAACGAAGTGATGCCCAAGAACATCCTGATGATCGGCCCTACCGGTGTGGGCAAGACCGAGATCGCACGGCGCCTGGCGACACTGGCCAACGCGCCGTTCGTCAAAGTCGAAGCCACGCGCTTCACCGAAGTGGGGTATGTGGGCAAGGATGTGGAGCAGATCATCCGCGACCTGGCCGATACCGCCGTCAAGCTGTATCGCGAGCAGGCCAAGGTGCGCGTGCGTAACCAGGCCGAAGAGCGTGCCGAAGACCGCATCCTGGACGCATTGCTGCCACGTCGCGCGGCCGGGATTGGGTTTGATCCGGAAGCGGCGCGCAACGAGCCCTCCTCCCAAGATAACGACACCCGCATCAAGTTCCGTCGCATGCTGCGCAACGGCGAGCTGGACGAGCGCGAGATCGAACTGGAAGTGGCGGTGAACGCCAGCATGGACATCATGACCCCGCCGGGCATGGAAGAAATGGGCCAGCAACTGCGCCAGATGTTTTCCAATCTGGGCAGCGGCAAATCCCAGAAGCGCAAGCTCACCATCAAGGCGGCGCGCCCGCTGTTGATCGAAGAAGAAGCGGGCAAATTGGTCAACGAAGACGATGTGCGCACCGCGGCCATCGAAGCGTGCGAGCAGCACGGCATCGTGTTCATCGATGAGATCGACAAGGTGGCCAAGCGCGGCGAAGCCGGCTCCAGCGGTGGCGATGTCAGTCGCGAAGGCGTGCAGCGCGATCTGTTGCCGCTGGTGGAAGGCTCCAACGTGTCCACCAAGTACGGCACGGTCAAGACCGACCACATCCTGTTCATTGCATCAGGCGCGTTTCACCTGGCCAAGCCCAGCGATCTGATCCCGGAGCTGCAGGGCCGCTTCCCGATCCGCGTGGAACTGACCGCGCTGACCAAGGCCGATTTCGTCCGCATCCTCACCGAGCCCAAGGCCGCCTTGATCAAGCAGTACGAAGCCCTGTTGCAGACCGAAGGTGTGGCGTTGACGTTTGCGTCCGATGCGGTGGATCGGCTTGCCGAGATTGCCGCGCAGGTCAACGAGCGCCAGGAGAATATCGGCGCCCGTCGCCTGCACACCGTGTTGGAGCGTTTGCTCGATGTGTTGAGCTACGAAGCGCCCGATCGCGATGGGCAGAGCGTGACCGTGGACGCCGCCTATGTGGATGCGCAGCTGGGTGAGCTGGTACAGGATCCGGACCTGAGCCGCTACATCCTCTGACGACGTTGCACGGCAACCTGCGCGTGGGATGGAACAGACCCGCCAATGGCGGGTCTTTTTGTTTGCAGCATGCACGACGGACGAGGCGGGCTTTGGCAATGATCGGCATTGTGGAATGGGGCAACGCAACGCCCGCTGCGCAGCGGCATTGCCCGCGGCCTGTGATGGTGCGGCAATGCCATGGTGCTTTAGCTGACCTCAGTCCTCGCCAATATCTTCGTTCCACACATCCGGGTTGGCGGAGATATAGCCACCGAGCAGATCGATGCATTCCTGGCTCTGCAGATCGATCACGTTGACGCCGTGCTCGCGCAACCATGCGATGCCGCCCCGGAACGTGACCGATTCGCCGACCACCACGGTGCCGATGTTGAACTGGCGCACCAGCCCGCTGCAGTACCAGCACGGCGCCAGCGTGGTGACCATGATGGTGTCCTTGTAGCGGCGCTGGCGGCCGGCCTTGCGAAACGCGTCGGTCTCCCCGTGTACCGAGGGATCGTTTTCCTGCACGCGGCGGTTATGGCCGCAGCCAAGCAGGCGCCCGTCGTTGTGATACAGCGCCGCGCCGATCGGGATGCCGCCTTCGGCCAGGCCCTGGCGGGCCTCGGCAATGGCGGTGTCCAGCAACGCGCGGTAGTCGGGAGTGGTGATCATGCGAACTCCAAAGGGGCCGCGCCGGCAGGGCGCAGCATGTCGAGATGGGGAATGCCGTCTTCCAGGTACGGTGCGGAAGCAGGCGCAAATCCGTGCGCCGCGTAGAATGATTGCAGGTGCGCCTGCGCACCGAGCTGGATCGCGCGACCCGGCCACTGCGCGTGCACCAACCCAATGCCTTCGCGCAACAACGCATGCGCCAGTCCAGTGCCACGAAATGCAGCAGCGACGACCACACGGCCGATGCTCGGTTCGGAATAACTCAAGCCTGGGGGCAGCACGCGCAGGTAAGCCGCCAACGCAGCGTCATTGGCGGTACCCAGCACATGCAGCACGGCGGGATCGGTATCTTTGCCATCCAGTTCGGGATAGGCGCATTGCTGCTCCACCACAAACACATTCGTGCGCAGCCGCAGCAGCGCATACAGCTGCGTGGCGCTCAGTTGCGCAAACCGCAGATGTTGCCAGTGCAGGGAAGGAAGAGGCAGGGTGGGCATCACTGCATGATAGCGGCTGTGCCGCGGTTGAGCTGCGACGTCATGCCTATGGGGACTGGCCGACCTGCCTGCGTGCGACGGCATTGCTGCCCACGCTCGGGGGCAGGTTGTGCCTAGTCGACCGCGCTGTCGGTATCGACGGCCACCACCACCGACATGCCCGGCCGCAGCCGCGGCGCCAGTGGCTGGTCCGGATCGACGCTGATGCGCAGCGGAATGCGCTGGGCAATCTTGACGAAGTTGCCGGTGGCGTTATCGGCCGGCAGCACGCTGAATTCGGAGCCGGCAGCCGGCGAAATGTCCTGCACGCGGCCATGCAGACGCGCATTGTCCAGTGCATCCACGGTGAAGCTGGCGCGCTGGCCGATCCGGATCCGGGCCATCTGGGTTTCCTTGAAATTGGCCACGATCCACAGCGTGTCCGGCACCAGCGACATCAGCTGCGTGCCGTTGGTGACGTAGGCGCCCTGGCGCACGCCAAGCTGACCGAGCTGGCCATCGCGCGGGGCCAGGATGCGCGTGTTGTCCAGGTTGATCCGTGTCAGCTGCACGGCGGCCTGCGCGTTGGCAACCGCGGCTTCCAACGCGGCGCGGTTGACGGTCACGCTGCGCGCGTTTTCTTCGGCGGCCTGCACTGCGGCACGTGCCTGCGCCACGCCGGCCTCGGCCTGCGCGCGCGCGGCGAATGCGGTGTCGCGGTCCTGTTCGGAGACCAGTTGCTGGCTGGCCAGCTGCTGCGTCCGTGCATAGGCCGAACGGGTGCGGTCGCGTTGTGCCTGGTTGCTGCTCAGCGCCGCGCGTTGCTCGGCAATCGTCGCTTCGGCGCTATGCCGTTGTTGATCCCAGTTGGCGAGGTTGGCCTGCGCGGTCTGCACTTGCGCCTTGGCCTGTTCGAGTTGCTGGGCATAGATGCGGTCGTCGATGCGTGCCAGCAGCTGGCCGCGCTTGACGTGCGCAAAGTCCTGCACCGGCACCTGCGTGACATAGCCGCTCACCTGCGGCGCAATCACGGTGATCTGACCGTGCACCATCGCATTTTCGGTGCGTTCGATCGCACTGACGAACGGCGGCAACCGCCAGGCATACAGCACCAGCGCCACGCCGATCAGGGCGAGCCCGCCGAAGCCGATGACCCCGGCGAGACGGCGACGCCGACGACGTTGCCGGTCGGCAGGCGGGGAGGAATCTGCTGGTGTATTCATGGGCGCGCAGTGGGAGCAGGAGGGGAGGGCGATACCGAGGGCCGCAGATAGCGGCGCCACACCAGCACGGACAGGATCCACACGCCGGTGGCGATGGCGATGCAGCCGATCAACAGGAACACGTCGCTGTACGCCAGCACATTGGCCTCGCGCGTGGCGACGGTGCCCAGCGTGCGCACGCCTTGGGCCTGACGCAGTGCCGGGTCGCCGATGCTGCGGCCATACAGGCTTGCATAGGCCTGCACGCGCGCGGCCACCTGCGGGTCGGTCAGCACCAGATGTTCAACCAACTGGCTGGAATGGTATTTCTCGCGCACCACCTGCACGGTGCCGAGCAGGGCGCTGCCGAGCAGGCCGCCCATGTTTTGCGCCATGCCGAACAGCACGATGAAACTGATCAGGTTGCCCGGCTGGGCGATCACCCGGCCGATGCCGGCCACCATCGCCGGGCCGATGAAGAACGTGCTGCCGAAGGCGAGCAGGAACTGGCTCGCATACATCTGCTCGGGGCGGGTGAGGCTGGTGGCATCGGCATCCATGAAGCAGCCGGTACAGATGGCCGCCACCGCGATGATCAGATGTTCGGCAACCCGCGCCGGGTTGATCAGCCACGCGCTGGCCGCCACGCCGACCACTGCGCCCAGCAGCATCAGCGCGAACAGGGTCTGCAGTTGCGTATTGGCCAGACCCAGCGTCTGGAAGAAGCCGATGGCGCCGGTGCTTTGTTCGGACAGCACCAGCCGGATCAACAGAATCGCCAGCCCCAGCCGCAACATGTCCGCACTGGCCAGCCAGCGCGTGTTGATCATCGGATTGCGGCGGTTGTGTTCGATCCAGGCCGCCGTGCACAGCAGCACGATGGATGCGGCCAGCACCACGCCCAGCCACGGCGTACTGGTCCACCACAGCAGGCGCCCGAGCGAGAGCACCGCGGCCAGGCCGGCGGCGCCGGTGGCGAACAGACTGAAGGTGAGGAAATCCAGCGGCTCGAACACGCGATACCGGTCGCTCGGCGGTAACTTGAGCGCCAGCACGCAGGCCAGCGCAAACACCGCCAGCCCGCACTCGAACAAGTACAGGCCTTGCCACTCGCCAAATTCCAGCAGGTCGGTGGAAAACACCCGCGCCAGCGGCAACGCCAGTTGGGTCATGCCCAGGCCCAGCACCACGGCCTTGAGCCGGTATTTCGTTGGAAATGCCTGGATCACGTAGTACAGGCCCAGCGAGCTGAGCGCGGCGCCCACCAAGCCATGCGCGGCGCGCACGGTGATCGCCGAGCTCAGGCTGTGCACGAACAGGTGCGCGAAGGCGATGAGCGCGTACAGCGCCAGGAAGATTTCGGTGAACCGGCGCAGCCCGAACTGCTGGCGAAACTTCACCAGCAGCAGGTTCGCCGACATGTTGGTCATCACGTAGGCGGCCGGCAGCCAGGCCATTTCGGTGGCGTAGGCGCCCAAGGTGCCTTGCAGATAGGTCAGGTTGGCGGTGACCAGGGCATTGCTCAGCCCGCCGGTGAGCGCCACCACCACGCCCACCAGGCCGTACTGGATCCGCCGCCGGGTAGGGTGCAGCGGGGTGGAGGCCGACCCCGGCAGGGTGGGCCGCTCATGGGGCTGCCAGTCGCGCTGGACGTACTTGTCGCGCACTGAATGCTCGCAGGGCCGGTCGCAGGTGAAAGCGCGATTGTGGTCCGGTTGCGGTCATGGTGGCGTCAGCGGTGCGATAATCCGCCCATGAGCGAATCCCCCTATACCTCCGGTACTACCCATTTCGGCTTTCGCGATGTCGCTGCCAAGGACAAGCAGAAGCTGGTCGGCGAAGTGTTCACCTCGGTCGCGCGCAATTACGACCTGATGAACGATCTGATGAGTCTGGGCGTGCACCGCGCATGGAAACGCTACTTCGTGGCGACCGCGCAGGTGAAGCCAGGCGACCGCGTGCTGGACCTGGCCGGCGGCACCGGCGACATCGCCGTGCTGCTCAAGGAGCGGGTGGGCAACGAAGGGGCCGTGGTGCTGGGCGACATCAATGCCGGCATGCTGTCGGTGGGCCGCGACCGGCTGACCAACCGCGGCTTGGTGTCCGGTTTCGACTACGTGCAATGCAACGCCGAAGCGCTGCCGTTCCCGGACCAGAGTTTCGATCTGGTGACCATTTCCTTCGGCCTGCGCAACGTCACCGACAAGGACGCCGCCTTGCGCGAGATGTACCGCGTGCTGAAGGTGGGCGGACAGGCGCGCGTGCTGGAATTTTCCGAAGTCACCGCCGACTGGTTCAAGCCGATCTACGACTTCCACTCGTTCAAGATCCTGCCCAGGCTGGGCCAGCTGTTCGCGCGCGATGCCGATAGCTACCAGTACCTGGCCGAAAGCATCCGCAAGCATCCGCCACAGGAATCGCTCAAGGGCATGATGGGCGAGGCCGGGTTTGCGCGTTGCCACTTCAAGAACCTCACCGGCGGCATCGTGGCGATCCACTCCGGCTACAAGATCTAAGCAGGGCGGTTGAGCCGGCTGGCGTCGGCGCGCTTAGCGTGCGCTGGCGCTCGCCCACCGCGTGCACGGGATCGCTTGTTGAGGCGAACCGGTGCCGCACATGGGTACAACCAGCGAAGTCTGAGACTTCCGTCGCGTTGGCTCCACACGCTCTCGGCGACGCTAAGCGCTCTTTTGCCGGAGTGTTGGATGCGCTTGTACGCCGGGCTCTCGCGCGTGTTTCCCCGCTCCTTCAGCGCCAAACTGCTGGCGGTGACCTTCCTGGGCATCCATCTGCCGTTGCTGTTGTTGATCGCCTGGTTGGCATCGCAGAGCGAACTGGACGGGCGCCCGCTGTGGTCGGTGGTGATCGTGGCATTGCTGGCCACGCTGGCCGGCACCGCGCTGACCTTGGTTGCGCTGTATCGGCTGCTGGCGCCGCTGCGCATCGCCGCCGATGCGCTGGATTCGTATTACGCCGATCAGCGCCTGCCCACGCTTCCGGAACAGGGCGACGACGAATTGGGCCGGCTGTTGCGCGGCATCAACCGCAGCCTGCGTGGCATCGATGCCGGCATGCGCGATCTCAAGAAACACGCCTTGTTCGACCCGCTGACCGAGGCGCTGAACCGGCGCGGTTGCGAACAGGCGATGCGCGATTCGGTGATCGCCTCGCAACGCGAAGGCTGGCCGTTCGTGCTGTTCGTGCTGGACATGGACAACCTCAAACAGATCAACGACCGCTTCGGCCATCTGGCTGGCGACCGCGTGCTGGTGCGCCTGGTGGACTCGGCCTACGGCTGGTTGGGTGCGCAGGACTGGGTCGGGCGTTGGGGCGGCGACGAATTCCTGATCGGCATCCATGCCAGCGAAGACGACGCCACGCTCAAGCTCAACCAATGGCTCTCGATGCTCGAGCGCGAGGATGCCGGCGATGCGCCGCTGCATGTGAGCGCCGGCAGTGCGGTGTGCGAACAAGGGCTGGATGCCACCGAACTGTATCGCCGCGCCGATGCGGCGATGTATCGCGCCAAGTTCTCCGGTGGCCGGCGTCTGGTGCGCGACGGGCACGACGCTCCGCGCGGCCATCCGGTGATCTGACCTGGGCAAGCCGGTTGCGATACTGAGTGGCAGGTCATCGCTTATGGCCGCCGATGGCACGGGCAGGCTGCGGCGCAGGGCGCTAAAATGCCCAATTCTCCTTGCTGCGGTGCCGTCGATGCGCTTCCCGTTCCTGTCGCTGTCCCTGGCCGTGTCCATCGCGCTGGCCGGCTGTTCCAATGACTCCACGCCGTCGGTATCCCCCACCGCGCCGGCCGCCACTGCCAAGGCTCCCGTGAAAGCAGACGCCCGCAACCACGACGAAAGTTCCTACGCCCAGCCGCAGTTGGTGGTCATCAAGGACCTGGCGCTGGACCTGAAGCTGGATTTCGATGCCAAGCAGATCGGCGGCACTGCCACCTACACGCTGGAGTGGAAGGACAAAGCCGCCAAGCAACTGGTGCTGGATACGCGCGAGTTGAGCATTGCGCAGGTACAGGCAGACGATGGCAAGGGCGGCCTGTCGCCGCTGCAGTTCGCCCTGGCGCCGGCCGACAAGACCTTCGGTAGCAAACTCACCATCGAAGCGCCGAATCAGCCGGGCAAGGTGGTGATCACCTATCACACCGCGCCGACGGCCTCGGGCCTGCAGTGGCTGGAGCCGTCGATGACCGAAGGCAAGCAGCTGCCTTTCATGTTCAGCCAGTCGCAGGCGATTCACGCGCGCAGCTGGGTGCCGCTGCAGGACACCCCGAGCGTGCGCTTCACCTATAGCGCACATGTCACCTCGCGCCCGGACGTGATGGTGCTGATGAGCGCCGACAACGACCCCAAGGCGGCACGCGACGGCGATTACAGCTTCACGATGCCCGAGCCGATTCCGTCCTACCTGCTGGCGATCGCCGCCGGCGATGTGGTGTTCAAGCCGATTTCCGCGCGCTCGGGCGTGTGGGCCGAGCCGGCCATGGCCGACAAGGCCGCCAAGGAATTCGAAGACACCGAAAAGATGATCGGTGCGGCCGAAAAACTTTACGGCCCGTATCGCTGGGGCCGTTACGACATGCTGGTGCTGCCGCCGTCGTTCCCGTTCGGTGGCATGGAAGATCCGCGCCTGACCTTCGCCACGCCCACCGTGATCGTCGGCGACAAGTCGCTGGTCTCTTTGGTGGCGCACGAACTGGCGCATAGCTGGTCCGGCAACCTGGTGACCAATGCCAGCTGGAAGGACATCTGGCTCAACGAAGGGTTCACCACCTACGTGCAGGGCCGCATCACCGAGGCGCTGTACGGCACCGAGATGGCCGAGATGGAGCGCGAGATCGACCAGGGCGATCTGCTGGCCGAAGTGAAGGACATGCCGCCGGCCGACCAGGTGCTGGAGTTGCCGCCGCTGGCCCAGCGCGACCCCGACGAGGCCTTGAGCCAGGTCGCCTACGTCAAGGGCGCGTGGTTCCTGCAGTTCCTGGAGCAGCGCTTCGGCCGCGAGGTATTCGACCCGTTCCTGCGCGGCTGGTTCGACGATCACGCCTTCCAGAGCGCCACCACCGACCAGTTCGTCGATTACCTGAAGAAGAACCTGCTGGACAAGCATCCCAACACGGTGAGCGCAGCCGACGTGGATGCGTGGCTGAAGCAGCCGGGCATTCCGGCATTTGCGGCCAAGGCGCGCTCGCGCAGCTTCTCGATCGTGGATACCGCACGCATCGCCTGGAGCGGCAGCGGCACCTTGCCGAACAAGCAGGTCACCAGCGAGTGGGGCACGCAGGAATGGGTGCACTTCCTCAGCGGCATGGGCGCCACGCTCAAGCCCGAGCAGCTCAAGCAGCTGGACGAGGCGTACCACTTCACCGGCACGCCGAATGGCGAGATCGCGATGCGCTGGTATCCGCTGGCCATTCGCAGCGGCTACACCGACGCGCGCGCTGCCGCGGGCGAGTTCATCGAACGCGTCGGCCGCCGCAAGCTGGTGCTGCCGATCTACGCCGAATTGTTGAAGACCCCGGACGGCATCGCGTTCGCCGAACAGGCCTTCGAAAAGGCCAAGCCCAGCTATCACCCGATCACCACCGCATCGGTGGCCGAGATGATCGCCAAGGCGAAAGCGGCACCGCCGGCGCAGCCGTAATGGCAGCGGAGGGCGTTGCAGACGCCCTCCGCCACCTCCATCGCTGCCGTAGGAGCGCACCCGGGCGCGAGGTGGCGTTACCGGGAATGCTCCATCGCGCCCGGGTGCGCTCCTACGGTCTACGGGTTTGATCGCGGGTACGGCGGGCAGGCTGGTATCGTTGACGTTGAATTCGCCCCGGAGTCGACGATGAAGTATCTGCTGAGCGCGGCCTTGTGCGTCGCCGCCTTGAGTGCCTGCACCGACCGCGAGGCGCAACGTCAGGCGCAGGCCACCGCGCAGGCGCAGGCCAAGGAAACCCAGGCCGAGGCGCTCGCCAAGCAATACGACGAAGCGGTGAAAGCGCAGAACTGGGACATGGCGCGTGCGCATGGTGCGGCCTTGATCGAAGGTTATGCGGGCACTGCGGCCGCCACGCGCATCGAGCCAGGCTATGCCGATATCAAGGCCAAGGGCGAGCAGGCGCGCGAGCTGCGCCGCATGCAGGCGCTGTGGCAATACTCGCAGGTGCCGGCCAAGGGCGGTACGCAGCGCTCGGCGATGATCGACGCCAAGCAACGTGTGGATGTGGATGGCAGCGGACCCAAGCCGGTCAGCCTGGTGTTTCGCGATCATCCGCAGTGGAAGCGCCACAGCTACCTCGTGCTCAAGGCCGGCGATTTCAACTGCTACGGTGGCTGCAAGTTGCAGGTGACGGCCGATGGCGGCGCACCGCGTGCCATGGCGGCGCACCGCCCGGATACCGACGAAGCCATTGCCATGTTCATCGACGATGACAAAGCGTTGTGGAAGCTCGTACGCAACGCCAAGCGCATCGGCATTACCTTCCCGGTCAAGGCCGGCGGTACGCGCACCGCAGAGTTTGAGGTCGGCGGCCTGGACACCACGCAGATGCCCGGGTGGAAGTAGGCGAGTCCGCGATGAGTGCTGGCGTACACCGATCTGTTTGCGAGTTGGTGCAGCATTGCCGCGCTTGATCGATAGTGCAGTAACCCGGTGTGATGGCGCTGCAGCGCATCGGCATTCAGCGCTCGGGATGGTCAGCAGACCTGGCGCGCATTCGTTCGGATGAAGGGGCGCGCGCGTTGGCGTGTCCGCGCAGGGACATGTCGAGCGAGCGCCACCCGCACCTGTTTGGCGATGCGCGCAAACGCCTGGTTGACCGCCTTGGGCGAGGTCGCCGATTGCGCACTGCAGGTTGGCCGCGCCGCCGCCTGCCGCACCGAATCGATCACTTTGATGTCTTTGCAAGGATGGACAACATGACAAGCGCCGCTCTCTCTCCCACGTTGTCCGACTATCGCCATTGGGTCTTCGACATGGACGGCACGCTGACCGAAGCTGCGCACGATTTCGCCTTGATCCGCCGCGTCCTGGACATTCCGCCAACGACGGACATCCTGCATCACCTGGCAGCGTTACCGGCCGACGAAGCGGCGGCCAAGCATGCCTGGTTGCTCGAACACGAGCGTGCGCTCGCCCAAGGCGCACGCGCCGCGCCGGGCGCAGTGGCGCTGGTGCGCGCGCTGCATGCCGCCGGTTGCCGGCTTGGCATGCTCACCCGCAACGCGCGTGAGCTGGCAAAGATCACGTTGCAGGCGATCGGTCTGGACGATGCATTCGCCTGGGACGACATCGTTGGCCGCGACGAGGCTGCCCCAAAACCTGCGCCCGACGGGCTGCATTATTTCGCGCGGCGCTGGTCGGTGCAGGGCAGCGCGCTGGTCATGGTCGGCGATCACCACAATGACCTGGCCTGCGGCCGCTCCGTCGGTGCGTGCACTGTCCTGGTCAATACATCCGGCGACCCCTGGCCCGGTTTCGCCGACTGGCGCCTGCACGATTGCACGCAGTTGCTCGCGCAATGGGAGGGCTAGGGTGGCGCGTTGTGCCTGTGCAACGGGGGTAACGTGCACCCGAGCAGGCATGGGAACTGTTGACTAGCCGCCGACGCCATGACGGGTCGTGGACGGCGCACCTGTCTATTGGCCGTACCCGTCTCCGCATTCGCCTTTCTGACGCCTTCGCCCAGCGGGGGAGAAGACCGGCATGCCTGGCGACATCGCGCAGTGCTGCTTGCCATAGCGCATTGCCCTGCATCAGCGGCGCAGCGATCTGAGTTCAGGACACGCTCGGCGTTGCTGGGATGTCACTGGACCGTCTGCACCACCTGTGTCACAGCACGTGCTGCGCAAACTGTGCCAAAACCGTGACAGCGCGAGATGCCCAGCGCGCCGTCATCACCCCCGGCCCTCGCTGACTCGACGTGGTGCGGCGCACCAGTGTGCTGGCATGCCGTTTGCTCAGGTCTCTCCCGACGTTTCCTACGTCCGCATCGCCACGGCGGTGATAGCGCCTGCGCTGCGGGATGTTTCAACCGACTGGTTGTTCAAACGAGAGGGGTAGACGCACATGCACCAATCTTCCTGTCGCAGCGTACGCAGCGCCGCGCTGCTCATGCTTGCGCTGAGCGCCGTTCTGTCTGGCCCGCCGCCGCGGCCGTGGTCGACACCGATAGCGAGTTCACCGCCAATGCCAGCAATGCGGACAACTGGGGTGGCGTGGGGCGCGACTTCGCACTCACCCGGCATAGCCCGCTGGCCGAGATCAATCGCGACAACGTCAAGAATCTGAAGATGTCGTGGGAGATGAAAACCGACGCCACGCGCGGCCACGAAGGCCAGCCGCTGGTGATCGGCAGCATCATGTACATGGTCAGCGCGTATCCGAACAACGTGTTCGCCATCGATCTTGCGGCGCAGGACGACGGCGGCAAGGTGTTGTGGAAATACACCCCGCAACAGGACGAACGGTCGGTGGCGGTGGCGTGCTGCGACACGGTCAACCGTGGCGCCTCGTATGCCGACGGCAAGCTGGTCTTCGGCAGCCTCAGCGGCGATGTGATCGCGCTCGATGCCAAGACCGGCAAGGAAGTGTGGAAGCAAAAACTTGCGCACCCGGACAAGGGCGAAACCATCACCATGGCGCCGATCATCGCCGACGGCAAGGTGGTTGCCGGCATCAGCGGCAACGAGTTCGGCGTGCTCGGTCGCGTGGCCGCCTACAACCTTGCCGATGGCAAGCAGGCATGGTCCTGCGATGCGGCCGGTACCGACAAGGCGATCTGCCTGGGCCCGGATTTCAACAAGGCCAATCCGCAGCATGGCCAGCTTGGCGACCTGGGCGTCAAGACCTTTCCCAACGACGAATGGAAGCGCGGAGGCGGTGCAGCCTGGGGCTGGTACAGCTACGACCCGAAGTTGAAGCTGGTGTACTACGGCACCGGCAATCCCGGCCTGTGGAGCCCGTCGTATCGTTGCGGCAAGACCTCGCAGGAGGAATGCAACAACGGCGAGCATGACAACAAGTGGTCGATGACCTTGTTCGCCCGCAAGATCGATACCGGCGAAGCGGTATGGGGCTATCAGAAGACCCCGTTCGACCAGTGGGATTACGACGGCATCAACGAGCCGATCCTGGTCGACCTGACCATCGATGGCAAGCAGGTTCCGTCGGTGGTGCAGTTCGACCGCAACGGGTTTGCCTACGTGCTCGATCGTTGCGATGGCACGCTGCTGCGCGCGCACAAGTTCGTGCCGGCCAACTGGGCCGAACGCATCGACATGAAGACCGGCCGTCCGGTGAAGGTGGCCGCGCATTCGCCACTGGAACGCGGCAAGAAGGTGCAGGCGTTCCCGTCGGCGATGGGTGGCAAGGACCAGCAGCCGTGTTCGGTGGATCCGGCCAATGCGGCGGTGTTCTTCTGCGGCACCAACAACTGGCACATGGAGCTGGAACCGCAGGAGCGCGGCAACACCATGATGGGTCTGCCGTACGTGTTCGCCAACGTGATGATGAAGCCCAACGAGCCCGGCGCGCTGGGCATCGTCAAGGCGTTCGATGTGGTGGAAGGCAAGTCCAAGTGGGAGATCAAGGAGAAGTATCCGGTGTGGAGCGGCACCCTGGTCACCGACGGCGGGCTGGTGTTCTACGGCACGCTGGATGGGTGGTTCCGCGCGGTGGACAAGGACACCGGCAAGAAGCTGTGGGAGACCAAGTTGCCGTCCGGCATCATCGGTAACCCCATCGCCTACAAGGCCAACGGCCATCAGTACGTGGCGGTGTTCTCCGGTATCGGCGGGTGGATCGGCTTGCCGGTCACTGCAGGCCTGGATCCGTCCGATCCGTATGGCGCACTGGGTGCGGCGGGGCTGGCGTTCGGTGCGGGCTTCGACAAGATCCCGCTCGGCGGCATGGTCCACAGCTTCCGTATCGATGGCGCCGGCAAGACCGTGACTGCCACTGCCACTGCCACCGCAGGCGGCGGCACCGCCAATGCAGCAGCGAAGACGGCACGATGACCTGCACGCAAGGCGTTGGGCGCGCACCTCGGCAGCTTGCTGCCGGCGTGCGCGGCATCACCCGGCACCTGCAGCAGGTGCTGGTGCTGTGCAGCCTCGGACTCGTCGCCGCAGGCTGCACACGCGAGCCGTCCTCACCGATGGCTCGCGCTTCTCATTCCGATGCGGCGTCCGCTGCGGCGCCTGCATCCACCGCTGCGCCGGCAACCACGCCTTCCGCGGCATCCGCGCCGCCACCTACGCCAGATCCGCACGTCCTGCGCGTGTGCGCAGACCCGGGCAACATGCCGTTGTCCAACAAGGCCGGCGAAGGCTTCCAGAACAAGATCGCGCAGGTGGTTGCCGATGCCATGGGCCGGCGCCTGGAATACGAGTGGCGCACCTATTACCAGCGCGGCCTGGCGCGTAGCACCATCAATGCGGGCCGCTGCGATGTACTGATGGACCTCAACAGCGATTTCGAGCAGGGGCTGACCACGCGCCCGGTCTATCGCTCGGCGTATGTGCTGGTCACACGTCAAGGCTTGTCGTTGAGGCCGACCTCGCTGGACGACCCGGCGTTGAAAAAGCTGCGCCTGGGCGTGTTCCAGAGCTCGCCTGCGCGTCAGGCGCTGTACGAGCACGGCATCAGCGGTGAGGTGCAATACCTGTTCTACGACTCGGCCACCGCGCCGGAAGAACACCCCGGCAAGCTGGTCGAACGGGTCGCCGCCAACACGCTGGATGCGGCCGAATCCTGGGGCCCGGTGGCCGGGTATTACGCGCAGCGCAGCGGCCTGGGTCTGGTGCCCTTGAACACCATCGACGATGCGGTACTGGAGTATTCGATGGCCTGGGCGGTGTCGCGCAAGAATGCCGACCTGCGTGATGCATTGAACACGGCGTTGCAGCAAAGCGCGGCCAAGATCGCGGAAATCCTGCGCAGGTATCACGTGCCGCTGGTGCGCTGTCGTGACTGCGTGGTAGCCGGCGAGCTGGCATCGCATGGGCCGTATGTCACGCCCACACCGGCATCCACTGCGCCCAGCCCGGCGGCCTCATCGCAGGAGCTGGCGCAGCTGCAATTACGCATCGCCGACGGTGCCGACCCGAATCAGGAACTGGCGCATGCGCTGGATGCCGGCGATGCCGTGCGTGCGGCATGGCTGCTACGCCATGGCGCCGATGCCAATCACCCCAACCTGCTGGGCGAGCCGCCGCTGCACCAGGCCATCCGCAACCAGCAGCCGGATCTGGTCGGCCTGCTGCTGGATGCCGGCGCACGCCTGGACGCCCGCGACGCCAGCGGCTGGACCGCGCTGATGAAGGCGGCCTGGGCCAACGATGCGGACAGCCTCAGCAGGCTGCTGGCCAAGCGCGCGCCGGTGGATACCGTGTCCAGCGATGGCTGGAGCGCACTGGATCTTGCGGTGTCGTATGCCGATGTCGCGGTGGTGCAGGCGCTGCTGGACAAGGGCGCGAATGTGCGGCGCGCCAATTCCACCGGATTCACCCCGGTGATGTTTGCCGTGGCGCGCGACGACCCGGCCATTCTCGATGCCGTGCTCGCACGCGGTGCCGAGGTCGGTCACGCCAATCAGGCTGGTGTCACCGCGCTGATGCTGGCCGCAGCGGCCGGACGCGAGGCGGTCGCCAAACGGTTGCTGGTTGCGGGCGCCGACCCGTCTGTACGTAACCGCGACGGCAAGACCGCCGCAGATCTGGCGCAGGCACGTGGCGACACCCCACTGGCCACGTTGCTCACCAAGGCCAGGCGCCCAGCGCGCGAATGATTGCGTCACCCGCCGCGTGCACGGGGTGCGCGGTGTTCCCTCCGATCAGAAAGGTTCGTTCATGCGCACGTCCACCAAGGGTTGTTTCGATCGTCTTGTCCGCGCACCGCTGTGCGCATTGATGTTCAGCGTCGTGCTGGCGGCATGCGGCAAGGAGGCACCGCCGGCACCGGCCGCCGATGCACCGCCCCCGCCACCGGCGGCCGCCAGCGCACCGGCGCCTGCGCCAGCCGCCGGCCGC
>NZ_VZPL01000039.1 GCF_008801575.1 Xanthomonas cissicola | reverse complement strand
GCGCTTGCGCGCTTGTTCCAGGATCGGCAGCACGTGTGCGAACTGCTCCCGGCTCATGTCGCTCGGATAGGTCTTTTGGCGCATCCGCATAGTCTGCACTGATCAGCGAAGATCGTGAACAGGTTCTAAGGCGTGGCCGTGCGGGAGGTGAGCCACGTCCACGGGCGAAGCGCTCGCGTAGCGGGCCGGGTGCGGCTTTGTCAGGCGCTAGCCACTACACATGGGGTGCTTGCAGGTGCTGGCAGCTGCAGCACCGCACCGAAGAGACATCCTTCCCCCACGCCAATCGCAAGCCGGCTCGTCACCGTCGCCGCTGCAAGCATCAATGCCGTCCTCCGCGTCCTCCGCAGACGTCAGTGCGCGCCGTCCAGCGGCTCCAGGCGTGCGTGCACAACCGCTTCCAAGGCGGACCAGTCGATGCGCGACAGATCGCTGTGCCCGCGCGTGGCCTGCACCAGGATCTCGCGCTGGATCTCGCTGCGCGCCAGCGCAATCGAGTAGCGCGTGCGCAGGAACGTCACCATGGTGTAGTGCGGCACGAAGCGGGTGGGCCAGCGCGCCTGCAACTGCTGTTCGAGCTCGCGCTGCAGCAGGAAGTCGGGGTCGTCGACGCGGTCGCGCATTTCCAGGTAGTTCTCCAGCGCCATCTGTTGGATGGCGGCCGCATCGTCGCGACGCGCAGCCTCGAAGGCCGCGAACGCGCTGGCGAGGTCGTCGTGCGCGTCCAGCTGATCTGCCAACGCCACGCAATCTTCGAATGCGCAATTCATGCCCTGCCCGTGGAATGGCACCATCGCATGGGCGGCGTCGCCGATCAGCAATGCGCGGCCATCCAGATGCCAGCGATCCAGGGTCAGCGTGCCGAGCAGTCCGGGCGGATGCTCTTCCCAATGCTCCCTGAGCTGCGGAATCAGCGGCAATGCGTCCGGGAAATCGCGTGCGAACAAGGCCAATGCTTCATCGCCGGTGCGCGTGGTGGCAAAGCTCGGCTCGCCGGCGTTGGGCAAGAACAGGGTGACGGTGAACGTACCGCCATCGTTTGGCAGCGCAATGCACATGTAGCGCCCGCGCGGCCAGAGATGCAGCGCGTTGCCTTCGATCCGGAATCCGCCGCCCGGCTGCGGCGGAATTTCCAGCTCCTTGTACGAGTGATCGAGGAATTCGGTGCGTTCGCCCAGTGGCGATTTGCGCTGCATCGCCGCGCGCAAGGCCGAGCCGGCGCCATCGCTGCCGATCAAGCTCTGAAAGTGGATCTCGTGCGGCTGGTCGTCGCGGTCGTCGATGAAGCGCGCATAGCCGGCGTCGAAGTCCACGGTATGCAGGCGGCGGTAGAAATGCACGCGCGCGCCGGCCTGTTCGGCCAGGTCGAGCAGGGCGACATTCAGCGCGGCGCGGTGGATCGACCAGATCACCTCGCTGTCGTCGCGCCCGTAGCGTTGCAGCTGCGGTTGCCCGACCAAGGGGTGCACCATGCGCCCACGCATCATCACCGCCTTGGCCATCACCGCATCTTCGGCGCCGGCCTGGCGCAGCGCATGCCGGCCGCGTTCGGCCAGCGCCAGATTGATCGAGCGGCCGGACTCGTAGCCCTTGATGCGCGGGTCGCCACGCCGTTCGTACACGGTGACCTGCCAGCCGCGACGCGACAGCAGGATGGCCAGCAGGCAACCGGCCAGACCGGCGCCGATCAGGGTCAGGGAACGCGGAGAAACTGGGCTCAATGCAATGTCCGGCAGCAGCCGGACGCAGCGCCGGCGAAAAGGGGAAGACAGCGACTGGCAACGACGGTGGCCCCGGCAGCAACGCCGGGCGGGCTGGGAGTGTACGTGGGCGCGCGGCGATTCCGCGTGCCGTACAAGTGCTTTGGTGGCACTGCAGTCAGACTGCCGCGCTCAAGCAGCCGCCCAGGCTTCCACCTGCTCGACGAAGGTATGCAGATCGCTGAAGCGGTTGTACAGCGGCACCGGCGCAATACGGATCACGTCCGGTTCGCGCCAGTCGCCGAGCACGCCGGCCGCGTGCAGATGCTCGAACAGCGCGCGGCCCCGTGCGCGTCCGCCGGCCACCCGCAGCGACAGCTGGCAGCCGCGTCGTGCAGGTTCGGCCGGGGTGACGATCTGTAGTGCCTGCGGCACCCGCGCGTGGATCAATTGCTCCAGATGCCCGGTGAGCTGTTCGGATTTGGCGCGCAACGCAGCCATGCCGGCCTGGTCGAACAACGCCAGCGACGCGCGCAGCGGTGCCAGCGCCAGCACCGGCGGATTGCTCAGCTGCCAGCCTTCGGCGCCGGGCGAGGGCACGAACTGCGGGTCCATGCGGAAGCGGGTCTGCTGCTCATGTCCCCACCAGCCGGCCATGCGCGGCAGGTCGCTATTTGCATGCCGCGCGTGCACGAAGCAACCGCCCACCGCGCCGGGGCCGGCGTTGAGATATTTGTAGTGGCACCACACCGCGAAATCCACGCCGTCGTCGTGCAGGGTCAGCGGGAGATTGCCCACCGCGTGCGCCAGATCGAAACCCACCGCCGCGCCCTGCGCGCGCGCCAGCCGCACGATCTCGGCCAGGTCGAAGGCCTGCCCGGTGCGGTACTGGATGCCCGGCCACAGCACCAAGGCCAGGCGCGGGCCATGCTGCGCGATGGCTTCGGCAATGGCCGTCATCGAGACGGTGCCGTTGGGTTCGTCGGCGTCCACTTCGATCAGATGCGTGGCCGGGTCCAACCCGTGCAGGCGCAGCTGCGATTCCACCGCGTGGCGGTCGGATGGAAATGCGCCTGCCTCGATCAGGATCGCGCCGCGCTCGGCAGTGGGGCGGTAGAAGCTGGCCATCATCAGATGCAGATTGACGCTGAGGGTGTTCATCGCCACCACTTCGCCGGGTTGCGCGCCGACCACGCGCGCCAGCCCGTCGCGCACGAGTTGGTGGTAGGTCAGCCATTGGGTCGGGCCGGTGAAGTGACCTTCCACCGCCAGCGCGCCCCACCGGTCGAGCACCTCGTCCACCATCGCACGTGCCGCACGCGGCTGCAGGCCGAGCGAATTGCCGACGAAATAGGTCTGATCGTCATCGCCGTGCTGCGGGAACACGAAGGCATCGCGCAGGCCGCGCAGCGGGTCGGCGGCATCCAGGGCGACAGCATGGGCGCGGGACAGCAGGTCGGTCATCGTCGGGCTCGCAACACGGATCAGGGCGGCAGTTTACCTGCCCGCATCGTGCACGCCGTCATGCACGGCCGGCGCATCGGCCGAGGCCGGTCGGGCAGGGCGCAGCAGGTGGGTGAGCGTGCCGATGCTGTCGGTGACGCGGTCGATGGTGTCGGCCAGCGCGGCGGTGGTTGGGGAACTGTCGGGCAATGCGGCCAGCGCATCGGAAAGCTGGCGCTCGGCGTTGCGCAAGGTGGTCGCGGCAGGAATACCGCCAGTGCGCAGGCAGTCGATCACCGCGGACAGCGCCTCATCGGCCTGCCGCGCGAAGATGGGCAGCGCGTCCAGCGTGGGCAACGGATGGCCATCGCGCAGCGCCGCTTCCAGCAACAAGCTGGCGCGGATCAGCCGGTTGCCATTGGCCAGCAGCGATTCGGCCAGCTTGAGCTCCTGCAGGTTGCGGCGGCTGCGCGGTTCGCCGCGAAGACGCTCGATCGAGGCCTGCGCATTGGTGCGGGCAACACGCGCGGCGGCACGCGTATCGCTCAGACCCTCCATCTGGCCGAGCAGCACATGGCGGAGATGGTCGCGATATGCGCTGAGCAAGTGCGCCAGCGAGGCGCGAATCTGCCGGCGTTCGCGCGTGGGCCACAACGCATAGGCGACCAGCGCCAGCGCGCTGCCGGCCACTGTCGCCTGCAGGCGCGCGCCGACCGCTTCGCCCGGTGCAACGCCTTCGAAGGACAGCAGCAGCACCAGCATGCCGGTCAAAAACGCCACGCCGATGCCGTAGTTCACCTGTGTCAGCAAGCGAAACCCGAGGCAAAACAGCGCCAGCAGGGCCATGCGGACGCTGGCGCCGTCCATGGCCAGGTGCGCGAGCAAGGTGGCAAGCAATAGTCCGACGAAGGTGCCGGCCACGCGCAACGCGCCAAAGCTGAAGGTGCCGCCGAAATCCGGTTTGAGCACGATGGCGGTGGTCATCGGAATCCAGAAGCCGTGCGGAATCTGCTGCCAGCGCTGGAAGGCGATGGCCAGCGCCAGGCACACGCCGCAACGCAACGCGTGCCGGAAGGCGACCGACGACAGGTCCAGATTCGCGCGCAACGTGGCCCAGGTCGCGGCCGGGCGCAACGCCGACGGCAGCCGCGCTTCGGCCAGTTGCGCCTGGATTTCGCCACGGCTGCTGGCCCAGTGCGCGTTGCGGATCAGCGCGCGCAGCTGGCCGCCCAGGCCTTGCGCGCGCGCGACGGCGACACGCACCAGGCGGCGTTCGCGCGTGTCGGCGTTGTCGTGCTGAAACTGTGCCAATGCACCGACCAGATCGTCGAACCCGGTCATCGAGGCATTGGCGGCCTGCGGGTCTTCACCCATGGTCATCGCGTGCGCGAGCTGTTCCAGCACGATGGCGCTGCGTTCGAGCACGCGTTCGATCGCCGGTCGCGCCTGCGAGTCGGTCAGGCGCGTCTCGGCATCGGCCAACGACAGCAGCTCCAGCCGCACCCGATCGCACAGCTCGGCGATGATGCGAAAGCTCTGCACCGCGATCGCGCGCGAGCGATGCTCGCCGTGCAGCATCACCATCGCGTCGAGTACTTCCTGCGTCGCCGGCGGCGCCGCACTGGCGTCCGGGCGCTGCCGCGCGATGCCGGCCAGCTGGCGCATCAGGTCTGCCAATGCAAAGCGTTCCGGGCGATAACGCTGCAGCGGCCACGCCGCCAACGCCAGCACCACCTGCAGCAGTCCGCCAGCGAAGATCAGCGCCGCCACACCGGGTGCCTGCTGCACCGGCAGCCGCATGTCTGCGCTGACCACCAGCAGGATCATGCTGGTCAGGCCCACCCGCGCGGCCACCGGTCCGAGCGCCACCAGCAAGCCGCCGCCCAGGCCGAGCAACAGGCCGGCCAGCACCAGCGCCGGCGTATTGTGGCCGACCCAGATGCCGAGCAAGGCAGCCAAGCCGGCCGCCAGGGCTGCCATCAACATGCGTTGCAGACGCGCGCGATACGGCCCGGGCTGGTCGGAAAACATGGTATTGAGCGCGCCGCTGCACACCGCCAGGCCGGCGGCAACCTGCCCGGTCGCCACGCCGATCGCCAGCGGCAGGACGACTGCAACGGTGTTGCGCAGCGCGACGCGCAGGGGCACGTCGCGCGGTTTGAGGTCGATCAGTGCGCGCAGCATGGTGCCGGTTTCAGAGCATGCGAGCGGCAAACCTGCTGCGCGCAGCCGCATGCCATCGCGCTGTCAGTCCTCGACCGTGGCATAGCGCTCGGGCGCAGGATGCAGATGCCCGCACTGCGAACAGGTGCGCAGCGCCAGCGAACGGTAGAAGCGATCGAACACCGGCGGGAAGTCGGTTTCGATGTTCTTCAGCGGAAACATCGCTTCATACAACTTGTGATTGCACTGCGGGCAATACCATTGCAGGCCGTCCTGCTCGGTGGGCAGGCGCTCGCGTTCGATCACCAGGCCGATCGAGCCGTCCGCGCGTTGCGGCGAATGCGGTACCTTGGGTGGCAGCAGAAAGACTTCGCCGGCACGGATCGGGATGTCGCGCGCCACGCCCTCGTCCTGCACCTTCAACACCATTTCGCCCTCGAGCTGGAAGAACCACTCCGGGCCTTCGTCGTAGTGATAGTCGGTGCGCGCGTTCGGTCCCCCGACAACCATGATGATGAAGCCATCCTGCTGGATGCACTTGTTGCCCACCGGCGGTTTGAGCAGGTGGCGGTGTTCCTCGATCCAGGCGTGCAGGTTGATTGGCGGGGTCAGCATCGACGTTTCTCGGCAAAGAAGATATCCGGCTCAGTCGGCCGCCGATGTGCGATGGACGCTGCGGCCGGCCACGTGTGCGTACGGCTCAGCGCTCGGTGTGATCGGCCTGGATCTGCGCCAGCGCTGCGTCATAGCGTTCCTGCAGCAGCTCGGGGCGGTCGATCGACATGCCCAGGTCGTGCGCGCGGCCATCGCGCAGGCTGTATACCCAGCCATGCACGCTCAATTGCTGGCCACGCTCCCAGGCGTCATGCACGATGGTGGTGCGGCACACGTTGACCACTTGTTCGAGCACGTTGAGCTCGCACAGGCGCGCGTGCTGCACCGACAGTTCGCCCGCGTTGTGCAGGCAGGCTTCGTGCTTGTCGGCCACGTCGGTGACATGGCGGATCCAGTTGTCGACCAGCCCCATGCGCTTCTGGGTCAGGCTGGCGAACACGCCGCCGCAGCCGTAATGGCCGACCACCAGCACATGCTTGACCTTGAGCACATCCACCGCGAACTGGATCACCGACAGGCAATTCAGGTCGGTATGCACCACCACGTTGGCGATATTCCGGTGCACGAACACTTCGCCCGGCGCCATGTCGATGATCTGGTTGGCCGGCACGCGCGAATCGGAGCAGCCGATCCACAGATATTCCGGCGTCTGTTGAGTCGAGAGTTTGGAAAAGAATTCCGGATCCTCGCGGCGGATACGCTCGGACCAGGCGCGGTTGTTTTCAAGCAAGTGGTTAAGCTCGTTCATGCGCGCAGTATTCCAGAAAGTGTGGTCGTGGCGGCTTCGATGAGCGCCCAGGATGAATCAGCTTTCAGGCTTCCCAGTCTCGGCGAACGACCGATGTCCGGCCAGCGCACCCCTGGGGAAACTGGCGCCACCGATCAACTCAACAGGTGGCGCCGATGGCCGACTTCAACGCGTTCTTTCCGACCTTGCTCAAACACGAAGGCGGTTTCGTCAACGATCCCGTCGATCCGGGCGGAGCCACCAACAAGGGCATCACCCTGCTGACCTTCAAGGCCTGCGCGCAGGACCTGCTGGGCATCGAGCCAAGTCTGGCGAACCTGCGTGCGTTGACCGACGCCCAGGCTGGGGTCATCTACAAGGCGCAGTACTGGGACCGGCTGCGCGCCGATCAGATCGCGCTGCAGCCGTTAGCCAACATCGTGTTCGACTTCTACGTCAACGCCGGCAACAACGCCATCAAACTGCTGCAGACCGTGCTCAACAGCCAGACCGGCGGCAAGTTGGTCGCGGACGGCCGCATGGGGCCGGCCACCTTCGCGGCGCTTGCATCCAGCAACCAGCAGGACCTGTATGCACGCTACAAGGCAGGCCGCAAGGACTATTACCACAGGCTCGTCGCCGCGCGACCGCCGCTTGGCAAGTTCCTGAAGGGCTGGCTGGCGCGCGTGGATTCCTTTCCCGACTCGGTCTGAGCCGATAACGGCCCAGCGACACTTCCGACTGACGAGCCCGACATGGCGCAGATATCCCTCAATGATCTGATCGAAGCACTGGCCGGCGCGGTCATCGACGCCCAGGACCGGATCGAGCAACACCAGATGGCCAACCTGGGTGCGTTCTTCGACGAAGACAACCGTCCCAGAAGCGTCCTGATCCGCTTGCCGTCGCAGCACCCGGAGGCGGGTGAGAACGACGAAGACCTGTATCGGGCACCGCTGTTGCCGCTGGTGTCGTCCAACGTCCTGCGGATCAAGGATGTAGAGATCAGTTTCGATGCACAACTGGGTGAACTCAGCGAGCTGGACGAGGCAGTCGTGCCGGACGCGTTGGCGGTTCCGGCGGTCGTCGAAGACTGGCATCCCAAGCCGCCGGCGCTGCCGGGCCAGATCGGCATCGACCTCGGCTCCAATGCAAAAAATGCGCGAAACAGTGCAGTGCACGTCGTGTTGCGGGTGGAAGGCAGCGAGCCGACCGAGGGCGTGGCACGTCTCATCAATCGCCTTGCGCAGTCGCAAGGTGTGTTCAAAACGGTCAAGGGAGAGTAGCTCCCGCCGTCATCGTTTTCTTCATAAACAACCACTCTTCAGGAGAACACCATGAGCGATATCGTCAACATGTCCGACCAATTCAAGGGCCTGCCGATGGCAGACCTGATCGGCGCCCCGTTGCGTGCAGCCTGCGATGCGCAGGTCATGCTGGCACGGGCCACCGCCGACTTCATCAAGGTCATCGGCTTTCTGCCGCCGACCGACCCTGCCGACCCCAGCGGGAACGGCGGCACGCGCACCGCGCAGTTCAAATTCAAGCGCCCGGTCGAAGACCCTAGCGGTACCGGGATGGCTGAGGAGGAAGTCGAGATCGTTGTACCGTTGTTGACCCTTGTCAACGTGCCCAACCTGAGCATTCAGACCGTGGACGTGACCTTCGATATGGAAGTCAAATCCTCGTTCTCGGAAAAGGAAGCCGAAGACAAGAGCCTCAAGGTGGATCTGGAGGCCAGCGTCGGCTGGGGCGTCTTCAAGGCCAAGGTCAACGTGCAGGGCTCTGTGTCAAGTCATAAGGAAAATACCCGCTCTTCGGATAACTCGGCCAAGTATCACGTCGCGCTGCACGCCGAAGATCGCGGCACGCCCGAAGGCCTGTCGCGTGTGCTCGACATCTTGCAGACCGCTGCGGCCCCACGCAAAGTCACCGCGCCTGTGCCGGTGCCGTAAGCGTCGCTGTTGCGTCCCGTACTTTTCCCTCACCCGAGTCGTTGCCGATGATTGATTTGTCAGAAGTCAGTTACATCAAGCGCATCGTCGTCGGCAGCGACAACCCGGCGAAAATGCAGACTGCCGAGCAGGTCGAAGCTGCGCAGCAGTTGCTCAATCGCTGCCTCGGCGAAGCGCCCAAGGGGGCGATTCTCGGGATCGAGAAGAGCTTCAATATCCTGCAGTTGGGCGAGCACCAGGTCGTGCTGCAATGGTTGTGCTACCACGTCGGGTTCAAGCGCAAGCCGGTCTGGCTGACGGAGGCATAGATGGCACGTGCAAGCTATTGCCTCGACGCCTTCGTGGAGCTGCTCGACCAGGCCGTCCGACGCGCGCAACAGCGGTGCCGCCAGCGGCACGCTGCAGTTGTAAATGCCGCGGCGGCCGCATGCGACATGTGGGTGCATTGCGTGGATGGTGAGCAAACGGCGCAGGCCGAAACGGCACCCCTGTTTTCCATTCCTGTCTGCCAATTGCGTGCGCTGCGGCTGCAGCAAATCAGCGAGTTTTCGTTGACGCTGCAAGTGCAGATTGATCCGGTCACGCGGACCGATGGTGCTCCCGGGTTGGCATTGCGTCTTGCGCCGCCAGATGGCCGTACGCCTGGGCATACGCTGAAGATCAGCTATCAAGGAACCGAGCGTCCGCGTGGCGTGCTTTGGTTCGATGGTGTCGCGTTGAAGGAGTGGATACTGCATCCGTTCATGGACGTGCCACTATCCGATCCAGGAGAACTGCGATGAGGCTGCTGCTGTCGGACGCCGATGCCCGTGCGGTCGCCGAGCGGCTGGGAACCGATGTGGCCACCTTGCATGCAGATCTCTGTCGGCAGTCCCGGCGCAAGCTGCGATCCATCTCCATCATCTGCTTGGTTGTTGTTCTGGTGATCGCTGCGTTCGCTGTGCTGAGCGGCAGCGGGATCGATCTTTCCACTATTTCCAATTTCTTATCGGAGCGTTTTCATGGCTGGTCAACATCGCTATCGTCATCGCATTTTGCGCATCACCTCCGCACTTGCCTTGTGTTTATCGCTGACTGCAGCGCAGGCGGCTCCCGCTGGCGGGATTCCGGCTGGTGACTGGCGCGGCATCCTGTCCGCCAGCGGCAGTACCGGCCCGGTCTACGTCCGTCTGAGCGCGCGTGCGGCTGGAGTCGAGGGCACCCAGGTGGCCGATCTGCGATTCGGGCCTCCCTACAATTGCGCGCTCGAGTTACGCGCGCAGCCGGATGGGTACGCGTTGCTGTCGCGCAATGGCGGCAAGTTCTGCGAGGCGCTGACCGGTGGGGTTGCCCAACTCCAGATGGCGGATAGTGGGGCGCCTGGGATGCAGCTCACCTTGCCTGGCGGCGCCTCGCCGTTGGTCGTTGCCCTGAATCAGAGCAGTGCTGGATTGGCCGAAGCCGGGCGCTGGCGCGCGGCGGGCCTGATGTCCGCGCAGCTGGAGATCGTGGCGACCACCGTCCGTCCGGGAGACGTGCTCGGTCGCCTGCGTTACGGTGCCCCACGGGACTGCCAAGTGGAATTGCGCTATGCCGGGCGTGCAGCAGGTGCGTTGAATGCCTGGGTCGTGGCCAACGATAGAGGCTATTGCCGTCAGCTCAGCGATGCCCAGGCCAGTCTGCAGGTTCGTGCAGATGGCAGTGCCGAGCTTGCACTGCTGTTGAAAGGTCAGCGAGAGACCGCACTGTTCGAGCGGATGCCGTGAGGTGTCGTCGCTGCGTGTCTGCCAGTCAGGACGTCATCTATGTGGAAGCGAGCCAGTAGGCGCGCCGGCCTACGGCGACGCGCAGTGGCCCAGCCCGTCCCGCCGGCGGAATTGGGCGGGCCGGCATTTTCCAGCGTGCTCGAACAACTGGAGCTCGAATGCCGGGCGATGGTCTCCTACGCACTGAAGCAAGGGCTGGCAATGTCTCCCGATCTGCCTGGCCGGCTGGCAGAGCTGCGCGTGATGCCTGGCGCCTCCTTGCACGGCGAATCCGGTGCGCGCGAATTGGCCGGTCTGCACCGGCAGCTGGTACGTGCGATCCAGCCGGCAACGCCGCAGGCGGTGGTGCTGATCGAGCGCGAGCGCCTGCGCGGTGGTTGGTTGCGCTGGCTCGGGCCGATTCCGTTGATCCGCACCTTGACCTTGACCTCGGTCGGTTGCCTGGCCTCAGTGGTCGGGCTGGCGATGTCCAGCCTGGTGAACGAGCGCAACATCACGCTGGGCTTCCTGGATTCCTCAGGAAGCACGCTGGGCTGGAATGTGATGTTCATCCTGGCCTGCGCCGGACTCGGTGCAGCGTTTTCCGCGTTGTTCCAAGCCCATCGTTACGTTGCCGACGCAACATACGATCCGCGCTTCGATTCCTCCTATGCCGCGCGTATGATCCTCGGTCTCATCGCTGGCCTGATCCTGGTGGAGTTGCTGCCGGAGAATCTCTTCGCTGAAAGCAGTCTGGGTGCATTCGGAAAGCCCGCATTGGCGATGATGGGCGGATTCTCGGTAAGCGCGGTGTATCGCCTGCTGCAACGCATGGTCGAGGTCATGGAAACGGTCGTGCGCGGCGATTCCGGCCAACAGGCCGCTGCCGCGATCCAGTCGCAGCGTGCGTCGGCCGAATCCGAAAGCATCCGCGCGCGTGGCGAACTTGCCGCAGGTCTGCTGGACCTGCAGCGCGAGATGCAAGCGGACCCGCGTCTGGATCAGGTGCGCCAGCAACTGACCGGCCTTGCCAGGCAGATGATGTCAGACGATTCCTGATCTTTCGCGCATGAGCTGCGCTCAGACGCGCGCGCCTTTTTTTTCTGCCCGTCCGTAGGGTGCGGTTTGGCACAGCCTGCGGGCATCAGGTGGCAGCGCGCTTCGCGTCGTGCGGCATAGCTCGCTTCGGCATCGGCGTAAATTGCCTAACACGCTTCAGGCAGGCGCACCCGTCACGGTGCCTCAGCGACATCGGCAGCGTTGTCGATACCAGCATCTGATGCTCGCCAAATCAGTTCAAGACCGATGGCCCGGAGGTGAGCGTGTGACAAGCTCGCTCAAGTGCTCCTGCCGAGCATCTGCCGATTCGCTGCCGCGCGCCGCGTGCAAGCCGCTGCGCACTCGCGGCCCCCATTCGTGCACCAGAGGGTATGATGAAGACACGTATCGTCGTCGCTGCCGATCGCACCATCCTCGTGGAAGGGATGGTCGCTTTGCTACAAAAGGTTCCGGGTATCGAAGTGGTAGGGCATGCGGAAGACGGGCTGGCATGTCTTCAGATCGCCGCCAGAGAACGGCCCGATATCGTCCTGGTGGATGTTCTGCTGCCCGGCCTCAATGGTATCGATCTGACGCGGCGCTTGATGCAGCGCAGCCCCAACAGCCGGGCAATCTGTATCGCTCCGTCCGATGCCTGTACGCAGGCCAGCGCAGTCTTCGAAGCCGGCGCCAAAGCATATCTGGCGCGAACCAGCCGCTTCGCCGAATTGCTGCGGGCAATTCAATGCGTCATCCAGGATCAGACCTACATCAGTCCGCAGATGTCGCGTTCGCTGATCGCCGGGCTGCGTCGTGCTGCCAAGGCCGATTCTGCGTACACCCGACTCACCTCACGCGAGCGCGAAATCGTGCAGCTCTATTCGGAGGGCCTGTCCACCAGGCAGATCGCCAACCGCTTGCACCTGAGCGTGAAAACGGTGGGGACGCATCGCGAAAACTGCATGTTGAAGCTCAATATCCAAAGCATCGCTCAGCTGACCCGTTATGCGATCGCGCAGGGCCTTTCTCCGCTTGAAGCAGCAATCGGCGGTAGCGGTGAGCCATCCGATGGATGCGTAGCGCAGCACATGCGCCGTGCCGGCTGAGGCGTCCTGGCTACGCGCAGCGGCACACCGGCCGCATGGACGCTGGTGCATGTACGCAGGTGCGAGGCGATGGCTTGCGCATATCAGCATCGCCGGTGGCCGGTACACCGCCGCCACAGCGTGTACAACGCTAGCGCATGCAGAGCCTGCTCCGTTTCTAACCGGTCCCGATCTGCGGTCTTGACCGATACCCGGTGATGGGTGCGATTCGCACACTGGTGTTGCGTCCATTGGCGCAGGCGGCGCAACCAGCGACGCACCATCATTGACAGGAGATTTTCATGAGAACCACGTTGAAACTTGAAGCGGAGAGCTATGCCAAGGCGCTGAAAGATATACGGGACGCCAATGCGAATGCGCAGTCTATCGAGGTGTCCTACGTGCCTGGCGAAGCACACGAAGAAGTCTCACGCTACTTTCTCAAATATCCCAACTTCGAGTTGAACGCCTATGCTCTCAAAGATCGGAAGTACGATCTGAGCAAGTATCAACACACGGGTAAATTTCCGAGTGTCACAAGCGTCGACTTGGCTGCCGCGTTGTCCAAAGGCGGCGAAGGCAAGACCGCCATGAACGAACGGTTGAGCGTCGTGGTGTGTCTGATCTGCGAGGCCGCGCGTTCCGAGCCGATCGAACAGGCGATGCAGGCAGCCATCGCGCACGAATACGTCGACTTGGAGCGCTATCGTGTGTTGATGAACATGTACGACCACACGCTCACGTTCAAACGCGAAAAGCGCACTGCAGACGCGTTGCTGCCGCTGCAGTTGCAGGACTACATCGACTTCGTCAAATCCACGAAGTACACCGGCGATAAAGGCATCGAAAAGACCATTATCGACCTGGGGTAGTGCGTTATCACGTCCATCAAACCGCAACGGCGGCAGACGCCGTTGCGCATCAAGAGCCGCTAACAAAACGTCGCGAGCAGCCGCTAGGCGGGCGTGGATGGCGCTCAGAGCCGGAGTACACGGGGTACATGCCGATTCCGAGTGCCGATCGCGCCCGCATGGCGGTGCGCAGTCGCTCTGTTGGCTGCTCCAAGGAGAAAGCTATGGGTATGTCCGAAGATGCCGCTACCGGCGGGCAAGGCGGCAATCTGGAGTTGATTCAATCGCTGGAGCAAATGCTCGAACGTGACCAGACCGGCAAGCTACTGCAGCCACTTTCCGGCATGGCGGTCGCGCGGCCGATCTATCAGGTGCCGGCCATTGCGCTGGCGGAACCGCTGAAAATGCTGGTCGCCACCATCTTCCGCTCAGCGGGTGTCTACGATGCCGTGCCTGAATCCAGGCACGGCGAAAATGTGCACGGTTCCATGCGCGATGTGCACCAAAATAACGACAATGGCAGCCGCTATCTTCCGGTGCTCGATTATCCCGTCGCACCGACAGGCCGTGCCGGGCGTTATCACGACTATATCGTGCAGCGGAGCAAGGCAGATGTGCAAAACCGGCAACGCCAACGCTCGGGCATCAGCGGCGTGCTGACTGGTTATGTGGAATACACCGTGGTACTGGAGGGATGTAGCAACATACGATTGATCTTCGACTATCTCAACACGCGTTTCTTTATCTCTCCCAATCACTACAAGCCCTGGGCCAGGCCAGAGGCATTGGTTGCACGCCGCAATTTGGGCGCCGACCCGGCGCGCTATCGGCTTGCACCGCACGAAGCAGGCATGGACGAGCAGAGCTGGCGCGACGACGAGTTATACGGCCCCCATCTGCTGATCATGCTCTGAGCACGGCGAAGGGCGATCCCTGGTGAAGTCGAAGTCCTGCAATGACCTGTGCGCAGGTCGTTGCAGGTGTCGGCCGTCGGCCTGGCCGACGTGTCCGGCCATCTGGTGAGCAGCCGTCCGACAATGCGCCTACGGCTTCTCAGCGCCTGGTTTCGGCATTCAGCGCCGCCTGCATCAATGCTGCGATCGCGTGCGCGTCTTGGTCGGCTTGCTGCGTCAGGAACTGGGCGACACTGCGTTGATTGCCCGCCGGGTGGTTCTGGCTCAGTTTGAAGGTGAGCTCGATGCGGCTTGGAACGAAGCGGAAGCCGACCAGGCCGCGCAATTGTCGGCGATGACTGTCGCGCTCCATTTCGAACTGCCAATCGCTGCCCACGCGCTGCTCGAAGTGCGCGCTCATGCGCGCGATCAAGCTGCCCAGCGCCTCTTCATCGCTCACCTGGCTGCAGCGTCCATGCAGGTGCGCGACAGCGTAGTTCCAGGTGGGCACGCGCGCAGCCGCGTCCTTGTCCAGGTACCAGGTGGGCGAGACATAGGCATGCGGGCCCTGCAACACCATTACCGCATCGCCAGGAGTTCGCGCCTGCGGATTGGGGCGTGCCCAATGGCCCTCGATCACGACATCCTGGCCATCGCGCTGATACTGCACCGGCAGGTGCGAGATCGCCAACTGCCCGTCCTCGCGCTGGCTGATCAGGGTGACGAACGCATCGCGCGCGAACAGCCAGTCCAGCAAGGCTAGATCGGTCTGCGCAAATGCGCGTGGGGCGTACATGTCAGGCGCGGCCACCCATGTTCACGACCATGCGCGCGCGCAGCTCGGCATCGTCGTTACCTTGGGGTGGCGAGACTTCATGCAGCGAAAAGCCGCGGATGAGCGCGTCTTCTTCGTCCAGCCCGTCCAGCGCCACGAATTCGGCATCGAACAAGGCCGCGCGTGCGCTGTCTTCGCTGTCGTAGGGCAGCGTCTTGCCGTCGCTGTCCAGCACCTCGGCGGTGCCGGCTTCATTGATGCGCAAGCGCGCCCAGATCAGCGTGCGGCCGATCGTGGCCAGCCACCAGGAGTCGTGGGTGCCCTGCAGTGTGTCTTCGTAACTGGTCATTGCATTACCTTGGAAAGCAGGCCGAGCAGGGCCGCCATGCCCAGGCCGAAAAAGATGGTGAGCAGCGAAAGCCAGGCGGGTGTGGCCAGACCGGACAGCGCGCTGTCGCGGTAGCTTCGGTAACCCCGCGCCAGAAGCCAGCGCAACGCCACGGGACTGATGAAGGCCGGGTCGCCGAAGCTGGCCAACGCATCCGGATGGCGGTCGCGCATGTGCACCAGGGTCAGCGGCCAGAAGATCAGCAGTGCGGTCAACCCGGCGACGGCGACACCGACAAAACACAGTGCGAAGAACAGCGTCATGTGGCCGCCAGCAGTAGTGCGAGTTTGGGGAGTGCCGCGCCGATGACCAACGCTGCGAAGGACCAATGCATTGGAACCGTGGCATGCCGGGTTGCGGCACGCGCGGTGTCGGTCTGCCACCGGCGTTGCGGCTCTAGTTGGCGCGATGCCAGCCGCGTCAGCAACACGCTACGTACCGCCGTCAGCCCGGTCATGATCGCCGCTAGCCAGAAGGCCAGCGATTGCAGCAGGGGGGCGGCGGCCGGCAAGCTCACCTCAGAACTCCGCGCTGCCAGGCGCACGCGGGTAGGGGATCGCGTCGCGGATGTTGCTCAGCCCGCACACGTACACCACCAGCCGCTCGAAGCCCAGGCCGAAGCCGGCATGCGGCACCGAACCGTAGCGACGGAAATCGCGGTACCAGCTGTAGTGCTCCTTATCCAGGCCGAACTGCGCCATGCGCGCGTCGAGCACATCCAGGCGCTCTTCGCGCTGGCTGCCGCCGATGATTTCGCCAATGCCCGGCGCCAGCACGTCCATCGCCGCGACGGTCTTGCCGTCATCGTTCAAGCGCATGTAGAACGCCTTGATGTGCTCGGGATAGTTGGTCACCACCACCGGGCGGCCGATGTGTTCTTCGGTCAACCAGCGTTCGTGCTCGGTCTGCAGGTCCAGGCCCCATTCCACCGGGAAATCGAATTTCTTGCTGGAGTTCTGCAGCAGCTTCACTGCGTCGGTGTAGTCGATCTGCTCGAACGGTGCATTGATGAACGCTTCGAGCTTGGCGATCGCGTTCTTGTCCACGCGCTTGGCCAGGAACGCCAGGTCGTCGCCACGCTCATCGAGCACCGCGCGGAACAGGTATTTGAGGAACTGCTCGGCCAGGCGTGCGTCTTCGGCCAGATCGGCGAAGGCGATTTCCGGCTCGATCATCCAGAACTCGGCCAGATGACGCGTGGTATGGCTGTTTTCAGCGCGGAAGGTCGGGCCGAAGGTGTAGACCTTGCTCAGCGCCAGGCAATACGCCTCCACATTGAGCTGGCCGGACACGGTCAGAAAGGTTTCCTTGCCGAAGAAATCGCGGCTGAAATCCACTGCGCCGCTGGCATCGCGTGGAAGGTTGACCATGTCCAGCGTGGAGACGCGAAACATCTGCCCGGCGCCTTCGGCATCGGAGGTGGTGATGATCGGTGTGCTGATCCAGTTGAAGCCGTTCTGGTGGAAGAAGCGGTGCACGGCCTGCGCCAGGCAGTTGCGGATGCGGGTCACCGCACCGAACAGGTTGGTGCGCGGACGCAGGTGCGCCACTTCGCGCAGGAATTCCGGCGTCATCGGCTTGGGCTGGATCGGGTAGGTCAGCGGGTCTTCGACCCAGCCGACGACGTCCACGCCACTGGCCTGGATCTCGAACGATTGACCCTTGCCCTGCGATTTCACCAGCACGCCCTTGGCGATCAGCGAGCAGCCGCTGGTCAGGCGCTTGATCTCGTCGAAATTGGGCAGCGTGTCGTTGGCCACCACCTGGATCGGAGCAAAGCACGAGCCGTCGGTCACGTTGATGAAGGCCAGTCCGGCAGATCCGCGCAAGGTGCGCACCCACCCCCGTACCGTGACTTCGCCGCCTTCCGGGAGCTTTCCCGCAAGCGCATGTTCAACGCTGACCACCGTCATGACTGTTCCTCGCCGTAGCGACCTTGAATGGCCTGCGAGTTTACTGGCTGCGGCCGCGCCGGCGCGAGCATCTGAACAGCTTGCCGAGCGCTGTGCTTGTCGCAGGCGCGTACTGCCCCCATCTATCGCAGACGCCACAGCTCCGCGTTCTGCCGGGTTGTTGCGGCCTCGCTATACTTGCCACCACTGTTTCGGAGTGCCTCCATGGCCGTCAGCCTCACCCCCGCCGCGCTGGAGCGCGTGCAGCGTTTCGTGCAGCAGACCCCGGGTGCGTTGGGTCTGCGCTTTGGCGTCACCAAGACCGGTTGTTCCGGCTGGGGCCATGTCACCGACCTGGCACGCGAGGCGCGTGACGACGACGCGGTCTTCGAGCAAGACGGGGTGCGCATCTTTGTCGACCTCGCCAGCCTGCCGCTGGTGGATGGCACCTGCATCGACTTCGGCAAGCACGGCCTGAGCGAGACCTTCACCTTCAGCAATCCCAACGCGACCGCCGAATGCGGCTGCGGTGAGAGCTTTACCACCGCGGACGAGCACCGGTGATTCCTTCGCGGACGAGCACCGGTGATTCCTTCTCCCCTCGGGAGAAGGTGCCCGAAGGGCGGATGAGGGTACGGGGCGAAGCCTCGCGCGGTTGAACGACACGATAGTTGGAATGACACGAGTGGCTTTGCCCCGTACCCTCACCCCAACCCCTCTCCCGGCGGGAGAGGGGCTTAAGCAGTCGCCGCGCAGATATCACGCTCGTAGACTTTGCTGCTGGCATGGTCCGGTTGCGGCTGAACGCATGAACTGCCATACTTTCCTGCTTCCTGCCCGATTCCGGGTGGGGAACCCTTGCTCCACCGGCCGCTTGCGCGGACCACCGGGGAGCTGTCCGGCCCACGTGGCCACATCCGAAAGGTAAAACAACATGAGTCGTCATTACGAAGTCGTGTTCCTGGTCCATCCGGACCAGAGCGAGCAGGTCCCGGCCATGATCGAGCGCTACAAGTCGCTGATCGAGGGCGGTAACGGCACCATCCACCGTCTGGAAGACTGGGGCCGTCGTCAGTTGGCCTACCCGATCCAGAACCTGGTGAAGGCGCACTACGTGTTGCTCAATATCGAAGTCGACCAGGCCGTGCTGAGCGAGCTGGTGGAAAGCTTCCGCTTCAACGATGCGGTGCTGCGTCACCTGGTCGTCAAGCGCGATGGCGCCGACACCGAGCAGTCGCTGATCATGAAGAGCAAGGACGAGAAGGGCGACAAGCCCGAGCGTAGCGAGCGTCGTCGTCGTGACGACGAAGAGGGCGAAGCGCCCGCCGCCAACGATAACGACGGCGACAACGCCGAAGCCGCTTAAGGAGCGCTGACATGTCCAAGTTCTTCCGTCGCCGCAAGTTCTGTAAGTTCACCGCCGAGGGCGTCAAAGAGATCGACTACAAGGATCTCAACACCCTGCGTCAGTACCTCACCGAGAACGGCAAGATCGTGCCGAGCCGCGTGACCGGTACCAAGTCCAAGTACCAGCGCCAGCTGGCCACGGCCGTCAAGCGCGCTCGTTTCCTGGCGCTGATCCCGTACACGGACAACCACGACGTTTAATCCGAGTCCCTCGGAAGAGCCCGCACATCCATGTGCGGGTAATTAAAAATATAAAGGCCGGTCATTCGAGATGCGGTGTTAATCGTGCTTTTACGATTCCCGAATCCCGTCTTTTCGGACAGCACCCGTTGCGCCCGCTACATGCTGGCGCTAACGAATAACGGAGTACCACCATGGATCTGATTCTTCTGCAGAAAGTGACCAACCTGGGCAACCTGGGCGACAAGGTCAGCGTCAAGCCGGGTTACGGCCGCAACTTCCTCGTGCCGCAGGGCAAGGCCGTGCCGGCCACCGCTGCCAACGTTGAAGCGTTCGAAACCAAGCGCGCCGAGTACGAAGCCAAGGCCAACAGCATCCTGGCCGAGGCACAGAGCCGCGCCACCAAGTTCGAAGGCGCCAGCGTCACCATCGGCGCGCATGCGTCGACCGAAGGCAAGCTGTACGGCTCGGTTGGCCCGCGCGATATCGCCGAGGCGTTCACCGCCGCCGGCCTGCCGCTGGAAAAGAGCGAAGTAATCCTGGGCGAAGGCGCATTCCGCAATGTCGGCGAATACGACGTTGTGCTGCACCTGCACGCGGATGTGGAAACCACGGTCAAGGTCATCGTCGAATCCGACGCCTGATCCAGGCCATATGTGTCACCGAAGGGCGCCTTGTTAGGCGCCCTTCGTTTTTTGGGGCGCCGCCGCCAGCGCTGGCATGCCCGTTATACTCATGCCCCATTGCCGGTTCCACGGCCCGCGGATCTTATGGATCAAGGGCTTGGGCGCTGGCTTCACAGGAAAAGCGCCTGCCGGCCTCGTCCGTGCGGTGCCCGGAATCTCCAGCCCCATGCGCCTGTCCACGATCAAACTGTCCGGTTTCAAGTCGTTCGTCGACCCGACCACGTTGCACCTGCCCACCAACATGACCGGCATCGTCGGCCCCAATGGCTGCGGCAAGTCCAACATCATCGATGCGGTGCGCTGGGTGATGGGCGAGAGCTCGGCCAGCCGCCTACGTGGCGATTCGTTGACCGACGTGATCTTTTCCGGCTCTTCGGCACGCAAGCCGGTGTCGCAGGCGACGGTGGAGCTGATCTTCGACAACTCCGACCACACCATCAGTGGCGAGTTCGCCTCGTTCAACGAGATTTCGGTCAAGCGCCTGGTCAGTCGCGACGGCAATAGCGCCTACTACCTCAATGGCACCAAGTGCCGGCGCCGCGACATCACCGATCTGTTCCTGGGCACCGGCCTTGGGCCGCGCAGCTACTCGATCATCGAGCAGGGCATGATCAGCCAAATCATCGAAGCACGCCCGGAAGACCTGCGCGTATATCTGGAAGAAGCCGCCGGCATTTCCAAGTACAAGGAACGCCGCAAGGAAACCGAAACGCGGATTCGGCATACGCGCGAAAACCTCGACCGTCTGAGCGACCTGCGCGAAGAAATCACCAAGCAATTGGCGCATCTGCAGCGCCAGGCGCGGCAGGCCGAGCAATACCAGGCGTTGCAGGAAGAGCGCCGGATCAAGGATGCCGAGTGGAAGGCGCTGGAATACCGCGGCCTGGATGGTCGGTTGCAGGGCCTGCGCGAGAAGTTGAATCAGGAAGAGACACGCCTGCAGCAATTGATTGCCGAGCAGCGCGATGCCGAAGCACGCATCGAAACCGGCCGCGTGCGCCGCGAAGAAGCCGCCGAAGCGGTGGCCAAGGCACAGGCCGATGTCTACCAGGTCGGTGGCGCCTTGGCGCGTATCGAGCAGCAGATCCAGCATCAGCGCGAACTCTCGCATCGCCTGCACAAGGCGCGCGATGAGGCGCAGAGCCAGCTGCAGGAATTGACCCAGCACATCAGCGGCGACTCGGCCAAATTGAGCGTGCTGCGCGAAGCGGTGGCCACTGCCGAACCGCAACTGGAGCAGCTGCGCGAAGACCACGAATTCCGCCAGGAGTCGCTACGCGAAGCCGAAGCGCGGCTGGCCGATTGGCAGCAGCGCTGGGAAACGCATAACCGCGACACCGGCGAGGCCTCGCGTGCCGGTGAAGTGGAACGCACGCGCGTCGATTATCTGGACCGCCAGGCGCTGGAAGCCGACCGCCGCCGCGAAGCGTTGGTCAATGAGCGCGCTGGGCTCGACCTCGAGGCATTGGCCGAGGCGTTCGAGCAGATCGAACTGCGCCATGAAACCCAGAAAACCTCGCTGGACGGGCTGACCGAGCAGGTCGAGGCGCGCAAGCACGCGCTCGCTGGGCTGCAGGAACAGCAACGCGCCAGCCAGGGCGAGCTGGCCGAAGTGCGCAAGCAGGCGCAGGCCGCGCGCGGTCGGTTGTCGTCGCTGGAAACCTTGCAACAGGCCGCGCTTGGCCAGGAGCAGGGCGCCGCAGTGGCGTGGCTGAAGTCGCGCGGACTGGATTCGTCCGCGCGCGTGGGCGAGCGCATCAGCGTCGAGAGCGGCTGGGAAAATGCAGTCGAAGGCGCCCTGGGGCAGTTGATCGAAGGCGTGCTGGTGGAGGCGCCGGAACAATTGGTCGATGCGCTGGGCGAGTTGGGCGATGGCCGCATCGCGTTGGTGTCCAGTGCGACTGACAATGCGAGCTTCGCGCCGACCTCGCTGGCCGCCAAGGTGCAGGGGCCGATCGCGATCCGTCGGCTGCTTGCGCGTCTGCACACCGCCGAGGACCTGGACGCTGCGCGCACGCTGCAACGCAGCCTGCCCGAAGGCGATTCGGTGATCACCCGCAATGGCGAGCGGCTAGGCGAGGGTTGGGTGCGGGTCTCGCGCTCGGGCGCGGCCAAGCAGGGCGCGCTGCTGCGTGAGCGCGAGATCCAGGAGCTGCGCACCCAGATCGAAACCCTGCAAGAGCGCGAAGCCGAGCTTGAGCACCAGCTGTCCAGCTTCCGCGAACAACTGCTGGCGGCAGAGCAGCAGCGCGAAGACGCGCAGCGCCAGCTGTATATGGCGCACCGCAGCGTCTCCGAACTGGCTGGGCAATTGCAGAGTCAGCAAGGCAAGGTGGACGCGGCGCGCACGCGCATCGAGCGCATCGAAACCGAATTGGCGCAACTGCTGGAAACGCTCGATACCAGCCGCGAGCAGGCACGCGAAGCGCGCGCCAAACTCGAAGACGCGGTCACCTTGATGGGCGATCTGCAGGGCACGCGCGAAGCGCTGGAAAGCGAGCGCCGTCAACTCACCGATGCACGCGATCAGGCGCGAGATGCCGCGCGCGGCGTGCGCGATGCAATGCACGCATTGGCGCTGACGCTGGAGTCGCAACGCACCCAGATCGCATCGCTGAGCCAGACCCTGGAACGCATGGACAGCCAGCGCGGGCAGCTCGATACGCGCCTGGAAGATCTGGTCGCCCAGCTGAGCGAAGGCGATTCGCCGGTGGAAACACTGGAACACGAACACCAGGCCGCGTTGAGCGAGCGCGTACGCACCGAGCGCGCGCTGGGCGAAGCGCGCACCCTGCTCGACAGCATCGACAGCGAGCTGCGCAGCTTCGAACAGACCCGCCAGCAACGCGACGAACAAGCGTTGGCGCAGCGCGAACGCATTTCGCAACGCAAGCTCGATCAACAGGCGCTGGTGCTCAATGCCGAGCAACTGGAAGCGGCGGTGGTCAAGGCAGGCTTCGTGCTGGAAGAGGTGGTCAACGGGTTGCCCGAGTCGGCCAACGTGGCCGAATGGGAAGCGGCCGTTGGCCAGATCGACGGGCGCATGCGTCGCCTGGAGCCGGTGAACCTGGCCGCCATCCAGGAATACGGCGAAGCCGCGCAACGCTCCGAGTATCTGGACGCGCAAAACCTGGACCTCAATACCGCGCTGGAAACGTTGGAAGAGGCCATTCGCAAGATCGATCGCGAGACCCGTGGCCGCTTCAAGGACACCTTCGACCGGGTCAATTCCGGCGTGCAGGCGCTGTACCCGCGCTTGTTCGGCGGCGGCCATGCGTATCTGGAACTCACCGGCGAAGACCTGCTCGACACCGGCGTCACCATCATGGCGCGCCCTCCGGGCAAGCGCGTGTCGAGCATTTCGCTGCTGTCCGGCGGCGAGAAGGCGATGACCGCGGTGGCGCTGGTGTTTGCGATTTTCCAGCTCAACCCGGCGCCGTTCTGCCTGCTCGACGAAGTGGACGCGCCGCTTGACGAAGCCAACGTCGGCCGCCTTGCCAACATGGTGCGCGAGATGAGCGAGAAGGTGCAGTTCCTGTTCGTCAGCCATAACAAGGCCACGATGGAGGCCGCGCGCCAGCTCTCCGGCGTGACCATGCGCGAGCCCGGCGTCAGCCGCCTGGTCAGCGTGGACCTGGAAGAGGCCGCACGTTTGGCGGGTGCGGCATGACGTGCCATGCTTGCTGGAATATCGACACCTGTCACTCTTATGCGGAGGCACGCTGAATGTCCGACATGGCCATGATCCGGATCGGGATCCTGATCGCTGGACTGCTGCTGGTCGCGTCCATCTTCCTGTTTGGTCGCCCGAAGAAATCGCCGCAAGGGCGCCGGGTCGACAAGGACGAGGGCCAGCCGCGTGAACGGCGCGAACCGGTGATTTCCAGCGAGTTCGGTGCGGAGGGCGACGCTGCAGAACGCACAGAAGGCGTCGAGCAGAGCGAGCTCAATCTGGAAGGGCAGGATGCTTCCGGCGGCAACGAGGTCGGCAAGCGCCCGAACCAGGATTTCGACAAGATCGTGTCGTTGTTCGTGGCCGCCAAGGCGGGCCAGGTGCTGCGCGGCGAAGATGTGGTGGTGGCAGCCGAGAAGACCGGGCTGGTGTTCGGCCACATGAACGTGTTCCACCGCCTGGTGGAAGGCCATCCGGAACGCGGGCCGATCTTCAGCATGGCCAGCATCCTCAAGCCCGGCAGTTTCGACATGGCCAACATCCGCGAGATGCAGACACCGGCGATTGCGTTTTTCCTCACCTTGCCGGCGCCGATGACGGCGCTGGACGCCTGGGAAAAAATGCTGCCCACCGTGCAGCGCATGGCCGAACTGCTGGATGGCGTTGTATTGGACGACAGCCGCAATGCGTTGGGCCGCCAGCGTGTTGCGCACATCCGCGACGAACTACGCGCCTACGATCGCCAGCACCAGGCACCGCCGCTGACCAAGTCGCCGCGCTGGTGAGTTGACATGTTGAGCCTGCAGGGCGTGTTGGCGGTGGTGTTGCTGCTGGTGCTGTGGGCGATCTTGGCGATGCCGTTGTTGTGGATCTTTACCAGGATCGCCGCACGTCTGCGCAAAAGGCCGCGACATTCGCCCTGGGTGATCGTGGGCTTTGCTGCCGCGATCACGTTGCTGGTCGCGACTGTGCCAACGCCTTTCGTCAGCGTGTTCGTGCCGCACGCCATCGCGCTGCTAGACCGCCGTTATTACCTGCATATCCTGCAAGGGCCGCCGATGCTGCACGAGCTGCTACTGTGGAACGCCGGCTCGATGGCGCTGACCTTCGCCATCAGCTATTTCTGGATCCGGCGCACGCTGCGCGCTCCGGAGCCTGAGGCGTTCGATCAGTAGACGTCCAGAGCCCCTATCCCCACGGGAGAGGGGTTGGGGTGAGGGTACGGGCGAAGCACTCGTGCAGTTGAACAACCTCAGGCTTCGCCCGCACCCTCATCCGCCCCTACGGGGCACTTTCTCCCCCCATAAAGGAGGCAACGTCCCAAGGGGAAAAGGGTTAGCGCTTGGCCTTCCCGAACGCCTCACGGAACCGCAGCATTTCCGCCTCGGTCCCCACGCTGACGCGCACCCGCTTGGGCCAGATCGGCCAGCTGCGGCCGACGATGACGCCCTGCTTCTGCATCGAATCAGCGAACACGCTCGCATCGCGTTTGACGTCCAGCAGGAAGCAGTTGGCCTGCGAGGGCAGGCAGGTGTAGCCCTTGCCCTTGAGCCAGGCAATAGTTTCGTCGCGCACGCGGGCGTTGTCGGCGCGGCGGGTCTGCACCAGCAGCGGGTCGCGCAGGCTGGCGATGCCGGCGGCCATTGCCGGAACCGACAACGAGTTGCTGCCGAAGGCGGCAAGCTTGGTCTGCAGGCCGGGCGGGGCCAGGGCGGCACCCAGGCGCAGGCCGGCCATGCCGTAGAGCTTGGAGAAGCTACGCAGCACGATCAGATCCTGGCGCTGACGCACCAGATCGGCCACCGAGGGCTCGTTGCTGTAGTGGATGTACGCCTCGTCGACCACCAGCACGGCGCTGGCCGGCTTATTGGCCAGCAACCATTCGATGTCGGCGCGTGGGGTGATGGCGCCAGTGGCGTTGCCGGGGTTGCACAGATACAGCATGCCGGCAGTCGGGTCGGCCTTGGCCATCGCCTTGACGTCGTGCGCGCCATCGGCACGCAGCGGCACCTTGCGTACGGCCACGCCGCGGGCGGTGGCGCTTTCGATCAGCGGGTCGAAGCTCGGGTCGGCGACCACCAGCCCCGCGCGCGCGGACGTCAACAAGCTGCCGGCCCGGTTCAGCGCGTCACGCGAGCCGGGGAACAGCGATAGATGATCGTTGGGCAACTGCAGCTCGCCGGTCATCAGGTTGCGCAGATCCTGCTCCATCTCGAGCAGGTAGCGGCCCGAGCGTGCCAGCGAACGTGTGGCAGCTTCAATCGCTGCCGGGGCGGGCCCGAGCGGATGCTCGTTGAGGTTGAGGTAGACCGTGCCGGCCGCCGCGGCCACGCCCGGCGTTGCCGGGGCCGCGGCGCGCTTGCGGGCCGCCTGGGCTGCGGGTGCCAGCCCCAGTGCGGAAACCGCCACGCCGGTGGTAGCGAGGCTGAGAAACGAACGGCGCGAGACGGGCAACGACACGGGCGAACTCCATAGGCGGCGGGCAAAGAGGGCGCCACGCTAGCCGGTTTGTGTCTGTCTGCCTATCGGGGAATTGCCATAAAACTGGTTGGACGCGTGCGTGCAGGCGTTGGACGGCAAAGACAGGTGGCTGGGTGCGATGGCCGGCTCCTGCCGGGCTCGCTGTCGGCCCGAATGCCGATGGGCGCTGACGCACCTGTTGCGCATCGACGCAAACGACTTCATCCATCGCTCAGTCATCGCGAACGGCGCCCGCGCCGCTGACCTTGGCATCGGTATGGCCCGTTAGAATGGGCGGCCCAGAGCCAGCCCTGCGATCGTATGACTGCCAGCCCGGATCCCGCTCAGCGCATCGATGCCCTGCGCCGTCGAATCGAAGACGCCAACTACCGGTATCACGTACTCGACGAGCCGCAGATGGCCGATGCCGATTACGACAAGCTGATGCGCGAGCTTGAGGCCTTGGAGCGCGCGCACCCGGAATTGGCCAGCGCCGATTCGCCAACCCAGCGCGTCGGCCATCTGGCCGCCTCGCGGTTTGCCGAAGTGCGGCATGCCATGCCGATGCTGTCGTTGGGCAATGCCTTCAGCGATGAGGAAGTGACCGAGTTCGTGCGGCGCATCAGCGAGCGGCTGGAGGTCAGACAACCGCTGTTTTCGGCCGAACCCAAACTCGATGGCCTGGCGATCAGCCTGCGCTACGAAAATGGCGAGTTCGTGCAGGGCGCCACGCGCGGCGATGGCGCCACCGGCGAGGATGTCAGCGCCAACCTGCGCACCGTCAAAGCGATTCCGTTGCGTCTGCGCGGCGAGGGTTGGCCGCGGGTGCTGGAAGTGCGCGGCGAGGTCTACATGCCGCGCGCCGCGTTCGAAGCCTACAACGCGCAGATGCGTGCACAGGGCGGCAAGGTACTGGCCAACCCGCGCAATGGCGCGGCCGGCTCGCTGCGGCAGCTGGATGCGCGCATTACCGCGCAGCGCCCGCTGAGTTTCTTTGCCTACGGTGTTGGCGAAGTGAGCGAAGGCGCATTGCCGCAGACCCATTCGGCGATCCTGGCGCAGTTGCGTGCGTGGGGCTTTCCGGTCAGTGCGCTGGTCGAGGTGGTGCAGGGCAGCGATGGTCTGCTGGCGTATTACCAGCGCATCGGTGAGGCGCGCGATGGCCTGGCCTTCGATATCGATGGCGTGGTGTACAAGCTCGACGATCTGGCCGGGCAACGCGAAATGGGCTTCGTCTCGCGCGCGCCGCGTTGGGCGATCGCGCACAAGTTCCCCGCACAGGAGCAGTCCACCACGGTGGAGGCGATCGAGATCCAGATCGGCCGCACCGGTGCGGCCACGCCGGTGGCGCGCCTGAAGCCGGTGCATGTGGCCGGGGTGATCGTCACCAATGCCACGCTGCACAACGCCGACCAGATCGCGCGGCTGGATGTGCGCGTGGGCGACACGGTGATCGTGCGCCGCGCCGGTGATGTCATCCCTGAAGTGGCCGCGGTGGTGGCCGACCAGCGCCCGCCCGGCACCCAGGCCTGGCAGATGCCTACGCAGTGCCCGGTGTGCGGTTCGGAGATCGTGCGCGAAGAAGGCCAGGCGGTCTGGCGCTGTTCCGGCGAGTTGACCTGCCCGGCGCAGCGCAAGGAGGCGTTTCGGCATTTCGTCTCGCGGCGCGCGATGGATGTGGACGGCCTGGGCGAAAAATTCATCGAAGTGCTGGTCGACAGTGGCCTGGTGAAAGGCGTGGCCGACCTGTATCTGCTGAACGTGGACCAGCTGCTGCAATTGCGCCTGATCAGCACGGCCGACAGCCCGCACGCGTTCTTGCGCGAGGCGCGCGAGCATCTTGCCAGCGGTGCATATGCGCAGCTGGAAGCCAGTGTGGTCGGGATCGGCGTGGACCTGGCCGGGGAGCGCGACGTGCCGCAGACCTGGCAGGCCGATCTGCTCCGCGCAGGCTTACCGAGCTTCGACTGGAACCGCAAGAAGATCGCCACCAAGTGGGCGGAGAATCTGATCGAGGCGATCGAAACATCGCGCAACACCACGCTGGAGCGTTTCCTGTTTGCGCTGGGTATCGAGCATGTGGGCGAAAGCACGGCCAAGGCGTTGTCGGCCTGGTTCGGCGATCTGGAATTGCTCCGGCATCTGCCGTGGCCGCTGTTCAAGCGCGTGCCGGATATCGGCGGCGAAGTGGCGCGCTCGCTGGGGCACTTCTTCGACCAAGCCGGGAATCAGCAGGCCATCGATGACCTGCTGCAGCGTGGCGTGCGCATTGGCGACACGCATCCGCCTTCGCCCAAGCTGCGCGAGGCGCTGAGCTTTGCCGCCGTGCTGGAAGACATGGACATTCCCAAGGTGACGCCGGTGCGCGCGCAGCAGCTTGCCGCTGCGGTGGAGTCGTTCGCTGCGTTGCGCACGGCAGGTGCCGATGCCTTGCAACAGGCCGGCGTTCCGGCGCCCGTGGTGGCCGCGTTGCTGCAATGGCTGGATCGCCCCGAAAACGCCGCGCTCGCGAATGCGGCGCAGCAGTCGATGGAAACCGTGCTGGCGCGTCTGCCGGAAGCCGATGCACTGCAGACCGGCCCGCTCGATGGCCAGACCGTGGTCATCACCGGGACGCTGGCTGCGCTGACGCGCGATGCGGCCAAGCAGCGGCTGGAAGCGCTGGGCGCCAAGGTCGCCGGTAGCGTCTCCAAGAAGACCGCGTTTCTGGTGGCCGGCGAAGAAGCCGGTTCCAAGCTCGACAAGGCGCAATCGCTGGGCGTGGAGATCTGGGACGAAGCGCGTTTGCTGGCCTTCCTGGGCGACCACGGCCAACAGCCATGAACACGGCGCAGGTCGATCTGGCCGCGCTGCAGTTGCGGGCGCGGCTCAACGCCGCGATCCGCGACTTTTTCGCCGAACGCGGCGTGCTAGAGGTGGAAACGCCGGTGCTTTCGGAGGCCGGCAATACAGAACCGAATATCGAAAGTTTCAGTACCCGCTTCACCGGCCATGTCGATGCCGGCGCGCCGCTGCGCTGGTTGCGCACCTCGCCGGAATATCCGCTCAAACGCCTGCTTGCCGCCGGCGTGGGCGATTGCTACGAACTGGGGCGGGTGTTTCGCAATGGCGAAGCCGGTGGCCGTCACAACCCCGAGTTCAGCATGCTCGAATGGTATCGGGTGGGTTGGAACGATCGCAGTCTGGCGCAGGAGACCATCGAACTGGTGCGTCGCGCGCTAGTGCTGGTCGGGCGCCAGGCGAGGGTGCAGGTGCTGACGTATCGCGCGCTCTTCGTGCAGACGTTGGGCATCGACCCATTGTGCGATCCGATCGAAACGCTACACGCCGCCTTGCATGACGTGGCGATCGATCCTGTGGGTCTGACCCGCGACGATTGGCTGGACCTGCTGATGACCCATCGCATCCAGCCGGGCTTTGCCAGCGATACCCTGACGGTGGTGCACGATTGGCCGGCCAGTCAATGTGCGTTGGCGCGGATCCGCCACGACGACCCGCCGGTGGCCGAGCGCTTCGAGCTGTATCTGGGCAGTTTCGAGGTGGCCAATGGCTATCACGAATTGAACGATGCGCAGGAGCAGCGTGCGCGCTTCGTGCGCGACAATGCCGTGCGTGCAGCACGTGGATTGCCGCAACTGCCACTGGACGAACGCCTGCTGGCGGTGTTGTCGCAGTTGCCCGACTGCGCCGGTGTGGCGGTGGGCGTGGATCGCCTGTTGATGGCCTTGCGCGGCACTACGCAGATTGCCGACGTGCTGGCGTTCGACTTCGCCCGCGCCTGAGTCATCTGGCTGTCATCGGCGCCGTATTGCTATCTTCACATCGATGATGCTCTCATCTTCGCGTCCACGGGGGCGCGACGAAGATCGTTCGGGGTGAGGATTATCGGCATGAAGTGGCTGGTCAGCTTATGCGGTTTGTGGTGCTTGCCGCTGCTGCTGCTCGCCGATGCGCGCGCGTCCGACCGCGCAGCCGGCGTGGTGCGCTGCGAGTCCAAGGACCTGGCGCGCGTGCATTGCGCGATGGAGACCGCCCAGGGCGTGCAACTGGTGCGCCAGCTCTCCGAAACCAGCTGCATCCGCGGTAGCGAATGGGATGTCGAACGCGATGGCGTGTGGGTCGAACAAGGCTGCCGCGCGGAATTCGCAGCGACCCGTGCGCAGACCGCAACCGTGATGCGCCGCGTGGTCCGCTGCGATTCCAATGGCGGCACGGTGGCGTGCCCGGTGGTGCTGCGTGGCGCGCCGGTGCGTCTGCTGCGGCAACGCTCGATGTGGCCGTGCAAGGAAGGGCGCACCTGGGGCGTTCGCCGCAACGAAATCTGGGTCTCGCGTGGATGCGATGGCGAATTCGAGGTGGGTGCAGAAGATGGCTCCGGCTTCGTCGCGGTGCCGCGCATGGTCACCTGCGAATCGAAGAAAAGTGCGCGGCGCACCTGTGGCGTGTCGGTGGAACGCGCGGTGCGCCTTGGCCGGCAGATGTCCAAAACGCCATGCGTGGAGGGCCAGACCTGGGGCTGGAGCCGCGACGGGGTGTGGGTGAACGACGGCTGCCGCGCCGAGTTCATCGTCGACTAAGAGCAGGTGACACTAGGTCGCGCGCAGTCGTCGGGTGGAAAGACGACGCGCAATAGCCGCAGTGTACGAGTGGTACCTGCCTTCCGAGCAGCGGCCGCGCCCGCCTTCCGGCTGCACAGTGGTTTGGTCGGCCGCGCGGTCGTGCAGCGGCGCAGGCGCTGCGTGCGCCTTACAATGGACGCATGAACGACAGCGCCCATATCGATTACGCCCGCTACGACCACATCCGGCCACTGCTGTGGACCGGCGATGCCCTTGAATTGCTCGACCAACGCAAACTGCCCTTCGAGGTGGCGCATGTGCGGTGCGACAGCAGCGACGCGGTGGCCGAGGCGATCCATTCGCTGGCCGTGCGCGGTGCGCCGGCGATCGGCATTGCGGCCGGGTGGGGCGTGGTACTGGCCGCGCGCGACATCGCTGCCGACGACGGCAGCGCTGCGCTGCAGAAGCTCGAGCCGGCGCTGCTGCGGCTCAACGCGGCGCGTCCGACCGCCGTCAACCTGGCCTGGGCGCTGATGCGCATGCGCCGGGTGCTGGGCGCGGCGGGCGCCGATTGGCGCGAGGTGATCGCGCGCGAGGCGCAGGCCATCGCCGATGAAGACCTGGCCGCCAACCGCCACATGGGCGCGCTTGGCGCCGCACTGATCGCACCGGGTAGCGGCGTGCTGACCCATTGCAACACCGGCTCGCTGGCCACCGCTGGCTTTGGCACCGCACTGGGCGTGATCCGCGCCGGCATGGCGCACCAGCGCATTGCCAAGGTGTTCGCCGGAGAAACCCGGCCGTGGCTGCAGGGCGCGCGCCTGACCGTGTGGGAGCTGCAGCAGGACGGTATCGACGCCACCCTGATCGCCGACTCGGCGGCCTCGCATCTGATGAAATCCGGGCTGGTGCAGTGGGTGATCGTCGGCGCCGATCGCATCTGCGCCAATGGCGATACCGCCAACAAGATCGGCACCTACCAGCTGGCCATCGCCGCCCGCCACCATGGCGTGAAGTTCATGGTGGTGGCGCCGTCGTCCACGGTGGATATGGCAACGGCCAGCGGGGACCAGATCGAGATCGAGCAACGCGATCCCGGCGAGTTGTTCGGCGTGGGCGGGGTCAGGACGGTGGCCGATGGCATCCATGCCTGGAACCCGGTCTTCGACGTCACTCCGGGCGATCTGATCGACGCGATCGTCACCGAACGCGGCGTGATCGCGCAGCCGGACCTGGCGCGGATGCAGGCCGCCTTCGGCAGCTGAGCCCGGGGCCGGCAGCCCGGCTTCCAACGCCGCCCAAACTCCCTGCAAGTGCTTGTTTCTGGCTGGTAAAGCGGAGGCGTCGGGATGCCCTGCCGTGGTACAATCCGGCGCTTGAATCGATCGGCGGGAGCGTGGGGTCGGCAGCCTGATGCAAGGGCGCTCCCGACGCGGCTTTCCGGCTCGCCCGCCACCTCACTTACGGAACCCGAATGGCAGAAACCGCCAAGGAAATCATCCAGGTCAACCTGGAAGACGAGATGCGCAAGAGCTATCTCGATTACGCCATGAGCGTGATCGTGGGCCGTGCACTCCCCGATGCCCGTGATGGCCTCAAGCCTGTGCACCGGCGCGTGCTGTACGCGATGCACGAGCTGGGCGCACACAGCAACAAGGCCTACTTCAAGTCGGCGCGTATCGTCGGCGACGTCATCGGTAAATACCATCCTCACGGCGACCAGTCGGTGTACGACACGCTGGTGCGCATGGCGCAGCCGTTCTCGCTGCGTTACATGATGGTCGACGGTCAGGGTAACTTCGGTTCGGTCGACGGCGACTCCGCCGCGGCGATGCGTTACACCGAGTCGCGCATGTCGCGGCTGGCGCATGAGTTGATGGCCGACATCGACAAGGAAACCGTCGACTTCCAGCCCAACTACGACGAGAAGGAACAGGAGCCGACGGTCATGCCGACCCGGTTCCCGAGCCTGCTGGTCAATGGCTCGGCCGGTATCGCGGTGGGCATGGCCACCAATATCCCGCCGCATAACCTGACCGAAGCGATCAATGCCTGCATCGCGCTGATCGACACGCCCGAGCTGGATGTCGAAGGCCTGATGGAATACATCCCCGGCCCGGATTTCCCCACCGCCGGCATCATCAACGGTACCGCCGGCATCGCGGCCGGCTACCGCACCGGCCGTGGCCGTGTGCGCATCCGCGCCAAGGCCGATGTGGAAGTGGCCGACAACGGTCGCGAGGCGATCGTCGTGACCGAGATCCCGTACCAGGTCAACAAGGCGCGGCTGATCGAGAAGATCGCCGAGCTGGTCAAGGAAAAGAAGCTCGAAGGCATCAGCGAGCTGCGCGATGAGTCCGACAAGGACGGCATGCGCATCTACATCGAAGTCAAGCGCGGCGAATCTGCCGAGGTTGTGCTCAACAACCTGTATCAGCAGACCCAGATGGAGGCGGTGTTCGGCATCAACATGGTGGCGCTGATCGATGGCCGCCCGCAGTTGATGAACCTCAAGCAGATGCTGGAGGCGTTCATCCGCCACCGCCGCGAGGTGGTCACCCGCCGCACCATTTTCGAACTGCGCAAGGCGCGTGCGCGTGCGCACGTGCTGGAAGGCCTGACCGTTGCGTTGGCCAACATCGATGAAATGATCGAGTTGATCAAGACCTCGGCCAACCCGCAGGAAGCGCGCGAGCGCATGCTGGCCAAGACCTGGCAACCGGGCCTGGTGGGTGCGCTGCTGGGCGCGGCCGGCGCAGAAGCCTCCAAGCCGGAAGATCTGCCGCCGGGCGTGGGCCTGATCCAGGGCTTCTACCAGCTCAGCGAAGTGCAGGCTTCGCAGATCCTGGAAATGCGTCTGCATCGTCTGACCGGCCTGGAACAGGAAAAGCTGACCGACGAGTACAAGCAATTGCTCGGCGTCATCGAAGGCCTGATCCGCATCCTGGAAAACCCGGATGTGCTGCTGCAGGTGATCCGCGACGAGTTGATCAATATCCGCGAAGAATACGGCGATGAACGCCGCACCGAGATCCGTCACAGCGAAGAAGATCTGGACATTCTGGATCTGATCGCGCCGGAAGACGTGGTGGTGACGCTGTCGCATGCCGGGTATGCCAAGCGCCAGCCGGTGAGCGCGTATCGCGCGCAGCGCCGTGGTGGCCGTGGCCGCTCTGCCGCAGCGACCAAGGAAGAAGATTTCATCGACCAGCTGTGGCTGGTCAACACGCACGATACGCTGCTGACCTTCACCAGCAGCGGCAAGGTGTTCTGGCTGCCGGTGCATCAGTTGCCGGAAGCCGGCTCCAATGCGCGTGGCAGGCCGATCATCAACTGGATTCCGCTGGAATCGGGCGAGCGCGTGCAGGCCGTGCTGCCGGTGCGCGAATACGCCGACAACCGCTACGTGTTCTTCGCCACGCGCAACGGCACGGTCAAGAAGACGCCGTTGAGCGAATTCGCCTTCCGATTGGCGCGCGGCAAGATCGCCATCAACCTGGACGAAGGCGATGCGCTGGTCGGTGTGGCCTTGACCGATGGCGACCGCGACGTGCTGCTGTTCGCTTCCAACGGCAAGACCGTGCGCTTTGGCGAATCCACCGTGCGTTCGATGGGCCGTACCGCCACCGGTGTGCGCGGTATCCGTCTGACCAAGGGCGAGGAAGTGGTCAGCCTGATCGTGGCCGAGCGTGCTGGCGGTGTCGAAGAAGAGATCGAAGGCGACGAGGTCGATGATGTGGTGGAAGCCACCGATGGCGGCGAGTCTGCCGTGATCGAGGTCGCCGACGACGGTAACGTGGCCTACATTTTGACGGCCACCGAGAACGGCTACGGCAAGCGCACCCCGCTGACCGAATACCCGCGCAAGGGGCGTGGCACCCAGGGCGTGATCGGGATCCAGACCACCGAGCGCAACGGCAAACTGGTGCGTGCGGTGCTGCTGGGCGCCACCGACGAAGTGCTGTTGATTTCCGATGGCGGCACGCTGGTGCGCACGCGTGGTTCGGAGATCTCGCGCGTCGGTCGTAACACGCAGGGCGTCACGTTGATCCGTTTGTCCAAGGGCGAAAAGTTGCAGGCGGTTGAACGCCTGGATGCATCGCTGGATGAAGTGGATGAGGGAGTGGACGAAGCAAGCGCAAGCGTGAGCGAAACGCCGCCGGCCGACGCGTGATTGCAGCGCTAACGCGACACAGTTGACCAACAACGCCGGTGAAAACCGGCGTTTTTTATTGCGCGAAGTTTTTTGGATCGCCACGCTTTATGGCGGGCGCTGACATCTGCAACGCAGTGTCTTCATGCGTTCGCCGCAAAGATCGCGACTCTTTCACTGACACGGGTCGAAGGTTGTTGGCGGTGCGGCGGCGTTGCGTCGCCGCCGAGTCGAAGAGGAACAACGGATGACGATTCTGGATCGTCCTTCCGGTCGCGGCCATTGGGCGCTGGCGACCTTGGGAGGCGTGATTGCACTACTGGGCGCGGTGCTGCTTGCCGGTGGCGTGTGGCTGGCTGCGTTGGGCGGCTCCTGGTATTACGCACCGGCCGGTGCGGCGATGCTCGTTGCCGGCGTGCTGCTGTTTCGTGGCCGCAATGCGGGCGCCTGGTGGTTTGCCGGCGTGGTGGCGGTTTCGTTGCTGTGGACGTGGTGGGAATCAGGCAGCGATTACTGGCGCTGGGTGCCGCGTCTGGGCCTGATTGTCGGCCTGGCATTGGTGCTCGCCTTGCTATTGCCGAAATTGCAGCGCCCCGTGTCGCGCACGGTATCGCGCAGCCTGGCCGGTGCGCTGGCGGTGGTATTTGTGGTGGCGTTCGCATTGGCGTTCATGCCGCATGGCGTGACTGAAGCCGATGGCGCGCTGGCGCATGCGGCAGGCGTGCTCGGTGGCCTGGTCACCCCCGACACATCCGCCCCGGTTGCGGCGTCCGGCGCGCAGCCAGCGAATGCACCTGCCGACGGCGATTGGGCCGCGTACGGACGCAGCCAGGCCGGCCAACGCTATTCGCCGCTGCAGCAGATCAATCGCGACAATGTGGCGCAGCTGCAGCAAGCCTGGCTTTTCCACACCGGCGATTTGCCGAACAAGCGCTGGGGTGCGGAAACCACGCCGCTGAAGGTGGGCGACAGCCTGTATCTGTGCACTGCGCGCAACCAGGTGATAGCGCTGGATGCCGCCAGCGGCAAGCAGCGCTGGCGCTACGATCCCAAGGTCAAGGACGAGGCGATCCCGTACACGGCGGCATGCCGTGGCGTCTCGTATTACGAAGTACCGGCGGCTGCCAACGTTGCGGATGCTGGAGCAACGGCAGCGCTATGCCGCACGCGCGTGATCGAAGGCACGCTCGACGGGCGCTTGATTGCGCTGGACGCACGCAGCGGCACGCCGTGCCCGGATTTCGGCAGCAACGGTCAGGTGGATATCACCGTCGGTATGGGCGAGACGCCGCCTGGCTATGTGTCGATCAATTCGCCGCCGGCCATCGTGCGCGGCGTGGTGGTCACCGGGCATCAGGTGCTCGACGGGCAGAAGCGTTACGAGCCCTCCGGTGTGATCGAAGGTTTCGATGCGGTGACCGGCAAGTTGCGCTGGGCCTGGGACATGACGCATCCGGAATGGAACGGCGCACCGCCGCCAGGCCAGAGCTGGACGCGCGGCACGCCCAATATGTGGACCACCGCCGCAGCCGATGAGCAGTTGGGCTACGTGTATCTGCTGATGGGCAATTCCACCGCCGATTACTGGAGCAGCTCGCGCACGCCGCAGGAGAACCGTTATGCGACCTCGCTGGTGGCGCTGGATGTCACCACCGGCAAGCCGGTGTGGAATTTCCAGACCACGCACATCGATGCCTGGGATTACGACCTGGCCTCGCAGCCGAGCCTGATCGACTTCCCCAAGGACGGCGTCAACGTGCCGGCGGTGCTGTTGCCGAGCAAGCAGGGCGAGCTGTACGTGCTGGATCGGCGTACCGGCAAGCCGCTGGTGGGCGTGGAAGAGCGTACGGTGCCAGGCGGTGGCGTGGAGCCGCAGGTGCGTGCCAAGACGCAGCCGTTCTCGCTGTATCACACGCTGCGCAAGCCGGACCTGAGCGAGCGCGACATGTGGGGCATGACTCCGATCGACCAGCTGGTTTGCCGGATCCAGTTTCGCAAGGCCAGTTACAAGGGCATTTACACGCCGCCGGAAGCGGACCGGCATTCGATCGAGTACCCCGGTTATAACGGCGGTTCGGATTGGGGCAGCGTGGCGGTGGATCCGCACCGCGGTGTGATCGTGGCCAACTACAACGACATGCCCAACTACAACCTGCTGGTGCCGCGCGCCAAGGCCGACAAGCTGGGCTGGGCACCGCGCGATGAAGTGCGTGGCGATGCCGGCGGCGCGGAAGGCGCAGGCGACCCGCAGACCGGCACGCCGTATGCAATCAACGTCAATGCCGGCTGGCGTCTGCCGTTCACCAAGTTGCTGTGCAAGGAACCGCCGTACGGCGGCATCCGCGCCATCGATCTGGCCAGTGGCAAGACCCTGTGGGACCGCCCCTTCGGCAGTGCGCGCGGCAATGGCCCGTTCGGCATCCGTTCCGGCCTCCCGATCGAAATCGGTATACCGAACAATGGTGGCGCGGTGGTGACGGCAAGCGGTTTGATCTTCATTGCCGCCGCCACCGACGACCTGATCCGCGCGATCGATCTGGCCACCGGCAAGGAGCTGTGGCATGCCAAGTTGCCGGCCGGCGGCCAGGCCAACCCGATGGTGTACGAATACGGTGGCCGCGAGTATCTGGTCATCATGGCCGGCGGGCACCACTTCATGGAGACACCGGCAGGCGATGCGTTGATCGCCTACGCGTTACCGCAGAAAGCGCAGTGATTTCGGAGACGAGCGAGATCGGCTGCTAAAGCGGGCACGCAAACGCCTGCGTAGGCGCCATGCCACGTGGCCCGTGTCTGGAATCGGAGTGTGCCAATGCAGACAGACATTTTGATTTTGGGCGCGAGTCCTCCGCCGACAGCTAACGATGGATCGCATCATTCGTCAGGGGCTCAGGAACGTTGAAGCATGAAAAAGCGCACCGCAAGCGGTGCGCTTTTTCGCTGAAGAAAATCGCGGGGTAAGCGCTCGGCTACCTCGGCAAGACAACGCTGATGCGCCCAGCGCTGGCCCACATGACGCATCGGGCCGCACGCTTTCCCGATTCCCGATTCCCGATTCCCGATTCCCGATTCCCGATTCCCGATTCCCGATTCCCGATTCCCGAATCCCGAATCCCGAATCCCGAATCCCGAATCCCGAATCATCCGACGTTCGCCGCCACCTCATCGTCCTGCACCGCATCGCGCACATCCTGTGCCAGCGTCGCCTTGACGATGATCGAGCGGATCGCATCGGTGGCCTCGGACAGCGGCACATCGTTGCTCAGGCGCTGGAAGGTGTCGCGGCTGTTGTAGCCGGAGCCATCCTTCAGGTAATGCTCGTACATCGACAACAGATCCTGGCAGGCCGTGATCAGTGCAGCGACATTGCCACGCACCAGTGCGTGACCGATCTGATCGAAACTGTGCAGGCAATCGGCAAGCCAGTGCAGGTCGTAGCGCGCGGTGGTCGGCTCGGGGGCGTTGTGGCCGCGGCTGTAGGCGCTGTAGCGACGCAGGCTACGTGCCACGCGCGCCACATGCGCGAACAGCGTGCCGATCTCGCTGGCGATATCCAGCCGCTGCACCAACACCATGGGAATCACCTGGCCGGCAGCGGCCGCCTGCTGCTCGGAGGCGTTCTGCTCATGCTGTTCCAGCGATTGCTTGAGCACGGCATAGCTACGCTGCAGCGATTCCAGTTCCAGCGTGGTGGCCGCCGCACGCGCCTTCAGTTGCGACAGCGCCGCCTGATAGCGGCCAAGGCTGTCCTGCGTGCTGGCAAGCTCGCCGGATTCGGCACGCAGCTGGCGGCCACGTACGAACGCCAGCCCGGTAGCGATCAGCGCCCAGAGTGCGAATGCAGGCACCAGGTAGATCAGGATGCCCATGGGGATTCCTCGAAACGTTGCATATCTTGTCGGCCTGCAACGCGCAGACTTGAGGCTGATCCTTGGCGCATGCCCTGATTCGGGACGTCGTGCTCAGGCACGGCAACGACATGTTGCCGGCGCACAGGATTCGAGGTGGCGAATGGCACCCCGAAGAGGCCCGACAGCACGCCACTGCGGGGTAAGGGAATGCACGAAGAGGGGGCTGCGCGCGGGAGCGGCCCGGACGCTGCAGCGGTGCCCCCAAGCGCGCTGTTCGGCTGGGTCAGCGCAGAATGCCCGGCAAATCCAGCCCTTTTGCCTTCGCGCAATCGGTTGCAATGGTGTAACCGGCATCGGCGTGGCGCATCACGCCGGTGGCCGGGTCGTTCCAGAGCACGCGTTCCAGGCGCTTGTCGGCGGCCTCGCTGCCGTCGCAGACGATCACCATGCCGGCATGTTGCGAGAAGCCCATGCCGACGCCGCCGCCGTGGTGCAGCGATACCCAGGTGGCGCCGCTGGCGGTGTTGAGCAGGGCGTTGAGCAGCGGCCAGTCGGAGACCGCGTCCGAGCCGTCGGCCATCGCTTCGGTTTCGCGATTGGGCGAGGCCACGCTGCCCGAATCCAGATGGTCGCGGCCGATCACCACCGGTGCCTTCAGCTCGCCGCTGCGCACCATTGCGTTGAAGGCCAGGCCCAGCCGGTGGCGGTCGCCCAGGCCGACCCAGCAAATGCGCGCGGGCAGGCCCTGGAAGGCGATCTTTTCGGCCGCCATGTCGAGCCAGCGATGCAGATGCGCATCGTCGGGAATGAGTTCCTTGACCTTGGCGTCGGTCTTGGCGATGTCGTCCGGGTCGCCGCTGAGCGCGACCCAGCGGAACGGGCCAATACCGCGACAAAACAGCGGGCGGATGTAGGCAGGCACGAAGCCGGGGAAATCGAACGCGTTGTCGACGCCGGCCTCCAGCGCCATCTGGCGCAGGTTGTTGCCGTAATCCACGGTAGGCACGCCCAGTGCGTGGAAGGTGAGCATGGCGCGGATGTGGTTGGCCATCGAATCGCGCGCCGCCGCTTCCACTTCTTTGGGCGCGCTCACGCGCTTTGCGTCCCACTCTTCCACGCTCCAGCCCTGCGGCAGGTAGCCGTTGACCGGGTCGTGTGCAGAGGTCTGGTCGGTCAACAGATCCGGCTTGATCCCGCGCAGCAGCAGTTCGTCCAGCACGTCAGCGACATTGCCGAGCAGGCCGACCGACAGTGGCTTCCTCCCGGTGCACGACTCTTCGATCAGGCGCAGCGCTTCATCCAGCGAATCGGTCCAGGTATCGAGATACCCGGTGCGCAGGCGCATGTCGATGCTGGAGCGGCGGCACTCCACCGCCAGGCACGAGGCGCCAGCCATCACCGCCGCAAGCGGTTGCGCGCCGCCCATGCCGCCGAGACCGCCGGTGAACAGCCACTTGCCGGCCAGGTTGCCGTCATAGTGCTGGCGGCCCATTTCCACGAAGGTTTCGTAGGTGCCCTGCACGATGCCTTGCGCGCCGATGTAGATCCAGCTGCCGGCGGTCATCTGGCCGTACATGGCCAGGCCCTTTTGATCGAGTTCGTTGAAGTGGTCCCAGTTGGCCCAGCGCGGCACCAGGTTGGAATTGGCGATCAGCACGCGCGGCGCATCGGCATGGGTGCGGAACACGCCCACCGGTTTGCCGGACTGCACCAGCAAGGTGTGGTCCTCGTCCAGACGCGTGAGCGCAGCAACGATCGCGTCGAAGGATTCCCAGTCGCGCGCGGCGCGGCCGATACCGCCGTAGACCACTAGTTCCTGCGGTCGCTCGGCCACGTCCGGGTCCAGGTTGTTCATCAACATGCGCAGCGGCGCTTCGGTGAGCCAGCTCTTGGCGGTGAGCGTGGTGCCGGTGGCGGCGCGGATGACGCGGGTTGCATCGTGACGGGTCATGCCGGGTTCCTTGCAATCAGCGGTTGGCCGCAGGCGGCGCGGTGTCGGAAGAGGGCGCGTTGGCGAAGTGCAGGCAGGCCTGCAGCACGTGGCGCAGTACCGCGCGCAGCGCGACGGCGTGTACCGGCTGCCACGGCGTTGGCCAGTTGTCGGGAGTGAGGCTGTCGGGTTCGCGCATGTAGCCGCGGCAGGCCAGTTCCATCTGCAAGGTGTGCACGCCGTGCTCGGGCTGCGCGTAGTGGCGGGTGATCCAGCCGCCCTTGAAACGGCCGTTGCGCACCGTGCTGGAGCCGCTGCTGCGGCACAGGCTCTCCACCGCATCGACCAGGCGTCGGTCGCAACTGCGGTCCTCGTTGCTGCCGATGTTGAATTGCGGCAATTCGCCATCGAACAGATGCGGGATGAACGAGCGGATCGAATGCGCGTCGTAGACCACGATCTTCGCGTGCCGCGCGCGCAGGCGCGCGATTTCTCCGGCAAGCGCGGCATGGTACGGGTCGAACCAGCGCGTGCGACGCAACGCGATCTGCGCCTGATCCGGTGCCGCACCATCTGCATACAGCGGCTGATTGTCGAAGGTGGTGAGCGGGCACAGACCGGTGGTGTTCTGGCCCGGATACAGCGAAGCCCCGCTCGGGTCGCGATTGACGTCGATGACCGAGCGCGAGATGGCAGTCCGCAGCGTGGTGGCGCCCAGCGACTGTGCGAAGTCGTAAAGCTGGTGTACCCACCAATCGGTATCGCGGCGCGCCAGCCACGGCGACACGAACTGGTCGGCCACGTCCTCCGGTAAATCGGTGCCGGTATGCGGAAAACTGATGATCAACGGCGCGTCGCCGCGGTGCAGTTCCAGCCAGTCGGGCAGGGCGTTCATCGCTGCGCTCCATGTACGCGTGCTGCGAGCGTGCGGCATACGTTGCGCAGCTGTGCGTTGCGGATGCGTCGCGTGCACGGCGCGGCGTCATCGCAAGTGCGTGTGCTTGGGGAGACAGCGAAAGACCGCAGTTGCGACCGCGACGATGCAGGTATCGATTCGCTGCATAAGCGCTGCCCACTCATACGTCCTGCTCCACACCCGGCAACGGGATCGCCACTGTCTGCGCCAGCGCGCCCGAGCGCACCAACGCCGTGGCAGCCAGCATATCCGGATGGAAATAGCGGTCGTCCTGCAACGTGGGCACCTGTGCGCGCAACAGGGCACGTGCTGCTTCCAGCGCAGTGCTGGAGCGCAGTGGCGCATGGAAGTCGCAGCCTTGCACGGCAGCCAGCAGCTCGATGCCGATCACGTGCGCGGCGTTCTCGGCCATCGCCAGCAACCGGCGCGCACCGTGCGCAGCCATCGAGACGTGATCTTCCTGATTGGCCGAGGTCGGGATCGAATCGACACTGGCCGGATACGCGCGCTGTTTGTTTTCCGACACCAGCGCGGCGGCCGTCACCTGCGGAATCATGAAGCCGGAGTTCAAGCCCGGGCGCGGTGTGAGAAAGGCGGGCAGGCCGGACAGCGCCGGGTCGACCAGCATCGCGGTGCGGCGTTCGCTGATCGAGCCGATTTCGCAGACCGCCATCGCCAGCATGTCCGCGGCAAAGGCGACCGGCTCGGCGTGGAAGTTGCCGCCAGACAGCGCTTCGCCGGTATCGCTGAAGACCAGCGGGTTATCGGACACGCCATTGGCTTCGATCTCCAGGGTGCGCGCGGCCTGACGCATCACATCCAGCGCCGCACCCATCACCTGCGGCTGGCAGCGCAGGCAGTACGGGTCCTGCACGCGCACATCGCCAAGCCGATGCGATTCGCGGATGGCCGAATCGGCCATCAGGGCGCGCAGCGCTGCGGCAGTGGCGATCTGTCCAGGCTGCCCGCGCAGCGCATGGATGCGCGCATCGAAGGGCGTATCCGAGCCCTTGGCCGCTTCCACCGACAACGCACCGGTGACCAGCGCGGCCTGCAGGACGGTTTCGATCTCGAACAGACCGGCCAGGGCGCAGGCGGTGGAAAACTGGGTGCCGTTGAGCAGGGCCAACCCTTCCTTTGCGCCCAGCACGCGCGGCTGCAGCTGCGCATGTGCAAGCGCGTCGGCAGCAGGCAGACGCTGCGCGCCGACGAAGGCCTCGCCAACGCCGATCATCGCCGCAGCCAGATGCGACAGCGGTGCCAGATCGCCGGAAGCGCCCACCGAGCCCTGGCACGGCACCACCGGCGTGATGCCGGCGCGCAGCATCGCGTCCAGCAGTGCCAGCGTGTCCGGCTGCATGCCGGACGCGCCCTGGGCCAGGCTGGTGAGCTTGAGTGCCATCATCAGCCGTACCACCGGCACCGGCGTGGGCTCGCCCACGCCTGCCGCATGCGAGAGCACGATATTGCGCTGCAGGGCCTGGAGATCCTCGCGCTCGATACGCACGCTGGCCAGCTTGCCGAAGCCGGTGTTGACGCCATACACCGGCTCGCCACGCGCCACGATGGCCTCCACCGTTTGCGCGCTGCGCAGCACCGCAGCAGCACATGCATCGTCCAACGCGACTTCGGCACCGCGATACAGCGCACGCCATTGCGCCAGCGTGACCTGGCCGGGTTGCAAGACAATAGAAACACTCATGACGACTCCGGATTCAGCACGGATGCCCGCGCCACACGCGGGCATGAAGAGGATTGAAGCCCATGCGATAGACCAGATCGGCCGGCGCATCGATGTTCCAGATCGCCAGGTCGCAGTCCATGCCGGCGCGCAGCTGGCCCAGGCGCTCGCTGCGCCCAAGCGCACGTGCAGCCTCGCGGGTGAACCCGGCGATGCATTCGTTCACGGTCATGCGGAACAACGTCGCCGCCATGTTCATCGCCAGCAGCGGGCTGGTCAGTGGCGAGGTGCCCGGGTTGCAGTCGGTGGCCAGCGCCAGCGGCACGCCGGCCGTGCGCAGCGCGGCGATCGGTGGCAGCTGGGTATCGCGGGTGAAGTAGGGCCTGTTAACACTAATGGCCCGAGCGATTAAACTATTGGGCATGGAGATCACGCCAGCACAATTTTCTCTGATCGAACACTGCCTGCCGGCGCAGCGCGGCAATGTCAGCATGACCAACCTGCAAGTGGTCAACGCCATCCTTTACGTTGCCGAGCATGGCTGCAAATGGCGCGGCCTACCCAAGCGCTTTGGCAACTGGCATACGGTCTACACACGCATGAACCGTT
>NZ_VZPL01000038.1 GCF_008801575.1 Xanthomonas cissicola | reverse complement strand
AGGCTTTTCATCCTCGTCAACCCCTCGTGAAGAGGACGTTGCCGCCGCTGCACCTCCATCCGCCGTAGCGTCTTTCCGTGTAGCGAGCCGCCCATCATAGCCGGCTTTTTCGTTTCGTCAACACCTTAATTTCAAGGAGTTTTCGAACCCTTCCGCTTCAGGTCCGCGTTTGCGGGCCGCTGCGTCGGGGGAGGCGAACTATATGCCCGCCGAACCGATTTGGGAAGTGTTTTGTGAAAAATTCTTCACGGAATTGCCAAAATTCGCGCTACGTCGCAGTCATGCTGGCTTGAAACCTCTGAGGGCCTTGGATTTCTACTTCCATCTAACAGGTAAGACATGTGGGACCACCGAGATTGCCGATCTGCAGCAACCTCGGTGCGCTTTAGCCAGTGACGAGCGATACGCGGGCAAAATTGCGCTTGCCCACCTGGATGACCCCCTCAAAGCCCTGCGTGAAGACGCGACCGGGATCCTCCACCACTTCGCCGTCGATCTTGACCGCGCGCTCCTTGAGTTTGCGGGTAGCTTCGGAATTGCTGGGCGTCAGCCCGGCGGCAGTCAGGAGACCGGCGAGGCGCAGGCCTTCGGCGGGAACCACCACTTCCTGCAGCGGCAGCAGACTGGTGTCGCCCTGCCCTGTCACCACCGCATGCCAGCCGGCAATGGCCTGCTCTGCGGTGGCAGCATCGTGGAACCGGGTGGCCAGTTCGCGTGCCAGGCGCAGCTTGACCTCGCGCGGGTGCAACTCCCCGGAGGCGACCTCCTCCTTCAGGCGTGCCGCTTCGGCCATGCTGATATCGAAGGACAGCAGGTCGATCCAGCGCCAGGTCAGCGCGTCGCCGATCTTCATCGTCTTGGTGACGATGTCGATGGCCGGCTCGTTGATGCCGATGTAATTGCCCAGTGACTTGGACATCTTGGCCACGCCGTCCAGGCCTTCCAGCAATGGCATGGTCAGCACGATCTGCGGCGCCTGGCCGTAATGCTCCTGCAAGCCACGTCCCATCAAGAGGTTGAACTTCTGATCGGTGCCGCCGAGCTCGACGTCCGCCTTCAGGGCAACCGAATCGTAGCCCTGCACTAATGGATAGAGGAATTCGTGGATGGCGATCGGCTGCTGGCTGCCGAAGCGCTTGGCGAAATCGTCGCGTTCGAGCATGCGCGCGACGGTGTGCTGGGCAGAGAGCTTGATCATGTCGGCCGCGCTCATCTGGCCGAACCATTCGGAGTTGAAGCGCACTTCGGTGCGTTCGCGGTCCAGGATCTTGAAGACCTGCTCTTCGTAGGTCCGTGCGTTGGCCAGCACATCCTCGCGGCTGAGCGGCTTGCGGGTGGCGTTCTTGCCGCTCGGGTCTCCGATCATGCCGGTGAAATCGCCAATCAGAAAGATCACCTGATGGCCGAGCTGCTGGAATTGCCGCATCTTGTTGAGCAGCACGGTATGGCCCAGATGCAGATCCGGCGCGGTGGGATCGAAGCCGGCCTTCACCCGCAGCGGCTTACCGGTGGCGAGCCGCGCCTGCAGCTGATCGAGCTTGAGGATCTCTTCGGCGCCGCGGCCGATGAGTGCGAGGGATTCTTCGATAGTGGCCAACCACAGACTCCAGCGGCGATGCCGTCAAAAACGTGAATGATGTTAAACGCGAGTTAATTCCGCGCCAAGTGAAAATAATGAACAGGCTCAATGGTTTGACGCGCTGTTACAGGCTGTCTATGGTACCGGCGATTGGGCTCGCACTTCGAGCCAGCGAGGAATTTGAACGATGCAGAACTCAGAGCAGGGCCGTGCACGCAAGCGGCGCTTTCACGAACGCCTCCACGTCCTCCACGACACTGCACTGCATCGAAAGCTCAAGGCGCATCTGCCGGCGGCATTCAATGATCGCTGGACACGTCGCCACTGGATCCACGCCAGCCTGTTCGCCACCATCGGCGCGCTGGTGGCCACGATCGTGCCGGGTTTTTCCAACGCCATCGACACACCGCTTTCCAGCCATTCCACGCTGGCGTTGCCGTTGCCGCCGCTGATTCCCAGCCGCAAGCAGCTGGCGCCGAGCACCGATTGGGAAATTCTGCAGGTCAAGCCGGGCCAGACGCTGAGTACCTTGTTCGGCGAACTGGGAATCCCGACCACGGTGATGTACCAGGTATTGGCGCATCCGGGGACCAAGGAGGCGCTGACCAAGCTGCGTCCGGGCACCGAGATCGCCTTCGACATGCCGACGCGCGGGCAACTGCGCGCATTGCGCTTCGATCGCGACGACAGTCATCGGGTGGAACTGCGCCTGCTGGGCGACGCCGTGCGCGAGAACGTGACCGAGCGGGCGACCACCACGCGCACAGTGGTTGCCAGCGGGGAGATCAGCAGTTCGTTGTATGCATCGGCCGGCAAATCCGGATTGTCGCCGGCGGCGGTGGCGATTATGACCGACGAGATCTTCAAGTACGACATCGACTTCGATAAGGATCTGCAGCCCGGCGACCGTTTCAGCGTGGTCATGGATGAAACCTGGCGCGAAGGCGAGCGGATCAGCACCGGCGACATCCTGGCGGCGACGTTCACCACCGGCGGCAAGACCTATACGGGGTTTCGCTTCGAGCGCGCTGGCAAACCGGCCGAGTACTTCGACATCAATGGCCGCCCGCTCAAGAAGAGCTTTATCCGCATGCCGGTGGCCTATAGCCGGATCAGCTCCACCTTCGGTGCGCGCAAGCATCCGGTGCTGGGCACCATGCGCATGCACAAGGGTGTGGACTATGCGGCCGCCTCGGGCACGCCGATCATGGCAGCCGGCGATGCGCGGGTGGTGTTTGTCGGGACCCAACGCGGTTATGGCAACGTGGTGATCCTGGATCACGGCAAGAACTACAGCACGCTGTACGGGCACATGTCGCGCTTTGGCAAGATCAAGGCCGGGCAGCGCATCAACCAGGGCACGGTGATCGGCTATGTCGGCATGACCGGCCTGGCGACCGGCCCGCATCTGCATTACGAATTCCGCGTGGGCGGACAGCAGCGCAATCCGATGTCGGTGACGATGCCGCCGCCGGAGCCGCTGCAGGGCGTCGAACTGGCGGCGTTCCGCGCGCAGACGGCGCCGGCCATGGCTCGCATCGAGGGCATGGAGAAGCTGATCTACGCCGACGCCGGCAAGCCGGCCAAGGGCAAGTCGCGCAGTTGAGCGCCTGCGGCTGGTAACTGCGTCAGCTGCGTCGCGGCTGCGCAGGCGGGTGGCGCGGCAGGGGTTGGGCGTCCCTCCAGCCGTGTCGCATGGTCGTTGCCGTGCAGCCAATTGCTGCAGCGGAATGCGGGTGGTGAACGCTGCGACTTCCCAATCCGGCGTTTGATCTTGGCTGTCGACCGCATCTGACGTGATTGCGGACCTTGACGATGCCTGAGGTGGGAAGGAATCCCGACGCATAGGCGATAGTCGGGGCTGCGATTGCAGCGCGTGCCGGCCCCACGAGGACCCACCCGCTGCACGGCTGCCATCCACGTAAGACCAGTTGACGGACCCGGCCCGGCTGCACAAGCTGGCCGGCCGTGTCTTTCTGGCTTCGGCATGTCTGTCTTGGAACACGTTGACTTCCCCTTGTATCTAGGCCTGATGTCGGGCACCAGCGCCGACGGCATCGATGCCGCGCTGGTGCGCTTTGCCGATGACACCCACCGCCGCTGCGAATTGGTGGCCGGGACGACGGTGGCGTGGGAGCCGCAGTTGCGCGAGACCTTGGTGGCGCTCGGCCAGGGCGCCGAGACGGTGGCCATCGATGCGCTAGGCCAGCTGGACGCGCAGGTGGGGCTGGCGTTCGCGGCGGCGGCCAATCAGTTGATCGGCGACAGCGGCGTGGAGCGTCGCCAGATTCGCGCGATCGGCTCGCATGGGCAGACCATCCGCCACCGGCCCAACGCGAGCCCGGCGTTCACCTGGCAGATCGGCGATGCCAGCCGAATTGCCGAGCACACCGGCATTACCACGGTGGCCGATTTCCGACGTCGCGATGTGGCTGCCGGTGGCCAGGGCGCGCCCCTGATGCCCGCCTTCCATCTGGCCATGCTGGGCGCAGGCGACGAAGACCGCGCCGTGCTCAATCTGGGCGGGATCGGCAACCTGACCTTGATTCCGCGCGATGGCGCGGTGCGGGGATTCGATACCGGCCCGGCCAATGCGTTGCTGGACAGCTGGTGTCAACGCCATCACGGCACGCCGTTCGATGCCGATGGTGCATTTGCCGCCAGTGGGCGCGTCGATGCGGCCTTGTTGCAGGCGTTGTTGGCCGATCCGTGGTTTGCGTTGCCACCACCCAAGAGCACCGGCCGCGAGCAATTCCATCTGGACTGGGCAGTGCAGGCGATGGGCAACGCGCGGTTGGATGCTGCCGATGTGCAGGCGACCTTGCTCGAACTCACCGCTGCCAGCGTGGCCGATGCCTTGCTGCGGCTGCAGCCCACCACGCGCCGGGTGCTGGTCTGCGGCGGGGGCGTACGCAACCCGGTGCTGTTGGCCCGACTGGCGGCGCGGCTGCCGGGCGCGATGGTGGAATCCAGCGCGCGGTACGGGCTGGACCCGGATTACCTGGAGGCGATGGGCTTTGCCTGGCTGGCAGCCGAGTTGCTGGCCGGACGCGCTGCCAATCTGCCCTCGGTGACTGGGGCCGCCGGGCCCCGGCTGTTGGGAGCGATCTATCCGGCGTGAGCCCGTTGGCCTCTTCCAGCCTGGATGGAGCGACTGCAGCGCTAGGGATTATTTCCCGCCGGCAGCGCCTTGAGCGCGGCAATCGCCTCCGCCAGCGCATCGACCTCCGGGTGCTGCAGGCCGCCGGTGACTTCGTATTCGCTGGCGAACAGGCCTTGTTCGAGCAGATGCATGACGGTCTGGTGCTGGGTCCAGCCACGTGCGACAGAAATGCGGCGGATACGGTCCACCAGCACCGGGTCGATGTCACGCAATACCAGATCGGTCATGCCCTGCCTCGTGCAATGCGCTGCCCCGCGCGCATCATCGGCAACCTTGGCGGACGTTTCAATCCGGCCGCCTGTCGTGCGCCAATAGCCGCGGCCACAGCCAGGCCAGCAGGAGCAAGGTGGGAATGACGGTCAGGGCGCTGAGGATGAAGAAGGTGCTGTAGGAGGTCGCATTAATCACGGAACCGGAGACGGCACCGGCAAACTTGCCCGGCAGGTTGGCCAGCGAGACCAGCAACGCATACTGGGTTGCGGTGAAGTTGCGGTCGGTCAGCGAGGACATGAAAGCCACCAGTACCGAGGCGGCGAAACCCTGGAACAGGTTATCGGCACTGAGCGCGGCATAGAACGCCCACAGCTTGCCGGGGTTGTGCGCCATCAGCAGGAACGCCAGGTTGGACAAGGCCACCCCCAACGCGGCCACCAGCAACATGCGCCGGAACCCGAACGCGGCGACTGCGGCACCGCCAGCGAAGGCTCCGACAATCCCCATCCAGACGCCGAACAGCTTGGAGACGGTGGCGATATCGGCCTTGGTGAAGCCCGAATCCAGATAGAACGGGCCCGCCATGACGCCGATCACCTGGTCGGGAAACCTGTACAGGCCTACGAACAGCAGCAGCGCGATGCCCAGCGCCAGCCCATTGCTGGAGAAAAAACTGGAAATCGGTTGCCAGAAGGCACCTGAAACATCGACTCGGCGCACCACAGTCGCCTCGGGACGGTCGGGTTCGCGGCACAGCAAGGTGGTGACGATCGGCACCAGCATCAGTGCAGCCATGCCGACGTACGCCCATGTCCAACCAAGGTATTCGGCCATGTACAGCGCGCCCGCGCCGCCCAGGATCAGCCCGATGCGGTAGCCCAGCGTGTAGGTCGCCGCCAACGCTGCCTGCGCGGAATCCGGTGCGACTTCGATGCGGTACGCATCCACGACAGAATCCTGGGTGGCACCCCAGAACGAGGCGAACAGCACCCAGCCGACCAGGCCGGTCACGCTCAGATCCGGGCGCGAAAATGCCAGCGCGAACAGGCCGATGGTGACGCCGATCTGCGCCACCAGCAGCCAGGAGCGACGGCGCCCCAGAAACGCGGTGAGCGGAAACGCATAGCGGTCGATCAGCGGGGCCCACAGAAACTTGAGGAGGTAGAAAAAGCTGGCCAGGCTGATAAAGCCGATGTCCTGCAGGTCCAGCCCTACATCGCGCAATCGGACGGACAAGGTCTGCGAGGCGATCAGCAGAAACGGCAAGCCGCTGCCGAAACCCAGCAGCGCCATGGTCGCCGCCGATGGCGTGGCGAAGGCGCGCTGGATACCACGCCAGCCTTTATAGGTAGGAACGGACGTGGTCATGCGTCACACGGTCGAGAACGAACGCCAGTGCTCGTGGCCGGCGCGGCCCACGGCACCGCTGCATGCAGCCCGCCGCGGACGACCGTCATGGCGTCACGCGTCTTGTCTTGAGCGGTCTGTGCAGCACCCCGACGACGCGCGCCCGGGCCGAGGAAGAACGTTTTGAGCGGCATCGGCACACTGCGTAATGGCGTATGAGAGCCACCGCGCGTGCTGCTGCAGTGGCCAAGGTGCGTCCAGGTGGCGATATCGCCGGCGAGGTGGTCGCCCCACTCCGTAACACGCTGACGCGATGTGACGGAATTCACAGCCTCGACCTGCCTCACTGCGCGTAATCCACGATGTACGGCGCGTGGTCGGAGAAGCGTTCTTCGCGGTAGATCGAGCAGGCCTTCAGGGTGTCGCGCAGGCCGGGGGTGACCAGTTGGTAGTCGATGCGCCAACCCACATTGTTGGCGCGCGCCGCGCCGCGATTGCTCCACCAGGTGTAGTCCTGGCCCTGCGGATGCAGCACGCGGTAGCTGTCGACCCAACCGCGGCCGTCGGCGGCGCTGGCATCTTCTGGCGCGTCGGCACACAGGCCGTTGAGCCAGTCGCGCTCGGGCGGCAGGCAGCCGGAATTCTTCTGGTTGGATTTCCAGTTCTTGATGTCCAGCGCCGTGCGCACGATGTTCCAGTCGCCGCACAGCACGTACTGGCGGCCACTGGCCAGCCATTCGTCCAGGATCGGCCGCAGCCATTGCATCACCTGGAACTTGTAGTCCTGGCGCAACTCGCCCGAGGAACCGGAGGGGATGTAGAAGGACACCACGCTGAGATTGCCGAAGCGCGCTTCGATATAGCGCCCCTCTTCGTCGAACTCCGGCCAGCCCAGCGCGGTACGCACCTCGTCGGGCTCGTGCCGGCTGTAGATCGCCACTCCGCTATAGCCCTTCTTGGTGCTGGCGTCGCGAAACCAGGCTTTGTAACCGGTGGGCAGGAAGTCCGGCCCGGCCAGTTGATGCTCCTGGGCCTTGGTCTCCTGCACGCACAGCACATCGGCGTCCTGGGCGGCGAACCACGCGAAGAAGCCCTTGCTGGCGGCCGAGCGCAGGCCGTTGGCGTTGAAACTGATGATGCGCATAGGCCGGGAATGGGGAAATGGGAATGGGGAATCGTAAAGCCTACCCCAGGCGCATGCGGAAGGCTGCCGGCGCACGATGCGTTTACCATTCCCGATTCCCCATTCCCCATACCCGTCCAATGACCGACCACCGCACCCGTTTCCTGCAGCTGGCCCTGGACGCCGATGCCCTGCGCTTTGGCGAGTTCACGCTCAAGTCCGGGCGGCTCAGCCCGTACTTCTTCAATGCCGGGCGCTTCGATTCGGGGGCCAAGACCGCGCAGTTGGCGCAGTGCTATGCCGATGCGATCGAAGCGGCCGGGCTGGACTTCGACTTGTTGTTCGGGCCGGCCTACAAGGGCATCCCGTTGGCGACCGCGCTGGCCTGCGCTTACGCAGGACGCGGGCGCGACCTGCCGCTGGCGTTCAACCGCAAGGAAACCAAAGACCACGGCGAAGGCGGCACCCTGATCGGCGCGCCGCTGGCCGGCCGTCAGGTGTTGATCGTCGATGACGTGATCACCGCCGGCACAGCGATCCGCGAGGCGCTGGCCATCATCCGCGCCGCTGGCGGAACGCCGTCGGGGATCGTGGTGGCGCTGGACCGACAGGAAATCGCGTCCGATCAGGACCGCCGTTCCGCCGCCCAGGCGGTGGCAGCCGAGGCCGGCATTCCCGTGATCGCGGTGGCCAACCTGGGCGACCTGCTTGCTTTTGCGGCAGGAAACGCCGACCTTGTGGGCTTCCAGGAACCGCTGCTGGCCTATCGTGGCCGCTACGGGACCGACACCACAGGCTGACGGCAGGCGACAGGGGGCTGCGATGATGCCAATACAGACACGTTCGGCATTATTCGCCGTTGCGGCGGCTGTCGCTGCGACATTGGGCATGGCTGCGCCGGCCGGTGCGCAAGACAAGCCGGCCGCCAAGAAGCTGTATTGCTGGAACCAGAACGGCGCCCGCGTGTGCAGCGATACGCTGCCCCCGGAGGCGGTGAACCAGGCGCGCGACGAATTCAACGTCAAGAGCGGGATGCGTAGCGCCGAGGTGCAGCGCGCGATGAGCAGCGACGAGCGCGCTGCTGCTGCGGCCAGCGAGCAGCAACGCCAGGCCGATCTGGCCGCCGAGCAGACGCGCCAGCGCACCGACCAGGCGATGCTGATGTCGTATCAGAGCGAGGACGACCTGCGCCGGGTGTTCAACGAGCGCATCGCCATCGTCGACAACAACATCCACACCGCGCGCTTCAATGTGACAAGCCTGCGCGAAGGGTTGGCCAGCCTGCTGCGCAGCGCCGGCGACCGCGAGCTGGCCGGCCAGGCAGTGGCCGACAAGCTGGCCGGCGACATCCAGCAGCGCCATCGCGATTTGATGGCGCAGTTGCGTCTGCAGATCAGCTTCGAGCAGCAGCGGGTAGCGCTGGATGGCGAGATCGCCGACATCCTGCAGCGCTACCGGGCCATGAAGGAGCCACCCGCAAACGCCCCGCCCGCCGGCTGACCGGCGCTTGCGTCATCCCGGCCGTGCGGCGCACCGCCGCGGGCGGCATTTCCCGATCCGGCGCCCTGCCCGCATAATGGCCGGTCTTACTCTTCGCCCACGAGGCTCTCCCGCATGGCCCGGATCATCGCCATTGCCAACCAGAAGGGCGGCGTCGGCAAGACCACGACCGCCGTCAATTTGGCGGCCGGCCTGGCGCGCGCGCCCAAGCGTGTATTGCTGGTGGATCTGGACTCGCAGGGCAACGCCACCATGGGCAGCGGCATCGACAAGCGCGATGTGGCCGCCTCCACCTGCGATCTGCTGCTGGGCGAAAACACCGCCGCGCAGATCCGGGTGACCGCGCCGGAAGGCTTCGATCTGCTGCCAGGCAACATCGACCTGACCGCCGCCGAGATTCAGCTGATGGACCAGGGCGAACGCGAGCAGCGGCTCAAGCGCGCCTTGGCGCCGATCCGCGACGAGTACGATTTCATCCTGATCGACTGCCCGCCGGCGTTGTCGCTGCTCACGCTCAATGCGTTGACCGCGGCCGATTCCATCATCGTGCCGATGCAGTGCGAGTACTACGCGCTGGAAGGGCTGACCGCGCTGCTGGAAACCATCGAAGCGCTGCGCGCCAACCTCAACCCGGCGCTGGAAATCGAAGGCGTGCTGCGCACCATGTTCGACATCCGCAACAACCTGGCCAACGCGGTATCGGCCGAGCTGACCGAGCATTTCGGCGACAAGGTGTTTCGTACCATCGTGCCGCGCAACGTGCGCCTGGCCGAGGCGCCCAGCCATGGCCAGAGCATCGTCGGTTACGACCGCACCTCCCGCGGCGGGGTGGCCTACCTGGGGTTGGCCGGTGAGATCGTGCGCCGCCAGAACGACCGCAACAAGGCCGTCCGGCCCGTGGAGACCGTCTGATGAACAAGCCGATCCCCGCAAAGAAGCGTGGCCTGGGCCGTGGCCTGGAAGCGCTGTTGGGGCCCAAGGGCGCGGCGGCGGCGGCGGCACCCGGTGCGGCCAGCGAAGAGGCGTTGCAGCCTGGCGATAGCTTGCGCCAGTTGCCGGCGGCCCAGCTGCAGCCGGGCAAGTACCAGCCGCGCCGGGAGATGGACGAGGTCAAGCTGGCCGAGCTGGCCGAGTCGATCAAGGCCCAGGGCGTGATCCAGCCGATCGTGGCGCGCGAGCTGGCACCGGCGCAGTTCGAGATCGTGGCCGGCGAACGCCGCTGGCGCGCTTCGCAGCTGGCTGGGCTGACCGAGGTGCCGGTGGTGGTGCGCGAGCTGGACGACCGCACCGTCATCGCGATGGCGCTGATCGAAAACATCCAGCGCGAAGACCTCAACCCGCTGGAAGAAGCGCAGGCGCTGCAGCGGCTGATCGACGAATTTTCGCTGACCCATGCCGAGGCCGCCGGCGCGGTGGGACGCTCGCGTGCATCGGTGTCCAATCTGCTGCGGTTGCTGGAATTGCCAGTGGCCATTCGCCTGTTGCTGGAAACGCGCCGGCTGGAAATGGGCCACGCGCGCGCGCTGCTCACCCTGGCGCCGGAGCTGGCCAGCAAGCTGGCACATGAAGCGGCCGACCAGGGCTGGTCGGTGCGCGAAGTCGAACACCGCGCGCAGCAGTTCGCCGCCGGCAAGGTGCCCGGCTCGCTGCGCAAGGGCAAGCCGGCGCCGGTGGCCCCACAGGCCGATATCGCCTCGCTGGAAACCGAACTGTCCGAGTCGCTGGGCACCAAGGTGGTGTTCAATCACGGCCGCGGCGGCAAGGGCAAGCTGGTGATCCATTACACCGATCTGGACACGCTGGACGGCGTGCTCGAACGCCTGCGCATGCAGCGCAGCTAATCGCTTGCACATCCAACAGGATCCTCGTCGGCCATGAATCCCGCCAAGGTGGACCGCCAGCATCTGCTGCAGCTGACCGATTTGCCCAACGTCGGGCCGGCCTGCGAAAAGGACCTGCGCCTGATCGGCATCCGCGTGCCTGCGCAGCTGCGCGGTCGCGATGCCTACGACATGCACGCACAGCTGTGCCTGCGCACCGGCGTGCTGCACGACCCCTGCGTGATCGATGTGTTCCTGTCGATCGTGCGCTTTATGGAAGGCGAGGCGGCGCAGCCGTGGTGGAAGTTCAGCGCCGAGCGCAAGGCCAAGCTTGCCAGCGAAGCACCGCTCGCCCTGCGGTGAGCGAAAACGCATGGCGCGCTGCAGCCTTTATTTTGAGCTTGGTGTGAGCTGCGAGCACCATGAATCGCGCATGGCGCACGGCGCACCGCAGGCGCGTTGGCAGCATCGGGATGCCGGACCCGCTCGCGGCGGTGTCCGCAATGCGCCGCGCGTGCGCATCCGGAGCGCCAGCCTTTTGTTCCCGCATTTCCCAGGATCACAGCCATGACCATTCTCGTCACCGGCGCTGCCGGTTTCATCGGTGCCTACACCTGCCGCGCGCTGGCGGCACGCGGCGAGGCGGTGGTGGGGCTGGACAACTACAACAACTACTACGACCCGCAGCTCAAGCACGACCGAGTGGCGACGCTGTGCCCAGGCCTGGATATCCGCACGCTGGACCTGACCGATCGCGAGGGCCTGGCTGCATTGTTCGATGAGATCCAGCCGACCCGCGTCGTGCATCTGGCTGCGCAGGCGGGCGTGCGGTATTCGCTGGAAAACCCCCACGCCTACGTCGACAGCAACCTGGTTGGCTTCGTCAACATGCTCGAGCTGTGCCGGCACCGCGGCGTGCAGCACCTGGTGTATGCCTCGAGCAGTTCGGTCTACGGCGATTCGGCCACCCCGCCGTTTTCCGAAGACCAGCGCGTGGACCAACCGCGTTCGTTGTATGCGGCAACCAAGGCCGCCAACGAATTGATGGGCCACACCTATGCGCAGCTGTATGGCCTGCGCGCGACCGGTCTGCGCTTTTTCACGGTGTACGGGCCGTGGGGCCGGCCGGACATGGCACCGCTGATCTTCAGCCGTGCGGTGCTGGCGGGGCGGCCGATCGAGGTGTTCAACCACGGCAAGATGCAGCGCGATTTCACTTTCGTCGACGATATCGTGGCCGGTGTACTGGGCGCGCTGGACACGCCCAGCGACGCGCCGGTGCCGCACCGGGTGTTCAACCTGGGCAACCACACGCCGGTGGAGCTGGAGTACTTCATCGACGTGATCGCGCAGGCCGCCGGCCGCCCGGCCGAGAAGGTCTACCGGCCGATGCAGCCGGGCGACATGATCCGCACCATGGCCGATACGCAGCGTGCGCAGGCCGCCTTCGGGTTCGATCCGGCGACCCCGGTCGAGCGGGGCTTGCCGCAGGTCGTGGAGTGGTGCCGGCAGTATTTCGGCGAGCGCGCCTAGCGCTTGGCGGGGGTTGCTGCGGAGTTGCACGTGGGCGTCGATGGGCGCGCGTAGCGCCGGGACTGCCATGCGGGCCAGATGCAGGGCGTACTACTGTCCAGCCGTCCTGGGGTACGACCGCATGGCAGATAGGCAATGCCCATGGCGATGCGTGCCAGCTGCGCTGCGCCGGAAGACGACGCGTGATCGGCCCGCTAGCCCAACACCTTCGCAGCCTTGCCACGTCCCCATCATTCGCTACAGGCTGCTTCCAACCGGTCCAATGCGCATAACGCGTGCAAGCTTCATGCCTGACTCAGAGAGTCAGGGCACAATGCCCGATCCTTTTCGCTCAGCCTTCATCCGGCCACCCTGCAACCATGAGCCAACCTCAGCTGTCCGTCGTCGTCCCGGTATTCAACGAGCGCGATAACGTCGCCACGCTGGTGGGCGAAATCGTCAGCGCCCTGCGCGGCGTGGTGGCCTTCGAAATCGTGTATGTCGACGACCATTCGCGCGACGACACGCTCGCAGTGCTGCAAGGCCTGAAGAGCACCACACCGGAACTACGCGTGCTGCATCATGTGACCCAGAGCGGCCAGAGCACGGCGGTGCGCAGCGGGGTGAAGGCCGCACGCGCCAGCTGGATCGCCACGCTCGATGGCGACGGCCAGAACGACCCGGCCGACATCCCCAAGCTGCTGATCGCGCGCAGCCAGGCGCAGGCGCAGGTGAAGCTGTTCGCCGGCTGGCGGGTCAATCGCCAGGATTCTGGCTCCAAGCGCTGGGCCAGCAAATGGGCCAATGCGATCCGCTCGCGCATGCTGCGCGACAATACGCCCGACACCGGCTGCGGCATCAAGCTGTTCGAGCGCGAGGCATTTCTGGACCTGCCCTACTTCGACCACATGCACCGCTATTTGCCGGCGTTGATGCAGCGCGCCGGCTGGCGCACGGTGAGCGTGCCGGTCAACCATCGCCACCGCACCGCCGGCGTGTCCAAGTACAACAATCTCAATCGCGCCCTGGTCGGCATCCGCGACCTGCGCGGTGTGGCCTGGCTGATCACCCGCAGCAAGCCCACCGTGGTGCAGGAACGCTGATGGACCCGTCCTTTCTCGACCAGCAACTGACCTGGCTGTACTGGACCGGCATCCATGTGACCGGGTGGAAGCTGATCGGCTATGTCGGCGCGCTGATGTTCGGCGGCCGCTGGCTGGTGCAGTTCGTCGCCTCCAAACGCGCCGGCAAGCCGGTGATTCCGCGCCTGTTCTGGTACATGAGCGTGGTCGGCAGCTTGATGACGCTGAGCTATTTCGTGTTTTCGGCCAAGCAGGATTCGGTCGGTGTGCTGCAGAACCTGTTCCCGGCGTTTACGGCGTTTTACAGCCTGTATCTGGATGTGAAGCATCGTGGGTGGAAGCGGGATAGGGCCGGTCATTGAGGCGGGGATTCGGGATTCGGGATTCGAATCGCCTGGTCCGGATGGTTGCTGGTGATCGAACGCTGTTGGTGAGCCGTGGCGGGTGGAGATGATCCCGATGCGCGGCAAAGCGCGTTGCTGCATCTGATTTTCGGCGATCCATCGTGGTTGGCGATGCCTCAGCGTACGCAAGCGATACGGATGCACTGCATCTCACTGACCAGGTTTTGGGCTGCGATGCAGCGTGATTGACGAGCGCTTGCGCGCATTGACGTGATCCGGGGCATCCAGCCGATGCAGCGCAGATTGCCGGAGGCGTGGCGATAGCGCTGACCGCTGATGCCTGCTTTTCGGACACGCCGCTGCGCGCGCGGCCGACGCGATGATGGGGTGCCCGCCGATATTGCCGCTCCTGTGTCGCTGGCAACCTGCGACCATGCCCAGTGCGCTCCGTCATCGCCCCCTGCCCACGCCGACGCTTGAAGCAGCGTATTGGCATCTGCGGCTGCACACGCATCAGCACGTGCCGCTGTTCGCGGACTGGCGCTGCGCTCGCGCTGCGGCGGCCAGCCTGGCACTGCCCCGCCATTGGCAAGGTGCGCAGTTGCTGTGCTGGGTGCTGTTGCCTGACACGTGGTGCGGGTTGCTGCAGGCACCGAGCAAGTCGGCATTGCTGCAATTGGCCGCGACGGCGCGACTGATGACTGCCGATGCGGTCAATCGCGCACGCGGGCGTGGTGGAACGGTGTGGCAGCCGCAGATGCAGGTGTCGGCGCTCCCGCTGCTAAGCGATCATCGACAGTTCGCCCGCACGCTGGTCGCATTGCCCCTGCGGGCAGGGCTAGCCGAGCAGGTGGGCGGGTATCCGTACTGGGACGCAGTCTGGCTATTGCCGGACGGTCATGACGCTGCATCGATCACCACGCCACGCGGTCATGCTGAGCGACTGGAACAGGTGGAACACACGGGTGACCGCGTACACCGACGCGATACCGGATGACGGACCGCCGCGTCGCGCACCGGCCCAGCTGCGCTGCCGCTCCACAGGCAACGCAGCGGACGGCCTCCGCATCCGGCAATCAGAACGCCACGGAATGCTCCGGCAACAACGCCTGCAGTTCGTTGCGGAACAGCGTGCGAATCCGCTGCAATGCGGCTTCGCTGTCGGCTTCGAACCGCAGCACCAGGATCGGGGTGGTGTTGGAGGCGCGCACCAGCCCCCAGCCGTCGATGAAGTCCGCACGTAGTCCATCGATGGTCGACAGCCGCGCCGATTCGAACGGTGATTCTTCGCCGGTCTGCGCACGCGCGACAAATTGCGCGACCAGCGCATGCGCATCGCCTTCCACCGGCACCTTGATCTCCGGCGTGGAGACGCTTTCAGGCAAGGCGTCCAGCACCTCGGACGGCGTCTGCTCGCGCTGGGCCAGAATTTCCAACAAGCGTGCGGCGGCGTAGATGCCGTCGTCAAAGCCGTACCAGCGCTCCTTGAAGAAGAAGTGGCCGCTCATCTCGCCAGCCAGTTCGGCGTCGGTCTCGCGCATCTTGGACTTGATCAGCGAATGCCCGGTCTTCCACATCAGCGGACTGCCGCCGTTGCGCAATACGTAGTCGGACAGCTTGCCGGTGCACTTCACGTCGTAGATGACCAGTGCGCCAGGGTTGCGCTGCAGTACATCGGCGGCGAACAGCATCAGCAGGCGGTCGGGGAACACCATCGCGCCTTCCTTGGTCACCACGCCCAGGCGATCGGCATCGCCATCGAACGCCACGCCGATATCGGCATCGAAACGCTGCACCATCTTCACCAGATCGTTGAGGTTGTGCGGCTCGCTCGGATCAGGGTGATGGTTTGGGAAGGTGCCATCGATATCGCAGTACAACGGCACCACGTCGGCGCCGATCGCTTCCAGCAGGCGCGGTGCGATCTCACCGGCCACGCCATTGCCGGCGTCCACCACCACCTTGATCGGGCGATCGAGCTGGACGTCGTCGGCGATGCGTTGGATGTAGGCATCACTGATGTCGCGCTGTTCCAGTTCGCCAGGCGTGGCGGCGGTATGCAGGCGGCCTTCGTTGATGCGCTGGTGCAGTTCGGCGATGGCGGCGCCGGACAAGGTCTCGCCGCCGACCACTATCTTGAAGCCATTGTAGTCCGGTGGATTGTGGCTGCCGGTCACCGCCACGCAGCTGCCGGCACGCAGCTCGTACGCGCCGAAGTACACCACCGGCGTCGGTGCCAGACCGATGTCGGTGACGTTGCAGCCGGCACGGCGCAGGCCTTCGATCAGGCCGTTGCTCAGCTCCGGCCCGGACAGCCGGCCGTCGCGACCGACCACCACATCGCGCAGTCCCTGCGCCTGCATCACGCTGCCGATGGCCTGGCCGATCAAGGCGGCAACGCCGGGGTTGAGGTCTTTGCCGACCACGCCGCGGATGTCGTAGGCACGAAACATCCCGGCGGCGACCTGCACCGCCGGCACCAGCGCTGGCGGTGCGGGCGACGCCTCGGCGTCCAGCGCGCGTGCTTCGCTGGCAACGCTGGCGTCGTGCTGCAGGCTCTGACTGAAGGTGGGTTCATCGGCGCTGGATTGGTCAGCCGCCCGGCGCCGTGGCAAGGCCACCTGCCCCCGGCTGGCCAGCACCAGCAGCACCGCAATGATCAGCAGCAGTGCCGCCACGATGGCGCAACCGACGGTGCCCAGACCCAGTGGGCCACTATCGCCTTGCGGCACTGCCGCAGCCACGCGCAAGCCGCTGTTCCCAAGCGGCCTGGCCAGCGTTTCGGCTGCATCGGCCAGTGCCATATCGCCCTGCTGGGCCACGTTGTAGCTGCCCTGGCGCACGGCCAGGTAGGCACTGTCCGGCGCCGCAATCGCATCCAGCGGGCCGGTCAGGCGCAGTAACGGCAACCGCGCATACGCCACCGCCGGCTGCCCGCCAAGGCGCACCGCGGCAGCCACGCCCAGGCGGACTTGTTTGGCGTCGCGCACGACCCGGACCTGCGCACGGTCGGCCACCTGCGCCGATTCGAGCAGGCTCAGACGCGCGTACCCGAAATCCTTGGGGTTGGCATAGGCCGCAGCAAGGTCGCCAGGCAGCACCTGGACATCCTCGGCACCTTTGAAACGCTCGCGGATGGCCGATGCGGCCGCTAGCGCGTCGCCACCGGCCAACGCAGCGATGACCGGCGGCTGCTTGAGCACCGCGTCGAGCTGGCTGGCCTGCGTGGCCATGGCCTGGCCGACGTCCTGCACCGCGCGGTCGCGTGCCTGCTCCAGCCCTTGCGCCACCGCGCCCTGGCGCCATTGCGCATAACTGTTCCAGCCGAACCAGACGGCCAGCAACAGCAATATGCCCCCCAACACCGGACCACTCGTACGCACGCTGGACATCCCCTGCCTGCGCTCGTTCGCCTTGCTCATGTAATTTCCCCTGTCAGCGCACGCCGGTGTGGCCGAATCCACCCGCTCCCCGCGCGCTGTCGACGAAAGTATCCACCACTTGCAAGCCCATACGCACGATCGGCAGGATCACCAACTGCGCGATGCGATCGCCGGGCTCGATGGTGAAGGCCTCGCGACCGCGATTCCAGGTGCTGATCAGCAGCGGTCCCTGGTAATCGGCATCGATCAAACCGGTGCCATTGCCGAGCACGATGCCGTGGCGATGGCCCAAGCCCGAGCGCGGCAGGATCACGGCGCACAGTTGTGGGTCGGCCAGATAGATCGCGATACCGCTGGGGATCAAGGCCGCATCGCCCGGCTGCAGCGTCATCGGCGCCTCCAGCGCGGCGCGCAGGTCCATGCCTGCACTGGATTCGGTGGCATAGGCCGGCAGCGGCCACAGATCGCCGAAGCGCGGGTCGAGCAACTTCACCTGCAAGGACTGGGTTGGGGGGCTCATGCCTGCAATCTCTCCGCGATCAGGGCCAGCAGTTGGTCTGCCAATTCGGTCTTGCTGCTGCTGGGAAACACGCGCTCGCCGCCCTGCCAATAGGCCGTGGCTGCGTTGTTGTCGCTTTCGAATCCGCCGCCTTCGATCCCTACCTGGTTGGCGATGATCAGGTCCAGGCGCTTGGCCGCCAGCTTGCCACGGGCGTAATGCTCCACATCGTGCGTTTCGGCAGCAAAACCGACCACCAGTTTCAGCGCGCCGGTCTGCGCGGCGACCTCGGACAGGATGTCCGGGGTCCGCACCAGTTCCAGGGTCAACGTTTCGCCGGTCTTCTTGATCTTCTGCGACACCACCCGCTTGGGGGTGTAGTCGGCCACGGCGGCAGCGCCGATGTAGATGTCGGCCGGGAATGCACCCAGCACCGCGTCGCGCATCTGCGCGGCCGAGCGCACGTCGATGCGCTGCACGCCATCCGGGGTGGTTTGATGCACCGGCCCGCTGACCAGCACCACATCAGCGCCTTGCCTGGCAGCTGCGGCGGCCAGGGCATAACCCATCTTGCCGCTGCTGCGGTTGCCGACGTAGCGCACCGGGTCCAGGTCTTCGAAGGTGGGGCCGGCGCTGATCACGATGCGCAGGCCCTCCAACTGCGCGCTGCTGGGGATGAAGACGGGCGCGGCGACGCTCCTGGCGCCCTCCGAGGCAGTGCTGGCGGCCGCCGCGCCACCGGCCAGCGCAGCAATGATCGCCGCCGGTTCGGCCAGCCGCCCGGGTCCGGATTCGCCCTCGGCCAGCGGGCCGTCGTCAGGGCCCACCACCGTCACCCCGCGCGCGCGCAGGGTGGCGATGTTGGCCTGGGTGGCAGGATGCAGCCACATGCGGTGGTTCATGGCCGGCGCCACGGTCAGCGGCGCGGTCGTGGCCAGGCACAGCGTGGTGACCAGATCGTCGGCCAGACCATGCGCCAGACGCGCCAGCAGGTCGGCGGTCGCCGGGGCGACGATCACCCGATCGGCCCAACGCGCCAGTTCGATGTGGCCCATCGCCTGCTCGGCGGCGCTGTCCCACAGCGTGGTGCGGGTGGGCTGCCCGGACAATGCCTGGAAGCTGAGCGGGGTGATGAATTGCTGCGCACCGCCGGTCATGGCGACCTGCACCTGCGCACCGGCGTCGCGCAGGCGACGGACCAGTTCGAGCGATTTGTAAGCGGCGATGCCTCCGCCGACGCACAGCAGCAAACGCTGTCCGTCCAGGGGGCGGGCCTGAGTGGAGCCGATCACGTCGGGGTCGTCCTACGGTTACAAGGACAACTAGATTAGCCGATGCCTCTGCTTGGCCTGATGGGCGTCGGCGATGAGCACCGGCAATCTCGCCATATGCACATACACGACTGGCCCACCCACGAACGCCCGCGCGAGAAACTTCTGGCGCGCGGGGCCACTGCCTTGTCCGATGCCGAGCTGCTGGCGATCCTCGTCGGCTCCGGCTTGCGCGGCCAGGATGCGGTGCAGACCGCGCGCGATCTGCTGCATCGGCACGGCCCGCTGCGTCTGTTGCTGGACCGCCCGGCCAAGGCGCTGACGCGCCTGCCCGGGCTGGGCCCGGCCTCGGCCTGCAAGCTCGCCGCCGCGATGGAACTGGCCCAGCGGCACCTGATGAGCGCGCTGGAGCGCGGGGAGGCCCTCAGCGACCCGCCCAGCGTGGGCCGCTACTTCTCGCAGCGGCTACGCGCGCGGGCCTATGAAGTGTTCGCGGTGCTGTTCCTGGACAACCGCCACCGCGCCATCGCCTTCGAAGAACTGTTCACCGGCACCATCGACGGGGCCGACATCCACCCGCGCGAAGTGGTCCGGCGGGCGCTGCTGCACAACGCGGCGGCGGTGATCGTCGGGCACAACCACCCGTCGGGTAATCCGGAGCCCTCCGAGGCCGACCGCGCGGTCACCAAGCGCCTGCTTGACAGTCTGGAGCTGGTGGACATCCGCCTGCTGGACCATTTCGTCATCGGCGACGGTCGGCCGGTGTCGTTCGCCGAACGCGGCTGGCTGGAATGAGCAGTGGTGCGCTGACCTGAACCATTGCTCGGACCCTGCGGCACGCGGTCGGGTAAAATCGCTGGTTTGGTTCCAAGCAGATCCCACGTGAAAGCCCTACTCCGCGCACTGATCGGCCAAGGCATTGAAGCCTTGCGCGCCAATGGCACCCTGCCCGCCGACACCCTGCCGCCGGATTTTGTGGTCGAGCGACCCAAGACCCGCGAGCACGGCGACTTCGCCACCAACGCCGCGATGCTGCTGGCCAAGGCTGCGCGCAGCAATCCGCGCGCACTGGCGCAGGCGCTGCTGGCGGCCCTGCCGGCCAGCGACGACGTGGCCAAGGTGGAAATCGCCGGTCCGGGCTTCATCAATTTCCACCTGGCCCCCACCGCGTATCAGCGCGAAGTGGCGCATGTGATCAAGCAAGGCCACGACTACGGGCGCGGCCTGGCCGGCAACGGCCGTTCGGTGGGCGTGGAATACGTCTCGGCCAACCCGACCGGCCCGCTGCATGTCGGCCACGGCCGTGCCGCGGCGATCGGCGACAGCCTGGCGCGCGTGCTCGATGCCAACGGCTGGAACGTCAAGCGCGAGTTCTACTACAACGATGCCGGCGTGCAGATCGAGAACCTGGCGCTGTCGGTACAGGCACGTGCGCAGGGGCTCACCCCCGACAGCGACGGCTGGCCGGAAAACGGCTACCGCGGCGACTACATCGCCGATGTGGCCAATGCCTACCTGGCCGGCGACACCGTCGATCTGGAAGGCCATCTGGTCACCGGCACCAAGGATCCGGCCGATCTCGAATCGATCCGCCGCTTCGCGGTGGCGTACCTGCGTAATGAGCAGAACCACGACCTGGCTGCGTTCCGGGTCGATTTCGACATCTACTTCCTGGAAAGCTCGCTGTACAAGGACGGCAAGGTCGAAGAAGCGGTGCAGAAGCTGATCGCCTCCGGCCACACCTACGAGGAAGGCGGCGCGCTGTGGCTGAAGTCCACCGACTTCGGCGACGACAAGGACCGCGTCATGCGCAAGTCCGACGGCACCTACACCTATTTCGTGCCGGACGTGGCCTATCACCTGACCAAGTGGCAACGCGGCTACGAACGCGCCATCACCGAACTTGGCGCCGACCACCACGGCTCGCTGACGCGCGTGCGCGCCGGCCTGCAGGCGATGGAGCTGGGCATCCCGCAGGGCTGGCCGGAATACGTGCTGCACCAGATGGTCACGGTGATGCGCGGCGGCGAAGAAGTGAAACTGTCCAAGCGTGCCGGCAGCTACGTCACCCTGCGCGACCTCATCGAAGAAACCAGCGCCGATGCGGTGCGCTGGTTCCTGATCGCGCGCAAGCCCGATTCGCAGCTGACCTTCGATATCGACCTGGCGCGGGCGCAGAGCAACGACAACCCGGTGTTCTACGTGCAGTACGCCCATGCGCGGGTATGCAGCGTGCTGCGCCAGGCGCAGGAAAAGGGCTACAAGTACGACCAGGCCCATGGTCTGGCCGAGCTCGCATGCCTGGACGACGAACACTCGCTGGCGGTGATGCTGGAGCTGTCGCGTTACCCGGAAGTGGTGGAAATCGCCGGTCAGGCGTTGGAGCCGTACCAGATCGCGCAATACCTGCGTGAATTGGCGCACGCCTTCCACACGTGGTATCACAACAGCAAGGTGCTGGTGGACGCTGCCGCCGAGCGCGACGCCAAGCTCACCCTGGCGGTCGCCACCCAACAGGTGCTGGCCAATGGCCTGGAACTGCTCGGCGTCAGCGCTCCGGAGAAGATGTAAACAGGCGGTAGCTCCCGGGCGCCATCGCAGGCAGCAGCGTAGCGCATGGCACTGCGGTAGGCGCCGGCCTGCCACCTCGGGCGCTGATGGCGCTCACCGGGCAATCAGCGCAGCGGCGCGCATTGCCACAGCAAGTCGGGCCAGCGGGCCCGCAACGACACGATTCGGAGAAGTGGTAGATGGCAGCACGACGCGGTAAGAGTCAGGCCCGGCGCAACACCAGCAATGGCACCCCCGGTTGGGTGTGGCTGGTGGCTGGCGCCGCGATTGCGGCAGTGATCTTTCTGGCCGCACCCAACCTGTTCAAGAAGGACGGCGACGGTTTCCTGCGCGTGGGCCCGCGTGCCAATCCGGATGCGCAGCCCGAGCCGGTGGCCGATGCCGACGTGGACACGCCGGCCGAACTGCCCAAGCCCAGTGCACAGCCGCCCAAGCCGCAGGCCAAACCCGGCGATGCGCAGACCCAGTACGATTTCTACACCTTGCTGCCCGGCAAGGAAGTGCAGATGTCCGATGCCGAACTGGCGGCCAGCGCGCGCGCCGAAGAGGCCGCGCGTGCGCGTGCGGCGCTGGAAGGCAAACCAGTGCCCCCCGCACCCGGCGCCAGTGTGGCTGCCGCCACACCGACCACCAGCGTCCCGACGCCGTTGAAGGAAACCACCGCCAGCGTACCCAAGCCGCTGCCGGAAACCGCCCCTGCACGCCCGGCCGCCACGCCGGCTCCGGCCAGCACCGCCGCACTCACCGCGCCGGCCGCCGCCGCGCCCAAGCCCGTCGCAACTGCCGCCGCTGCAACAGCGCCGACGGCTGCTGCGCCGGCGGTCGCCGACAACACTCGCTACATCCTGCAGGCCGGCTCGTTCGGCGCCTCCGGCGATGCCGAATCCACCAAGGCCAAGCTGGCGATGATGGGCCTGGCCGCACGCGTGGAATCGGCCGACATCAGCGGCAAGACGGTCTATCGCGTGCGCATGGGGCCCTACGGCAGCGCCAGCGAGCTTGCCGAGGCCAAGCAGAAGCTCACCGGCAGTGGCCTGTCCGCCATCGCGATCAAGGCGCAGTAAACGCCCGTGTTGCGGCGTATCGCTGGCGTGTTGCTGTGCGTGCTGGCGTGGGCCGGCCCGGCGCAGGCCACCGATCAACTTCCCGACCTGATCCAGATCGACGGCCAGCAGGCCACGCTGCTGGCCGAACCCTTGTCCGGCCCACTGGACGACCCAGCCACCTGGAAGCGCTTCGTGGCGCACGCAGGCAGTGCGCTGGGCAGCTGCAGCGCCAACTGGCGCGGCTACCGCGCCCACTGGCGTCTGGACGGGCAACAGCTGGTGCTCGATCGCGTGGTCCTGGGCGCCTGTAACGACGCGCCGCCCACGCTGCCGCTGGACGTACTGTTCCCGGGCCAGGCAGCGCCAGTGCCCGCCGTCTGGGTAGATGGCGAATTGATCGTCGCGCTGCCCGCCACCGCGACGAGCGCTGCGCACGCGCCGGCCCCGTACGTGGCGCTGCAGCTGCGGCGTGGCCAAGTCGTCGCGCGCCAGACCCTGACCGAACAGCTGCTACGTGCACGGCATGCCGCAATGGCGAACCCGCGGCCTGCTCACTGAATCTGGTTCCCGCCCCCCTGTCCTCCTGGAGTTCCTCATGTCCAAGACCGTCCTGATCACTGGTGCTACCTCCGGATTCGGCAGCGCCGCCGTGCGCCGCTTCGCTGCAGCCGGCTGGAAGGTCATCGCCACCGGCCGGCGCGCCGAACGCCTGCAGGCGCTGGCCGCTGAACTGCCGGCCGGGCAGGTCCACACCGCCGCGTTCGACATGCGCGATGCACGCGCCTTGTCGAACGCGATCGACGCAGTGCCGGCCGCATTCGCCGATATCGACGTGCTGGTCAACAACGCCGGCCTGGCGCTGGGCACCGCACCGGCGCAGCAGGCCGACCTGGCGCAGTGGCAGCAGATGATCGACACCAATGTCACTGCGCTGGTCACGCTCACCCACCGCCTGCTGCCGGCGTTGATCGCGCGCCGCGGCGCCATCATCAACATCGCCTCGGTCGCGGCAACCTACCCATATACCGGCGGCAACGTCTACGGCGGTACCAAAGCCTTCGTGCAGCAGTTTTCGCTGGGCCTGCGCTCTGATCTGCACGGCACCGGCGTGCGCGTGACCTCGATCGAACCGGGCATGGCCGAGACCGAATTCACCCTGGTGCGCACCGGGGGCAACCAGGCGGCGTCGGATACGCTATACCGTGGCGCCACCCCGATGACGGCAGAAGACATCGCCGAACAGATCTTCTATGTCGCCAGCCTGCCGGCGCATTTGAATATCAACCGCCTGGAAATCATGCCGGTGACCCAGTCCTTTGCGGGGTTCCAGGTGGCGCGCGACGCGCAGTGAGGCGTTGCACTGAAGCCAGGGCTGGGGCGGTGCGCGCGCAGTGCGCCAGCCATACATCCCGCTGCGCCGCGTAGCCCTACCGAGTATCGAAAAGCCGCGCATTGCGCGGCTTTTTTTCAACTCCCGCCCGTGCGATGGATGACTGCAGATCGCATCACGCACGTTCTGCATCGCGGCGCACGGCTGCGCGCCGCCGCAGCAGCGCGCCGCGCAGCTGCAGGAACGGACGCTCCACCACGTAATGCAGCAGCGCACCCGCCGCCAGCGCCACCACGCCATACACTGCAAAGGCCAGGACGCCACGACCCTCCAGCGTGGCATCGAACCACCCCTGGGTGACATGGAACATCGCCTTATGGGTCAGATACATGCTGTAGGAAATGGCGGCCAACCAGGCAGCGCCCGGCACGCGTCGGCGGCCCAGTGCGCTGTCGGTCGCGGTGCCTGCCAAGACCAGCAAGGCTAGCCCCAGCGAAAGCACCGGCCAGCCCACTGCGTTGCCCAGCAGGCCGGTTCGCTCGCGGAACAACCACATCGCCAGTGCCAGCGTGGCCACCCCGGCCAGCGCCCAGGTGTTGCCGCGCTGCTGCAGCCATTGCCATGTGCGGGGGCGGAAGACCTTCACCATTGCCAGCACGACACCGGCCAGCAAGCCGTCCAGCCGGTTCCAGGTGGGGTAATAGAGATCTTCGACAAACCAGTTGCGCTGCTGGCCGCCGCCGAGCTGATCCAGCGCCGCGTTGTGCAGCCACACGCTGGTGCGCAACGCGATGCCGGCGACCACCACCGCCACGCACACCGCGACCACGCGCGCGGCCGATGGACGCCGCAACAACAACGTCGCCAGCAACGGAAACACCAGATAGAAATGCTCTTCCACGCAGAGCGACCATGCATGCGAGAACGCGGCCTGCTCGCCGTAGTCGATGAACAGATTCAAGGTGAAGGTGAGAAACATCCACCATGGCGCCAGCCCAGGCGATTCGCGAAAACCCGGCCATGCCATGTAGATCGCCAAGACCACCAAAAACGCCGGCAGGATGCGGAATGCGCGGCGCAGGTAGAAATCGGTGAAGTCCAATGGCTTGCCGCGCGACAGCGGGGTCAGCACCTGGGTGTCGATCAAAAAGCCGCTCAGCACGAAGAACAGGTCCACCCCCATCCAGCCGTAGCGCGACAGCCATTCCCAGTCCTTCCCCAACCCGCCGACCACGAACGAATGGAACAGCATCACCCAGACGATGGCGATGCCACGCAACAGGTCCAAAGCGGGATAGCGCATGCGGGCGAGATCAACCGAGGGAGCCCGATTGTGCCGCATGCCGGCAGCGCGCAGTGCGTCGCTGCCAACCACGCGCTGCCGTACCGCGCTGCCGTGCGCGCATCAACTGCTGCGGCGGATGCGCAGCACCCCATGCTTATGCGATGGCGTGCTGCTCGGTGCGAGCGGCCGCCGCGGGCGCCACTGCCGTCGGTTCAAGCAGTTGCCAGGCTTCCAGTTGATCGACCGCAGTGCGGACACCGTCTTCCTCGCCAATCCGTTGACCGAGTGCGCGCGCGGCCGCAAGCATGGCCGGCGTGCTCGCCTGCTGGATGGCAGCGGCCAGGGCTTCTGGCTGCAGCCCGGCACGCGCCAGCGCTGGCGGCGCAACGCCACGCTGGGCCAGGCAATGCGCCCAGAACGACTGGTCGTAGCCAAAGGGCAGCACCACCGAGGGAATCCCCGCCGCCAACGCCGCACCGCTGGTGCCGGCACCACCGTGATGCACGGCCACCGACACACGCGGGAACAGCCAATCGTGCGGTGCCTGTTCCAGATGGAAGAAGCGCTCGGTGTCATCGGCGGCAGCGGTGTCCCCCGCCCCTAGACCGCCCCAGCCGCTGGCCAGCAACGCGCGCTGCCCGGTCAATCGCACCGCTGCCTTGACCGTGGCAGTGAGCTGCGCGACGGCGCTACTGGTCATGCTGCCGAAGCCGATATACAGCGGCGGCGGCCCGGCCTGCAAAAACGCCTGCAGCGCGGCTGGCGGTTGCCACTGCGACGGTGGCAGCTGCCAGGAGCCGCACACCTGCGCGCTTTCCGGCCAGTCCGGCGGACGCGGACACACGTGCGCGCTATAGCCGTAGATCACGCGTAGCCCGCTGCGATCCGGACCGCTCCACGGATACCCCGGCAGCCCCAATGCCGGACGCACGATATTGTTGAGGGCCGGCCGCATCAGCTGCCAGCCGACAAAGCGCATCAGGCGATGCAATGCCACGCTGACACTTCCCGGCAAACGCAGGTTGGGCATCAGCATCAACGGCAGGTGGCGCGACTCGGTGAGCGGCTGCAACTGCGCAAACGCCACCGGCACCCCATACGCCTCGCCCAGGCTATGGACGAGAAAACTGGCACTGCCCACACCCAGGATCAAGCCGGCGTCGGCACACGCCGCGCGGCCCTGTGCGGGCCAATCGCGCGCCCACTCCAGCAACTTCTTGCGCAAGATGCCAGGGGCGCCGCGCATCTCGGCAACATCCGGATGGTCTTGCAACAGCTTCTGGAGATCGCCGCTGAGCGGGAAGAATTCCAGCCCGTGGGCACGGATCAACGTCTCGAAGTTGGAGCTGGTCAGCACCCGCGCCGGATACCCACGCCGCTGCAGGCCAAGCGCCAGCGCAATGATCGGGCGCACGTCCCCATGCGTGCCAAGGGTGGCGATCACCACCGGGCGCTGGCGTAACGGATCGGCTCTGGACTCAGGCATATTCGGTCACTCCGTCGCCGGCGACCGCACTACGGCCGGTCTGCCCTACAGGCTGTGCAGCCCGCGCGGCCTCTGCGGTGGCCGCGTGCAGCAAGGTGCTGAGCGTGGCCGAATGCGTCGGCGAGAGCATCGAATGGTGGTCGTTGTCCAGAGCGTGCAGCTGCAGGTTGCGCACGTACGGGTGCCACGCCTGGGGACGGTAATCCACCCACAGCGCATCGTCGCCGCCGGAGCTCATGCGCACGCTCGCTTCGACAAAGACCACATCCTGGTCCAGCTGCCTGGGCCGATGACGCCGCGCCAGGTGCAGGTGATGCTGGGTGAGGGCGCCCAGATCGTCCAGCAAGGTGGGACGTTGCTCCAGCAACTGCCGCACCGCAGGCAACTCGTTCAGCCCGTAGTGATCGCACAGCAGGCTGGCAAGCTCGGCGACCGTGGTCGGCATCGGCTGGCCCGGCGCCAGATGCAGGGCCAACGCGTGCACCGAGGCGCGTACGTTCTCCGATTCCGACAGCGATGCGGCCTGTTCCAGATGCGGGTAACTGTCGAGCATGACCAGCAACTCGACCTCTTCGCCCAGCGCATGCAATTCGGCCGTGATGGCGTGCGCGATCAAACCGCCCAGCGACCAGCCCAGCAGCCGGTACGGCCCCTTGGGTTGTACGCTGCGCAGATGCGCCAGGTAATCGCGCGCGATCGCCTCGATGCTCTCCGGACGGTGCTGCGGGTCGCTCAAGCCCGGCGATTGCAGCGCATACACCGGCCACTGCGGATCCAGCTGACCCAGCAAGGTGAGATACGACCAGCCCAGGCCGATGACCGGATGGATGCAGAACAGCGGCGTGGTGCCGGCGGTGCCGGAGCGCAGCGGCAGCAGCATGCTCAACGGGTCGTTGGGCGTGTGTGCGCTGCGCTTGATCACCTCGGCCAGGCCGGCGATCGTCGGTGCATGGAACAACGTGCCCAGCGGCAGTTCCACCCCGAACATCTGCGGGAAACGCGCGGCCATTTCCGCCGCACGCAGCGAATCGCCGCCAAGCTCGAAGAAGTTGTCGTCCACGCCCACCACCTCGATGCCCAGCACCTCCGGCAGCATCGTTGCCAACTGGCGTTCGAGCGCATCGCGCGGCGCCAGGTGCGCGCGTTGCGGCAAGGCGCCAGGCGCCGGTAATGCGCGCCGATCCAGCTTGCCGTTGGGGGTCAGCGGCAACGCCTCCAGCGGCACCCACAGGGTAGGAATCATCGATGCCGGCAGGCGCTGCTGCAGATGCGCGCGTAGCAGCTCGACCGATGGCGCGTTGCCGTGCTTGCCCACCACATAAGCCAGCAGCTGCAAGGCATGCTCGCCATCGCTGTGGCCCACCACCACCGCCTGCGCCACCTGCGAATGCAGCAGCAAGGCGCTTTCGATTTCGGCCGGCTCCACCCGATGTCCGCGGATCTTCAGCTGCGCATCGGCGCGCCCGATGAATTCCAGCAGGCCATCGCTGCGTTGACGCACGCGGTCGCCGGTGCGGTACATGCTGCTGCCGTCGTCGGCGAACGGGTCGCGCATGAAACGCTCGCTGGTCAGCTGGCGCTTGCCGCGATAGCCCTTGGCCACGCCCGCGCCGCCGATATACAGCTCGCCGATCGCACCGGTCGGCAGCGGTTGACGCTGCGCATCCAGCACATAGACGCGCGTATTGAGCAGCGGCCTGCCGATCGCCGGTGCGGCGGCATCTGTCAGCTGCAACGGCATGATGGTCGACCAGATCGTGGTTTCGGTGGGCCCGTACAACTGGGTCAGGCGCCCCACCCGGCTGAGCAATTGCGTGGCCAGTTCGGGCACCAACGCCTCGCCACCGATCAACGCGTGGATGCGATCCAGCACCAGATCCTCATTGGCCAGCAGGATGCGCCACAGCGATGGCGTGGCCTGCACCACGCTGATGTGTTCGTCGGCGATCAACCGCGACAGGCCGCGCGGGTCGTGGCTGATACCGGCCGGTGCAATGACCACGCGCGCGCCCACCAGCAACGGCAGGTACAGCTCCAGCCCGGCGATATCGAAGGTGATGGTGGTGACTGCCAGCACACGATCGCGCGGACGCAATGCCAGCTCGTGCTCCATCGCATGCAGGAAATTGAACAGGTTGCGATGGCTGATCTCCACGCCCTTGGGCGCACCGGTGGAGCCGGAGGTGTACAGCACGTACGCGGTGCCGTCGGGCGTCGCCAGCGGTGCGATCGCCTCCGGCAACACGGCCGGGCGCGGATCCAGCCAGACCATGCCGCCGAGCAGATAGCGCTCGCACAGTGCCGGCTCGCAGACCAGGCCGATGGCACCGGAATCGTTGAGCATCTGGCGGTTGCGCGCGGCCGGGCTCTCCGGATCCAGCGGCAGGTACGCCGCACCGCTCCACATCACCGCCAGCAACGCCACCAACAATTGTTCGCTGCGCGGCAACGCCACCGCGACCACATCGCCAGGGCCCACGCCATCGGCCACCCATTGCGCGGCGATGCGCGAGGCAAGCTCGCACAACGTGGCGTAGTCGAGCGTGCGGTTGTCGTACTGCGCCACCACGGCCGCAGGCATCAACTCGGCGCGTTGCAGCATCCCGTGCAACAGCGTGGCCGGTTCCGGCAGCGGCGCTGCGGTGTTGTTCCAGGTGTGCAGCAAACGCCGGCGCTCGCTATCGCCGAGCACATCGACCTGGCCCAGCGCGCATTCCGGATCGGCCAGTACCGCATCGGCCAGATGGGTCAGACGGCGGCAGTGTTCGGCCAGTTCGTCGCTGTCGTATAACGCCGGGTTGGCATCCAGATCGAAACGCACCGCTGCACCATCGCCGCGTTCGTAGCAGAAGATGGTGAGGTCGTCGGCCGGGCCGTTGGAAAGGTTGTGCGGCACCGCGTACGCCTCGCCGAAGCGCAAGGCGTAGTCGAAGGGCTCGATGTTCACCGCCAGGCGTGCGAACTTCTGCTCCATCCCGAACATGCCCAGATCGCGGCGCACGTCCTCGAAGCGATATTGCTGATGTCGCAAGGCGTTCCGCACCACCGAGGATACCTGCGCGAACAAGGTATGGATGGGCTGCTGCGGATCCATCTTCAGGCGCAGCGAAATGACGTTGGCCACCAGGCCTGCGGTTTGCCGGTAGCGCGCGTTGATGCGGCCGGTGACCGGCATCGCCAGCACCAGGTCCTCGGCACCGGTGCAGCGGTAGTAGTACGCCGCAATCAGCGAAATCAGCATCTGCGGCAGGCTGGCGCCGTACTCCTTGCCCAGCGCGCGCAAACGCACCACCTGCTGCGGCGAGAACTGCCCGGTGCCACGCAATAGCCCGGTGGACAGCTGATTGCCCGGCCGCGCCAGCGTCGCCGGCGGCGGCAGATCGGCCAACTGCTGCATCCAGTATTCGCGATCGCGCTGGAACCGATCGGAGTTGCGATAGTGCTGTTCCATTTCGAGCAGCGACAATGCACTGCCGTACTGCGCAGGCTCCGGCTCCATGTCGGCCACGTAGGCGTTATAGAGCACGGCCATGCGCTGCATCATGACCGACGCGCAATAGCCGTCCATCACCAGATGGCTCACACATTGCACCCATAGATGATGATCTTCGCCAAGACGGAACACCGCGCAATGCCACAGCGGTCCGTTCTGCAGATCTTCCGGCTTGCGGATTTCTTCGTCGATCCAATGTTCGGCCGCATTACGCGGAGCAGGATCTGAGCTGACGTCGAAGTATGGAATCGTGCCGTTGTACTCGGGCAAGACCACCTGCGAAGGCACGCCCTCGCGCTCGACGATACACAGGCGCAGCGTATCGAACTCGTGCGTCAGCTGCATGCTGGCGCGGATCAGCACCTGGGGATTGAGCGGGCCGAACATTTCCAGTACTTCGGCCAACATCAAGGTATTGTCGGTGTGCAACTTGTTGGCCACCCAAAGGCCACGTTGCGCCTTGGTCAGGGGAAAAACGGGAGAGGCGTCAGCGTGCATTGCGTGCATCCTTCTGATGTGGCGCGCAGTCCGTCGACGCCCCCCAACCGTTATGCGGTCAATGGACGCCGAATCAGCACCTGGCCTTAAGAAACGAGGGGTAAGAAACACCGCCGACGACCGACAGTTGCCGGTAATACGCGATGGAAACGCATGATGAAGACGCACAGCACAGCGACTCGCACAATCGAACAACAATGTGCAGGTGACTTGGTTGAAGCACTTGTATCCCGACAAGTTAAACGAACACTAACAATTCGCCCGGGGGCCGAAACCGTGCAAAAAATCACGGAAATCGCGTGATACCTAAAATTTTTTCACCGAAGTGTGATTTGAACTAGTGTTCTGGATGCATACATCCGATCAAATTCCGCGCCGCGTCCGGCACACGCCAGCGCCACACCCCGCATACGGCGTGGTCGACGATACCCACAGAATTCAAGGCGAATATGCGCGCACCGCGGCAGATAAAACGCCGCACTGAATAAGACCAATTCCAAATCAGCGTTACTGGAATTAGGTTATTCCGCAAATCACTTTACGAGAGAAAATACGCTTTTAATGCGTCTGCCTCGATAAGCGCGCGCGACCGCGCGATGGTCGCCTGACTGTCATCGGCATGCAGCACACACGTGCGAGAATGAAGCCGATCCGATTGCAAGGCGTGGCGCAAGGCAAAGCGCAGGCGCTTTGTTCGACGCGACCAAGCACGGTGGCATGATGCGCAAGCGTAGCCGACCTCAGCGCACGTCGGCGCGACAGCGCGTCGCAGGAGCTGCGGCGGCCATGCCGGTGATGTCCCTGCGCGGTGTTTGCGGCGGGAACGCGTGGCAGGTTGCCATGTCGTTGCACAGCCAGCGCTGCGGCGTTGCCCCAGCGCACTGCGGATCAGCCCAGCGGCTCGTCGGAGAGATAGGTGTATCCGGTCAGCCCAGCTTCCAGCGCAGCGCTGAGTTCCTGCGCCCGTTCGGGCGAGAGGTGTGCGGCAGCAATGCGCTCGGCATAGGTGGCACGCAGCGTGTCCAGCTGATAGCCCACGTAGTCGAGCATCACGTCGGTGGTATCGCCGCGGCGCTGCTGGGCGATGCGATAGCCATCGCGATCCACCACGACTTCCACCGCATCGGTATCGCCGAACAGGTTATGGATATCGCCCAGGATTTCCTGATAGGCGCCCACCAGGAAGAAGCCGATGCGATAGCTCTCACCGGCATTCAAACGATGCAGCGGTAGCGAGCTGTCCAGGCTTTCGTTCTCGACATAGGTCTTGACCATGCCGTCGGAATCGCAGGTCATGTCGGCGATGATGCCGCGCCGCTGCGGCGCTTCGTTCAGGCGCTCGATCGGTACGATCGGAAACACCTGATCGATCGCCCACACGTCCGGAATCGACTCGAACACGCTGAAATTGACGAAGTACTTGTCCACCAGCCGCTCGTTGAGCTCATCCAGCACCGGGCGATGGCTCTTCTCGTCGAAGCTCAAACGTGCGCGCACGCCATGTGCGATGGCGTAAAACAGATCGTCGATGCGCGCACGGTGGGTCAGGTCGATCTGGCCCAGCGCATAGGCGCTGAGGCCTTCGGCATGGAAATGCTGGGCTTCCTGGAACAATTCCACCGCCGGGCGCACATCGAGCTCGTCATGGATCTCGCGCAGGTGGCGGATCGCGGCCGGTTCATCGTCGTGCGCGTCCGGCACGCGGCCTTCCGGCGCCTGTTCCACTTCCGACACGTTGGCGATCAGCACCGCATGGTGTGCCGTCATCGCGCGCCCGCACTCGGTGACGATGCGTGGCGGTGGCAGGCCATGCTCTTCGCAGGCGCTGGCCAGCGGCTGCACGATATTGCTGGCGTACGAATGCAGGCCGTAGTTGATCGAGCAATAGCTGCGCGAGCGCGTGCCTTCGTAATCGATGCCCAGACCGCCACCGACGTCGACATGGCTGATCTTCGCGCCCAGGCGCGAGAGCTCCACGAAATAGCGCGTGGCCTCGCGCATGCCGTTGGCGATGTCGCGCACATTGGAAATCTGCGAGCCCATGTGGAAATGCAGCAGGTTCAGGCTGTCGGCGTACTCGGTGTCGCGCAGCGTCTTCCACAGGTCCAGCACCTGGCGCGGCGAGAGACCGAACTTGGCCTTGTCGCCACCGCTGTTCTGCCACTTGCCCGCACCCAGCGAGGCCAGGCGCATGCGCACGCCCAGGCCGGGCTTGACGTCCAGCGCGCGTGCTTCTTCCAGCACCAGAGTCAGTTCGGAAGGCTTTTCGATGACGATGAAGGTCTGCAGGCCGAGTTTGCGGCCGATCAGCGCCAGGCGGATGTATTCGCGGTCCTTGTAGCCGTTGCACACGATCAGCCCGCCCGGACGCGACAGCGCCAGCACCGCCATCAGTTCCGGTTTGCTGCCCGCTTCCAGCCCGAAGCCCTCACCGTGGTGGCTGGCCAGGGTGCCGGCCACGCCGCGATGCTGGTTGACCTTGATCGGATACACGGCCGTATAGCCGCCGGCGTAATCCCACTCCGACTGCGCCTGCGCAAACGCTGCCTGCAGCTTGCCCAGGCGTTGGCCCAGGATGTCCGGGAAGCGCACCAGTAGCGGCAGCTTGGCACCGGCAGCGCGCGCGGCATCGACCACCTCGGGCAGCGACACCGCCGGACCATCGGCGGTCGGGGTGACCACCACGTGTCCGGCAGCGTTCACATCGAAATACCCGTCGGCCCAGTGCGGGATCGAATAGGTCTTGCGGGCTTGGTCGAGGGACCAATCGCTCATTTCGCTGTCTCGGCTGGAATAAAAAAGGGCGTGAAGTGTAACGCCTGGCATGCGCAGGGTCCGTTACAATCCGCGCTGACTTCACGCCCCTCTCCTGGTTGGAGCGGGGTTGGCGTGGGTCAGGCACTGCGCAGTTTGGCTGCGCGAGGCCGTGCCCGACCCTCATCCGGCGCTTTGCGCCACCTTCTCCCGCTGGGAGAAGGAACAGCCCACTTCTTTTTTAGGACTTTGCATGAGCGCCAACGACAACTGGTACATCGAACACTTCCAGCCCACCGGCTCGGCGATCGGCTTCCGCATCAGCGGCAAGCTGGACGAGGTGCAGTCCCCGTTCCAGAAGATCGAGATCTACCAGACCACCGATTGGGGCAAGCTGATGCTGATCGACGGCGCGGTGATGCTCACCAGCCGCGACAATTTCTTCTACCACGAGATGATCAGCCACCCGGCACTGTTCACCCACTCCGCGCCCAAGCGCGTGGTGATCATCGGCGGCGGCGACTGCGGCACGCTGCGCGAGGTGCTCAAGCACCCGGGCGTGGAAAGCGCCACCCAGTGCGATATCGATGAGCAGGTCACCCGCATGTCGGAGAAGTATTTTCCCGAGCTGTGCGATTCAAACCACGACGCGCGCGCCGAACTGCTGTTCGACGATGGCGTGGCCTGTATGGCCAATTGCCCGGCCGGCAGCGTGGACATCGTGATCGTCGATTCCACCGACCCGGTGGGCCCAGCCGAAGGGCTGTTCAACAAGGCCTTCTACGAGAGCTGCTTCAAGGCCTTGAAGGAGGACGGCATCCTGGTGCAGCAGTCCGAATCGCCGCTGGCGCTGCTGGACCTGATCAATGAAATGCGCACCGAAATGGGCAAGGCCGGCTTCCAGTCGTTCAAGACCCTGCCGTTCCCGCAGCCGTGCTACCCCACCGGCTGGTGGAGCGTGACCATGGCCAGCAAGCAGGCCAAGGCCGATTTCGCGTTCCGCCAGGACGCTGCGCAGGCCAAGGGTTTCGACACTCTGTACTACACCGCCCATCTGCACACCGGCGTGCTGGTTGCCCCGCCGTTCGTGGCCAAGGCGCTGGGCGAGTAATCGCGGCTGGCCGAGCATGGCCAGCAAGTGAAGACAGCAGGTGTTGAATCGTGGCGCTTGAATGGACGCGGCGGGTTCCAGCGACCGGCCGCGCCCGCTTGGCGGTGATCCGCAACCGGTTTGGTAGTTTGCTGCATGACATGGTCTGCGTGCCTACAGCGCGCGGGCCGGTGGGTCAGCGCAACGATTTAGGCCTGGTCACGCAGCGCTGGTCGAGTGTGAGGCCGCTGCGCGACTAGCAGCCTTCTGGAGCGGCGAGCCACCGACAGCGCCGCCGTGCGATGGACGCGTCGATGGGTCGCGGCCGCTGATGCGTCACTGCTGCGATCTATGGGCCGTGGTATGTGAAGCCGACCAATGCGCGGAGGTACTGCGCACGCTATAAGCGCGCCAGCACTTCTGTCTTCTTGGCGTCGAATTCGTCCTGCGTGATCAGCCCCGCATCCAGCAGTTGCTTGAGCTTGCTCAACACCTGCACCGGATCGTCGGACGCAGGAACGGCGCTGGCCTGCGATGGCATTGCTGCGCCGTGCGTACCAGGCGCATGCACCACCACGCCACCGGCCGCCGCGCGCAACTTGTCGATCTCCAGCTGCTGGCGCTTTTCGTAGGCGGATTCTTCCACCTGCTGCGCATAGGCGTACACGCGCCGCGCCTGTTTCTTGGGCAGACTGTCGATGGAGGCGTAGGCGCCCTGCGTGGTGCGGCACATGATGGTGGCTCCGAGCATCTGCTCGCTCATGTGCACATCGAGCACCTCGCGCCAAGGGAAATCGCGGAACGTCATGCCGAGCAGCTTTGGGTAGACCACGATGAAGCGGCGGTTGGTCAGCACCACCGCATCCGGCGAGAAGTTCATCACCATCTTCTTCTGCACGGCGATGTACTCGACCTGCTCGTCGCGTGTCAGCAACTCGGTGATCCTGGGCAGGATCTTGCCCACCGCCACCGGGTCCTGTTCGTCTGTCAAAAACTGCGCCAATGCGTCCATCTGCCCTCGCCCACGGCTGAATCAGTGCGTTGACCAGGACACTACAGCAAGCCGCATGGATGGCTGTGCAATGCCGACGACCGTTTGCGGTGCAGCTTCAAATGGATTTTGCTGTCCGCCGCATAGCGGTTGCATGCGGCATGACGCAGAAGGGCGAGCGCTGCCGCCCGCCCTTCTTTACCATTGGCCCGCATCAAAAGCGGATCTCGGCTCCGAAACTCAGCACTTCCGCACGATTGATCGTGAGGTCTTCATAGTCGTCGTAATACTCATCAGCGTAGACGTAATTCGTGTAGAGCGCGCTCAAGCTGACGTGCTTGCCGATATCCACACCGAGACCAGCGCCCACGTACGCACCATAGACGCGCTCGTTGTAGTCCTCACCTTTCGCCGTACCGCCCCAATAGCCCAGCCGCACAAGCGCAAATACCGGGGCATCGCCGAAGTTGAAGCGCGCCGTTCCACCGAGGCTGCCGAAATCCACGTTTGGAATGACAACAAAGCCGTCCGCGTCCTTGGAACCATCCACTTTCCCGGTTGCGGCTTCGATGCCGATCAATGTGACCGGACCTGCGCGCCAGCGGTAGCCAACGTTGAAGCCCTGCATATCCTGCTTGCCATTTTCAAACACCTTGGCTTTGCCGCTCTGCACACCAAGGAACAGTCCGCTTTTGAGGCGTTGCTCTTCTTCGCGCGGTGGCGCCGATACGTCGGCAGGCGCGACAGGCGTTGCCTCTGCCGACGTCCGCTCGGTCACCGTACTGAATCCGCCGGACGCACCAGGTTGGCCGGAGCCGCTTCCACCCACAGCGGCCGGCGCTCCGCCAACGGACGATGGCGCTGCAGGCGCGGTGGCGCCCTGGGTGACGGTCTGCTGCTTTTGCTGTTGACGGTAGCTGTCCCATCCGCGCGACAACGACTGCGCCGAGGCCTGAGCCGTGACGCCGAATGCCGTGCAAGCCAACAGCAGTGTTGCGGTCCTTTTCATTGCATCCCCAATGAGTCGTCCTCCATCGTTTCCGCATCCTTGCGCATGCAGGTGGCAACCTGACGGCGTCTGGAAGCGGCGCAGTTGCGGTCGCATTCGGGGGCTTCCCGGCATCACCGGATGTCGCACGACATCGAGCCGGGCACTGCCCAAAGAGCGTGCCCGTGCCAACGCGTATGCGGCCCCCTGACCGCAGCCGGCACAGTGTATGGAGTCTCAGCCCGTGTCAAGAAGCAGCGTGACTGCCACCGCACCCCGGGCGTGTGAACTGACAGGCCTCGCCTAGAGGAGGCGCAGCGCTGGCGATACGAACAAGTCGCCTGCATCGGCATTGCCTGCATGTACGCGCTGGCACATGCCACTGTATCGAATCGCGACTTCCGCCAAACGCCTGATTCCAAAAGCCGTTCCACTCCCGGAACATTTCATTTGTTAAATAAATATAATTTCAATACCCGCAAGTTCTAAAATTGGGCAGACCGATCCCTCGCGATCACAGTGAACCTGCGCAACGCGTGACCTCTCCGCGCCGCCAAGGTCTGGAGAACTGCCATGCATTACCAGCCGCTGGACGTGTCCAGCCTGCACCTCGTCACTCCCGTTCTACTCAAGCAAGGCACCCGGCTGCTCGAGCCGGACGTCTACCGCACTCATGTGAACGGGCAACCGGCGGTGGTCAAGGACTACGGCCGCTATCGCCGCACATTGCTGGCGCCCATTGCGCGGTTGATGGTGCGCCACGAGGCCAGCATGCTGCGGCAGTTGCAGGGCTGGCGGCACGCACCGGCCCTGCTCGGCACGCTGGGCGGGCTGGCGCTGGGCATGGAATTCATTCCAGGCGACACGCTCAGCGCCAGCACCGTCGTGGGCCAGGAGGTCTTCCAGCAATTGCAGCAGGCGCTACGTCGGCTGCATGCGTTCGGCATCACCCATAACGATCTGCATGGCACCAATGTGGTGGTCAGTGCGGGAGTGCCGGTGCTGATCGATTTCACTTCGGCATGGCGATTCCCGCGCTGGCTGCGGCGCGGCACGCTGGCACGTCAGCTGCAACGTAGCGACGTGGCCAACTTTCAGAAAATGCGCCATCGCCTTGCTGGCATCGCACCGAGTGTCGACGAATCGGCACGCAGTGCGGAACCGCGCTGGATACAGGTAATCCGTAGCGGCTGGAAGCGGCTGTATCCACGTTTGAAAGGCAAGGCGTGATCAGCGCTGCTGACGAAAGGCGACCGAGCACGCCGTTACGCTCGACTGCTGCGCTGAGTCGTCGGTTTGATCCGTAGCGCGGACATCCTTCGAGCGCGCCATGCCACGTGCTGCGATGCAGATGGCAATGGCGCTGCCGTGTTTGCATGCACCGCGACGCGAACCATTCCCTATGCGCGCCGCGGTGTTTCTGCACTACCCCATCACTTTGCTGCTGCCGAATCAGTCACTGCCACCTGGCGATAGGCGATCAAGTGCGGTGCCTGCGCGATGAAGCGGTCCAGCACGCCGTCGGCGATCTTGACCGGGCCGCCGAAGCGCGTGGCGCCGGGAATCGATGGGATCTGGCTCGCGACGGCGGCGATCGCAGCCGCCTCGGCAAACAACGCGGGCGTCTGCGTGTCGCCGCGATTGGCCGCATCCAGCCCGGCTGCCGTCTTCTGCAGCGCATGGCCCCAATCTTCCATTGCCTCCAGCCAGGGGCGCGATTGCTCGGCAAAGCCCTTGTCGGCCACGCCGTCGCGGATGATCTGCGGTGCCGCAGCCATTTCGTCGGCAGTGCGTGCCAGTTCGGCAATCGCCTGCGTGCGTGTTGCCGCATCGCCAAGCGCGATTGCCTCGCGTACATGATCGAGCACGGCCTTCAAGCGTGGCGCCTGTTCCTGCCACGGCTGGCTGCCAAAGGTTGGCGCCAAGTGCTGGGTGTCGAAGAAGGTCAGCAGGGCCGCAGCGACACGCGCATCGCCGCCGGCAAGATCGCGCGCCGCCGCGTGCCAGGTGCGTTGCGCGTCGTAGTCCTTGTCGTTCCAGGCGAACGCGGCCACACCCATCACCGCGACGCGGCTGGGCACTTCCTGGTTCATCGGGTTGGAGACGATGCCCGACAACTCGGCCGACAGACCCGCCTCGCGCCGCGCATACGGCGCCATCAGCAGGCGCCCGGCCGAGGTTTCGAAGTCGTTGACCGGGTAGTTGTCCCACAGCAGCGTCCTGCGGCCGAACGCCTTGGTGGCCGCGCGCGCATCGGGGATGGAAATGGCCGGCGGCACCACGTCGGTGCCGGTCCACTGCACCACGATCTTCGGGTCCAGATGCTTGCGCAGCGCTTCCTTGTACGGGCTCTCTTTGGCGTCGTAGTACTCGGTCGGCACCATGATGAGTTCGGAGGCCGCATCGTGGCGCGCGACCAGATCCGCCTGCACCAGATTGAGCAGATGCGACTGCGCGATACCGGCCGCCTGCGCGCCGGATTCGCCGAAGGTGGTCTTGTCGCGTTCGCAATTCCATTTGGTGTATTCGATGTCGTCCAGCGCCACGTAGAAGCTGCGCACGCCCAGCGCGCGGAACGCATCGAACTTGCGCAACAAGGCCTTGGCATCGGCCGGATCGGAGAAGCACACTGTGGGGCCAGGCGAAATCGCATAGACGAAATCGACGTGATTACGCTTGGCGGTGGCGGCCAGTTGGCCGAGCGCCTTCAAGGTCGCCTTCGGGTACGGCTCGCGCCAGCGATCGCGCGCGTAAGGGTCGTCCTTCGGGCTGTAAATGAAGGTATTGGCCTTGGTGCGGGCGAGGAAATCGATGTGCTTGCTGCGATCGCTCATCGACCACGGCGCGCCGTAGAAGCCTTCGATGGTGCCGCGGATCGGCATGGACGGGTAATCCTGGATCGTCAGCGTCGGGATGGCCGGCCGCTCGACCAGCTGCCGCAGCGTCTGCGCCGCATGAAACAGGCCATCGTCATCGTGGCCGGCCAGCGTGATCAGGCTGCCGCGATCGCGCGCAACGCTGGCCAGCGTGTAGCCTTCCTTATGGGTGTCCTGCGTCGCCTTGCTGCGCGTCAGCGCATCGCGCACCACTGCCGCATCGCCGGTGCCGAGCACGATGTACGGGCGGTCCAGGGTGGCAGGCAGGCGTGTGGCGGTCGCAATCTTGGTGACGCCGGCGACATCGAGAATGCTGCGCACCAGCGCCACCGTGGCCTTGTCCGCGCCAGGGGCGACCACCAGCACCGCCGAGCGGCCCAAGGTGACGGTCGCACCATCCAGCGTGATCGAGACCGGAGTCGGATAGATCGCCGGCTGGGTGACCGGTTCGGTGACCGATTGCGCCAACGCAGGGGCAGCCAGGCCCAGCGCCACCAAGACCGAAAGCAGGCGCACGCCCGGCTTGCTGTTGCGTCGCTTCATTCTCGAACTCCGGTATTGGAATGGTATTACGCCCTAGGGTAGGCAAGTCGCGCGACGGCGACAAGCGCGGCCAGAATTTCAATTTGGCCAATACGTGGATTGGCCTGAGGTGACATCAACCTGCCTCTGCATCGCAGTCCAGAAAGTGCGTCAGCGATAGGTGGCGGTATTGAAATGGTATGAAACAACGGGTGGTAGCGCCGTCGCGCCTGGCAGCGGCCTTGCCCGTAGGCGCACAGCCGCGCATCCGCTGCGGTGATGCGCGCCACCATCAATGCACTGAGCGCATGCGGCGCACGCCGCATGGCTTGAGCGGCCCGGTTCCCTGCGGTCGGTGCAACTGCAATACGCCTGATCCAGCACCGCTGGCTGCATCGCCGGCTCAGCAATACGGCCCCCGCTATCGACGTTGCGCGGGCCGAGGGCATCAAACCCCTCGTCGCCCACCACACACCTGGCAAGCACCAAACACCGGGTTGCGAACCTACAACGCGTCGCTATCCAGCTCGCCAGTACGGATGCGTACCACCGTGCCCAGGTCGTATACGAACACCTTGCCGTCGCCGATCTTGCCGGTACCGGCCGCTCCGACGATCGCCTCGACCACGCGCTCGGCCTGATCGTCGGTCACCGCCACTTCGATCTTCACCTTGGGCAGGAAATCGACCACGTATTCGGCGCCGCGATACAGCTCGGTGTGGCCTTTCTGCCGGCCGAAGCCTTTGACCTCGGTCACCGTGATGCCCGCCACCCCGCAGCCGGCGAGTGCTTCGCGCACATCGTCGAGCTTGAACGGTTTGACGATGGCCATGATCATTTTCATCGGTGCAGGTCCCAGGGCATGACGGCCGCGCAGCATACCGTGGACGGGCGCAACACTCATCCAACCCGCGCGCTGCCATCACCGCGGACGACAGCCGAATGGGACTATCCTTACCGCCTGCCGACTGCCTTGCCGATGTCCCGCGTGTCCCGGCCTGCACTAGGCTTCCTACGGACCTGCGGAGAACACCATGATCGATTTCAACCAGCTCGACGACCTCGCCCGCCGCCTCAGCGACCTGGTGCCGCCGGGCCTGCGCCAATCGCGCGAAGAACTGCAGAGCACGTTCAAGGGCGCGTTGCAGGCCGGCCTGGGCAAGCTGGACCTGGTCACCCGCGAAGAGTTCGATGTGCAGCGCGCGGTCTTGCTACGCACCCGCGAAAAACTCGACGCACTGGAGCAGGCCGTCGCCGCACTGGAAACACGCGCCCCCGGCGCGCCGCCTGCCGCACCGCCCACCACCACCACCTGAACGAAGGCCACCACCATGAGTCTGGCGCTGGTGCACAGCCGTGCCCGCGTGGGGGTGCATGCGCCTGAGGTTCGGGTGGAAGTGCATCTCTCCGGCGGGCTTCCCTCTACCCAGATCGTGGGCCTGCCCGAAGCGGCAGTGCGCGAATCGCGCGAGCGTGTGCGCGCTGCCCTGCTGTGCGCACAGTTCGAATTCCCCGCCCGGCGCATCACCATCAACCTGGCACCGGCTGATCTACCGAAAGAAGGCGGCCGGTTCGATCTGCCGATCGCCCTCGGCATCCTGGCTGCCAGCGGGCAGATCGACCGCCAGGCCCTGGCCGATTACGAATTCCTCGGCGAGCTTGCGCTTACCGGCGAGCTGCGTGGTGTCGACGGCGTGCTGCCCGCGGCGCTGGCGGCCGCGCAGGCCGGGCGACGGCTGATCGTCCCGCTCGCCAACGGTGCCGAAGCCGCCATCGCCGGGCACGTCGAAGCCTTCACCGCACGCACCCTGCTGGACGTCTGCGCCACGCTCAACGGCAGCCAGAAAGCGCCCGCCGCCGAGCTAGCAGTGCAGGCGCTCGGCGCACGCGCCCTGCCCGATATGGCCGACGTGCGCGGGCAACCGCACGCACGTCGCGCGCTGGAAATCGCCGCTGCCGGTGGGCACCATCTGTTGCTGGTCGGCAGCCCCGGTTGCGGCAAGACGCTGCTGGCCTCGCGCCTGCCTGGTCTATTGCCCGAAGCCAGCGAAGCAGAAGCACTGGAAACCGCTGCAATCACCTCGATGAGCGGCCGTGGGCTGGATCTGGCCCGCTGGCGGCAACGGCCGTACCGCGCCCCGCATCACACCGCCAGCGCAGTGGCCCTGGTCGGCGGCGGCACGCATCCGCGCCCCGGCGAGATCTCGCTGTCTCACAACGGCGTGCTGTTCCTGGACGAATTGCCCGAATGGCAACGGCAAACCCTGGAAGTCTTGCGCGAGCCCTTGGAGTCGGGCGTGGTCACGATCGCGCGCGCGGCGCGCAGCGTGGATTTTCCGGCGCGCTTTCAATTGGTCGCCGCCATGAATCCCTGCCCGTGCGGCTGGGCAGGCGATGGCAGCGGGCGCTGCCGCTGCAGCAGCGACAGCATCCGCCGCTACCGCAGCCGCATCTCCGGCCCGTTGCTGGACCGCATTGATCTGCATGTCGAAGTGCCACGCCTCCCTCCGCAGGCGCTGCGCAGCGGCAACCTCGGTGAAGACAGCGCCAGCGTACGTGCCCGCGTGGTCGCCGCGCGACAACGACAGCTTGCACGTGGTGCGCTGCCCAATGCGCAACTGGACCAGGCCGACACCGACCGCCATTGCCGTCTGCAACACGACGATCAGGTGCTGCTGGAGCGCGCCATCGAACAGCTGCAGCTGTCCGCACGCTCGATGCATCGCATCCTGCGCGTTGCGCGCACCATCGCCGATCTCGACGACAGCGCAGACATCGCCACACGCCATCTCACCGAAGCGATCGGCTACCGCAAACTGGATCGTGCGCTTGGCGCCGCCAGCGCGGCGTAGCGCGCTCGTCCGGTCAACCGGGCCGCGATCCGCAAGCCATGCGCGGGCGTGCCATCCTGGTACTGCAGAGCGCCCGCTTTGCCAGGACGTTATGCCGGTGCCGGTGCCGGTGCCGGTGCCGGTGCCGGTGCGCAACATCATTCGCCGCCGCGGTGTTCATCGCATGCAGCCAATTGGTCGCTTGGGCGGCATCGGCCCACGAGCGGCATCGTGCCAACGCCAATACGCACCGAGCCGATGCTCCCGCGCACGCCCGTCCTTGCTGCACGGCCGCTCGCGCCGCATCCCAACATGCATTTCATGGCGCGACACGTACAACAGGCGCCACTCCATTGTGCTGAGGCCTGTATGAGCCACCATCCCGAACTCGCCACTGTCCCTTCGCTGGATCTGAATCGCTACCTAGGCACGTGGTACGAAATCGCCCGCCTGCCGACCCGCTTCGAGGATGCGGACTGCACCGATGTGTCGGCGCACTACACCCTGGAAGACGACGGCAGCGTGCGCGTCCAGAATCGCTGTTTTACCGCGGAAGGCGAGCTGGAAGAAGCGATCGGCCAGGCGCGCGCCATCGACGACACGCACAGCCGGCTGGAAGTGACCTTCCTACCCGAGGGTCTGCGCTGGATCCCTTTTACCAAAGGCGACTACTGGGTGATGCGCATCGATGCCGATTACACCGCCGCACTGGTCGGCAGCCCGGATCGCAAATACTTATGGCTACTTGCACGGTTGCCGCAGCTGGACGAAAACATCGCCCAGGCCTATCTGGCGCATGCACGCGAACAAGGCTTCGACCTGGCGCCACTGATCCACACCCCGCACACCGGGCGGCTGACCGAGCAACCGCTTCCGTAGGGGATTCCGACTAGGGCCTGTTAACACATCCGAAGCCCATCAACGACTAGGACGAAGCTGAGGAATCCAAGGAACATGACATCCAGCTTCTCGAAGCGCGAGAAAATCCGGCGGTAGCCTTTCAAGCGACGGAACAGT
>NZ_VZPL01000037.1 GCF_008801575.1 Xanthomonas cissicola | reverse complement strand
GAGCAAGAGCGGATGTGTTTGACTACATCGAGCGACGCCACAACCCAAGGATGCGGCGAAGGGCGGCCAAGCAGGATCAGAAGGTTGCAGCTCTTTTACAACCGTCCGTGATATCGGGGTAGAACCCAACTCCCACGCAAAGCGCCAGAAATGGCGAAATTCCGAGGATTCAAACGCCACTCTTCGGAACGACGCGACATCCCGCACTCTCAGGCCTCGTTGTTCAGACCTTCCCTAGAGATTCTACATAAATTTTTCTCTTTGCAATAAAGATCCGAATTTTGCATTTACATTTACCTACTATCTCGCTGTTTTTTGCCATTTTTATCACACAGGCTGGTATCGCCAATGCTGATACCGGAGGATTTTCTTCTGCATCTGTATCTGGCGAAACTGCCATTACAGTGACAACACTTGCAGAGCTGCAAACGGCACTCAATGCCAAAAATCACCATATCATCATCCGTGGAAAGATCTACGGCGGCCCCAAATTGACTACCCTGAATTTCTCCAGCACTATTTGGAACAACATAACAATCGAGGGTGCTGCAGGCGGTGGAGCGGCCTTGCAGAATATCCAATTGAAATTTAGCGGCGAGAACTTGCCCGCCGGGATAAACATTCAGAATGTGGTTATCAGAAACATCTCATTCTCTGGCAATATCGGCGACTTGCAAGCCCTGCCTGACCAAGTCAAAGGAACGTCCAACAACACTGGCATCAACTACGTAGGCGTATCATTGCGGCGTATATCCAATGCTTGGATCGACCACTGCGATTTCTATGATATTAGCGATGACCTTTTATCAGTCGGCATGTCATCTAATTACGTCACGCTGTCGTACAATCACTTTTACTTCAGTAACAGCTGGGTCAACATGAATCCGGATCCGGTATGGAACTGGGTCGAAAAAAATTACCATGACCTCGCAAATGAGCGCTTAGCAATCCTTATTGGTCACAACAAGAAAGATTCATATGTATATGGCGGCAATAAGCTGCACGTAACGCTGCACCACAACTGGTTTGGCCCCAATCTTGCCGGGCGCCCCTTACTGCGTGGCTGGGTGCATGCCTATAATAATTACTTTGACAATAGCACATCACCTAACGGTGAGCGAACCGCTGCCGATGGTCGCGGCTATGAAAAGCAGCAGTACAACGCTTTGCAGGTAGGTAGCGGCAGTATTGTTTTTTCCGAATCAAACTATTTCTACAAAACCAACAATAGCAACCAGATTCGACTAGAATCAGACGGTGACATGTACAATTTTTACGAAAAAGAAAACGTTTATGACGCAGTAACGGGCAATTCGGCGATCGGCTCAACCTTCAATAATGCACCAGTCAAATACAGCTACGAGCCTGATGATTCGGCAAGAATCCCCGGAATCGTTCGGTCCTCTGCGGGGCCGCACTAAACACGATTTCTCCAGCATTCACCGCGCACCAGAAAGAGGCGCCTAAAGAATGTTTGAGGGGCCCCATATATTCAAGGCCAGGGAAGGTCTTAACAACTCACCGACCTTTCAATCCTGCTTCTTGTATGTCAATGACTGGCAAAAATGTGAGTAGGGTGCAATTTCTGCAACGCTCTGTCGGTTTTCGCTGCGGCCAGGCAGAGTTACCAGCGGGCCGGCAGCAATTGCCGGCGCACCATCCACAGGTTCGCTAGCTGTGATACAACGTGACCGAAAAACATGTAGGTCGGCCTACATCACGAATGTTTCAAAAATAGCTCGTCCAGCTCTCTTTTCTATGCACGCGATCGATCGACTGCACAGTTCGTCACGGCGGGCATCTGCAGCACGCGGGAGTCCTGCAAAACACTTGTACTACCTTCGGCGCTGCGGTGCTGAATTCGTGCTGGCACCATCGAACTTCTGCAGGGCTCGCCAAGCTTGCATCCCGTTATCGCTGGTCGACACAGCAACGCAGAGACCACGCATGTGGCAGGGCACCGATGTTCGCAGCGCCTCATACAGGTGCATCTCGCTGCGCTCGTTTATCTGGCGCGCCTGTCGCATAACCGGAGAAAGACCTATGCCGTACCATCGCCTTGTTCCCGCCGTCGCGCCACTGCCCCTTGCCCTGCTCGGCCTGTCCACGTTTCACGCCAGCGCGGCGCGACCGCACGGGCAGGATGCACCCGATACCGCGCACAGCATTTCCACCAGCTGGGGGGAGATCCAGCAGCCAGCATTGCCGACCAAGGTATGCGCCACGCTCAAGGCTGCGCTGACCCCGGTGGGTGGTTCAGTGGATATGCTCGACCAGAACCCTGCCCACTCCAAGCGCGATACCGCGCGCCTGCAGGCGGCCATCGACGATTGCCCTGCCGGCAGCGCGGTGCGTCTTGCCCCCGGCGATGCCGGCGAATCCGGCGTGCTCAGTGGGCCGCTGACCATCAAGAGCGGGGTCACGCTATGGATCGACCGCGGCGTCACCTTGTTCGGCTCGCGCAATCCGCAGGACTACGACAACGGCCTGGGCACCTGCGGCACCGCCACCAGCGACAAAGCCAAGTCGTGTCGTCCGCTGATCCATCTCTCCGACACGGCCAACAGCGCCATCGTCGGCGCCGGCAAGATCGACGGCCGTGGCGGCAGCACGCTCACTGCCGGGCCCAATGCCGGCAAGGCCAGCTGGTGGGATCTTGCCTATCTCAACGTCACCAAGGGCTTGAGCCAGCACGTGCCGCGCCTGTTGCAGATCGACGACAGCACCGACGTCACCTTGTACGACATCACCCTGGAGAACTCGCCCAATTTCCATGTCATCAGCGACAACGTGGTGGGCCTGACCGCGTGGGGCATCAAGATTCTGGCGCCCAGCCTGGTCTATTCGCGTCCCGGCTACCGATGCCCGGCAGGCAGCACCCCGGACGTCAATCCGCACGCGACCTGCTTCACGCCGGAGACTGCCAAGAACACCGACGGCTTCGACCCGGGCCAGTCGAAGAATGTGCTGCTGGCTTACTCGTACATCGGCACCGGCGATGACGGTGTGGCGATCAAGGCGCACGCCAACAGCAAGCGCAGTATCGCCTCGGAAAACATGCTGTTCGCCTACAACCAGTTCTACTACACCCATGGCTTTTCGCTGGGCAGCGAAACCGATTCGGGCATGCGCCATATCGCCGTGCGCGGCTTGAGCATTGACGGCTTCAACGCCAACGATGTGCAGCGCGATCCCTACTCGGCCAATGGCCTCCGCATCAAGTCCGACGCCTCCCGCGGCGGCCAGGTCTACGACATCAGCTTCGAGAACATCTGCATGCGCGGGGTTGCGCGGCCACTGGTGTTCGATGCCAACTACGCCAATCCCGCCACCCGCGCCGCGCCGCCGCAGTTCAACGGCATTTCGCTCAGTCACGTGCATTCGCTGGGTTCGACCACCCTGGGTGGCGGCGAACTGAGTTTCTATGGGTATCGCGATGCCGGCACCACCCGGCCAATCACCATCTCGCTGGACAATGTCGTGCTGAAAGGCGGCAAGGTGAGCTTCGCGCAGCCGCATTTCGGCGGGCCCGCGAGCAACCCGGGCGCGACGCACTTCACCTTCAAGGGTGGCCCGGTGAGCTTTTACGATCAGCTGACCGAATCGGTGCCCAACGATGTGCAGCTACAGGGCAAACCCGGCCCGGGCACGCCATTGCAATGCAATGACGCCTTCATTGCCTATCACTCGGTACTGCCGGATTCGCCGATTTGAATCCAACGTGCTGAGCGCTAAGGAAATCACATGCGATGCAACGCTTGCTGCAATCTGCCGGTCGCAGCAAGCCATCGGTCCAAACCCAACAATGCAACGGGTCTGTCCGGCAGCCCGCAGGACACACTAGTGCGCTTGCACGTTGCGGCCATGCGGCCGTATCGCTTGCGCTCAGTCCGCGCCACTGGCAGCACGCCAGCAATGCCAGAGCTGTTGCATCGGCGGTGGGTACGCGGGCTTGCCCGCCAGCTCGCGCTGCAAGCGCAGCCGTGCCAGACGCGACCACACCCGGTGCGGCCGTGCCAAGGCGACTTTGCGCGGCCAGGCCTGCAACAGCTGCGAGCGCCAGGCGGGCGTGGCGATATCGCCCGGCGCTGCGCCGTCGCCGGCCACGCGTTGGCGTGCATCCAGCCATTGCACCGCCACCGCAGTGGCATCGCCAGGCCGCGCCCGTGCGAACAGCACCGCTTCCACCGCAACCACCGCCTCGGCGAACGTGCGCAATGCCCCTAGCGCGTGCTGCAGCGATTGCGGCTGGACGCGTGCGGCCTGCATGGCCGGCAAGGCGTCGGCCAGCTGTGACCACGGCGCACGGACCGGCTCAAGCACGCGCCCCAACGGATGCCGCGAGCGCTGGCTCGACCAGTCACGCAGCTCCTGCTGCCACCACGCCAGCTTGGCATCGGCCGGCAACGGGTCGCCGGCGATATTCATGATGTCTTCCCATTCCTGCAGCAACGCGAACCAGGCAACGGCCAGGCGGCGTTGCGGCTCGGGCACGAACGGTTCGGCAACCGACCATTCCGGCCAGCGGGTTGCCCACTTGTCGAGAAAACTGTCGAGGGCGCTGGATTGGCTCATGGCGGGTCCAGAAAAATACGAAGAAAGATCAGATCTGCGGCCACGTTGCCGGATTCCAAAGCGCCTGCGGCCGCTCGACCAGTACATCGGCCTGCCAGCGCGACGGGTCGTCGTCGTCCAGACGATAGCCCCACAATGCCGCGACCGATGGCATCGCCGCCGCGCGCGCAGCCACGATGTCGCGCTCATCGTCGCCGACATACACGCATTGCGCAGGTGCAACGCCGATGCGTTCTGCGGCGACCACCAGCGGCAACGGATGCGGCTTGCGCTCGGCCAGCGTGTCGCCACCAATCAGCACCGCGCAGCGCTGCTCCCAGCCCACCTGCGGCAGGATCAGGCGCGCCAGATATTCGGGCTTGTTGGTGACGATGCCCCAGACGCAGCCGGCATCCTCCAGCTGCATCAGCATCTGCTCGACACCATCAAACAGCTGCGACTGCGTACCAATCCAGCCCTCGTAGCGCTGCAGGAATTCCGGCACCAGCGCAACGCACGCCACGGCATCGAGCTCGGCAAAGGCCACGCCGAGCATCGCACGCGCACCTTTGGAGACCACCGGACGCAACGAAGCCAACGCAACTGGCGCACGCCCACGCGCATCCAGCATGGCGTTAACCGTCGCGAGCATGTCCGGCGCGCTGTCCAGCAAGGTGCCATCCAGATCGAACAACACCGCACGCGGGAAACCCACAGCATCACCTGTCGTCAATTGCGTATCGCCCGGCACGCCACCGAGATCATCAAGACCCCAACCAACGGCCGTTGCGAATCCCAAATCCCGAATTTCGAACCCCGGCTGCTCACGGTTTCACCGCATACGCCAGGTAATTCACCTCGGTACGCGAAGACAGGCGGGCGCGATTACGCCACGGCTCGTACAGCATGCCGCTGACGTCTTCGAGCTGCAGCCCGGCGTTGCGCAACCATGCCGCAAGCTCGGCCGGCTTGATGAAATCCTTGTAATGATGCGTGCCCTTGGGCAGCAGACGCGCGATGTATTCGGCGCCCACCACCGCCAGCGCGAACGCGGCCGGGGTGCGATTGAGCGTGGACAGGAACAGCTTGCCGCCCGGCTTGAGCAGGCTGGCGCAGGCACGGATGATCGCGGTCGGATCCGGCACGTGTTCGAGCATTTCCATGCAGGTCACCGCATCGAAACTGCCGGCCTGTTCGGCGGCCAGGTCTTCCACCGATTGCACGCGATAGTCGACCTGCACGCCCGATTCCAGGCTGTGCAGACGCGCCACCTTGACCAGTTCCGGCGCCAGATCGATCGCAGTCACCTGCGCGCCCAGGCGCGCCATCGACTCGCTGAGCAAGCCGCCACCGCAGCCGACGTCGAGCACGCGCGCACCGGCAGGTTCCAGCCGCGCGGACACATACTCCAGACGCACAGGATTGAGCGCATGCAGCGGCTTCTGCGGGCCATCGGCATCCCACCAGCGGTTGGCCAGTGCGGCGAATTTATCCAGCTCGCTCTGATGGAAATTGCTGGATTTGGCGTGCGTATTCGAATTCATGCGGGGGGCTCCGTGATGCGGTGACGCGCGCTCAGGCGCGGACGGTGCGGATGCGTTCGCGCCATTGCCGCGCGTTGGCGACCAGGGCGGCGGTATCCATGTCGATGAGCTCGCGCTGCACCAGTTTGGGCTTGCCGGCGATCCACACATCGGTGACCTGATGGCGGCCGGCCGCGTAGATCAACTGCGACAACACATGGTGCAGCGGCTGGGTTTCCAGTGCAGACAGGTCCACGCAGACCAGGTCGGCCTGCTTGCCGACCTCGATCGAACCGATGGTGTCGCCCAAGCCCAAGGCGCGCGCGCCGCCCAGGGTGGCCGCGCGCAAGGTGGTGGCCGCATCCAGCGCGGTCGCATCGTTGGCCACGGCCTTGGCCAGGATCGCGGCGGTCCGGTTCTCGCTGAACATGTCCAGGTCGTTGTTGCTGGCGCAGCCGTCGGTGCCGATGGCCAGATTCACGCCCGCGCGCTGCAGCGCGCATGCCGGGCAAAAACCCGAGGCGAGCTTGAGATTGGATTCGGGGCAATGCACCACGCTGACGCCGCGCTCGGCGCACAGATGGATTTCCGCATCGGTGAGCTGGGTCATGTGCACCGCGATCAGGCGGTCGTTGACCAGGCCCAGGCGATCCAGCCGCGCCAGCGGGCGCTGGCCGTACTGCTTGATCGAATCGGCCACTTCCTGCGCGGTTTCGTGCGTATGCAGATGCACGGGGATGTCGAGCTGGTCGGCCAGCATGCGCACGCGTTCGAAGTTGGCATCGTTGACGGTGTACGGCGCATGCGGGGCGAACGCGGTACTGATCAACGGATCGTCGCGCCATTGGTCGTGCAACTCGCCGGCACGCGCGAAGTATTCGTCGTCCGACGATGCCCATGCAGTCGGGAAATCGATGATCACCGCGCCCACCAGCGCGCGGAAACCGTGCTGCTTGTAGACGGCCGCCTGCACATCGGCGAAGAAGTAGTTTTCGTTGACGCAGGTCGTACCGCCGCGCAGCATTTCGGCAATTGCCAGCGTGGTGCCATCAGCTACGAATTCCGGCCCGATCACCGCCGCTTCCACCGGCCAGATGTGCTGCTGCAACCACACCATCAGCGGCAGGTCGTCGGCGACGCCGCGCAGCAGCGTCATCGGATTATGCGTATGCGCATTGACCAGGCCGGGCATCAACGCAGCATCGGGCCGCGACACGGTTTGCTTGGGCGCAAAACGCGCGCGCGCGTCGGCAATCGGCAGCACGGCAACGATGACGCCGTGACTGACGGCCACCGCGTGGTCTTCCAGCACCACCGCATGCGGTTCGATCGGCACGACATAGCCGGCCTCGATCAGCAGGTCGCAGGGTTCGGGCGGGGCATTGGTCATGAGTGGATCCATTGAAGTTAGTTGCCGAACGGCCAGGAGTCGTCGGAGCGTGACACAGGCACATACCGCGTGCCGTCGTAGCGCAGCAGCTGGCGCTGGCGGTGCGTGCGCTCGATATCCTCTGCATCCTCGACCGTGGTCGAAGTCACCAGGTTGGCAGTGAGTGCGATGCCGGCATGGCCCGCATGGACCGGCGCGTCCATCGACAGGGTGAGCGTGCCGCGCTCGGTCACCACACCCGTCGCGCCCCAGTTGCATGGTTCGCCTTGCACCCGCCGCCACACGGTCAGATCCCGCTGCAGCACCGGGCGCAACCGGCGCTGTTCGCGCACCAGCAAGGTCAATGCGTCGTTGCTGTCGAAATCCGGGCAACTGGGCCCGCGCGCAACGCTGTGCACTACCACGCCAACCGCGCGCACGCCCGGCGCCAGGTCATAGCGTGCGGTGTCCAGGCTCAGACTGTCGGCAGCAAGTTCGAAGCCGGCATCCTCGCCCATGTCCTGCGAGTACAACGCGACGACCTGGGCAGTGCGGGCATCGAGCATGGCAACCCGCAACTCAAGGTTGCGTTCGCCTGCCTCGGTGGTGGCATCGCCGGCGAACGCAATGGCCGCCAGCCGTATCGATGGGTCGTACGGCCACGGCTTGCAGGTCTGTGCCACCGCATGTTCGACCGGCACCGCCCCTGCCGCGCCGGACGCCGCACCAGCTGCAACCGCCGCCACGCTCTGCGCGTCGCAAGCGGTGGCGGTTTGCGCAAGCACCGGGCAGGCGGCCAGCATGCCGCTCAGCCCGGCCAGCAACGCAAAGCGAACGCCCGTCAGGTGGGTACGGACGGCGCACCGGACCTGCGGCGTACGCATGCTAGGCGCCGATTCCGAACACCGGCCGCCCGAGCCTGGGGACTGGGCAGTCGGTTTGTCAGCTGCTCCTAACGCCATCAGGACACTGGCACTGCGTACCGCTCGAGCGGACCGGCGTCCCAGGCGCATCTGGATTACTTGACGCGCGCCGAGTATTCGCCGGAACGGGTGTCGACCTTGATGATTTCGTCCTGGTTGACGAACAGCGGCACGCGCACCACCGCGCCGGTTTCCAGCGTGGCCGGCTTGCCGCCGCCGCCGGAGGTATCGCCGCGCACGCCCGGGTCGGTCTCGGTGATCTTGAGTTCGACGAAGTTCGGCGGCTGCACCCAAATCGGCGTGCCGTTCCACAAGGTCACGATGCAGTCTTCCTCGCCCTTCAGCCACTTGTCGGCGCCGCCCATGCCGGCCTTGTCGGTCTGCACCTGCTCGAAGGTGTCCGGGTCCATGAAGTGCCAGTACTCGCCATCGCTGTAGAGGTAGCGCATGTCGGTATCGACCACGTCGGCCACTTCGACATCGTCGGTCGCCTTCATGGTCATTTCGACCACGCGCCCGGACTTGATGAAGCGGTACTTCATGCGGGTGAAGGCCTGGCCCTTGCCCGGCTTGACGTATTCGGTCTCGGTGATGACCGCCGGCTCGTTGTTGACCAGGATCTTCATGCCGTTCTTGACGTCGTTCATGCCAACAGTGGCCATGGTGCAGCTCCTCGATAAGACCACGACCCGCCACGCGGTGGCAGGTCGGATTAGAATGGGGCGCCCGCCGCAACCGGCGGGCATTTGGTTTTGTGACCGCACATGATAACCGCAGCCCCCCTCGCCTTACAGCCATCCCCGCTCCCCGCCCTGCCGCCTTCGCGCTGGCAACAGCAATGGCGCGACGCCGTGCGCGATCCGCGCGTGCTGCTGCAGCTGCTGGGCCTGGATGCGCAGGCGGCGGCGATCAGCGATGCCGCCGCCGCGCAGTTTCCGCTGCGGGTGCCGCGCGCGTTCGTGGCGCGGATGCGCCATGGCGACCTGCATGACCCGTTGCTGCGCCAGGTGCTGCCGCTGGATGCGGAAATGCAGCCGGCTCCCGGCTTCGGCCTGGATGCGGTCGGCGATGCCGCCGCCAGGACCGCTGCCGGGGTGATCCAGAAATACCGCGGCCGCGCCCTGCTGATCGCCACCGGCAGCTGCGCGGTGCACTGCCGCTACTGCTTCCGCCGCCACTTTCCGTATGCCGAGGAGACCGCTGCGCGCGATGGCTGGCGCGACGCCGTTGCCGCGATCGCCGCCGACCCAAGCATCGAGGAAGTGCTGCTGTCCGGCGGCGACCCGCTCTCGCTGGCCACACCCAAGCTGGCCGAACTCACCGACGCCCTGGCCGCTGTTCCGCACCTCAAACGCCTGCGCATCCACAGCCGCTTGCCGATCGTGCTGCCGGAGCGCGTGGATGCGCCACTGCAGGCCTGGCTGCGCAGCCTGCCGTGGCCGGTGGCGTTCGTCCTGCATGCCAACCATGCCAACGAATTCGACTCCGCGGTAGACGCCGCCGCGCAGGGGCTGCGCGAGACCGGCGCACAATTGCTCAACCAGGCCGTGCTGTTGCGTGGCGTCAACGACAGCGTGGATGCGCTGGCGGCGTTGAGCGAGCGCAGCTTCGCCGCCGGCGTACTGCCCTACTACCTGCATCAGCTCGACCGGGTCGCCGGCGTGGCGCATTTCGAAGTGGACGATGCGCGCGCGCGCGCGCTGCATGCCGAGCTGGCCGCGCGCCTTTCGGGGTATTTGGTGCCGCGATTGGTGCGCGAAATTCCGGGCGATACCGGCAAGCGGCCGTTGTAACCGCCCTTACCTCAGACCAATACAAAGTAGGAGCGCACCCGCGCGCGATGAAACTTTATCGGTAACGCCCAACCGCGCCCAGGTGCGCTCCTACGCTGTTATCGGGCACTGCGCGAAGTCCCCGGCGATGACCGCTGCAACGACCCAGACACGCGCTTCGTAGGAGCGCACCCGGGCGCGATGAAGCTTTACCAGGAAAGCCCGTTGCGCTCAGGCGCGCTCCGACGGCACTCACCCTGCAGCGATCAGCTTGACCATGTCGGCCGGGCTCAACGGCCTGCTGAACCAATAGCCCTGCCCCAGGTCGCAACCGCGCTCGCGCAATAGATTGAACTGCGCTTCCTGCTCGATGCCTTCGGCAACCACGGTGATTCCCAGCGAGTGCGCCATGTTGATGATCGCGGTGGTCAGCGCCAGATCGTCCGGGTCGCGCTGCAGGTCGGCAATGAAACTCTTGTCGATCTTGACCCCGTCCACCGGCACCTGACGCAAATGGCTCAAGCCGGAGAAGCCGGTACCGAAATCGTCCAGCCACACCTTCACGCCGGTGCGATGGAGTTGATCGAGCAGGCTGGCAGCCATCATCTCGTCGCCGATCACGGCGGTCTCGGTCAGCTCCAGATGCAGGCGAGCGGCAGGCAGCCCCGACTCGGCCAGGCACCCGGCCACGGTGTCGATCAGCGCACCGCTGCGCAGTTGCCGCGGCGAAACGTTGACCGACACGAACAGGCCCTCGCCCACCACTGGCCACTGCGCCGCCTCCAGGCAGGCCGCGCGCAGTACCTTGGGGCCGATCACCTCGATCAGGCCGCTCTGCTCGGCAATATCGATAAAGGTGGACGGCGCAATCGTTCCCAGCGCCGGATGCTGCCAGCGCAGCAGCACCTCCACCCCCACCAGCACCCGGTCGCTGGTGCGGTAGATCGGCTGGTAGACCAGACGCAGCTCGTCGCGTTCCCAGGCCCCGCGCAATTCGTGCTCCATGTGCACGCGGCGCTCCACCGCGTGATCGGCGGCGCGGCTATAGAAGCGATGGCAGTTCTTGCCGGCCACCTTGGCCTGGTACATGGCGATGTCGCCATTCTTCAGCAGCGCGGTGGCATCGCGCGCGTCATCGGGGAACAGCGTGATACCGATCGAGGTCCCCAGGAACACTTCGCGGCCCTGCACGTTCAACGGCCGGCTCAGTTCGTGCACCAGCCGGTCGGCCAGTTGCGCCGCCAGCAGGCTGACATCGCCGCTTTGCAGCAGGATCACGAACTCATCCCCGCCGAAGCGCGCCAGAATCGCATCGTCGCCGCCCAGCGCGGCAACTGCGCGGCTGATGCGGCTGGCGAACTGCAGCAAGGCTTCGTCGCCGGCCTCATGGCCAAGCGTGTCGTTGACGCGTTTGAAGTCGTCGATATCGGCGAACAGCAAGGCCAGCTTGCTGTCGGTGCTGCGCGCGGTGTGGAGCAGATGATCCAGACCCTCGCGAAAGCCTAGCCGGTTGGTCAGCCCGGTCAACGCGTCGGTGTAGGCCATATGCCGCACTTCGCGGTCGTGCCGGGCGATGCTTTCGCTCATGCGCCCGAACGCGGAAATCAGCTCGCCGATCTCGTCGTTGCGCGGATGCGGCGGCAGTTGCACCGCGTAGTCGCCCCGTTCGATCTGCTTTGCCGCCGCCGCCAGCAACCGAATCGGCGCCACCAGCGTGCGCTGCACGTAGATGGCCAGCAACACGCCCAGCCCGACCAGCGCGGCCAGCAGGACCAGCAACCAGCCCAGATCGCGCTTGCCGATGGCGTTGAGGTTCTGCACCAGGGTGAGATTGGCGCCGGATTCGATCTTGCGCACCCGCTCGCGCGACATGCCCACGCGCACCCCACCGATGCGCTGGTCGCCGATCTTGATCGGCACCGTCACATCCAGCACCTCCGGCGAGGACTGCAACACCATCGCCTGCGCCGCCAGCGCCTTGGCGGCGAGCGGATCGGTCATGGCCTGCCCGTAACGCTGCAGGGACGGCGTGCCGTCATGCACCAGCCGGCCATGGCGGTCGAACACCAGTACGTAGCTCACCACCTGCTGGCGCGAGGCATTGCGCACCAGCGCCCCCACCGCGCCCAGATCCGAGTAATACAAGGGGTTGGCCAATCCGGAAGCCAGTTCGGTCGCCAGCGTTTCGCCGCGCGTGCGCAGGCTACGATCGAACAGCTCGTGCAGGATTTGCGCACTCAAGCCGCGCACTTCGCGCTGCATCGCGCTTTGTCGCTGCAGCAGCGAAGCCAGAATCGCACCGACCAGCAGCAGCGTCAGCGCCATCACCAAGAGAAAGCGTGCCTGCAAGCCGAAGCGCACCTGAGTCATTCCACGTGATCCCTGACGCGTTGCACGCCCGCGCTCAACTCCTGCAGACGTCGGCGGCTAGTGGGATCCAGCGGACGGAACCCGGTGGTATCGAAAAAGCGCTTCAGCGCCGGGCCCGCCTTGGGGTCGGAGGCAGCCTGCAGCAACACCACCCGCAGACGCTGCTCCACGGCCGGGTCCATTCCTGCGCGCACCATTTCCACCGCGCGCGGCACTGGCGCAGTGCGGTGCACGATGCGGAAGTCGCGCTTGAACACCGGTGGCATGTGGCGTTCGTCGTCCCAATCGACGTTGCTGAGCGCGCCCACGTCGATCAGGTGTTTGTGCACGAACGCGGCCACGTTCAATTTCGACCCCACCATCAGATAGCCGGCCGATCCGCGCGCCGGGGTGTCGTCGGCCGACAGCAGCACATCGCACGCGATGCCGTTGCGCAGCAGTTCGAGCATCGGTAGCAGGTAGCCGCTGGTGGACGAGGCGTTCTGCAATGCCAGGGTGTGGCCGCGCAACTGCGACAGCGAATGGATCGGGCTGTCGCGGCGCACGAAGAACAGCGTGTGGAAGTCGCGCAGCCCGCCACGCTCGGTCATGAGCAAGGGGTGCGCGCTGCCGCGCTGTTCCAGCAGCATCGCCGCACCGGTCGTCTCGCTGACCCAATCGACCCGCCCACGCCGCAGATAGCTGGACATCTGGCGCGCATCGGGCGCCATCAGGATTTCGCCGCGGCGGATCCCGACCTCGCGCATGCGCGGCACCACGTAATCCAGCAGGGGCTTGAGCTGCTCGTAATGGCTGGCGGGATCATCGCTGATCCGTCCAAGCACCAGGACCGAGGAAGGCGCTGCCGCAGCCGTCACGGCCAAGCCCGCCCCGGCAATCAGCCAGCAGGCAATCAGACACCATCGTAGACCGCGCAAAACGGACACTCCCCTAGAGCCGCGGACAGCCTAGCCGAATCTTCGAAGATGTGACAGACGTCAGTTTCCGGCCTGCCTGGCAAGCATGGCCATGCGCTGCGCATCGGACAGGATGCCGCGAATCAGTCGCACCTCCTGCTCGGTCATCTCCGCGCGCAGCAACAACCGGCGCAACTTGCGCATCGCCGACTCCGGCGCACGGCCCTTGTGGAAGTCGATCTCGTCCAGCGTGTCGCCCAGCTGGCCAAACATCCCTTCCAGCTGTGCGTGGCTGGCCGGTCCGTCGCGCAAGCCGGAAGCCGCTGCCGGAGCGGGTTCGGCCTCGCCTACCGCCAGTTGCGCCAGTCGTACTTCATACGCCAGCACCTGCACGGCCGCAGCCAGATTCAGCGAACTGAACTGCGGATCGGAGGGGATATGGACCGCGGCGTGGCACAGCTGCAGCTCATCGTTGGTCAGACCGGTGCGCTCGCGGCCGAACACGAAGGCCACCTCGGCCGGCTCGCCCGCCTTGGCGAGCGCACGCTGCGCGCCCTTATCCGGCAATAGTTCTTCCAACGCGACCCGGCGCGCGCGCGCAGTGCAGCCAATCACCAGCGTGCAGTCGGCCACCGCTTCGCCCAGCGTCGCGAAGATCGGCGCCTGGCTCAGCACGTCTTCGGCGCCGGCCGAGCGCCGGTAGGCATCTTCATCGAGCGCGCGCTCGGGTGCCACCAGCACCAGGCGCGAGACCCCCATGGTCTTCATCGCACGCGCCGCAGCACCGATGTTGCCTGGATGCTGGGTCCCCACAAGAACAAATCGGATGCGCTGGCTGACGGACATGAACGGAGATTGGGAAGCTGTTCGGCCGTAGATGGTAAACTGCGCGGCCGGCTTTCGCGCCGGACCGCTCTTTTACCTTCGCCATTGTCCGATTCTGCCTTCACGGGAGCTTTAACCATGCAGAAACCCGCCGTCACCGTCATGGTCAAAGCCGCCCGCCTCGCTGGCAATGTGCTGTTGCGCGGTATCAACAAGCTCGATGCGCTCAATGTGGTGCAGAAAGGCCGCATGGACTACGCCAGCGAAGTCGATGCCGATGCCGAGAAGGTCATCATCAAGGAACTCAAGCGCGGCTACCCCGAATACGCCGTGTTCGGCGAAGAAGGCGGCGTGCAGGGCGGCAAGAGTGGCCGCTACACCTGGGTCATCGATCCGCTGGACGGCACCAGCAATTATTTGCGCGGTTTCCCGCATTACTGCGTGTCCATCGCACTGGTGGAAAACGGCGAACCGACCGATGCGGTGATCTTCGACCCGTTGCGCAACGAGTTGTTCACCGCCAGCCGCGGCGCCGGCGCGGTGCTCAACGATCGCCGCATCCGCATTGCAGAGCGCAAGGATCTGGAAGGGGCCATGGTCCACACCGGCTTTCCGCCGCGCGAACGCGCGCGCGCCAGTGCACAGCTCAAGTGCGTGGATGCGCTGCTGGTGCAGGCCGAAGACGTGCGACGCACCGGCTCGGCGGCGCTGGACCTGGCGTATGTCGCCTGCGGCCGCGCCGATGCCTATTTCGAAGCGGGGGTCAAAGCCTGGGACATCGCCGCTGGTGTGTTGCTGGTGCGCGAGGCCGGTGGCCGCGTCTGCGACTACAAGGGCGCCACCCCGCCGCGCATGGACAACATGGGCCCTGAGACGCAGCAGATCGTGGCCGGCAACATCAAGATCAGCGATGCATTGCAAAAGGTCATCGTCAACACCGGCTACGCCCGCGAGTTCGACGCCAAGTTCTGATCGCCCCCACCCCGGGTTCTAATCGACGCCTGCACAACGTAGGAGCGCGCCCGAGCGCGAGGAGCGTTCCTTGCAAAGCCTCTCGCGACCGGGATCGCTCCCACACGGCGCAATAAACGCACAAGGCCGGGATCGCTCCCGGCCTTGTGCTTTCAATTCGATACCAGGCCAATCCGCGCCGCAAATGTAGGAGCGCGCCAGAGCGCGAGGAGCGTTCCCTGCAAGACCCCTCGCGACCGGGGTCGCTCCTACATACGGCGCAGTAACGCACAAGGCCGGGATCGCTCCCGGCCTTGTGCGTTGGGTGCCGCTGTGACAGCACTAAGCAGCGCCTAGCGCCGATGCAGCACCTCAGGCGATCGCTGCGTGGTAGCGGCGCTCGACTTCTTCCCAATTGACGGCGTTGTAGAACGCGCCAATGTATTCCGGGCGACGGTTCTGGTACTTCAGGTAGTACGCATGTTCCCACACGTCCAGACCCAGGATCGGAGTGTTGCCTTCGAACAGCGGGCTGTCCTGGTTGGCGGTACTTTCCACCACCAGCTTTTTGTCTGGGGTCACGCTCAACCACGCCCAACCGGAGCCGAAGCGGCTGACGGCGGCCTTGGTGAAGGCTTCCTTGAACTTCTCGAAGCCGCCGAGATCCTTGTCGATCGCCTTGGCGACCTCGCCCTTGGGCTCGCCGCCACCGTTGGGCGACAGCACGGTCCAGAACAGGGAGTGGTTGGCGTGGCCGCCGCCGTTGTTGCGCACCGGGCCCTGCAGGTTTTCCGGCAGGCTCTTCAGCTTGGAGACCAGTTCTTCGATCGGCAGATCGGCGTACTCGGTCCCTTCCAGCGCCGCATTGACGTTGTTGATATAGGTCTGGTGATGCTTGGTGTGATGGATTTCCATCGTCTGCGCATCGATGTTCGGTTCCAGCGCGTCGTAGGCGTAGGGCAACTGCGGAAGGGTGTAAGCCATGCGTATCTCCTGGACTTGCCGCCCGGCGAAGACCGGGCGTTGCGGGGTAGATGGTAAGGACGGCGGCAGCGCTTACCAAGGGTGGTGGCAGGGAAACTTCATCCCATCGCATGCCGCACGACGTTCGTCGCACACCTTGCACCATGTCCCGGTTACTTGGGCGTGAACCGTCCCGGTGCCGGCCACGTTCAAAGTCGACACAGTCGCGCACCGGCATACTTGCTCTGCCGTACCCACCGTCGGACCGTCTTCATGCGCAAGCCCGCTTTGCTCATTGTCGCCATCGCGCTGCTCGTTGCCGGCCTGTGGGGCATGCGCGCGATGCAGGCGCCCAAGCCGCAGTTCGCGCCGCAACTCAATGCACCGATCGCTGCGTCCGCACCGACGCGCGAGGTGCCGCGTCTGCCCGCCTTTCTGCCGACCGAGGCAATGGCCACCATCGTGCTGATCCAGCGCGGCGGCCCGTTTCCACATCCGCAGGATGGCGGCGTGTTCGGCAACCGCGAGCATCGCCTGCCCGAGCGCCCGCGCGGCTATTATCGCGAATACACTGTCGATACCCCCGGCAGCCCGGATCGCGGCGCGCGGCGCATCGTCACCGGCGGCACCCCGCCCGAGGCGTGGTATTACAGCGACGATCATTACCAGAGCTTCAAAGCCTTCGATGGCCCGACCCCGGACCAGGCACCATGAGCGCTGGCGACTTCGCGCTGGATCTGTCCGATCCGCAGCAATCGGGTGTGTATCAGGCCGAGACCGACGATCTGGACACCATGGCCGCGCTCGCGCGCGATGCCGGCTTACGCATCTTGCGCGTGGATCTGACCACCTGCAGCGACAAACGCATGCTACTGATGCGCCTGGCCACGCAACTGGATTTCCCGGCCAGCTTCGGCCGCAACTGGGACGCGCTCAGCGATGCCCTGCGCGACCTGGCGTGGCTGCCTTCGCCAGATGGCTATGCACTGCTCATCGACGGCGCCCAGGCGCTGGCCAGCACGGCACCCAACGACCGCGACACCTTGCTGGACATCCTCGATGAAGTCGCCAACGCCTGGGCATCACGCGGGTTGACCTTTGCGGCGTTCGTTGCGCCCGCAAGCGCCTGCGACTGAGAGCAGCCAGCAGAACGCCTGCGCAGCCGGCCCGAGCGGACACGCCTGGCACCGGCGCCACGCCCATTGCAGAAGCCCTGGCTTCATGCATGCCGCCGCAGACCTGATGCGCGCTTGCGATGTTTGGTAGGTACCGTGCGGCGCTGGCGGTCAGCGATGGTATTTCTGGCGAACACGGATCGCTGCATACCCGCATCCATCTGCGCCTGGGCGCGATCGCACACCACCATCGCCCTGCCCAGCGCCAGAGCGCCACGCGTTAGCGTGCCGGCCAAAGATCAACTATCCAGCTCGCTCCAGCGCGCGTACGCCGCATCCAGTTGCTTTTGCGCATCGCCCAATGCTGTGGTGTGGGCCGCCATCGCTGCACTGTCGCGCTGATAGAAGGCCGGCTCGTTCATTGCCTCAGTGAGCGTGGCGACTTGCTGCTCCAGCGTCTCGATCAGGGCTGGGAGCTGCTCCAGCTCGCGTGCATCCTTGTAGCTGAGCTTGCGCTTGGCAGCAGCGTCCGCCGGCACTGCAGCCACGGGCGCGGTCGCCACCGCGGTAGCCGACGCCTTGGCCACCGCCATCGCATTGCCCATCGGCGTACGGCGCTGGCGCAGCGAATCGCTGTAACCGCCGATGTAATCGCCAATCAGGCCGTCGCCCTCCATCACCAGCGTGGAGGTCACCACGTTGTCGAGGAAGTCGCGGTCATGGCTGACCAGCAGCAAGGTGCCGGTGTATTCGCCCAGCAATTCCTCCAGCAGCTCCAACGTTTCCACGTCCAGGTCGTTGGTCGGTTCGTCCATCACCAGCAGGTTGGACGGCTGCGCGAACAGACGTGCCAGCAACAGGCGATTGCGCTCGCCGCCGGACAGGCGCGTGATCGGCGCGCGGGCGCGCTCGGGCGTGAACAGGAAATCCTGCAGATAGGCATGCACGTGCTTGCGCTTTCCGTTGATTTCCAGGAAATCGCGGCCCTCGGCCACGTTTTCGATCGCGCTCCAGTCTTCGCGCAGGGTGGAACGGTATTGGTCGAAATACGCAATCTGCAGATTGGTGCCGATGCGGATTTCGCCCTGCTGCGGCTGCAGATCGCCCAGCAACAGCTTGAGCAAGGTGGTCTTGCCGCTGCCATTGGGGCCAATCAGGCCGATGCGGTCGCCACGCTGGATGATGGTGGAAAAATCCTTGACCATCGTGCGCGCACCGAACGCGAAGCCAACCTCCTTGGCCTCGATCACCTTCTTGCCGGACGCCTCGCCTTGCGAGACCTCCATGCGCACATTGCCGGTGAGCTCGCGGCGCTGCACACGCTCGTTGCGCATCGATTCCAGACGCCGCACGCGGCCCTCGTCGCGGGTGCGCCGGGCCTTGATGCCCTGACGGATCCAGATCTCTTCCTGTGCCAGCAACTTGTCGAAGCGCGCATTCTCCTGCGCCTGAGCATTGAGCCGTTCCTCGCGGCGTCGCTCGTAGTTGGCCCAGTCGCCTGGCCAGCTGGTGACCTGGCCGCGATCGATTTCAACGATGCGGGTGGCCAACGCGCGCAGGAAGCGCCGGTCGTGGGTAACGAACAGCACGCTGCCGCTCCAGCCCTTCAAGAAGGTTTCCAGCCAGTCGATGGCTTCGATATCCAGATGGTTGGTCGGTTCGTCCAGCAGCAGCACATCCGGCGAGGACACCAGCGAACGCGCCAACAACACGCGGCGCTTCATGCCACCGGACAGCCGCGCGAACTCCGCATCGCCATCCAGTTCCAGCTTGGTCAGCGTCTCGGCGACGCGTTGATCCAGCGCCCACCCGTCGGCCGCATCGATCTTGGCCTGCACCTTGCCGAACGCATCGGCGTCGAACACATCGGCATGGCTGAGCTGATGGAATTCGGCCAGCCAATGGCCCAACTCGCCCAGACCATCGGCCACCACGTCGAACACGCTGCCGCCGGTCCCCTGCGGCACCTCCTGCTCCAGCCGCGCGATACGCACACCCTGTTGCACGCGCACTTCGCCATCGTCGGGCTTGAGCTCGCCGGCGATCAATTTCATCAAGGTCGATTTGCCGGCGCCATTGCGGCCGATCAAGGCGATACGCTCGCCCGGCTCGATTGCGAGGTCGGTTTTTTCCAGCAACAAGGGGCCGCCGACGCTGTAGTCGACGCTTTGCAGAGTGATTAAAGGCATGGGCCAATTGTACGGGAATCGGGAATGGTGAATCGGGAATGGAAACGCCCTTGCCGCTGCGATTCCCGATTCCCGATTCCCCACTCCCGATTCCCGCTAAAATGCGCCATGAACGAATTCTCCGCGCTGCCGCTGTCGCCGGCCCTGGCCCCCGGCATCGACGCCCTTGGCTACACCGTTTTGACTCCCATCCAGGCGCAGAGCCTGCCGCCGATCCTGCAGGGGCTCGATGTCATCGCGCAGGCGCCGACCGGCAGCGGCAAGACCGCCGCGTTCGGACTGGGCCTGCTGCAAAAGCTAGACCCCGCGCTCACCCGCGCACAGGCGCTGGTGCTCTGCCCCACCCGCGAATTGGCCGACCAGGTCGGCAAGCAGCTGCGCAAGCTCGCCACCGGTATCCCCAACATGAAGCTGGTGGTGCTCACCGGCGGCATGCCGCTCGGGCCGCAGCTGGCCTCGCTGGAAGCGCACGACCCGCAAGTGGTGGTCGGTACGCCCGGGCGCATCCAGGAGCTGGCCCGCAAACGCGCCCTGCACCTGGGCGGCGTGCGCACGCTGGTGCTGGACGAGGCCGACCTCATGCTCGACATGGGCTTCGAAGAACCCATCCGCGAGATCGCCAGCCGTTGCGACAAACATCGTCAGAGCCTGCTGTTTTCGGCCACGTTTCCGGACAGCATCCGCACGCTCGCACGCGAGCTGTTGAAAGAGCCCGTCGAGATCACCGTGGAAGGCGCCGATAGCGCACCGGAGATCGATCAGCAGTTCTTCGAGGTCGACCCGACCTATCGGCAAAAGGCCGTCGCCGGCCTGCTGCTGCGCTTCAATCCCGAATCCAGCGTGGTGTTCTGCAATACCCGCAAGGAAGTGGACGAGGTGGCGGGTTCGCTGCAGGAATTCGGCTTCTCTGCACTTGCCTTGCATGGCGACATGGAACAGCGCGACCGTGACGAAGTGCTGGTGCGCTTCGTCAACCGCAGCTGCAACGTCCTGGTGGCCAGCGACGTGGCCGCACGCGGGCTGGACGTGGAAGACCTTTCCGCCGTGGTCAACTACGAGCTGCCCACCGATACCGAAACCTATCGCCACCGCATTGGCCGTACCGCACGCGCCGGCAAGCACGGGCTGGCGCTGAGCCTGGTTGCCCCGCGCGAAACCGCCCGCGCGCAGGCATTGGAAACCGAACAAGGCCAGCCGTTGAAATGGTCGCGTGCACCGCTGGCCACTGCGCGTCCGGCGCAACTGCCGCAGGCGGCAATGACCACCTTGCGCATCGACGGCGGCAAGACCGACAAGCTGCGCGCCGGCGACATCCTGGGCGCCCTGACCGGCGAAGCCGGGCTCTCGGGCGCGGCAATCGGCAAGATCGCCATCTACCCTACCCGCTCCTACGTGGCCATTGCCCGCGCGCAGGTCGCCAAGGCGTTGGCACACTTGCACGCAGGCAAGATCAAGGGACGCCGGTTTCGGGTCAGCAAGCTCTGAACGCAGCGCGGCCGGCGTCGTGCCGGCCGCCGATGTTCAGCAGGAGCAATCCTGGATGCAGGCGCTGCCACGCACCCAGGGTCGCTTCCAGAGCTTGGACTCAGTAAGAAAGCGTCGCCAACAGCGGTACATCGTTCGCCCATTTCTGGCGACCCTGCAGTCCCTGCAACTCCACCAGCACGGCTGCGCCAACGACTTCAAGTTCGAGTTGGGCAGCAAGTCCCAAGGCCGCACGCAGCGTGCCGCCGGTGGCCAGCACGTCGTCGACAATCAGCACGCGCGCGCCCCGCGGCAGCGCATCCTCATGCATTTCAATGCGATCGGTGCCGTATTCCAGCGCATATTCCTGGATCAGCGTGCGCCCCGGCAGCTTGCCCGGCTTGCGCACCGGTACGAAGCCGGTCCGCAGTTCGCGCGCCAGCGCCGCCCCCAGAATGAAACCGCGCGACTCGATCCCCAGCACCGCATCCAGCGGCGTGGTCCGCCACGGCTGCGCCATTTCGTCCAGCGCAGAAGCGAAATCCGGGCCATCGGACAGCAACGGAGTAATGTCCTTGAAGACGATGCCCGGCTTGGGGAAATCGACGATGTCGCGAATGCGCTCCGGCCAATGGTTGGGTCCGGAAGTATTGGTGCCGGCGCAGCGGCTGCAGTCAGTCATGAGGGCGGTGGCATGGTGGCCGGTGGGGTTGCGCCTATTCTAGGCTGCGTACGCCATCCACGCCGGATTTACGGCATACCTGCATCTGAGCGCGTCAGGAACTGCACGACAGCATCGAACACCCAGCGCGATCGCGTGCCCATTCCGGCCGCCGCGCCGCAAATGCATCGCGCCCGGGCTGATCGTCGTATGGGTGGCGCATGACCTCCAGCAACTCCTGCACCCCGGACGGGTCGCCCTGTTCGGCACGGTCGATCGCCTGCTGCGCCAGATAATTGCGCAACACATAGCGCGGGTTGGCCAGGCGCATGCGCGCGCGTCGCGCGTCCGGCGGCAGTGGATCCTGCTGCAGGCGCGCGGCGTAGCGCTGCAGCCATTGCTGCAGCTGCGGCGCATCCGCAACGCGTTTGTCTTCGTCGTAAAAGGCCTCGCGCAGCTGCGCGGGGTCCGGATGGTCGGGCGACAGGTCGATCAGGCCACGGAAGGTCAGCGTCATGTCCATCTCGGATTCGCGCATCAGTGCGCGCAGCGCGTCGATCAACTGCAGATCCTCGTCGCGACACTCTGCCAACCCCAGCTTGGCAGCGGTATCGTGCCGGTCGCACGCCAGGTAGGTATCGCGAAAACGGTCCAGCCCGTGTTGCAGCGGGGCCTGGTCGGGAAACAGCGGCGCCAGCGCCTGGGCAAGCCGGCCCAGGTTCCAGTAGGCCACTTGCGGCTGGGTGCCGAAGCGATAGCGCCGCCCCTGCGCGTCGGTGGTATTGGGCGTCCAGTCCGGGTCGTAGTCGTCGACCCAGCCATACGGGCCATAGTCGATGGTCAAACCGAGGATGGACATGTTGTCGGTATTCATCACCCCATGCACGAACCCGACCCGCATCCAGTGCGCCACCATCACTGCGGTGCGCTCGCAGACCTGCGCAAACCAGCCGGCGTAGAGCGCCTCGCCGGCACCGGCCAACGCCGGGAAATCGCGGACGATGGTGAAATCCACCCACTGCCGCAGCAAGGCGATATCGCCGCGTGCGCTGGGCAATTCGAAGTTGCCGAAGCGGATGAACGAGGGCGCCACCCGGCATACGATCGCGCCCGGCTCGCGTTGCGGGTGGCCGTCGTAGAACATGTCGCGCACCACCGCATCGCCGGTGCCGACCAGGCTCAAGGCACGCGTGGTCGGCACGCCCAGATGATGCATGGCCTCGCTGCACAGGAATTCGCGGATCGACGAGCGCAACACGGCGCGCCCATCGGCGCCGCGCGAATACGGCGTCGGGCCGGCGCCCTTGAGTTGCAATTCGTAGCGACCGCCGTCGGTTCCGATCGCCTCACCTAGCGAGATCGCCCGCCCGTCGCCAAGCTGCCCGGCCCAGTGCCCGAATTGGTGCCCACCGTAGTTGACCGCCCAAGGCTGCATTCCCGGGTACAGCGCATTGCCGCCGAACACCTGGGCGAACTGCGCACTGGCGATCTCGGCCGCATCCAGGCCCAGCACCTGCGCCATCTCCGCCGAATGCGCGATCAGGGACGGAGCAGCGACCGGCGTCGGCAGGACTGCTGACCAAGCAGCGCTCACCTCGCGCCGGCGCGAACCCTCTTTCGGGTCGCCAGGCAGCTGTTGACGCAGACGATTATCGAAGCGCAGGTGTGTCATGCCGGCAAGCCTAGGCCACCGGCAGTGAACCTGGCATGGGCGATACCGCATCCGGCGCTGCCCGCGCACCGTATCTTCATTCGATTGGCGTGTGCCGAGCGGGCTCGTCCTGCACATGCTTGCGACGTGCGATAGCCGCTAATAGCCGCCGGCTGCAGATCGGATGCGAACCAGATAGCGGCGAACGTTGCCGGCTCGCCACAGTCTCGTCTGCACTTGCCAGCCTGTTGCGTCCGTACCTGATACCCCTTCCCGCCCACCTAACGATATTGCCCATGCCCTCGCGCGCTTCCCGCTGGTTCCGTCCTGCCATCCTGTTGCTCGGTTCGTTGACCATGACGGCCTGCAGCAGCGTCTTCTTTGGGGGCATCAATGCTGCATCCGGCCGATCGGGCATCGTCGAGCATCGCGACCAGGTGTTCGATCCCGCACACGGCCTGGCGCTGGATGTCTACCAGCCGCGCGGTGCAGTCGACGCGCCAATGGTGGTGTTCTTCTACGGCGGCACCTGGAAGCGCGGTTCACGCGCCAACTATCGCTGGGTGGGCCGCGCACTTGCGCGCCAGGGCGTGGTGGCGATGGTGGCCGATTACCGCAAATATCCGCAGGTCGGGTTGCATGGGTTCATGTCCGACGCGGCGGGCGCCACCGCTTGGAGCTACCGCCATGCGCACGAGTACGGCGGCAACCCGAACCGGCTCGCGGTAATGGGCCATTCGGCAGGCGCGCATATGGCCGCGTTGCTTGGCACCGATGCCCGCTGGCTGCAGGCGCAGGGCCTCAAACCCCACCAGCTGTGCAGCGTGGTGGGCCTGGCCGGGCCATACGACTTCATGCCGATGACCGATCCCGAATTGGTCGAAATCTTCGGCGATGCGCCGGCAGCGCAACGGCAATCGCAACCGGTGCGCTACGTCGGTGGCGACGAACCGCCCATGTTGCTGCTGCATGGCGATGCCGACCGCGTGGTCGAACTACAAAACAGCATCTCGCTGCAGCAGGCGCTCAAGCGCGAAGGCGGCAGCGCCGAACTGAAGGTCTACCCGGGCATGGGCCATCTCGGCATCCTGCTGGCGCTGCGCAAATCTCCCGAGCGCTCGCAGGTGCTGAGCGATACGCTGCAGTTTGTGCGCCAGTGCCGGGCGCCTTGAGCCGCAATCCGCCCTGACGTGATTGAGTGCCTGCCGCGAACGACTGGCTACCCGGCGATGCGGACGTCGGTATCGCTGGGTAGCCAGTCGGATCCGGGATGAGCGAATGCATCGCGATGAGAGCCGGTATGTCGTAGCGGCAGGCGGCGGGCGAAACACAGTCCCGCCCACCTTCGCTCGCATCCCGCTCCCTGCTCCCCGATACCATCACTTGACCGGCTTGCTTCCCATCAGTTCGAACGGGCCGCCCTTCTTCAGCGCAGCCTGATACGCCGGACGCGCCTGGATCCGTTCCAGAAACGCGTGCAGACGCGGGTATTTCTCCAGACCGCCGCCGCGTGCAGCAGCGGCCTGTACCGGGAAGCTCATCTGGATGTCGGCGGCGGTAAAGCGTTCGCCAGCGAACCAGTTGCCGGCCTGCAACGACTGCTCCATCCAGTTCAGATGCAAGGTGAGCTGCGGCCCGACGAAGCCCGACATCGCCTTGTCCACGATCGCACGCGCGATGGGCTTGGCGAAGAACGGCATCGGCGCGCTGCGGATGCGACCGAAGATCAGCGTCATCAGCAACGGTGGCATCGCCGAGCCTTCGGCGTAATGCATCCAATAGCGGAACTGCAGGCGCTCGGGCGAATCCAGCGGCCGCGGCGACGGCGACAGTGCGCACTCGGTGTCGTAGCGCTCGGTCAGGTATTCCAGGATCGCCCCCGACTCGGCCACCACCAGATCGCCATCGACGAGCACCGGCGACTTGCCCAGCGGATGGATCGCGCGCAGCGCCGGTGGCGCCAGCATGGTCTTGGGGTCGCGCTCATGGCGCACAATTTGATAAGGCAGCGCCAGTTCTTCCAGCAGCCACAGCACGCGCTGGGAACGGGAATTATTGAGATGGTGAACAGTGATCATGAGATGGCTGCGCGCGGAAAGCGCACATCCTACCGATCCAGGCGTCGTCGCTGTGCGCAAGCAGCGCCAGGTAAACGCTCCAGCGAGGCTAACCGCCTGTCTTGCAGGCAATAAAAAACGCCAGTCGCTTGCGCAACCGGCGTTTTTGGCAACCCTACGGTTGCAGACGGACTTAGACCGCCTGCACCTGGTCAGCCTGCATGCCCTTCTGGCCCTGCACGGCGACGAAGGTGACCTTCTGGCCTTCCTGCAGCGACTTGAAGCCGGTGCCCTGGATGGCACGGAAGTGCACGAACAGGTCCGGGCCGCTTTCCGGGGTGATGAAGCCGAAGCCCTTGGCATCGTTGAACCACTTCACGGTACCGCTCTGACGTGATGCGTCTGACATTTTACTAACTCCTGAACTATTGATGGATAAATCGCAGCGTCCGAAAAGCCGGAGCTGAGACTGAGTTGCAGGCGTTGGTAAAGCGGAACGATGAAGCGAGATCTGTAACGATCCGGCTGCACCAGGCCACGATTCACGGTGACCCTTGCAAACACAGTGCGTGCACAGTACTCGTGTTTTCTGCAAAAAGCGACACCCTGCGTCAAATCTTTTACAGTCGGGTCCAATCCGACGGTCTGTCGGGACTGCCCCCATCCCAATTGGCCGGATGACAACGCCTGGCGCCCCCACAACTGCGCAGATCATGGGGGGCGTCACCGACACCTGCCCGGCCGTAGTCCGCGATGTCCTGGCCCGCGCCTCAGCGCCTGTCGCCCCGCCGTGACCCTTGCGGCCAACGCCCTCTGAGCCAGGCCCTCCCCGCCCATGGTCCTACTACCAACCGGGTGTCAGCCGGCCCAGACACGGCCGACGACGCACTCCCGCCAGACGCGGCGACAACCGGCGCATGAACCGGGCGCGTATCATGAGCGCCCTTTGCAACCGGCATCCAGATGGCCCTCACCGCCACCGTCCGCAGGGCGGAACTTCAGATCAGCGACATGGACCGCGGCTATTACGCCAACCATTCGCTGACCCTGGCCCAGCACCCTTCCGAGACCGACGAGCGCCTGATGGTGCGGCTGCTGGCGTTCGCGCTGTTTGCCGACGACCGTCTGGAATTCGGCCGTGGCCTGAGTAACGACGACGAGCCGGACCTATGGCGCCGCGACTACACCGGCGATCCGGATCTGTGGATCGACCTCGGCCAGCCTGACGAAAGCCGCGTGCGCAAGGCCTGCAATCGCTCGCGCGAGGCGGTAGTGATCGGCTACGGCGGCCAGGCCACCGAAACCTGGTGGAAGAAACACGCCAACGCCATGGGCCGGTACCGCAATCTGCGCGTGATTGAGCTCGACTCGCAGGCCACCGAAGCGCTTGGCGCACTGATCCAGCGCGGCATGCGTTTCGCCGTGATCATTCAGGACGGCGAAGTGCAGATGCTGGCCGACCACGGCAGCGTCACCCTGACCCCGATGGTGCGGCAAGCCCCGGCCGAATGAGCATGCGTTGCGACGTGCTGGTCATCGGCGCCGGCGCTGCCGGACTGATGAGCGCCCTTACTGCCGGCCAGCGCGGCCGCAAGGTGCTGGTGATCGATCATGCCAACAAGGTCGGCAAGAAGATCCTGATGTCCGGTGGCGGGCGTTGCAATTTCACCAACACCGGCACCACCCCTGGCAACTTCATTTCGGCCAATCGGCATTTCTGCAAATCCGCACTGGCGCGCTACAGCCCGGCGGATTTTGTAGAGATGGTCCAACGTCATGCCATCGCCTATCACGAGAAAGAGCTGGGCCAGTTGTTCTGCGACATCTCCTCCAAGCAGATCGTGCGCATGCTGCTGGACGAATGCGATGCGGCCGGCGCGCAGATCCGCACCCAGTGCGATGTGCTGTCGGTCCAGCGCGGCAGCGAGGGCTTCGAGGTCCAGACCAGCCAGGGAGGCGTGCAGGCGCAGTCGTTGATCGTGGCAACCGGGGGGCTGTCGATCCCCAGCATGGGGGCCAGCGGCTTCGGCTATACCTTGGCCAAGCAGTTTGGCCATGCGCTAGTGCCCACCCGCGCCGGGCTGGTGCCACTCACGCTGAGCGGCACGCATCAGGAGCGTCTGCAAGCGTTGTCCGGGCTGGCGTTGCCGGTCCAGGCGCAGTGCAATGGGGTCAGCTTTCGCAATTTCATGCTGCTCACCCATCGCGGGGTCAGCGGCCCGGCGATCCTGCAGATTTCCTCGTATTGGCAGCCGGGCGACGACTTGCGGCTGGATCTGCTGCCCGGTCGCGATGCAGCGACATGGCTGCGCGAACAAAAGCAGCAACGCGGCGCCACCGAGCTGCGCAACGTGCTGGCCGACGTGCTGGCCGACGTGCTGCCGAAACGGTTTGCACAACGCTTGTGCGAGATATGGCTGCCAGACAAGCCGGTGCGGCAGCTGGATCCGCCGCAGCTGAAAGCCGCCGCCGACCTGCTCGGCAGCTTTCCGCTGATCGCCAGCGGCACCGAAGGCTACCGGACGGCTGAAGTCACCCTGGGCGGGGTCGATACCCACCAAGTCTCCAGTGCGACCATGGAGTCGCGTCTAGTGGCGGGCCTGTACTTCGTCGGTGAGGTGCTGGATGTCACAGGCTGGCTGGGCGGTTACAACTTCCAGTGGGCGTGGGCGTCCGGCCATGCAGCGGGGAGCGTGGCGTAACGCCGATGGCGAGGAGTTGCTGGTCGCCCACCGATCACGTCAGGCGCCTTGAACGCGCGGTCGCGGCATGGGCAGCACGCGGTGAAAACGGTCGATGCTCCCGCAAGGCACTTCCACCGTAAATATTGCTCTACGTCTCACACTTGATGCGGCATGCTCCACACACATGGACGTGCCAAACCCCTTCGTGTATTAAAGCCCGTCTCTAGGGAGCCGCGCATGCAAAAAGGCAAAGATCTCACCCTCCGCCTGATGATCGTCGACGACAGCGTGGAGAGTGCAGAGACCATCGTCACCGCGCTGCGCAATGGCGGCATTGCGGTGCGTCCATCGCGACCGCAAAGCCAGGAGGAACTGGCCAGCATGCTGTCGGGCCAGATCGATCTGGCCATCCTGGGTCAGGCGCAGCAGATCCCCATGAGCGCCTTGCAGACCCAGATTGCAGGCAGCGGCAAGGACATCCCGATCCTCTTGCTGGCCGAGCGGATCGAAGAGAACGCTCTGGTCGAGGCCGCTTCGCACGGGGTGCGCGCCATCGCATTGCGCCACCGCCCCGCACACTTGCTTGCATTGGTGCGCTCGGAATGGGACGACCTGCAGGCCCGCCGTGGACTGCGCCGCATCGAAGCACAGATGCGCGAGACCGAGCGCCGCTGCGACGCACTCATCGCGTCCTCGCGCGACCCGATCGCCTACGTGCATGAAGGCATGCATATCCGCGCCAACGATGCCTATCTGGAAATGTTCGGCTTCGAGTCGTTCGACGATGTCGAAGGCATCTCGCTGCTGGACATGATCGCCGCGCAGTACGTCGACGATTTCAAACAGCTGCTCAAGGCGATGTCCAAGGGCGAGCCGCCGCCGGCGCAGTACAAGCTCGATGCACGCCGCGTGGAAGGCGACACCTTCCCGGCCACGATGGAGTTCGCCACCGCCACCTATGAAGGCGAGCCATGCATCCAGGTGGTGTTCCGGCGCCGCGAGGAGTTCGACCCGGAACTGGCGCGCGAGGTCGAAGACTTGCGCCAGCGCGACCAGGTCACCGGCCTGCTCAATCGCCCCACCTTCATGGTGGCGCTGGAACAGGCCGTGGCACAGGCCGGCCGCAGCGAGGGCCAATCCGGCTTCCTGTTGATCGAGCCGGATCACTACGCACGCATCCTGCCGGAGTTCGGGCTGGATTCGGCCGATGCGCTGATTGCTGCGCTCGCCGCGCACGTGGCGAGCGTACTGGACGACAGCGTGTTGGCCGCGCGCTTCGGCGAACACAGTTTCGCCCTGCTGTTGAACGGAAATTACGCGCGCACGCATGCGCTGGCGGAAACCGTGCGCAATGCGTTCGCGCAGCATGTGTTCAGCGTGGGGACGCGCTCGGCCACGGTGACGGTCAGCATCGGCGGCGTGCAGATCGGCGAGAAGATCGCCAGCATCGGCCAGGTACTCAATCGCGGCACCGAGGCGGTGCGCACCACTGCCGAGCTCGGTGGCAACGCGGTCAGCATCTACGATCCGGCTGCGGCGGATCGGGCCGAGGAAGAACGCATCGAACGCTGGGTCGAGCAGTTGCGCGAAGCGCTGGTCGGCGACGGTTTCCTGCTGCATTACCAGCCGGTGCTCAACCTGCAAGGCGAGCCGCTGGAGTTGTATCAGGCCTTCCTGCGCCTGGAACGCAATGGCGAAATGATGTCGCCGAACGCGTTCATGGCCATTGCCGAAGAGCACGACCTGGTCACCGAAATCGATCGCTGGGTGGTGGCGCGGGCAATCCGGCAACTGGGCGAACGCCAGCGTGCCGGGCACAAGACCCACCTGCTGGTGCGCATCGGGCCGAACTCGTTCTCGGACCCGCAGATGATCGACACCATCCGCGAGCAATTGGCGGTCTACGGCGTTCCCGGTGAACGGCTGTGGCTGCAGACGCCGGAGTCGAAGGTGTTTACGCACCTGCGCAACGCGCAGCAGTTCCTGGCGGCGGTGTCGGCGATGGATTGCAAGGTCGGGCTGGAGCAATTCGGCTCGGGCCTGGACTCCTTCCAGTTGCTGGCGCATTTCCACCCGGCCTTCCTCAAACTGGATCGTGGCATCACCGGCGACATCGCCTCGGCGCGGGACAGCCAGGAAAAGATTCGCGAAATCACCTCGCGCGCGCAACCGGCCGGCATTCTGACAATGGCCGAATTCGTCGCCGATGCGCAGTCGATGAGCAGCTTCTTCAGTGCCGGAGTGGACTACGTCCAGGGCGATTTCGTCGCACCGACCGGGCCGTTGATGAATTATGAGTTCGGCTGAAAGCCTGCAGCGCCCGCTCGTTCGCACCATCGCTGGGCAACAAAAAACCCGCATTGCGCGGGTTTTTTGTTGCCTGCCAGGCAGCCATACACTCGGCAACTTACCTGGCGCTAACGCTGGCCGTGCGCAGCGCAGCGATGCGTTCTGTGAGCGGCGGATGGCTCAGGAACAGGCGGCGCAAGCCCTCGCCCACCCCGCCGGAGATGCCGAACGCCTGCACTTGCGAGGGCAAGGTGTTCTGGCCATGGTTGAGCGACAGCCGCTCCAGTGCGGCGATCATCTTGCTGCGGCCGGCCAGCTGCGCGCCACCGGCATCGGCGCGGAATTCGCGGCGTCGCGAGAACCACATCGCAATCATGGTCGCGAACAGGCCAAATACCATCTCCAACGCAAACACGATGATGTAGTACGCAAAGCCACGACCGCCTTCGCGGTTGCCCGACAAGGCGCTGTCAATGATGCCGCCGACCACGCGGGCGAGCACGATCACGAAGGTATTGAGTACGCCCTGCAGCAGCGCCATGGTGACCATGTCGCCATTGGCAACGTGGGCGATCTCGTGGCCAAGCACCGCCTCGGCTTCATCCTGGTCCATGTTCTGCAGCAGGCCGTTGGACACCGCCACAAGGGCGTTGTTGCGGTTGGCGCCGGTGGCGAACGCGTTGATTTCCGGGCCCTCGTAGACCGCCACTTCCGGCATGCCGATGCCGGCAGCCTGGGCCTGACGGCGCACGGTCTCCAGCAACCAGCGTTCGGTCGGCGTGCGCGGCTCGGTGATGACCTGCGCACCGGTGCTGCGCTTGGCCATGAACTTGGACAGCAGCAAGGAAATGAACGAGCCGCCGAAACCGAAGATGGCGGCCATCACCAACAGGCTACTCATCTGCGCGGGATTGACGCCAAGCAACGACATGACGATGCCGGCGAGCATCAGCACCGCAAGATTGGTCAGCAGGAACAGGAAAATGCGGTTGAACATGGCGCGATGGCTCCACGGATGCGGGGTGAACTGTTGCGGATCTGCGGGTGTTGCGGCTTGAAATCAAGCAAGCACCTGACCGACGATTCAGCTGCCCATGCCTTCGCCCCCTTATCTCGGCCGCTTCGCGCCCTCGCCCACCGGCCCCCTGCACTTCGGCTCCCTGCTGGCTGCATTCGGCAGCTGGCTGCTGGCCCGGCATGCCGGTGGGCAGTGGTGCGTGCGCATCGAAGACATCGATCCGCCGCGTGCCGAGTCCGGTGCCTGCGAACGTCAGCTGCGCACGCTGGCCGCATTCGGGCTGCACTCGGACCTGCCGGTAATTCGGCAGTCCGAGCGCGATGCGGCCTACACCGCGGCAATCACCCGGCTGCTGCAGACCGGCCAGGCATTCGAATGCAGCTGCAGCCGTGCCGATCTGGCCGGCATGGGCGGCATCCACCACGCCTGCGTTGCGCCGCTGGGCGAGCGCCGTGCGGTGCGCCTGCGGGTGCCGCCGCAACCACCGGTCGGCTTCGACGACGCCTTACAAGGCCCGGTACTGCAGGATGTCTACGCCGAGGTGGGCGATGTGGTGTTGCGCCGCGCCGATGGGTATTGGGCGTACCAACTGGCGGTGGTGGTGGACGATGCCGCGCAGGGCATCACCGACGTGGTGCGCGGCGCCGACCTGCTCGACTCCACCCCGCGCCAGATGGTGCTGCAGCGCGCACTGGGCCTGCCGCAGCCGCGCTACTTGCACCTGCCGCTGATGCTGGATCGTGACGGCCGCAAGCTATCCAAGTCACACGATGCACCCGCGCTGGACGAGGCCGATCCACTGCCGGCCCTGCACGCCGCGTGGGCGGCCCTCGGCCAACAGTCCGACGCGCTGCCGCGGCATGCGGCCGTGGAAACCGTGCTGCAGCACGCCGTGCAGCATTTTTCGCCACGGCTGCTTCCGCGCCAACGCGAGCTGGACCTCGATGAGCGCGCATCCGGCCTCCAGCGTGACTAGAATTGCGGCCCAGCACCGGCATCCGGGCGCAGCACCCCGCGCCCCAATCGCCCTCAGCCTCACTTGTTGATTGGAGTCGTCATGACATCTCGCGTCGCATTGGTCACCGGCGGCACCGGCGGTATCGGTACTGCCATCTGCAAGCGCCTGGCCGACCAGGGCCACCGGGTCGCCAGCAACTTCCGCAACGAAGAAAAGGCACGTCACTGGCAGCAGCGCATGCAGGCGCAGGGGTATGCATTCGCCCTGTTTCGCGGCGATGTCGCCTCCTCCGAGCATGCGCGCGCGCTGGTGGAAGACGTCGAATCCTCGCTGGGGCCGATCGAAGTATTGGTCAACAACGCCGGCATCACCCGCGACACCACCTTCCACCGCATGAGTGCCGAGCAGTGGCACGAGGTCATCAACACCAACCTCAATTCGGTCTTCAACGTGACCCGCCCGGTGATCGAGGGCATGCGTAAACGCGGCTGGGGTCGGGTGATCCAGATCAGCTCGATCAACGGGCTCAAGGGCCAGTATGGCCAGGCCAACTACGCCGCCGCCAAGGCTGGCATGCACGGCTTCACCATTTCGCTGGCACGGGAAAACGCGGCATTCGGGGTCACCGTCAACACGGTCTCGCCCGGTTATGTGGCCACCGACATGGTGATGGCGGTCCCGGAGGAAGTGCGCGCCAAGATCGTGGCCGATATCCCCACCGGACGCCTAGGCCGTCCGGAAGAGATCGCCTACGCGGTGGCCTTTCTGGTTGCGGAAGAGGCTGCCTGGATCACCGGATCGAATCTGGACATCAACGGCGGCCACCACATGGGCTGGTAATGTTTGCTGCAACTTTGCGGTGCAGCATGGATTTTCCTCAAAAACCATGCTGCGCAACATTTTTAAGGTGTCCGCTTAAGCAAATAAGGCGTTTTGGCTGTTGCAAGCGCTGCTGCGGTGCGCCATCCTGCGCGCACTATCAGTGTGGGTGAACGTTCCATGGCCGGACTTCGCATCATCAAGAAGTATCCCAATCGCCGTCTCTACGACACGGAAATCTCCAGCTACATCACCATCGAAGATGTGCGCCAGTTGATCATCGATGGCGAAGAATTCGAAGTACGCGACGCCAAGAGCGGCGAGGACCTCAGCCGCGCAGTGCTGCTGCAAATCATCGCCGACCGCGAGCAGGACGGCGAGCCGATGCTCTCCACCCAGTTGCTAAGCCAGATCATCCGGTTTTACGGCGATTCGCTGCAGGGCTTCATGGGTAATTACCTGGAGCGCAGCATGCAGGTATTCCTGGATCAGCAGCAGCAGTTCCGTCAGCAGATGGGTAACCTGCTCGGGCAGACCCCGTGGGCGATGATGAACCAATTGACTGAGCGCAACCTGGAGTTGTGGCAGGAGTTCCAGCGCAACTTCGGCGCCGGCTTCGGTCGTCCAGGTGGTCCTGGCGCGCCGCCGAACCCACCCGGCGCGGGCGGCCTGGGCAGCGGCCCGATGGGAACCGGCACGCATGGCTCGGCCGGTGGCAATCACGGCACGACCGGCAAAGCCCGCAACCGCGGCTGAGAGCGCCCACATCATTGCGCAGCCGCAAGGCAGATGCGGCCGGTGCCGGAATCCTCATGTGCTACTCGTACACTCCGGTTCCGCTGCGCGGGCAATGCCAGCTGACGGCTGGTCGCTCTGTGGTGTCGACCCTTCCAAACATCGAACGCTGCGCCAGGAGCATCACGCTCCCAGGCGCAGCCACTCAGTGGCTGGCCTGCGTTGTGCAGGCCGAGCAGATGCGCTCCACGTGGTAGCCGCGAACACGCAGACGCTCCACTACCCCGTCATTGCCTAGTAAATGCAGCGCACCGACCACCACCAGCGTGGTCCCGCTGCCTTTGCCGAGCCGCTGTTCCAGCCGCGGCACCCAGCGCGCATTGCGCTCGACGTTGATGTCCTGATACAGCGCCGGATACTGGCGGCGCATGTCGTCGGCCATCTGCGTGGACAGCGTATGCACATCGCCATTGCGCCAGGCTGCATGCAGCTGGCGTAGCTGGTCGGAGGCATCGGCCTCGTCCAGCGATTCTTCCAGCAACTGATGCTGCTCGGTCGGCGACATGCCATCGAGCAAGGCGATTTGCTCGGCGGCGCGTTCCAGGCCGTCGGCCGGTTTGCCGCGCGCCTGCGCCTGTTCCATCAGGTAATGGTCCAGCCCCGCGTTCGGGTCCATGCCTTGCCGGGTCATCTCCGCCAGGCTGATCGTCAGCGCCACGAACCAGGGCTCGAGCGGCTGCAGGCTCGCCAGCGACATGCCGTACTTGCGCGCGTAGGCGCTCAGCGCCTGCCAAGTCTTCGCATCCAGCGTGTCTTGCAGCGTACGCCCGTCGGTGCGCCGCGCCGCCTGCAACATGCGACCGGCCAGCTCGGGCGATTGCGCATCGTCAGGCGGCAACTCGAACAGCAGGCGGTCGGCCCTGGCGAAGGCCTGCATCACATCCGGCGATAGCGGATAGTCGCTGGGCTTGAGCACATGAAACGAGCCCAGCAGATACAGCGTGCCACCCTTGCCATCGACCTTCCACAGCAGCGGCACCGGCGGGCCCGCCGGCGCGTCGCCGGCACCGCGCGCCCACACCGGCACGAGCGCCCCGCTCCACAAGGCCAGGCCGAGCAGCGCGCCGCCGCACCAGGCGGCAACCCGTTGGCGTTTCGACGTCGTCCGTCGCCCGGTCAAGAGGCTTCTCCGCGCGTGTGAATGTCGCGCATGTCAGTGCGGCACCTTGTAGGCCTTCTCGCCTGCCGACACCGCCAGATCGATGCGGTTTTCCGGTGGCGGCAGTGGACAGGTGGCGAACGGAGTGAACGCGCATGGCGGGTTGTAGGCGCGGTTGAAATCGACCATCACATGTCCCGAGGCATCGGGCACGTCCAGATCGAGAAAACGTCCGGCCGGATAGCTGCCGTGGCCGCTGGTACGGTCGGCGAATACCACGAACATCGCCCTGCCTGGCTCGCCGATGGTTTCCAAGCGGAAGGTCTTGCCGTCGCGTTCGAACTCGATCGCGCCCGCGTTCGGCTGCTCGCTGCTGATCCCGACGATGTCGACGATCGGGATGGTCTTGCCCACAGCGTTGGGCACGTAGCGGGCGTTGATGCGCCAGGACGCATCCAAGGGCCAATAGTCCAGGCCAGCGAAGTGCGTGCGCGAACTCGCGTCGGCATGCTTGACCCGTAGCGCATACCGGTCGCCGCGATGGATCAGGCTCAACACGCCCTTGCCGTCGTCGAAATGGATCAGGGTGGGCTGCGGATCGCGGTCGGACTGGAAGCGGATCCGGCTGGTCAGCGGCTTGCCATCGAGGGTCAGCGCCGCACCACGCTCGGGCACGAACCAGACCGCGTTGTTCTCGGTGGACACCATGCCCATCTTCGGCGGGCCTACCGCGAGTTTGATACCGCTGTCGGCGCTGCTGCCGATGTAATGCGCCTTCAGCGACAGCCAGTGCAAGCCGACCAGGCTGGTCCAGCCATCGGGCGCGCGCAGTTCTTTCAGCCGCGCTTCGCGCCAGGCGGCGGTGTCGGCAAGAAATGTCTTGTCGAGTGCGACCGGCGCAGCCGGCGGTGGTGCATCGCGCCCGCACCCGACCAATATTGCCGCCACCAACATGCCGAGCAGCCAGCCCTTCCCCCTGTGCACTGCCATCAACGCCCCCTCAAAAACCAACGATCGATATCGCTCAGCGTAAACCGCGCCCAGGTCGGTCGGCCATGGTTGCATTGGCCCGAGCGTTCGGTGGCTTCCATATCGCGCAGCAACGCGTTCATTTCGGGCACGGTGAGGCGGCGGTTGGCGCGCACCGCGCCGTGGCACGCCATGGTGGAGAGCAGATCGTCGCGTGCGCTGGCGATGCGGCGGCTTTGACCATGCTCGCGCAGATCGCCCAGCACATCGCGCAGCAGCGCCTCCGGTTCGGCATTGGCCAGCAGCGCGGGAATGCTGCGCACGTGCAGCGACTGCGGGCCGGCGCGGGTGATCTCGAAGCCCAGCGTGGCCAACGTCTCCGCTTCGCGCTCGGCGGTGTCGGCTTCGCGCTCGCCTACTGCCAGCGTCATCGGCACCAGCAGCGGTTGCGCGTGCAGGCCGATGCTGTCATGCGCATGTTTGAGCCGCTCATAGCCGATGCGCTCGTGCGCCGCGTGCATGTCGACCACGATCAAGCCTTCGGCGTTCTCGGCCAGGATGTAGATGCCGTGCAACTGCGCGATGGCATAACCGAGCGGCGGCACACCGCTGTCTTGCGCAGTTGCCGGCAATCCGGTGCCGGCCATGTTCGGCATGCCTGCCGATTGCTGCGCGCTGCTCGGCGGTGGTGCATACAGCGCGCTGTAGGCGGCGCGCGCCTCGTCCACACGCAGCCCCAGCGGCGTTTGCGAAGGCGTCCAGCTGGCGTAGCTGTAAGCGCCACCGCTGCCAATGGATGCACCGCCATTACCAGGAACGCCGCCACTGGCGATGCCGCCCATTCCGCCAGACGTGGCGGCCGTGTAGCCGCTGCCGTCGCCGCCGATGCTGTTCGGCGTCGCGCCGGCGCGGGTGTGCGCCAAGGCATCCTGCAAGGTGCGATAGACGAAATCGTGGATCAGCCGCGCTTCGCGGAAGCGCACCTCGTGTTTGGCCGGATGCACATTGACGTCCACACGTGCCGGGTCCAGCTCCAGAAACAGCACATACGCCGGCTGGCGGCCATGGAACAGCACATCGCCGTAGGCCATTTTCACCGCATGCGCCACGCTGCGGTCTCTGACCGAACGGCCGTTGACGTAGAGGTATTGCTGATCGGTGCTGGCACGCGAGTAATGCGGTTGCGCAACCCAGCCGTGCAGGCGCAGACCGGCGCCGCTGTGGTCCACGCGTAGGGCCTGGCGCGCAAAATCGTCGCCGAGCGTTTCGCCCAGCCGCGCATCCGAATACAGATCGCCCGGCTTGTAACGCCGCGACGGCTTGCCGTTGTGCGAGACGCGCAATTCGACATCCGGCCGCGCCAGCGCCAGCGAACGCAACCACTCTTCGATGTGGCCGAGTTCGGTGCGTTCGGCACGCAGGAATTTGCGCCGTGCCGGCACATTGAAGAACAGTTCGCGCACTTCGACCGTGGTGCCTGGCGCATGCGCGCGCGGCACCACCTCGCCCAGGCGGCCGCCGTCGATTTCCAGTGCGGAGCCGTGTTCTGCGTCGTGGCGGCGCGAGGTCAGGGTAAAGCGACTGACCGAGGCGATCGACGGCAAGGCTTCGCCGCGAAAGCCTAGCGTGGCGACAGTCTCCAGGTCGTCCAGCGAAACGATCTTGCTCGTGGCATGCCGCGAGACTGCCAGCGGCAGTTCGTCCGGGGTGATGCCGCCACCGTTGTCGCGGATACGGATCAGCCGGACGCCGCCCTCTTCGAGCTCGATATCCACGCGCGTGGCACCGGCATCGAGTGCATTTTCGACCAGTTCCTTGACAACCGATGCGGGCCGCTCGACAACTTCGCCGGCAGCGATCTGGTTGATCAAAATCTCGGGCAACTGGCGGATCGCCATCAGCGCACGCTCCAGTACGGCACGCGCGAAACGCGGTAGATCGGCGGTGTGACAGACAAGACGGACATCGGCACGGCAATCCGGCGGCGCGCAGACGCCGTTATCTAAGGAATCAGTGCGGAATGATAGCCGAGCGGGTCAGCGGCTGCCGCCGGCCACGGTGCCGACTGCATCGGCTTCGGCCTGCGCACGCGCGGCGAACAAGGTGCCTGGCGGCGGTTGGCGGGTAAAGAAGGTATCGATGCCGTCCAGCACGGCGCTGGCAATCCTGCGCTGGTAAGCCGGATCGATCAGGCGACGTTCTTCATCCGGATTGGAGATAAAGGCAGTTTCGACCAGCATCGCCGGCATGTCGGAGGTCCGCAGCACCGCGAAGTTGGCGCGTTCCAATTGCGGCTTGTGATTGTTGCCGATGCGCTTGAGCCCACCCAATACATGGCCAGCGGCATCTTCGGAGGCCTTCATGTGGCCGCTCTGCGCCAGGTCCAACAACACGTTGGCCAGGGTGCTTTCGGTTTGCTGCAGACGCACGCCGCCAACCAGATCGGCGGCGTTTTCCTTGTCGGCCAGCCAGCGCGCCCGTTGCGACGAGGCTCCCTTGGTCGACAGTACGTACACGGAGGAGCCCGTGGCGCTGCGGTTTTCGGCGGCGTCGGCATGGATGGAAATGAAGATGTCGGCCTTGGCAGCGCGGGCTTTCTGCGCACGCATCGGCAATGGAATGAACACGTCGGTATCGCGCGTCAGATAGGCCTTCATGCCTGGCGTGGCGTTGACCTGGCGTGCCAGTTCACGACCCACCGCCAGGGTGACGTCTTTCTCGCGCTTACCGGTGGGCCCCATGGCGCCCGGGTCCTGGCCGCCGTGGCCTGGGTCGATCGCCACGACCAATGGCCGCATGCCCGGTGCCATCTTGATCCGCGAGGCTTCGCTGGGCAGTACCGGACGCGGCGGCAGGTCGTCGTCGCCTGCGGCAGCCACCACGCCCGAAGCACTATTGGGGGCAATTGCTCCGGCATTACCGGACGTTGCACCCATCGGTGCGCTGCCGCCATTCAAGATCGCAGCTGCAGCTGCGCTACTGCCCGCCACCACTGCGCCAGACGGTACGGCAGCGGCGGCCCCGGCGGCACGGTTCGGCGTGTTGCCGGCAACGCCAGTTGGCGCTGGCGCACCGGTGGTCGCGGAGGTGGCAGGCCGAGGTGTCGGCACACCGGTGGCGATGGTGGTCGGTACCGGGGCCTGAGTGACAGTGGGCATCGCCGATGCCGGCACAGACGGGGCAGGCGGCGGCGTCGACGGCTGGGGCGGCGGCACCGACGAGGCACGTTGCGCAGATGCGGCCAAGGCTGCAGTCGCGCGTGCCGCTTCGGCCTGTGCATTGAGCGGGCGCGGCGCCGGGGCTGCCGTCGGTGTAGCCGCAGCAACTGCGGAGGCCGCCGCCGGCGTCGGATCGCCGGGCCATTCGATCACCAATGTCGACGCGCTGCCCAGCGTCTGCATCTGCGGTTTCAGCGGGGTCACCGGCGTTGCCAGTTCGAACACCACACGGAACGTGCCAGGCACCGGCTGACCGGTGCGCACCGAGGTCACCAATCCGGCAGCAGCCGGCAGCTTGAGACCGCGCACGCCCGAGGATTCTGGAAAATCCACGACCAGGCGCGTCGGGTTCGCCAGCGACAGCGTTTTGAAGCCGCCGCTGCCGGCCAGTTGAATTTCCGCACGGGTCCCGGTGGCTCCGGTACTGACGCCGACCCCCTTGATTTCGCCGCCCCAGGCAGCAACAACCGCCAGGCTCAAGCTGGCGGTCAGGGCGGAAAGACAGAAGTTGCGGATCCCCGGTGTCATGGCGCTGGATTCAAGCATCCAACTGCGTGAATTGCAAGGCAATTTCCCTTAATAATCCATAACCTGGCGTTCATTCTTCTCGTGAGGCGGCAAAAAGGACCTGCAACTGGGGTTGCCGTGACAGTCTGTCCATCCAGGCATGCCCGATCGCACTTCGGCCCAGCAACCGAACGCTGCGGCCTTCGCCGGCCACGGCCAGTTCAACGTCCAGATCGACCGGCGGCAGCACGCCAGCACCGCGCTCCGGCCATTCGACCAGCCACAAGCTAGCACTGCCCTCGTCGAGCCCGAGAAAGTCCAGCTCTCCTGCATGGCCAATGCGGTAGAGGTCCAGATGCCAGGCTTCATCGCCAGTACTCAGCGGATAGCGTTCGACCAACGTGTAGGTGGGGCTGCGAATCGGCCCGGCGACACCGAGTGCGCGCAGCAGCGCGCGCGAGAGCGTGGACTTGCCCGCGCCCAGGTCGCCATGCAACTGCACCACCGCGCTGACCGGTCGCGCTGCGGCCAGCGCTTGGCCCAGGGTCTCGGTGGCCTGCACGTCGTGCAGTTGTCCGTTGAGGTCGATCATGCGATGGCTCCAGCATTGGCAAGGCGGCGCAGCTCGGGAAGCAGGTCGGTGGGCAACAGGCCGCGCTCGCCTGCGTGCGCGGCCGCATCGCCGGCACATGCGTGCAGCAAGGCGCCAAGACTGGCGGCATCGAATGGCGAGAAGCCCTGCGCCAGCAATGCCGCGATGACGCCGGTCAACAGATCGCCCATGCCGCCGACCGCCATGCCGGGATTGCCTGCGTCGATGATGCGCGGCAAGTTACTTGGCGACGCGACCACGGTGCCGGCGCCCTTGAGTACGACCACTGCGTCGTAGCGTGTTGCAAGTGCAGCAGCAGCGGCCGGACGATCGCGCTGAATCTGTCGGGTCGACAGGCCCAGCAGACGCCCGGCCTCGCCCGGGTGCGGCGTCAAGACGCGCGGACCATGCACTGGAACGTCGTTGGCGGCCAGCAGATTCAGCCCATCGGCATCGAGCACCACCGCCGTAGCGGCGCCCAGCGCTGCGCGCCACAATGCCTGCGCCCAGTCGTCCTGCCCTAACCCGGGCCCGAGCGCAACCGCATCCGCCGCCTCGGCCAGAGTGGCGATGTCGTCATCGGCCTGCACGGCACGCGCCATCGCTTCGGGGCAGCGCGCCAGCAGCGGCGTGACATGCTCGGCGCGCGTTGCGACCTGCACCAACCCGGCGCCGCTGCGCAACGCCGCTTCGGCGGTCAGCATGATCGCGCCGCCGCTGCCGAGATTGCCGCCCACGCACAGCACCCGCCCGGATTGGCCCTTGTGCGTGTTGCGGCGACGCGGGCGCAATTGCGCCGCCAGGGCATCGCTGTTCCAACTGTGTGCGACTGGCGTGAGCCCGTCGAATGCTGAAACCGGCACCTCCAGCGAAGCCACTTCACGCTCGCCGGCATGTTCCAGCGCATCACCGGTGTAGAGTCCCAGATGCGGCACGATGAACTGCAAGGTCCGCGCTGCGCGTACCGCCGCACCGAAAGCCCCCCCATGGTCGGCATCGATGCCGCTGGGCACATCCAGTGCAAACACCGGCACGCCCGCCGCGTTGATGGCGTCGATCAAGGCGGCGGTCGCATCGTCCGGTGCGCGATTCAGGCCGATGCCGAACAGCGCATCGACGATTACATCCGCCTGTCCCAGCGGATACGGAAACAATTCGATTGCACCACCGACGGCGAGGTAGTCGGTACAGGCGCGCTGCGCCAGGTCCGAGCCCGGGCCGTGTTCGGGCAGGTGCACCACGCGGACCTGACGCCCTGCGCGGTGTGCCAGGCGCGCCAGCACATAGCCGTCGCCCCCATTGTTGCCGGTGCCGCATACCACCACGAGGCGGCGCGCCTGCGGCCAGCGTTCCAGCAACCACTGCCAGGCCGCCTGCCCGGCGCGTTGCATCAGGGTGTAGCCGTCGCCGCCAAGCAGCGTGGTGGCCTGCGCATCGAGCGTGCGCGCGGCGGCAGTGTCGTAAAGAGCGAGCGGTGCGTACATGCCGGGAATTCTATACTTGTCGCCATGTCTGCCGTTCTTGCCCGCCCCGACCCTGCCGATGCCGCTGCGCGCATTCGCGTGCTTGCGCGCGAAGCCGGCTTTCAACGCTGCGGCATTACCGGCATTGAGCTGGGCGAGGACGAGGTGCATCTGCGCAGCTGGCTGGAAGAAGGCCTGTACGGCACCATGCACTGGATGGCCCAGCACGGCGACAAACGCTCGCGCCCGCAAGAATTAGTGCCCGGCACCCTGCGCGTGTTGTCGGTCGGCATGGATTACGGCCGCAAGGACGACACCGAGGCCTGGAGCACCTTGCGCGACGGCAGCCGCGCCTATGTAGCGCGCTATGCGCTGGGGCGCGATTACCACAAGCTGATGCGCAACCGGCTGCAGAAGCTGGCCGAGCGCATCCAGGGCGAAATTGGCGCATTCGGTTTCCGCGTGTTCGTCGACTCGGCGCCGGTGCTGGAGCGCGCGTTAGCACGCAATGCCGGCCTGGGCTGGATCGGCAAGCACACCTGCCTGATCGATCGCAACGGCGGCTCGTGGTTCTTTCTCGGCGAGATCTACCTCGACCTGCCACTGCCGATCGACACGCCCGCCACCGCGCATTGCGGCACCTGCACGCGCTGCATCGATATCTGCCCGACCCAAGCCATCATCGCGCCCTACCGGCTGGATGCGCGCCGCTGCATCGCATACCTCACCATCGAACACGACGGCGCAATTCCCGAAGACATGCTCAAGCCGATCGGCAACCGCATCTTCGGCTGCGACGACTGCCAACTGATCTGTCCCTGGAACAAGTTCGCCAAGCGCACCGACGAAGCCGATTTCCGCGCCCGCAACGACCTGGACGTGGCCACGCTGCCGCAACTGTTCGCCTGGAATGAGGACGAGTTCCTGCGCCGCACCGAGGGCAGCCCGATCCGCCGCAGCGGATACGAGCGTTGGCTGCGCAACATTGCCGTGGGCCTGGGTAATGCGCCTGGTACGCCAGAAGTGCTGGCCGCACTGGAAGCACGTCGCTACGACGACTCGGCACTGGTGCGCGAACACGTTGGCTGGGCGCTGGCGCAACACGGTCTTTGACCGGCACAGGCCACGTGTGAGCGCGTTGCGCATGCGGCAGCTGCAACCTGCACGTGCACGCGTTGGCCAACGCTGCGGCTCTGTTGCCATCGGCGTTCGCCGGCCCATCACCCATCACAGTCGTCGCTACGGGATAATGCAGCGATGGCCGACCGCAACGAACAGATCCTCACTCCCAGCCAGCTCAATTCGCTGGCGCGCGACCTGCTGGAAGGCGGTTTCCCGCTGGTGTGGGTGGAAGCCGAACTGAGCAGCGTCACCCGGCCGGCGTCGGGACATCTGTATTTCACGCTCAAGGACGCGCGCGCGCAGATCCGCTGCGCGATGTTCAAGCCCAAGAGCACCTGGCTGAAATTCCAGCCGCGCGAAGGCCTGCGCGTGCTCGCGCGCGGGCGCCTGACCCTGTACGAAGCGCGCGGCGACTATCAGCTGGTGCTCGACCATATGGAAGAAGCCGGCGAAGGCGCCTTGCGTCGCGCCTTCGACGAACTGCGCGCGCGCCTTGCCGCCGAAGGCCTGTTCGATGCCGAGCGCAAGCAGGCACTGCCTGCGCATGTGCAGCGGCTGGCGGTGATCACCTCGCCCAGCGGCGCGGCGGTGCGCGATGTGCTCAGCGTGCTGGCGCGGCGTTTTCCGCTGCTCGAAGTGGACCTGCTGCCTTCGCTGGTGCAAGGCGACAGCGCTGCGGCACAGATCACCTCACTGCTGCAACGCGCCGATGCCTCCCGGCGCTACGACGTTATCCTGATCACCCGCGGTGGCGGCTCGCTGGAAGATCTGTGGGCCTTCAACGACGAACGCCTGGCGCGCGCGATCGCCGCCGCGCAGACCCCGGTGGTATCTGCAGTCGGCCACGAGACCGACTTCAGCCTCAGCGATTTCGTCGCCGACGTCCGCGCACCCACGCCCTCGGTCGCGGCCGAATTGCTGGTGCCCGATCAACGCGAGCTGGTCGCGCGCGTGCGGCGTGCGCAGGCACGCATGACCCAACTGCAGCAACACGCCTTGGGCAATGCCATGCAACGCGCAGACCGGCTGGCCCTGCGGCTGCGTGCGCAGAGCCCGCAGGCGCGCTTGCAACTGCTCCATCGCCGCCAGGAAGACGCCGGTCGCCAGCTGCGTGCGCACATGATGCACGTGCTCGAACGCTTGCAGGCGCGCGTACAGCGTGGGCAGGCACAGCTGCAATCGCACAACCCGCAACGCCATCTGGCCGGCTTGCAGCAACGCCTGCGGGCGCTGCATCCGCAGGCGGCGATGCAACGTCGCCTGCAGCATGATCAGCTGCAACTCCGTAGCATTGCACGCTCGCTGGAAGCGGTCAGCCCGCTGGCCACAGTCGCACGCGGCTACGCCATCGTGACCCGTCCTGCCAATGGCAGCGTGGTGCGCAGCGCTGCCGAGGTGGTCACGGGCGAACGCCTGCGCGCGCAGCTGGCCGATGGCAGTATCGAGGTGCGAGTGGAGTCTGGCGAAAGCTGACCGCAAGCCATGCGCGACACCGTGGTTCCTGCAGCAATGCCGGCGCTCCAGCGCTGACATGAACTCTTCGAAGGTGCCCATTCCACGGGGCGCCGGAGAGTGCCTTCGAAGCACGCCACGGGGTCGGGCGAATCCGGGATTTCGCTGAAGCAGGGCCGCCAGTCGCGCTTCAGCGTCGAGCACCTTCGCATGGTGGAAGGTGGTCAGTGGCGATCATTGCTTGTCGCTCTAGAACACGTTACGCAACGCTTTGCGGGTTGCAAGCGGCATTAGGAGCGGCTCGCCGTCTCCGCGATCGGCGTCTGCGCTGCATGCTGCCAGCCCTGCATCAGCAGATTGGCCAGCACCACCGGATCGTGGTCGAAGTGATGCCCACCGGGGCGCGCCAGCACCTGCACGCCGCGTGCGCGCAGCTCCGGACACAGCGTGTCCTTTTCTTCGTCGCCGTAGATGCATTGCAGGCGGTGCGCGTCCAGCGCCTGGATGGCCGGCTCCACATCGCGCTCGGCGTCGTTATGCCAGCCCAGCCAGCCACCCACGCGCACCTTGAAGTCAGCCTCGTGTCCCAGGCCGAGCAGGCTGACGAACTGCACCGAGGCGCGTTGCTGCGGCGACAGTTCTGGATAGGCGAACGGCAACACATCGGCACCGAACGAATACCCCACCAGGGCGACGTGCTGGATATGCCAGCGCTGGCGATAGCTGGCAATCACCCGATCCAGATCCGCACCAACCTGCTGCGGCGTGCGGCTGCCCCAGAAGTAGCGCAGGCTATTCCAGCCCACCACCGACACGCCCTGTTGCTGCAGCTGCGCGGCAATGCCTTTATCCAGTTCGCGCCAGCCGCCATCGCCGGATAGCATCACCACCAGACGGTCGCTGCCGGGCGCGTGCATCTCCACCAGCGGCAAATCGCCCAGGCCTTGCGACTGCGCAGCCAGGAAGTGCCCGCGTGTGGCCGCTGCGATCTGCATCGGGCTGGATGCGTCGGCCAGATCGTCCAGGAAGCCCTGACTGGCATTGGGCAGATCGCGCGAGCACGCCAGGCCAGGATCCTTGGTGCCGGCGTCGGCAACCACCGCACCGCCCAGCACGTCGGGCGCGGCCGAGGCCACTGCCTGGCGCGCCAGCACCGCGCCATCGCCCTGCCCCACCAACACCGGCGGCAGGAACGCATCGACATGTTCGGCGCGCAACAATTTCTTGCCCAGTCGCTCGGCATCGTCGGCCAGCGAACTGCAGGCGGCTTGGTGCGAGCGCACACGTTCGCGATAGTTGGCGGTGTCGACCACTGCCACCAGCGCGCCATCGTTGCTCAGCATGTCGGCCAGCTTCTGGCTGTCTTGAGGATGATCGCCGTCGGGCAGCAGGATCACCATCGCCTTGGGCGTGCCCTCCGGGCGGATAACTTCGACCGAGCCGTAATGCCCAGCCGTATTACTGTCCTGCAGATGCCGCGCCACGGCATAGCCGCTGCCGCCGATCAGCAAGATCGCAATCACCCAACGAAACATTTTGATCCCCATGCCCATGACGGCAGTCCCTGGTTAGCGGTTGCGATTTGACCACAGCAGACACGACCGATTTCACCGCGATTAGACACGGCGTTCGTTGCTGTTAAGTCATCTGAACCCTACCTTGCACAAAACGCATGATCGGGGCAGCGCGTGCCCTGCGGGCGCCCGCGGCACGGCTGACGGCCGGGAATTGCCGCCTCGGAAACTTCCGCACTCAGCGGTCGTCCTGGGAACGTTGCTGGATGGACATGGGGGATCCAGGCGCAGTCCGCGCGCACTCGATCACCAAGGGCACTTGCGCGACTGCAGCGCAGTTCTGGCAATCCTCCCGCGTCGTGCAAGAGAGATGCCTAGCTCGTCCAGCCGCGCCCCGCCCGGCCGACTTTGTCGGAGCGAACACGCCCCCGCCGAGACCTCCCCAGGTCGCAGGGCCGATCCGAAAGCGTTCGCGGCGACAGCGACGGCAAGCCGAAGGCAGCAGTCGCGCAGGACGCGATCGACGCGCCCATCCGCTGCCGGTCGTCGCTAGGGAAGCTCTGAACAACGCACCACAGATACGCGACACTACCCGCCTCATCATGTAGAGGATCATCTATGCAGCTGACGTTCGGTGACGCTGAGGGCCTGGGCAAGCGCAAGCAGACCCGGCGCGAGAT
>NZ_VZPL01000036.1 GCF_008801575.1 Xanthomonas cissicola | reverse complement strand
AACGGTTCATGCGTGTGTAGACCGTATGCCAGTTGCCAAAGCGCTTGGGTAGGCCGCGCCATTTGCAGCCATGCTCGGCAACGTAAAGGATGGCGTTGACCACTTGCAGGTTGGTCATGCTGACATTGCCGCGCTGCGCCGGCAGGCAGTGTTCGATCAGAGAAAATTGTGCTGGCGTGATCTCCATGCCCAATAGTTTAATCGCTCGGGCCATTAGTGTTAACAGGCCCTAGTTGCTGCGCCACGCCGTTGCCGCAATCGACGAGATACGGTTGCCCGTCGATGACCAAGGCATTGGCGGCCGCCGCCCGCAATGGCGAGGGTGTCGGGCCACCCTTGGTGCCCAGCAGCACCAGCACGCTGCCCTTGGTCGGAAAGGGTGCAGTCGGCGCGGGGCCGGGCTGGGAAGATGTTTGTCGTGCCGGGGGACGTGCCGCAGCGCCGAGCTGCCCCACCGCAGTCAGCGCACTCGCAGCTAATGCAGTGCGTAGCAGCGTGCGACGGGAACGGGAGGGATGAGATGCGGTCATTGCGGCTCGTGTCGATGTGCGTGGGTTGAGTGTCGACGCAATTCTGCGTGCTGGATACACAATACGGCAGGCGTCGCTGGCAGCGGTCCGAAACAGCGGCCCATACGCTGTTTTTTCGCAGCTCCTGCTGCCATTCTCAGAATTCGCGCGCAATGAATTGATCCAAGGCCTGCGAACGATAGAACGCCATGCATTGGGCGAAGATGCGATTGAAGGGGCCACGGCGCGCTTCGTCCTTCATCGGGACTTCGCGCTTGTCCAAACCCGCCGTGTTGGCGTCGACAAAACGATGCAGGCGGTCGGTTGCGCCGGCCTTGGCGTTGTCCATCGCATAGGTAGTCAGCAGATACGAGCGGTCGCGCAGCTGATCGGGTGCGTACTTGCCGCTATGCGTGTAGTTGTCATCCAGGCATCGCTGCAGTGCGTAAGCCTTGATGTCCTCGCGATCGGCCGGCTTGCCGGCCGCCAGGGCAGGGGTTTGCAGCGCCAAGGCAGCAAGGGTGATAACCCACAGTGGGGTATGTATGCGAACCATGGGCGGCCGTTGTGAAGGAAAAGACCCAATCAGTCTGCATCATTGCGTCGCTCGCCGCCGGTAGCGCAGCGTTGGTGCAGCCGAAGCCAATCTCGCATTGCCCGATTTGCCGAAGTGAGTCTTGTACACGCACCGTGGCGGCAACGCACCGACGCGCTTGTTGGGCGAGGCTGCAAAATAAGCAGCTGTGGAGCGATGCCTCGCGCGAGCGCATCACGCCATTGCCATGAGTACGTGGCCAGAAGATGGTGGTGTCATTCGAAGGCGTGCGGACATTGCAGCGTTAGGGGCAGCGCATGCACCCATCGCTGAACCGTAGACGCCTCGCCCGGCAAACGGATTGCCGGACCAAGCGCGATCAAGCGTGGCAGGCGCAACATCGCCTGCCACGCGGCTTGGCCGCTTACTGGCCGAAGTAGGTAGAAATGGTGGAATACACGTCCGAGAAGCGCGAGTAGTAATCCGGATCGGTCTGCGCGCTGCAGAACGAATAGCCGCCATACAGGCCGCCACGCAGCTGGTAGGCGCCACCGCTGGCGATGGTGAACAGGCCCGAGCCGGACGAGCCGCCTTCGGTGACACCGTCGTTCCAGACCACACGATAGAGAGGGCTCTTGCCATCGATGGAGCTGCTCAGCGCATTCACCGTACCCAGCGAATACTTCTTGACGTCGCCCGATGGGTGATGGATGCCGACAATCGAAGTACCGGTAGAACCGATCGCCGCGCTATTCCACGCTGCGTAGAATGCGCCGCTTGGCGGTGCGGTCTTCAGCTCCAGCAATGCGGTGTCGCGCGTGGTGTTGGCATGCCGCAGGAATGCGCCGCCCGTCAGTGTGGTTGCCTGCGAGCTGACCGTACTGCCATTGCAGCTGGCCGCATCGTAGAACCAGTATGTCTGCAGCGTGTTGGCCACGGTCTGCGTGCTGATGCAATGCGCCGCAGTCCAGAACAGGTTGCGTTTGGGCGAATTGGTATTGTTGAGCAGGGTGCCGGTGCCCAGGAACGAGCCCTGGCTGGTGGTGAACACCATGCGCGCCACTGCCTTTGCGGCGCTGGTAAAGCCGGTCGTGGGGTTTGGCACGGCAGACGATATCGTTCTGACAGGAATCGCTTTCGCCGATGGCAATGGTCATCATGTCGCGCGGGCTGGCAGTGGGGCTGATATCCAGATGCGACAGCTGCGGGATGCTGAGGCTGAAGTTCTCCGGATACAGCCCGGCCGGCAGCGACAGTTCGACCAGCAGGTCCTCGCCACTCACCGTCGGCGACCACCCGATGTCGTTGCCGCTGGCAGCAAAGCTGGCGCCGGATTGCTCGAACACGCGACCATCGTTGCCGGCAAAGCGCAGCGTCGCCTTGGACGGGTCGCCAGGCGTTGCACCGGCGCCACGCAGGATCAGCGATGCACGCAACGATGCCGCCTGTGCGGAGCTGACTTTGAGGCTGGCCACGCGCGAGCCATCGGGAGCCATCTGCCAATCGAGCTTGGACAGGTTCACCGTCGGCTGTGCGACTGCACGCGAAAAACCGATCTGCAACGGCTGCCCCTGCTTGACCTGCGCAATGCGACGCTCGCGCACACGGCCGATCTCGGCACTGGTGGGTGCGGCAAGTTGCACCACGCGCGTGGGCAGAACGCCGCCGCGTAAACTCGCCGATTGCAACGTTGCCGCACCAAGCTTGGCCGCCTGCGGCGCGGTGGTGACCGGCGCTGCATCCATCTCGGTCGGTGGAGCGGCCGCTGCGGTGCCGGAAATAGCGGAAAACAACGCCAGATACATCGCGTTCTTGCGATTCATGGGTAGTCCTTCTCGTCAGGGATCGTCAGGCTGCAGCGGGGGCTGCAACAAGCGGGCGCCATCGTTGGCGCCGAACGAGCCTAGCGGAAGTTCAAAGATGAATATGTGCTGAAAATCTCTTTCGTGAATGGAAAGTCGTTCTCAATACAAAGCTCGCAAGAGTCTGCCAACCATTGGGCCGTCGTGTCGTCGGCCCGGACGTCGCGGTAGCTCCCAGGGCGGCCATGTTGGTTCTGGTCAGCAGGTGCAAGTCCAGCATCCTGCTGCGCAGTGGCAGCTTGGTGTCTTCAATCCACGTGATCTTCGTGGTGGCGATCAGCGCTCCTAGGGCTTTGGGAGACCTCACCCCGGCCTGGAGGGATGCACAGCGATGGTGGAGCCAGTGAACCCTCCGTTCGTTTTCACGGCGGTGGACGACATCTCTGGCTGCTTGCCAGGCGGGGATATCACCAGAATCTCTGCGCACTCACGTGGAATATGTCGCATGCGACCCACTTCAACTTCTTTTCCAAGTCTGCCGCACGCGCAATCGCGCGAGAGCGATAGCTGCGTGCCTGTCTCCGCTACCGCTTTCCCCTGGCACGTGCGCGAGAGCGCCAATGCGTTTCCCGGTCTCAGCGCTGCGCCGGTCAAACGCGTACGCAAAGTGACACAATCAATCGCGGCAGATGCGTCGCGGTCATCTGGCATGCGTCTGCCGCAGGTAGATACCCAGGTATGCGATCTCGTCAGCGCGATTGCCCAAGTGGATCATGCATCGGCGCAGCCACACGGACAGGATCCGCAATGGGAAATGCGCTGCCGCACCGTACTCGAAAGCATGCGCGCATGCGCAGGCGAATCCTACAAGGGCGATCCGGCGACGGTGGCTGACATCGATGGGTTGCATCTCAATGTGCCGATGTCCACGCGGCGGTTGAAACTATGGGAGCGAGAGACCGACGACGTGATTGTCGTGGTGCTGGGTTTTTCCGGTACATGCCTGGATGCGACCGACGACCTGTTATGCGACATGAAAAGCCAGATCGCGCAGGTACACGTCAACGTCTTCGACGAGCGCCTTCCGACCTTGGGCAAGGTTGGAGCGGGCTGGCAGGAATGGTGGCAGTCCGAAGCTCAGTTGCCGCGCGCCGACGGAACCGTCATGAAGGACGTGCTGAAACGCTACACGAATCGCGCGCGGGAGAGCGGCAAGGCGTGTCGATGTCATTGACGGGACACAGTCTGGGCGCAGCAGTGGCCACGGTCGCCGGTTTCGACATCACGCACTTTCTGCGCGCGGCCGGAGCCCCGGGCAAGATCAGCATTTATTCATTCAATCCGCCGCGGCTCGGGCCAGCCGGCGCCGACAAACACTATATGCAAAGCTTGAGATCGAAGTACAGCGAGCTGCGATTCACGCTGCGCCAGTTTACGCGCGCTCTGGATCCGATCCAGTCGGTGCCCTTTTTCATGCATCACCCTCACTGGGATCACCCCGGGGCTGCTGACGAGCGCGCCGGCAGCACCAGCGGTGATCGCTTCGCTCAGTTCATCACCGTGACGGACGGCCCGGCCAGCACTGTCAACCTGGCGGACAATCACGAATTGACGTTGTGGCGACCTTATTTCCTGTCCAAGATCGAGCCGGCCGATCTGCAGCGCATCTTTTCTCCCATGGAAGTGCCACAAGGGACATCCGGAGACCGGCGTCTTTCCCGCAGGCGACTGTTCGCCTCGTTGCTGCCGTACCGCGAGCCGCCGGCCAATAGCCGGCCGGATTAAGTAGCCGGCAATCAATGGCGAATAAATTTTCTAAGCCAAGAGGGATTTTCTAAAGCGTTATCAATCCTGACCCCTGGCCATGAAGATCGCTCGCTGCACGTCAAACCGGCGCCAGGCAGTGCTTGGACTGCAACATGCCCGTGGCAAGTCGCGGCAGCATCTCGCGAAAACGGATCGATGGTTGAGCGATCGTCCATTTCTGCAACTAGAGCCCTGCGTATCCGCATTGATGGCGTGATGCACCACGCTGATGACGTGTTTGAGGTTGCCCAGCACGAATTTGACCCGTCGCGCACCGCGGCACCGGTGGGCCAGGAGTAAGCCGGCACAACAGACGGTGCTGCTGTGGCGGCTATTCCAGCGCGTCGCTGGCGCGGAATTCGGTGGAGCGTCCGCTGAGTTTCAAAAACGCCAGTACCGCCAGCCCCACCGCCATCCACGCAGCGCCGCCCAGTTGTGCATGCAGATCGGCATTGAGCAGCACGTAGGCCAGGATGACGATCCCGATCAAGGGCACCGCGCCATGCAGCACATGCCGGCCCTGGGTGCGGAAGTGCCACAGCACTGCGATATGCAGCAGCACGAAGGCGGTCAGTGCGCCGACGTTGCACAGCGACGACAGCAGCGCGATCTGCCCGACGAAGACTTCGCCCAGTACCAGACTCAGGCCCGCCACCAGCAGGATCGCGCGCTGCGGCACGCCGGTGCGTGGGTGGATGTAGCGCAGAAAGCCCGGCAACTGCCGGTCGCGCGCCATGGCGAACAACAGCCGCGAGGTGGCCGCCTGTGCAACCAATGAATTGGCGATTGCCGCGCTGATCGCCACGGTGAGCGCAATGACGATCTGCAGCCATGGCCCGGCGATCAATCGCCCGATCTCGAAGAACGCATCGTTGGATGCCTGCGCGCTTGGGTAGCGCTGCAGGGTGGGCTGCAGCAATGCCGCCAGCCAGGTTTGCAAGACGAACAGCCCTGCCACGATCAGCAATGCCAGCAAGGTTGCACGTCCCACCACACGGTTGCCACCGCGCGCTTCCTCGGACATGGTGGAGATTGCATCGAAGCCGAGGAACGACACCACCGCCACCGACAACGCGCTGAAGATCAACTGCGGAGAAAACGCTTGTGGGTTATACAGCGGGCGCCAGCTCCAGTGCGCCCCATTGACGCCGCGCTGGATCGCCAGCGTCGCCAGCACCACGAACACCGCCAATACCAGCAACTGCGCAAGCAGGAAAAAGCGATTGGCGCGTGCGGTGGTTTCGATGCCACGCAGGTTCACCACCGTGTTGAGCACCACGAAGAATGCAATCCACGCCGACTGGGGTACCGCCGGCAACACGGTATGCATCGCATTGGCGCCGACCACATACAGCAGGGTCGGCACCAGCAGGTAGTCGAGCAGAATCGCCCAGCCGGCCAGAAAGCCCATGCCGCTGCTCAGCCCGCGCCCGACATAGGCATACACCGAACCCGCCACCGGAAATGCCTGCGACATCTGCTGGTAGCTCAGTGCGGTGAACAGCATCGCCACGAAGCCGACCAGGTAGGTCAGCGGCACCATCCCGGCACTGATGTCGAAGACGCCGCCGAAGATCGAGAACGGCGCCGTGGGCACCATGCACACCAGCCCGTAGATCAACAGATCCTTGAGCGTGAGCTGCCGCTTGAGCTCCTGTGCGTAGCCGAAGCGTTCCAGCGTGGCCGCATCGTCGCGGCGTGGAGTGTCGATCATGCAGGTGTCCGCTGAAAGGAATGCCGGCACGCAGCGCAAGCGCCTGGACGACCTGAACGCCGGTGCCATGCTGCCGCCATATGACCGGCATTGTGACGATAATGTGGCCGGCAAGCCCATCCATTGGCAAAAGTGCTAGGTTTTCCATGCTGGATGTCATCTGCTGGCAACCACCGGTACCGAAGGATCACCATGTTCGACATTCTGGCCAGCCTGGGCCGCGATCTGCAGGCGTTGCGGACGCTCGATAGCTGCCTGGACCGGGTATTTGGCGATGTCTGTGCGCTCGGCTTCCAGTCGCTGGTTTACGACTACGCGCCGGTGCCCCTGAGTCTGGAGGGGGCGCTGATCACGCCGACGGTGTTCATGCAGCGCAATGCGCCGGGCGATATGCAGCATGTGTGGTGCGAGCACGGGTACTACCAACATGACCCTGTTCAGCAGCGTGCAACGCGACGTACCACGCCGTTCGTATGGTCGTACCGCACCGACGGCCATTGCCCGGGTGTGGAATATGTGGGCGGTCAGCACCGGCAAGTGACCCGGTATCTATGCGATAGCGGCATGGGCACCGGTGTCACCGTGCCGCTGCATTTGCCTGGTGGCGCATTCGCCACCTTCAGCGGCGCGATCGATGCCGCGGCGGCACAAGCGCCGCGTTTGGCCGAAGCGCAGTTGCTGCCCTTCCTGTTGCTGGCGCATGCCTTCCAGTCGCGTGCGCAGGAGTTGCTGGATCCGCAGGAACGCCGCTGTCACCACATCGCGCTGACCCGTCGCGAGCGCGAATGCCTGCAATATTCGGCCAAAGGCCTGACGTCCAAACGGATCGCCGCGGCACTTAACCGTTCAACCGCCACGGTAAACCTGCATCTGAATTCAGCCGCCCGCAAGCTGGGCGCACGTAACCGCGTGGAAGCAGTGGTGCGTGGTATGCACTATCGATTGCTGGAGCCATAAGCATTATTCGAGCGTGCCTGCGTCGCTGCGGTACCGCGGCGACGCAGGTTTCGCAGTGGCAGAGCGCATATGGAATGCCGCTTCGCTGGCGCGACCCACCCGTGTTCGAAACGCTGATCTGTTCTTGGACCGAATGGAATCCAGTGGCGCTCGCAGATGCGATAGATGCGGTGATTCGAAAGCCGTCATTTCGATCAAAAAGCGGTGCTGAGTCGCGCGCTCGCCGTTGCAGCCGGCGACGCGCCGCGTTCGATCGAACCGGCTATCGGCCAGCACCAACCGCGCATCCGGGCGCGCCCAAACCTGTGAAATTTGCCAGTTAACGCTGCTCGGCGCGCTCGCTAGGCTCGGGCCTCATCATTGCCGTAGGCAGGCGCAGGTCATGCAGTGCACCGAGGGTTACGTCGAATTCCGCGGCTACCGCACCTGGTACCGCATTACCGGCGACCTGTGCGCGGATGCCTGCCCGCTACTGGTGCTGCACGGCGGCCCCGGGTGCACGCACGACTACGTGGACAGCTTCAAGGACCTGGCAGCCAATGGCTGCGCGGTGATCCACTACGACCAGCTGGGCAACGGGAACTCCACCCATCTGCGCAATGCCGAGCCAGGCTTCTGGACAGTGGGGTTGTTCCTGGACGAGCTGCAGACGCTGATCGCGCATCTGGGGCTGTCGCAATACGCATTGCTGGGCCAGTCCTGGGGCGGAATGCTGGCAGCCGAACATGCGGTGCGCCGTCCGGCTGGCCTGCGGGCGCTGGTGATCGCCAATTCGCCCGCCTCGATGGGGTTGTGGCGCGCTGCTGCGCTGCGCCTGCGCGCGCGCCTGCCCGAGGATATCCAGGCAGCACTGGACGAGCACGAAGCCGCCGGTACGCTGGATCATCCGGCCTATCGCGCCGCCAGTCAGGTGTTCTACGCGCAGCACGTGTGTCGCGTGCTGCCGTGGCCTGCCGAGGTCGCGCGTACGTTTGCCGCCATCGACGCCGATCCAGCCGTGTATCACGCCATGAACGGCCCGACCGAATTCCACGTGGTGGGCAGCCTGCGCAACTGGAGCATCATCGAGCGCCTGCACCGCATCACCGCACCCACGCTGGTGCTCTCTGGCAAGTACGATGAAGCCACGCCGGAAACCGTCGAGCCCTATGCGCGGTTGATTCCGGATGCGCGCTGGCACGTGTTCGCCAACTCCAGCCACATGCCGCACGTGGAAGAACGCGTGGCGTGCATGCGCCTGGTCGGCAATTTCCTGGACGATCAGACACCGTGGCCCGGTGGCCAGATGTTGCGCTCGTCAGCACTGGCCAATCGCGCTGTTTGAGCGTGCAGGGTGCGTGTGCGATGGCCAGCGGGCCGATCGACCGCACTGCGTTTAGCTGCCTGCCTGCTGCGATGATGCGGCTATGGGCGGACACCTCAATCCGTGCCTGCGATAGATGCCCTGCAGCGTCGTATGCTTGCATCGAGGCAAGCGCGGCGCTGCATGCGTTCCGCGCATCCGTGTCGATGGAGGTTCGAGCACGGTCGCAGGCCCGCTTCAAGCTGCCGGCCCATGTTGATGCGCCGGCGTCTCAGTGCACACGCCGCAGCGTGGGAGGCATCGCAGGCTACTGGCGGCCAGGCGCGTAAGCGCTCTGATGCGCTGCGACGGCGCTCGCGCGCGACAGCTTGCGTCCGCAGGTTCGTGCCGATGTAGAGGCAAATGCTGCATTGCATGACGGCAATGCAGGGGCCAGCTGCGATCGCCAGGCGCGCTGATTGCGTCCATGCCTGTCGCTGCGATCGGCATGTCGATCGTGACGGTTGCAGGCGCGATTGCTCTGCGCGTTCGAGCACGTGCGTATCGCCGGCATCTGCAGGTACACGACACCTACATGCGTCGCCCAAGACAGGGCTAGTCGCACCGCAATGGCGTGTCCTGTCCTGGCTGTCCTTTGCTGTCCCTTTTGCATGTCTCGGAAAGAGAACGCCGCGGCGTGTCTAAATTTCGAAGATGAATAATTGTTTTATGTTTTAAATCGCGCGAAAAATGCAGCCCCCCACGCACCGCATTGCTGTTGTCGTCGCCACTGCGCAGACGGCCTGCATTGCTTGTCGACTTCTTTGGGAGAGGCTACATGATCATCAAGACGCTCCAGGGCGCACTCGCACTTGAACTGTCCGCTTGCGTCGCGGGCGCGATTGCCGGCCCGGTCGGCTACGGTGCCGCCACCACCGGCGGCGGCAACAAGACAGCGGTCAACGTGGCGACGTTCGAAGCGGTGCAGGCCGCCATCGACAACTATTCCGGTAGCGGCGGGCTGGTGCTCAACTACACCGGCCAGTTCGACTTCGGCACCATCAAGGACGTGTGCGCGCAATGGAAGTTGCCGGCCAAGACAGTGCAAATCAAGAACAAGAGCGATATCACGATCAAGGGCGCCAATGGCTCGTCGGCGAACTTCGGAGTGCGTGTGGTGGGCGATGCGCACAACGTGATCGTCCAGAACATGACCATCGGTTTGCTGCAAGGCGGTGAAGATGCCGATTCGATTTCGCTGGAAGGCAACTCCAGCGGCGAGCCGTCCAAGATCTGGATCGACCACAACACCATCTTCGCCTCGCTCACCAAGTGTTCCGGTGCGGGCGATGCCTCCTTCGATGGCGGCATCGATATGAAGAAGGGCGTGCACCATGTCACCGTGTTCTACAACCATGTCTACAACTATCAAAAGGTCGCGCTCAATGGCTACAGCGACAGCGACACCAAGAACTCGGCTGCACGCACCACGTATCACCATAACCGCTTCGAGAACGTGGAATCGCGATTGCCATTGCAGCGGCGCGGCTTGAGCCACGTCTACAACAACTACTTCAACAATGTGTTCACCTCAGGCATCAACGTGCGCATGGGTGGGGTGGCGAAGATCGAGTCGAACTACTTCGAGAACATCAAGAACCCGGTGACCTCGCGCGACAGCAGCGAGATCGGCTACTGGGACCTGATCAACAACTACGTTGGCAGCGGCATCACCTGGAGCACGCCGGACGGCAGCAAACCCTACGCCAATGCCACCAACTGGGTGAGCTCCAAGGTGTTCCCGGAGTCGCTGGGCTACATCTACACCGTGACACCGGCGGCACAGGTCAAGGCCAAGGTGATCGCCACGGCGGGTGCGGGCAAGAACCTGGCGGAGTGACTGGGCGCGCGCGGAGTCGCGAATGAGCGGTAGCGAGCACTGGTCAGATGGACGTGGAGGGCGCGCAGGAAGCGCGGAGCTCTGGTCTACAGGACGATCCGACGGGTGGCCGTCCATCTGAGGCTTGCACAGATGATTGCCCGTTGCTCTTGGCCGCATCAAAGCACATCTCCGGATTGTTCGGGGATGTGCCTTGCCCGTTTCTTGAAGACGAAAGGTCATGCGCGCGCTGCACGGGCCGACAGGCGGCAGCGTGCGCCAGCGGGTTGCTGGGCGTTGTCTGCTGCAAAGCCGAGCGCAAGGGTGCGATCGGGCGACATCGCCACTCCTTCCCCGGGCTGGCGTCAAGAGGCGCGGCAGGCGCTGCGACGCGGTATCGTGTCGCGATTCCATCCATGCAAGCCCATCCATGCCGCTTCCGACCGATTCCGTTGCTGAGACCGCTGCGCCCGCCACGCCTGCATTGCGCCATGCGCTGAAGCCGCGGCAATTGATGATGATGGGCCTGGGCACGGCGATCGGCGCCGGGTTGTTCCTGGGTTCCGGCGTGGGCATTCACGCGGCCGGGCCGGCGGTGCTGATCTCGTATCTGATCGCCGGGGCGTTGGTCATCATTGTGATCAACGCGCTGGGCGAAATGGCCGCCGCCAAGCCGGCCAGCGGGGCATTCTCGGTGTATGCCGCCGATGCGATGGGCCCGACGGCCGGCGCTACCGTGGGCTGGCTGTGGTGGTTTCAGATAGTGGTGGTGATTGCGGCAGAAGCGGTAGGCGCAGCCGGGCTGCTGGCCACGGTCTGGCCGGCGTTGCCGGTGCCGTTGCTCTCGTTGCTGTTCATGGCCACGTTCACTGCGATCAATCTGCTCGGCGTGCGCAACTTTGGCGAGTTCGAGTTCTGGTTCGCCATCCTGAAAGTGCTGGCGATCGTGGTGTTCCTGCTGATCGGCGTGGCGTTGCTGGCGGGCTGGTTGCCTGGGGTGGCGTCGCCCGGGCTGTCCAATTTCACCCAGAACGGCGGCTTTGCGCCGAAGGGCCTGGCCGGTATCGGCTCGGCGTTGCTGGTGGTGGTGTTCGCCTTCGGCGGCACCGAAATCGTAGCGGTGGCCGCAGCGGAAACCGCCGACCCGGGACGCAGCCTGGCGCGCACCATCCGCACCGTGGCCTGGCGCATCTTGGTGTTCTACATCGGGTCGATCAGCGTGATCGTGGCGGTGGTGCCGTGGACCAGCGCCGCGCTCAGCTCGCCGTTTGCGGCCGTGCTGGAGGTGGCTCGCATTCCCGGTGCCGCCACGGCGATCACCCTGGTGGCGGTGGTCGCACTGCTGTCGGCGCTCAACGCCAATCTGTACGGCGCTTCGCGGATGATCTTCTCGCTGGCCCAGCGCGGCGAAGCGCCGCGGTTGCTGGCCAGGACCAGCGGCGAGCAGGTGCCGCTGGTGGCGGTGATCGCCAGCGTGTTGTTCGGCTTCGCCGCCGCAGCGTTGGAGTTGTTGTATCCGAACAAGGTGTTGCCAATGCTGCTCAACATCGTCGGCGCCACCTGCCTGCTGGTGTGGACGATCTCGCTGGTGTCGCAACTGATCTTGCGCGCCCGCGCGGACCGTGCCGGCCTTGCGCTGCCGTTCCGCATGCGCGGCTATCCGTTTCTGACCGTGCTGGCGCTGGTCATCCTGGCCGTGATCTTCGTGTTGTTGGCCTCTTCGGCCGATACGCGCGCGCAATTCCTCTCGATGGTCGCGCTGACCGCAGTCATCGCGGCGGTCAGCGAAATCGCGCGACGCGTGCGCGCGCGGATGTGAGCGATGGTGGGCGTGGTTGGGTGCTGATGCGTTGTGTGCGATGACGGATTTGTAAGCTATAAGCAGCGGGCAGCCGCTCATGTGCGTGGGCAACGGGGAATTGCCCTCGCCGTTGCTGGCAACGTTGATGTGTTCCGGTTTTGGCCTGGCCACGGATCACGGCGTCAGCGGAGTGCGGCCGCAATCGCGCACGCGCGCTAACCCACTTGTCCAGGAGCCGCTGCGGGCGTACACCCAGGCCGTGGCCGATCAGCAGGCTCCTCGTCGCGTGCGGCGCCGCCGGCATGCGCGGCCGCATCGTCGCCAAAAGCGTCCAGGCCTCGTCCCGCCCTGGTTAGACGACGACGGGTCCAATAATGAAAAACCGCCGCACCGATAGATTGCGCAGCGAAACGAGAATTGCGTCAGCAGTCCTGCGTTTTCCTCTCGGCCTTTGCATTCGTCTCGGGAATCTGATGGTCCAGTTCGGTTATTCTCACCTGAACGCACAGGCTCGACCCATCAAGGCGCTCGAAGAATATCGGCCGGATAGTCAATGCGGGAACGCGCGTTATGGGTCACTTCTTCAGACGTCATTGCCGGGGTTCGCCCATGCATGCAGTTTCATCCGACAACCTGGCTGATTTGCCTTCGCCGCTCACGCTGGAAGCAGTGCATGCGTTGGCGTGTCCGGTCGATACGCATCTGGATTCGCTGTATCTGTCGCGCCTAGGCGGCTTCGATTTCTGGAAGGGCGATTGGAAAGCGCATCGGCGTTCTCCGATCCTCTGGTTGATGTCCAAGACCTCACCGAGAGGCCGCAATCAACCGCTGATGTACCACGTGAGCGGCCCGGACTTTCTCGCCGGCGGCTATGGCGGTGCCTGTTTCAGTGCCCACGCACTTTGGGAAAACCTCGTCGGCGCGCCTTTTCTCGACCCCTGGAAACACTGGGTGGAGCATCGGCGCTATGTCCAGGAGATGGTGGCGGCGAGCGGCGGGCGAATGCGGCTGGCACGCAGCGCCGCCGAGCTACGCGCGATTCGCGCAGCGGGTCTGTGCTGCGCCATCCTGTCGTTGGAAGGTGCGCACATACTTGGACCACGCGGGCGCCGCAGCCAGGCGCTGCGGCTAGCGCGTCTGGAAAGTGCAGCCAGGGCCGGCGCCGCCTATCTGACGCTCAACCATTTCAGCCATACCGACATCTCCCAGGCCGGCTATGCATCGCTCAATCCGTGGCGCGAACGTCAGGGCGCGGGGCTGACGGAGTTTGGCCGGCAGGTGGTGGAGCGCTGCATCGATATCGGGCTTCTGGTGGATCTTTCGCATACCTCAAGCCAGGGGATACGTGACGCCTGCGGCATCTGCCTCCGTCGCAACGTGCCGGCCTTCGTTTCGCATGGCGCATCGCGCAGCGTCACGCGCGGTGTGGAAACGCGGCCGTCGCGTCACTTGGACCGGGCGCTCGACGACGCGGCGATCCGTGCCATCGTGCAGACCGGTGGCTGCATCAGCGTCATCCTGGCGCCGTACTTCTTGCAGCACTCCTATCTGGCCGATGGCACGCCGGACATGGATACCGATCTTGCCTTCGTCGTCGGCTATTACGAAGCGTTCGCCCGACAGATTGCTGCCATGGGGATCGTGGAAGATCCATGGAAACACTTGAGTTTCGGCAGCGATTTCGATGGCGGCATTTCCAGCCTGCCGACCGGGATGAGCAGCGGTGCGGATCTGCCCAAGCTCACGCAGGCGATGCTGGATGCCGGCTGGCCGACGCAACGCATCGTCGATGTGTATAGCGGCAACTTTCTGCGGATCTGGGAGCGGGTGCGGCCATAGCGTTCCGCCGACTTGGTTGGAAGGCATGGCATGGCGGGTCCTGCGTCGTCTGTCGACGTGCACTGATTGGCGCCCGGTACTCCGCAGCGACAGCGGTCGCACCATTGGGTCGCCTCTGGCGCACGGCGCACTGCCCAGCGGAGGCAGGTGGTCCGACGCACCGCAGGACAAGGGCGGCAATTTGTCGCGGATGCGACGCCGTGTCGCATCGGGAACGGGCGCGACCGTCCCTATCATGATCGCCTAGCGCAGCAGCGTGCGCGCGATCGCCCGATGCAGTGCATCCCGGTGATCGACCTGCGAGCTGCACGTCGACGATCACTTTTCCTGGAGGGTTCTCCATGGACGCACTGCTGTTATCGCGGATCCAGTTTGGATTCGTCATCGCGTTCCACGTATTGTTTCCGGCATTCACCATCGGGCTTTCCAGTCTGCTGGCGTTTCTGGAATGGCGCTGGTTGCGCACGCGTCTGCCGGTCTGGCGCGAGCTGTATTTTTTCTGGCAGAAGATCTTTGCCGTGTCTTTTGGCATGGGCGTGGTCAGCGGCATCGTGATGGCCTTCCAGTTCGGGGCCAACTGGCCGGAATTGAGCCGCGTGGCCGGTGGCGTGATCGGGCCACTGCTGAGCTATGAAGTGCTCACCGCGTTCTTTCTGGAAGCCAGTTTCCTGGGCGTGATGATGTTCGGCTGGGGGCGTATTTCCGAGCGCCTGCATTTCCTGTCCACCTGCATGGTGGCGCTGGGCACGCTGTTTTCCACGTTCTGGATTCTTTCGTCCAATAGCTGGTTGCAGACCCCGGCCGGCTTTGATGTCATCGGCGGCATCGTGCATCCGGTCGACTGGTTGAAGATCATCTTCAATCCCTCGTTCCCGTACCGGCTTGCGCACATGGCGCTTGGCTCATTCATCACCACCTGCTTCGTGGTGGGTGCAGTGGGCGCGTGGTATCTGCATCGTGGCGTGCATCGCCAAGCCGGGCTGTGCATGCTGAAGCTGGCCGTGGTGTTTGCCGCGATCGCCGTACCGCTGCAGATCGTTGTCGGCGACATGCACGGCTTGAACACGCTCAAGCATCAGCCGATGAAGATCGCCGCGATGGAAGCGCACTGGCATGACGAAAAACCGGGCGAGGGGTTCCCGCTGGTGGTGTTTGCGGTGCCCAACGCACAGGCCGAGCGTAACGACTATGAGGTGGCGATTCCGCGCCTGGGCAGCCTGATTCTGACCCACCGCCCGGATGGCAGCGTCGCACCGCTGACATCGGTGCCGGCAAGCGAGCGCCCGCCGGTGACGCCGGTGTTCTTCGCCTTCCGCATCATGGTAGGGATCGGCTCATTGATGCTGCTGGTGGCCTGGGTGTCTGCGTTCGCGTTGTGGCGCGGCAAGTTAGTGCACTGGCGCTGGTTGCTGGCGGTTTGGCGCTGGATGTTGCCGAGCGGCTTCATCGCGCTGATTTCCGGCTGGTTCGTCAACGAAATCGGCCGGCAGCCCTATGCGGTCTACGGCTTGTTGCGCACCGCCGATGCGGTGGGCCCGCAGTCTGCGCTGATGACGGCCATCTCGCTGGCGGTGTATGTAGCCGGCTACGCGTTCGTGTTCGGCTGGGGCATCTGGTACCTGGTCAAGATCGGCAAGCAAGGGCCCACCCCACATGCCGACGCGTCGCATCTGGACCATGGCGAACACACGCCCGCACGGCCGCTGTCGGCAGCCGACGAATCGATCGACGGAGCCGCATGATGGAGATGACGAGCGTCTTGCCGGTGGCGTGGTTTGCGGTGATCGGCTTCGGGGTGCTGATGTACGTCGTGCTGGACGGCTTCGTGCTCGGCATCGGCATCCTGGCGCCGTTCCGCAAGGACGAAGCGCAGCTGGATCTGATGATGAACACCGCCGCGCCGATCTGGGACGGCAACGAAACCTGGCTGGTGCTCGGCGGGGCAGGGCTGCTGGCCGCATTTCCCAAGGCGTATGCGGTGATCTTGTCGGCGCTGTATCTGCCGGTGCTGTTGATGGTGATGGCCTTGGTGTTCCGCGGCGTGGCCTTCGAATTCCGTTTCAAGGCGCATCGCTCGCGGCGCTTGTGGAGTAATGCGTTTGCCGCCGGTTCGATCCTGGCCACTTTCGCGCAGGGCGTGATCCTGGGCGCCCTGGTGCAGGGTCTGCCGATCGAGAACGACCGTTATGTCGGCGGCATCTGGGGCTGGTTCAGCCCGTTCGCGATGTTGACGGGCGCCGCCTTGGTGTTCGGCTATGCGCTGCTCGGCAGTACCTGGCTGATTCTCAAGACAGAAGGCCATGTGCAGCAGTTGGCGCGGCAGTTGAGTCGACCGTTGACCATCAGTGTGTTGATCTTCATCGGCCTGGTCAGCGCCTGGTTGCCTTCGCTGCAGTCGCATGTGATGGAGCGCTGGTTCAGTGGCACTCACTATCTGTGGCTGATGCCGATGCCGCTGCTGGTTGCCATCGTGGCGGTTGCGCTGTGGCGTGCGAGCGAGGCCGCACGCTCGGATGCGCTGCCATTCCTGCTGGCGATGGGCCTGGTGCTGGGCATGTGGCCGTATCTGGTGCCGCCGGTCTACACCCTTTGGCAGGCTGCCGCACCGCCGTCTTCGCAGCTGTTCGCGATGGTGGGGCTGGTCATGTTGCTGCCCCTGATCCTGGGCTACACGGTATGGTCGTACCGCGTATTCTGCGGCAAGATCACCGCTGACAACGGCTATCACCACTAAGAGCAGCTAACAAAACGACTGCGCAGCCGCCAGGCGGGCGCGGCTGGTGCTCGGAATCGGCATGTACCACGCGAACACTTCGGTTCCTGTGCGCCGTCCGCACCACCTGACGACTGATCGCTACGTTTTGTCAGCCGCTCTAAGGCGCATTGGCCGTGTCATGCCGGCACGCGGGCGCAGTGCCGGCGTGGCGCTGCACACCGTCAGCGCAGGCGCTGCTTGAACATCCATTCCCACATCGCCGGGTCCGCATAGGTTGCGTCCCAGGCATTGTGATTGCCCTGCGGATATTCGCTGTAACGTACATTGGCACCGACGCCCTTCGCGGCGCGGTACAGCGCGCGGTCGTCGTGCGGCGGCACCGAATCGTCCTTGGCGCCATGGAACATCCAGATCGGCACGTGCTTGAGTTGCGTCACTGCCGCGGTGTACGGGTCCGCTTCCTTCGCCACCAGGCTCACGTACAAGGTGCGGCGCTCATCGCGCGGTGCCTTGAGCGCGCCGCAGATCGGCACGATCGCCGCAAACCGCTGCGGCTGCATCAGCCCGATTTCCCAGGCGCCATAGCCACCCATCGAAATGCCGGTGAGGTAGGTGCGCTGCGGGTCGACACCGAACTCGGCGCTGGCCGCGTCCAGCGCTGCGATCGCCATGCGCGCATTGATGCCCATCCACTCCTCGTCCTCGGGCACTTGCGGCAGCACGACAAGTGCGGGGAAGTCGGCGGTGTGTTCGCTCAAGTACGGGCCCACGCCGACTTCGGCCTGGTCGCGCCCGTTATCGCCGCGCTCGCCCGAGCCATGCAGGAACAGCACGATGGGCCGCGGCTGCGGCACCTTGGACGCGGGCACGAACACTTGATAGCGGTACAGGCGCCCTTCCAGTTTCAACGTGCGGGTGACGAAGTGGCCGCGGCGTTCGTCGTGGTGGCGCTCAGCCATGCTGGAACAGCCGGCCAGCAATAGCGCAAAGGCAATGACAACAAGACAACGACGAATCACGCAGCTCTCCCGACCGATCACATGGGTGCAGTATTACCGCATGCCGGTGCGCTAGCGTGTCGATGCGCGGCGATTCCGGTCGAATATTCATCTGCTTGTCGTCATCGCATGCATGGCCGCTGGGCCCAGGCACCGCAAGGTCAGGGCAGCAGTATCAACGTGGCCAGGCCCAGGAAGCTCAAAAAGCCCATCACGTCGGTCAATGTGGTCAGGATCACGCCACCGGCCAATGCCGGATCGAAGCCCAACCGTTTCAGCGTCACCGGCACCAGCACTCCGCCGAAGGCGGCAGTGAGCATGTTCACCGTCAGCGCGGTGCCGATTACCAGCGAGAGCATCGGTTGCCGGAACCAGGCCAGCACAATCAAGCCAAGCCCGATGCCCAGGCACAGCCCGTTGATCAGCGCGACAGTGAGCTCTTTCTTGAGCAAGGTCATCACATTGGACGAGCCGATCTGGCCCAGTGCCAGACCGCGCACCATCAGTGCCAGCACCTGGGTGCCGGCATTGCCGCCCATCCCGGCAACGATCGGCATCAGCGCCGCAAGCGCCACCAGTTTTTCGATGGTGCCTTCGAACCTGCTGACCACGCTGGACGCCAGAAACGCGGTGCACAGATTGATGCTCAGCCAGATCAGGCGGCGCCGGAATGCGCGCCGTGCCGGGCTGAACATGTCTTCGTCTTCGTCCAGGCCGGCCGCGCTCATGGCCTGGTGCTCGGCCTGCTCGCGGATGATGTCGACCACGTCGTCGATGGTGATGCGGCCGAGCAGGATGTTGTTGTCGTCCACCACCGGCGCGGAGATCCAGTCGTGGTCGGAGAAGCGCCGCGCCACTTCGTCCGAACCGTCGCCGACATCGATGGCCGGTTGCTCGTCGTCGATCAGCCGGTTGACCGGCGTACTGTCTTCGTGGGTGACCAGCGCCGCCAGCGGCACACGGCCCAGGTATTGGTGGCGCCGGCTCACCACGTACAGGTGATCGGTGTGGTCGGGCAGCTCGCCGCGCAGGCGCAGATAGCGCAGCACCACGTCCACGTTGACGTCGGCGCGCACGGTGACCACGTCCGGGTTCATCAGACGCCCGGCGGTGTCTTCCGGATACGACAGCACCTGCTCGAGCCGCTCGCGGTTTTCGCGGTCCATCGACTTGAGCACTTCATCAATGACGGTGTCGGGCAGGTCTTCGACCAGGTTGGCCAGATCGTCGATGTCCAGGTCTTCGACCGCAGCCACGATCTCGTCCGGGTCCATGTCGGCCAGCAGGCTTTCGCGCACTTCGTCGCCGACGTGCAGCAGCACCTCGCCATCGTCTTCCGGATCGACCAGCCCCCACACCACTTCGCGCTTGCCGGGTGGCAGCGATTCGAGCAGGTTGCCGATTTCCGCCGGCGCCAGCGTATTGACCAACCGGCGTACCGGCCCGAGGCGTCCGCTATCCAGCGCGTCGGACAGCAGGCGTAGCTGGCGCGCGGTTTTGTCGTGGCGGACGGCTTCGGCCATGCGCGGCTTCCCGGAAGAGTGGACGCGCCATCGGTAAAGGACGCGGTGCTGGGTCAGCGAGGCATTATCGCTTGCGCATGGTGACGAAACATACAGGGTCGCTGCCGCGCGCTTGCGCAGGGCGTGCGCGGTGGACGCAGCCAAGCCGCGAGGGCTGCTGAAGGTGGATGGAGCGGTACGCGATTGACGATGCAGGCGGCATCGTCGATGCGCTTTTCGACCAAGGAAGCGATCAAAGCGGTGCGAGCGGGCGTGACCGGCGCGCAGCAATCGTACTGTCCAAGCGGTGCATGCCGATTCGCAGCACCGTCTGGGCCAGCTGCAGGGCTGCGAAATCGTGTCGAACGCCGTTTTGAAGGAAACGCAGGTCTTGAAGCATCGGCCGCGCTGCCGGGCCGGGTGCGTGCCGCAATTACCGCAGCAACCCCTGCGCATGGCCAGTCAGCCATTTTTCGATGCCCTTGCGATCGCGGGCGCGCAGCAATTTTTCGCCGTGCACGCGCAAGTCGCCCAGATGGGTGTCGCGCACCGCGCGGCGCACTTCCAGCAAGGTGGCCGGATGCAGGCTGAACTCGGTGAGCCCCAACGCCAGCAGCATCGGCACGAAGCGCGGATCGCCGGCGATTTCGCCGCACACCGCGACCTGCTTGCCGTAGGTGCGCCCGGTGGCGATGACCTGCGCGATCAGTCGGAGGACGGCGGGATGCAGGGGCGAGTACAGCTCGCCCAACGCCTCGTTGTTGCGATCCACCGCCAGCAGGTACTGCACCAGGTCGTTGGTGCCGATGGACAGGAAATCGATATCGTCGATGAAGCAGTCCAGCGCCAATGCCGCAGCCGGCACTTCGATCATCGCGCCCAGCGGAATGTGCTCGGCGATCTCATGGCCTTCCTCGCGCAGCTGCGCGGTGAGCTTCTTCAACTGCTTGCGCAACTGCAGGATTTCTTCGCGGCCGCTGACCATCGGCACCAGGATGCGCACCGGCCCGTAGCCGGACGCCCGCAGGATCGCGCGCAATTGCGCCTGCGCCACCGCCGGCCGCGCCAGCGACAGGCGCACGCCGCGCAGACCCAGCGCCGGGTTGTCCTCATCGCTGAGTGTCAGACCGGTGCGGTCGGCCTTGTCGGCGCCCAGGTCCAGGGTGCGGATGGTGACCGGGCGGCCGCTCATGCCCAGCACGGTGTCGCGGTAGGTGTGGAACTGTTCGTCTTCGTCCGGCAGCTCGTTGCGCTGCAGGAACAGGAATTCGGTGCGATACAAGCCCAGGCCGCTGGCCCCGAGCGCATGCGCGTTGGCCACGTCTTCCAGCGATTCGGCGTTGGCCAGCAGGGTGATATCGACGTTGTCGCGCGTGCGCGTGGGCTTGGAGCGTAGCCGGCCCAGCTCGCGCTGTTCCTTGGCCAGCGCGCGCAGACGCTCGCGGTAGTCGCGCAGATGTTCGGGCTTGGGGTCGACGATCACCTGGCCCGAGCCGGCATCGACGATCAACACATCACCATCTTCGATGCGCTGCAGCGCGTCGCTGACGCCTACCACCAACGGCAGGTGCAGGCTGCGCGCCAGGATCGCGCTGTGCGACAGCGTGCTGCCGGCGGTGGTGACGATGCCGACCACGCCTTGCGCCTGCAGCTGCGCCAGCTCGGAAGGTGCCACGTTGTCGCACACCAAGATCTCGCCGGCCACCCCCTTGAGGTCGGGTGCGCGCTTGTGCAGGAACGCATGGATGCGGCCGATCACGTGATCCAGATCGTCCATGCGGCTCTTGAGGTACGCATCCTCCATCCCGTCGAACACCGCCGCCAGGCGGTCGCGCTGCACACGCAAGGCATAGTCGGCGCTGTAACGGTGGGTGCGGATCAGCTCATCCAGGCCTTGCAGCAGCTCGGGGTCGTCAAGCAGCAATGCATGCAGCTCGAGAAATTCGCCGACCTCGCGCGCCAGTGCGCCGTGCAGGCGGTCGCGCAGCTGCTGCATTTCGACCCGTGCCGACGCGATGGCGGCATGCAGGCGCTGCAGCTGCGTTTCCACCTGATTGGCGGGCACGCGTTGTTCGGCCACTTCCAGGGTATGGCTCTGGCGCACGCGCGCGCGGCCAAGTGCATTGCCGCGTGCAGCGCCATGTCCGCGCAGGCGCAGGCTCATGCGCGTCCCTGGCGCGGCGGCGCCGTGTCGGTCGCAACGGCCCCGACGCCGCGCATGCTCAGCTGTCCTCGTCGAAACGACGCTCGAACAGGTCCACCAGCGCCTGCAAGGCCTCGGCTTCGTCTTCGCCGTCCAGCCGCACCACCACGCTGGTGCCCTGGCCTGCGGCCAGCAACATCACGCCCATGATGCTCTTGGCATTCACCTCGCGCCCCTTGGCCGCCAGGGTGGCGTTGCTGCGATACGACGACAGCGTCTGCACCAGCTTGGCGGTGGCCCGCGCATGCAGTCCGAGTCGGTTGGAAACTATGAGTTCGCGTTTAAGCATCGTCGATGATCGCTCCGTTGCGGGTACCGGCCGCCGCAGTGGCGGGCAGCTCCTGCAGTCCTTGTTCGGGGTAGTTCATCACGCGCAGCAGCATCGGCAGGCTCAGCGCGGATACCCGCCGAACCGGGGTGCCCAGCTTGGCCAGACGGTTGGCCAGATTGCTGGGGCTGGCGCCGTACAGGTCGGTCATGACCAGCACGCCGTCGCCGCTGTCGACCCGGCGCATCGCCGACGATGCCTGGGGCAGTAACGCGTCCAGGTCTGCATCGAACGGCACATCGAATGCTTCGGTCTTCAACGGCAACTGCCGCAATAGCCCCGTCGCCACGTTCAACAACGCTGCGCCGATGCCGGGATGAGTAATGAGGAGAATGCCACAGGCCATGCCGAAACGTTAACAGGTCAGCATGACTGCGCGATAGCGTTTGCCCGCACAGATGCGTTGCGAACTGAATAGACGTTTAGGACCGCTGCAGCGACGTGGCGGCAGCATGTGTCGCCATCGTGCGCACCGTGCGCTGCATACGTGGCGCCGATGTGTGCCTTGCAGCGTCAGCAGTGCGGCCTGCATGGCAAGCGAGCGCTGCCGTTTTCCCTGTAGCGAGCATGGGCACGTAGCCATGCGCGGCGGAATACCTCCGACGCGTTGGTCGTGCAGCGTTGCATGGCGCGTCGAACGAGAACGGCAAGCGGTGTTCGGGGCGTCGGCGATCCAGTCGCATCAGCTACAGCGTCGTCGGCCTGCACAGCGGCGCCACACGCCAGCCACCGCGCAAGCAATCCAACCTAAGAAGTAAGGCTAGCGAGCGTGTTGTTCTCAACATAGGTGCAGCTCGCTCACGTCGCAGGATGCCGCTGTAACGAATCCCGAATCCCAGCCCCTCAGTCCTGCTCGCGATGAAACGTCGCCACTTCCGGCCAGCCCTGTTCGCGCGCATGTCGGGCCATGCGTTCGGCCATGTACACCGAGCGGTGCTTGCCGCCGGTGCAACCGAAGGCGATGGTCACGTAGCTGCGGGTGTCGTTGCGCAGCCGCGGCAGCCAGGTGTCGAGCAGGTCCACGATCTGCGCGCTGTAGCGTTGCACGTCGGCCTCGTTGTCCAGATACTCGCGCACGCCGGCATCGCGGCCGGTGAGTGGGCGCAGCTCCGGATCCCAATGCGGATTGGGCAGCACGCGCGCATCGAACACGAAGTCGGCTTCGGCCGGCACGCCGCGCTTGTAGGCGAACGATTCGAACAGCAGCGACAGCCGATCATGGGAACCGAGCGCGAACTCGGTGACCACGCGGCGGCGCAATTGATGCACGTTGAGCGTGCTGGTGTCGATGACGGCATCGGCCTGCGTACGCAACGGTTCGGTCAACTGGCGCTCGCGGGTGATCGCTTCCGGCAGCGCCAGGCCGAGATGGCTGAGCGGGTGGCGGCGGCGGGTATCGGCATACCGCTTGATCAACGCCTCGTCGCTGGCTTCGAAAAACAGCAATCGCGCCTCGATGCCGTATTCCTGCGCAGCCTGGCGCCACTGCGCCAGCTGGGTCAGGTCGCTACGGCTGCGCACATCGATGCCCACCGCCAGGCGCTGGTCGCCGACCGGGTTGCCACGCAGACGGCTTTTGACGAAGTCCGGCAGCAGCTCGACCGGCAGATTGTCCGAGCAATAGTAGTCCAGGTCTTCGAAGGTCTTCAGCGCGACCGATTTGCCCGAGCCGGATAGCCCGCTCACGATCATCAGCGTGGAGGGCGCGATACTCATGGCGTGCGTCGCTCCAGCAGGTTGCTATGGCGGGCGACGAACATCGCTGCCGGGTCGATGCCTTTGGTGCGCAGGATATGCAGCCGGGTCGCCGCTTCGGTCAGCACGGCCAGATTGCGGCCGGGCATGACCGGCAGGGTGATCAGCGGGACGTCCAGGTCCAGCACATGGCGGCTGCCCGAATCGCCGGTCAGACGCTCGTAGCCGGACGGCGTCGGCTCGGTCATCGGCCGGGTCAGGTGCACGATCAGACGCAGGTACTTGTTCTTCTTCACCGCGGTGTCGCCGAACATGTCGCGTACGTTCAAGACGCCCAGGCCGCGTACTTCCAGCAAATCCTGGAGCAATTCTGGGCAGGTGCCGTCGAGCACGTCGGGCGCGATCTGGGTGAACTCGGGGGCATCGTCGGCCACCAGCCGGTGACCGCGGCTGAGCAGTTCCAGCGCCAGCTCGCTCTTGCCCGAGCCGGCTTCGCCGGTGATCAGCACGCCGATCGAGTAGATCTCCATGAACACGCCATGCAAGGTGACCCGCGGCGCCAGCGTGCGCGCCAGATGGTAGGAGAGGTGGTTGAGCAGTTCGTGGCCGCGCTTGGACGAGATCCACAGCGGCGTATTGGATTCGTCCGCCGCCGCGCGCAGATCTTCCGGGCATGACTGGTTCTTGCTGATCGCCAGCGCCAGCGGTTGCACCTGGATGATCTTTTCGATGGTTTCCCAGCGCTGCCGCGCATCCAGCGAGTCCAGCCAGGCCAGTTCCTCGGTGCCCAGGATCTGCACCTTGTTGGGATAGATCACATTGAGGTAACCGGCCAGCGACGGGCGCCGTGCGTTGTTGCTGCCGGCCTGGATCTCGCGGTGCTCGCCCTTGGGGCCGGCGACCCAGCGCAGGGCCAGCTTGTCGCGCTGCTGGTCGAATAGTTCGCGTGCGGTGATGCTGGTATTCATGCCGCGCTCGCCTGCGCGGGCGGCACGTCGGCCAGCAGCGCCATCAGGGCATCGGCGTTGGGTGCGGCGCGCAAGTTCCGACGGAAGTCGGCATCGGAGAACCGTTCGGCCAGCTCGGACAGCAGCATCAGGTGCTGGTGGGTGTAGTGCGCCGGCACGGCCATGGCGAAGACCAGATCCACCGGCTCGTCGCTGCCGAAGGGCACCGGCGTGTCCAGCCGCAGCAAGGCCCCGCGTGGCTCGGTGAGGTTGGGGCAGCGCCCATGCGGAATGGCGATGCCATGGCCAATGGCGGTACTGCCCAGGGCCTCGCGCTCGCACAGGTTGGCGTAGAGCTCGTCGGCGCCGGCCTGACGACAGGAGAGCAGATCGGCGGCGGCATGCAGGACGGTGTCGCGATCGGCGGCCGGCGACACCAGGGTGCGCACGGCCGCCATCAGATCGGTTAAAGGCATGGGGGCATCAGGCGGGAAGCGTCATGCGGGATTGTCGCGCACCTCGCGGGCGTGGTGGTTACATTTCTTCTCTTTGTGCTTGAGGACCAGGCGGTCGAGCTTGTCGACCAGCAGGTCGATGGCCGCATACATGGTGGAACCGCTGGCATCTGCGTGCAGGGTGCGACCGGGAAGGTTGACGGTGGCGACCACGTGGTGGTCTGGCTTGCGGACGGCCAGCTGCGTTCGGACTTCGCAGTGCTGGTCGAAATGGCGCTGCAGTCGCTGCAGCTTGCTTGCCACGTACTCCCGCAGGGCGGGGGTCACTTCAAGCTGGTGGCCATACGTCTCGATACGCATCGGATACCTCCATTGGTCGGTGGGCCAATGAACCGTTCCGGTGATCCGACAAACCCGGCGCAGGCCGGCGTTGCGGTGGTTGCAACGTCAGGCGATGCGCACGCGTTCGTGGGAGGCGGAAATGTTCATGGCCTCACGATACTTCGCAACGGTGCGCCGCGCCACTGGGACGCCGGATGTTTTCAGCAGATCGGCCAGCTTGGCGTCGGAGAGCGGCTTGCGCGGGTTTTCCGCATCGATCAGGCGCCGGATCATGGCCTGGATGGCAGTGCTGGAGGCCTCGCCGCCGCTGTCGGTGTCGATGCCGGAGGCGAAGAACGCGCGCAGCGCAATGGTGCCGCGCGGGGTGCGCACGTACTTGCGGGCGATTGCGCGGGAAATGGTGGACTCGTGCAGGCCGAGCTCGCCTGCGATCTCGCGCAGCGTCAACGGGCGCAAGGCCTGCGCACCGAACTCCAGGAACCCGGCCTGATGTTCCAGCAGGCAGCGCACCACCCGCAGCAGGGTTTCGCCACGCGCCTCCAGGCTCTTGAGCAGCCAGCGCGCCTCCTGCAACTGGCCGCGCAGATAGCCGGCATCGGATTCGCCGCAGCTGCGGATCAGGTTTTCATAGCCGCGGTGAATGGTGACCTTGGGCTGCGCGCGGCCGGCCAGCGCAGCCCGCCAGACCCCGCGCTGGCGCCAGATCACGCAGTCGGGAACAACGTAGGTGTCCTGCGACAGGTCGCCGATCTGTTTACCCGGGCGCGGGTCCAGCGAGCGCACCAGCTGCACCGCCTGTTCGACATCGGCAGTGGAGCGCTTGAGCTCGTGCGCCAGCCCGGCCACGCCGGCGCGCGGCAGCCGTTCCAGCGGGCCGGCAACGATCTGCAGCGCCAGCTCGCGGCCAGGCGTGTCCGCATCGAGCACCCCCAGCTGCAGCGCCAGGCATTCGCCCAGCGTGCGCGCGCCCACGCCCACCGGGTCGAAGCGCTGGATCTGATGCAGGACGGTGAGCACGTCGGCCTCGTCGACCGCTGCGCCCAGCGCGAGGGTTTCGAGAATGGCCGACAGTGGTTCGCGCAGGTAGCCGTCTTCGTCGAGGGCGTCGATCAGCATCGCGCCGATCTGGCGGTCGCGCGGCGACAGCGGCGACAGATGCAACTGCCACAAGAGGTGGTCGGCCAATGTTTCGGATTCGGCCACGCGCTCTGCGGCATCGCCGGACTCGTCGTCGTCGAAGCTGCCGCCGCTGCCCGAGCCGGTCCACTGCAGCTCGTCCTGCGACCAATCGTCGTCGCGCTCGGCAGGCGCGACTTCTTCGCGCTGGGGTTCTTCGGTGGACGCGGACGGGGCGGATTCCACCGCGATGTCGCTGGCCGCATGCGCGGCTTCGTCGGCCCATTCCAGCAGCGGGTTGGTTTCCACGGCCTCGGCGATTTCCACTTCCAGCTCGGTGGTGGACATCTGCAATAGCTTGATCGCCTGACGCAACTGCGGCGTCATGACCAACTGCTGTCCTAGCGATGTCTGGAGCCGGGCTTTCATGCGGGCACTGACTGGAAAAAACGTTGGCGCGGCGACGCGCTCAAAGGCGGAAAGTTTCCCCCAGATACACGCGACGGACGTCGGGATTGGCTAGCAACGTGTCTGGTGCCCCCTGCGCCAGTACGCCTCCCTCGGCGAGGATATACGCGCGGTCGCAGATTCCCAAGGTCTCGCGCACGTTGTGGTCGGTGATCAGCACGCCGATGCCACGCTCCTTGAGGTGGATGATGATGCGCTGGATCTCGCCGACCGAAATCGGGTCCACGCCGGCGAACGGTTCGTCCAGCAGCATCATGCGCGGCTTGGCCGCCAGCGCGCGTGCGATCTCGCAACGGCGCCGTTCGCCGCCGGAGAGGCTGGCGCCGAGCTGATCGGCCACATGGGTGATCTGCAGTTCTTCCAGCAGCGAGACCAGTTCCTTCTCACGGCCGGCGTTGTCCAGTTCCTCGCGCAGCTCCAGCACCAGGCGGATGTTGTCGGCCACGGTGAGCTTGCGGAAGATCGACGGCTCCTGCGGCAGATAGCCGACGCCCAGCTTGGCGCGTGCGTACATCGGTTCGGCATTGAGGTCGCGGCCATCCAATTCGATACGGCCGGCATCGGCTTCGACCAGACCCACGATCATGTAGAAGCAGGTGGTCTTGCCGGCGCCATTGGGGCCGAGCAGACCGACCACTTCGCCGGACTCGAGCGTGAGGCCGAACTCCTTGACCACTTCGCGTTGCTTGTACTTCTTGCGCAGACCGGTGGCGACCAGCATTACTTCTTCCCCTGCGGCTTGGCAGCGGGCTTGGCGGCCGGTGTCGCCGCAGGCGTTGCAGCGGCAGGCGCCGCATTTTTCGGCTGGATGATGGTGCGCACCCGGCTGCCATCGCCGCCGCTCTGCATGTTGCCGGTCTTGGTGTTGTAGACCATGCGCTGGCCGGCGTTGGTGCCCTTGGGCGAATCGACCTTGTAATTGCCGGTCAGGATGATGATCTCATCGGCGACCTTGTATTCGATGTTGTCGGCCTGGCCGTGCATCGTGGCGCCGTCGTCCATCTCCTGCTTGAGCGTGGCCTGCTTGCCGTTGAGCACCACGCGATCGGTCTGGCCGTTCTTCTGGAAGATGTCGGCGGTGTCGGCGTGGATTTCCAGCGTGCCCTGGGTGATCACCACATTGCCGCTGAAACGGCACTTGCCGCTGTCGTCGAGCATGTTGCAATCGTTGGCATTGGAGTCGATCGCCATCGGCTGGTTGCGATCGCTGGTCTTGGCCATTGCCAACGCAGGCAGCAGCAGTGCGGCAAACGCCAGTTTAGCGGGCAGCATTCGGTTCATAGCGGGTCTTGACCTGAGAGAGGAGCTTGTACTGGCGTGATTTGAGGTCGGCTTCGAAACCGACGCCGCTCTGCATGATACCCGGGCGGGTCATGGTCACTTGTGCGTCGGTCTTGGCGATGTTCTGTTGCGGGAACACGTCCAGGCTTTGGGTGCGGAACGTGGTTGGCGGGGTGGCGCCGCCGGTCGGGCTGTCGCCCTCGACATCGCCGCGCAGGCGCAATTGGGTGCCGTCCGGATTGACCCAGCCGGTCTTGGAGCGCAGGGTCCACGGCAGATTGGCGTTGTCGGGCATCAGGAATACCGGCGTGGTGATGTCTGCGGTCTGGTCGGCACGGTTGCGATGCATTTCCGGCGCGCGCAGCGTCATCGACTCCTTGCCGCTCTGCTTGTCCAGGGCAATCAGCTCGAAGTCGCGCAGGATGTAGTCCGCGCCGGACTCCTGCACGGCCGCGGCGGCCGGACGCGCGCGCTGCTTCCAGGCCGACCAGCCGGATATCAAGGCGGCGACGAACAGCACGACGCCCAGGGTGGTGCGCCAGTTCCAATTCATGCCGAGAACCTTTCGATGATGCGTTCGACCTGGCCTTGTGCAGCCAGCACCACATCGCAGACTTCGCGCGCGGCACCTTCGCCGCCACGGGCGCGGGTGTGCCACTGCACGCGCTCGGCGATCCATGGGTGCGCGTTGGCCGGCGCCACCGGCAAGCCGACCGCCAGCAGGGCGGGCAGGTCGGGGAGGTCATCGCCCATGAACAGCACCTGGTCCAGCGACAGGCCGTGCTCCTGGCACAGCGCCAGCACTGCCAGGCGCTTGTTCTTGACCCCGATCTGCACATGCAGGCCCAGATCCTGCCCGCGCTTTTCCGCCGACAGGCTGGCGCGCGCAGTGATCAGCGCGACCTGGATGCCGGCGTGGTCGAGCTGCTTGAGACCCTGGCCGTCGAGCACATTGAACGCTTTGCTCTCGTGGCCGGCGTGGTCGTAATACAGGCGGCCATCGGTCAGCGTGCCGTCGACGTCGAAACAGGCCAGGCGGACGCGCGCGGCGCGCTCGATCAGCTCGGCTGGAAGGTGCTGCAAAGGGGAATAGGGCATCGGCACGAATCGGTGAGAACGGGGTCCGGCGGTTGAAAACTGAACCTGTTAAACCACCTTGGCGCGCAACAGGTCGTGAATGTTCAATGCGCCCACCGCGCGGTGCTGCGCATCCACCACGATCAGGCCGTTGATCTTGTAGTCCTCCATGAGCCGCGCGGCCTCGGCGGCCAGCTGGTCGGCGCCGATGGTGCGTGGGTTGCGCGTCATCACCTGCGCGATGCCGGCGCTGCGCACGTCGATGTCGCTGTCCAGCGCGCGGCGCAGGTCGCCGTCGGTGAACAGCCCGATCAGATGGCCGTCGGCGTCCACCACGGCAGTCATGCCCAGCCGCTTGCGGCTCATTTCCATCAACGCCTCGCTCAGGCTGGCGTCTTCGCGCACACGCGGCAGGTCCTCGCCGGCGTGCATCACATCGGTGATGTGCAGCAGCAGGCGCCGGCCCAGGCTGCCGGCCGGGTGCGAGCGCGCGAAGTCGTCGGCGGTGAAGCCGCGCGCATCCAGCAGCGCAACCGCCAGTGCATCGCCCATCGCCAGCGAGGCGGTGGTGCTGGAGGTGGGGGCCAGATGCAGCGGGCAGGCTTCGGCCGACACACTGACGTCCAGGTGCACGTCGGCGGCCTGGGCCAGGGTGGAACTGGTGCGGCCGGTCATGGCGATGATCGGGTTGCCCTGGCGCTTGAGCACCGGCAGCAGCATGCGCACTTCGTCCGATTCCCCGGAGTACGACAGCGCCAGCACGATGTCGGCCTCGGTGATCATGCCCAGGTCGCCGTGCCCGGCTTCGCCCGGGTGCACGAAGAACGCTGGAGTGCCGGTCGAGGCGAGGGTGGCGGCGATCTTGCGCGCCACATGGCCGGACTTGCCCATGCCGGTGGCGACCACCCGGCCGCGCGAGGTCAGCACCAGCCGGCAGGCTGCGGCGAACTCGCGGCCGATGCGTGCGCCCACGCTGGCCAGCGCCTCGCGCTCGATCTCCAGCACGCGCTGGCCGCTGGCGGCCAGGGTGGCGTCGCTGACGGTGGCGGAGGGCAGGTGCGAGACAGCCATGCAGGACTCGGGCGAAGAGTAGAATGTGCGCTCATTTTATGAGGAAACGCCCTTTGGACGCCGAAACCATCCGTAAACTCATCGAATCCGGCTTGCCCGAAGCCCGCGTCGACGTGCACGGCGACGACGGCGTGCACTTCGAGGCCACCGTGGTCAGCCCCGCATTTATCGGCAAAGCGCCGCTGGCGCGGCACCGCATGGTCTATGCGACCCTGGGCGAGCTGATGGGCGGGGCGATCCACGCGCTGCAGCTGAAGACGCTGACGCCCGAAGAAGGCTGAACGCAGCCGCCGAGCGGGCTGGGCCGGAGCGGTGCGCAGGGCGGGGCCGGGAATCGGGATGCACCTGCATCGCCTCGGCCGGCGTCGTCCACGCTCACGCAGTGGTTGCGTCCAGCGCGTCTCGGGCCGTACCCGGCGCGGCTCGATCCCCGGCGCCACCACGCGCCGCGTGCACCATGATCGATACGTCCCGCACTTCATTCCCCCGACATCCCTTCTACTTTCGGATTTCTTAAGATTCCCATGGCAAAAATCGTAGTGACCGGCGGCCAAGCGCTGCATGGCGAAGTCCATATTTCCGGTGCCAAGAACGCAGTGCTGCCGATCCTGTGCGCGACCCTGCTGGCCGACGCGCCAGTGGAAATCAGCAACGTGCCGCATCTGCACGACGTGATCACCACGGTGAAATTGCTCAGCGAGCTGGGCGCCGAGGTCACCATCGACGAAGGCACGCTGGCCAAGGGCCGCTCGATCCTGGTCGACCCGCGCTCGGTCACCCATCAGGTCGCGCCGTATGAGCTGGTCAAGACCATGCGTGCCTCGATCCTGGTGTTGGGCCCGCTGCTGGCGCGCTACGGCACTGCAGAAGTCTCGCTGCCCGGCGGTTGCGCGATCGGTTCGCGCCCGGTGGACCAGCACATCAAGGGCCTGCAGGCACTGGGTGCCGACATCAGCGTGGAAAACGGCTACATCAAGGCCACCAGCAATGGCCGCCTGACGGGTGCCCGCTACGTATTCGACATGGTCAGCGTCACCGGCACCGAGAACGTGCTGATGGCCGCGGTGCTCGCCGAGGGCACCACGGTGCTGGAAAATGCGGCGATGGAGCCGGAAGTCACCGACCTGGCCGACTGCCTGGTCGCACTCGGTGCGCGGATCGAAGGCGCCGGCACCCCGCGCATCGTGGTGCAAGGCGTCGAGCGGCTGGGCGGCGGGCACCATGCGGTGCTGCCGGACCGCATCGAAACCGGTACCTTCCTGGTCGCTGCGGCGATGACCGGCGGCAGCGTCACCGTGCGCCGCGCGCGCCCGGAAACGCTGGACGCAGTACTGGACAAGCTGACCGAGGCTGGCGCCACCATCACCACCACCGCCGACAGCATCACGCTGGACATGCAAGGCAAGCGCCCGCGCGCGGTCAGCCTGACCACCGCGCCGTACCCGGCGTTTCCCACCGACATGCAGGCGCAATTCATGGCGCTCAACTGCGTGGCCGATGGCGTGGGCGTGATCAACGAAACCATCTTCGAAAACCGCTTCATGCACGTCAACGAGTTGCTGCGCCTGGGCGCGGATATCCAGGTCGAAGGTCATACCGCCATCGTGCGCGGTGCCGAACGCCTGAGCGGCGCGCCGGTGATGGCGACCGACCTGCGCGCGTCGGCGTCGCTGATCCTGGCAGGCCTGGTCGCCGATGGCGACACCACCATCGATCGCATCTACCACCTGGACCGTGGCTACGAAAACATCGAGGAGAAGCTGGGGGCGCTGGGCGCGATCATCCAGCGCACCGCATGATCCTGCGCGGTCGTTTCACCACCCGGCGCAAGATCCTGCTGGGTGTGATCGTGCTGATCCTGGCATGGCTGACCTATGCCTGGAGCGTGGGCATGGCCATCACCCAGGGCGTCGAGTTCAAGGACATGGACTGGAACAACGACGGCACCGCAAGCCGCGAAGAAATCGCGCAATCGTTCTATGCAGTGGCAGTGAAGAAGACTGTCGAAGGCAAACGCCATTGCGACCTGTTTTATTGGCGCAAGAACGACCAGCAGATTCGTGTGGATTGCCGCACGGTGTTCACGACTGGCGATGACAAGGCAGCGGCCAAGCCTTAGGGTTGAGCGTGTTTCTGCGTACTGCGGAGATTGCGCTGCAGGCCGATTGAAACGAAGAGCCCGGCTCGCAGCCGGGCTCTTCGTCGCCGCCGCAGGCAGGGCGCCCGCCCGGCGAGTCGCATGCTTCGGTAGGAGCGTGCCTGCACGCGACGGGGCGTTACCGATAAAGGTCCCGTCGCGCGCGGGCACGCTCCTACCGAGATCGCCTGGCGTTTAGCGCAACGCCTTGATGGTCAGATCCAGTGCGTCCTGGCCTTTTTCCTTCTGCAGCAGGCGCGCCGGGACCGGCAGGTCCTTGACCACCCACGCGATCAATTCCGTGTCGCCGTCCACGCGCGACACCTTGGTGGCCTGCTCCTGCTTGCCGTTGACGGTGATGGTTTCCTTGCCGACCACCTTGTAGCTCATCGGCTTGATGCGGCCTTCGTCCACCATGCGGTAGTTGAGCGGTTTGCCGGCGGCCAGATCGCGCGTGATGGCCAGGTTGATCAGCAGCGCATCCATGTCGCCCGGCTGCAGTTTGACCGGGCCGCGGCGGTCCGGCTTGATATCCCCGCCCCAGGTCGCCTGGCTGGTCTTCCAGTCGTAGTTGGCGGTGACATTACGGCGCTTGACCATCATCGACGAAGTGTCGTTGCTGCTGACCGGGCGTAGCCGGCCATTGGCTTCTTCGAACACCGTGCTCTGGGTCAGGTTGGCGAGCTGGTTCTGGATAGTCAGCGTGTACCGCCACTGATTGGCACCGGCGGCGGCCAGGGTCATGGTGCCGTTGGCTTGCATGCCCATGTAGTTGGCCGAGTAGTCGGCCTGGAATGGCTGCATGGCCAAGGCAGGCAGACTGGCCACGGCCAATGCGGCGGCGGCGATGATGGCGCTGGGACGGGGGAGGGTGTTCATCGGTCAGGCTCCTTGGTATTCGACCAGGCGTAGATCGACCTGATCCTCACCTTTGTCACGTTGGAGGATGCGCACCGGAGTGGGAACTCCGTTGGCGATCCAGAGGATGGTTTCGTTGTCGCCACCGTTGACGCGGTACACGCGCAACGCGTCGTAGCTCAGGTCGCCCACCTGCACCACCTCGGTGGCATCGGCAGCGCGGTAGTCGTATTTGCGCACCTTGCCCACGTCGACATAGCGATAGCTCAGGCTGCGCCCGGGTTGCGCGTCGCGCATCAGCGACAGGTTCAGCGACAACGCACTCTGGTCGCCATGCTGCAAGGGGATCGGCTGCTGGCGATCTTCCTTCAGATCACCGTTCCATTGCGCTGTGCCGGCCTGCCAGTTGTAGACGCCGGTGACCTTCTTGCCGAAGAACACGGCCTTGCGCACCGTGCTCTGGCTCAGCGGCACATAGGTGTCGCCATCCACGCGGAACACCGTGCTCTGCTCCAGGTTCAGGCCCAGGATGCTGGCGAAGCCCTTGCGGCCACGCACCGACATGTCGATGCGCCACTGGCTACCCTCGCCGTGGCTGACCTGCATGGTGGCATCGCCTGCTTCCTTGCCACGATAGAACGCTTGGTAGGTCGCCACGAACGGCTCCAGCGGCGGTGGCGTCCAGGTGCTGGCGGGCAGGGCAGCGGGCGGTGTCGGTGCCGCGCCTGGAGTTGTGACCGCAGCGGGCGCCGCTGATTCAGACGCGACGGGCGCCTGCTGCGCACGGCCGGGGCCGGCCTCGGTAAGCAAGGCAACAGTTAACAGCGCGGCGGCGATCGGGATGACGTTCATGCGCTGGTGGCGGGCACGGAGGCCGCAAGGATGTCCGAGACGGGATGAGGGAGATGTCTTCCGCATTCAGGCGAGTGCGGTGTTTGCGGACTCTAGTCGCAGTGGCGTAAACAGGCACTGACCGTCGATAAGCACGGTGTCGCCATGCACCGCGACGCGGCCACTGGCAAGCACCTCCAGCGTGGCCAGGAGCAGCGGGTGCTCGCGCGCCAGCACCCGCGCCGCCAGTTGTTCGGCACTGTCGCCGGGCAGGACCGGGACGCGCGCCTGCGCGATCACCGCGCCGGCATCCAGCTCCGGCACCACCAGATGCACGCTGGCACCATGCTCTGCATCGCCGGCTTCCAGCGCCCGCGCGTGCGTGTGCAGGCCGCGGTATTTGGGTAGCAGCGAGGGATGGATGTTGAGCATGCGCCCGGCGAAACGGCGCACCAACGGCTCGCCCAGGATGCGCATATAGCCGGCGCAGATCACCCAGTCCGGCTGCGCTGCCGCGATCGCCTGGCCAAGTGCGGCATCGAACGCGGCACGGTCGGCGAAATCGCGCGGGCTGGCGCTCCAGCGACGCGCCGGCTCGACCTTCTGCAAGGCTGGCGCCTGCGGGCGATCGGAAAACACGCCGACCACCTCGGCATGCAGACGCCCACTGGCGATCGCATCGACAATGGCCTGCAGATTGCTGCCACGGCCGGAGGCCAGCACGGCCAGGCGTAATGGGGCGTCAGGTGCGGGCATTGAATAACGTTCTCACGATGAGGTAGGCAGCCAGGCTGCCCAGGGTTGCCAGCAGCATGTCGGTGTGCGCATCCCAAGGATCGCCCTGTTGGCCGTTGTAGGCCTCGGCGGCCTGCGGCGACAACAGCAAGGCGATGCCCCATTCGAACCATTCGTAGACCAGGCTGACGCACATGATGCTCATCACCGTGAGGCGAAACGTCTGCCCTAGCGTCAAATTGGGCCATAGCCTCGATGTCAGCTGCGCGATGGCAGGGGTAAAGCACAGCCCGAACAGCAGGTGGATTAGCCGGTCGAAATGATTGCGCTTCCAGCCGAAGGTGGCGTTTGGCGACCAGTGCAAGAGCTGCTGGCTCCACTGCTCGTAAGGTACGTTGGAATACAGCCAGCGTGCACCGATGCAGTGCATGCCGATGAACACGCAGATGCTCGCGAACGCGCCATTCTTCAATGGCCAGCGGCGGTCGACGCACACCAGCGCGATAAGCCCGAATACCGTGAGCGAGCTGTGCAAGGCCTGCTCGACCGGCCACAACGGGGCGATCCAGGTCACCGCAAACAACGCGACGGTAGCGGTCAATGCAGCTAATTTCGTACGGCGCATGGCCCTGGTGCTCACAAACGTCAAGCCGCAGCGTTGCCGACACCGAACAGAGCCTTGACCTGCGGGCGCAGCAGCGTCACCAGCGTAAAGACGCCAAGCACGGTGCCGAACGGCATGAAGGAACAGGAAATGCCGGCCACGATCAGGCACAACAGATGGCGCCTGCGCTGGGCGATGCAGCGGCCGGCATAGGCCATGAAGCCGGCCATGGTGAGTCCGCCCAGGATGAGCATCGCTGCAATGATCACGAAGACCCAGCCGAACAGCTGTATCTCCTGTGGCGCCGTCTGCCCGGTGCTGTCCTTCATGGGCAGACGCCCGGTGACGATGGCCAGCCCCATGAACAGGTGGATCAGCGGAATCAGGGAAAACAATCCGGTCAGTCCGGCCAGCACGTAGTGGAAGATCGACAGCAGCTTGAGATGCTGCAGATCGTCGGTGCTGGCCGATGCGGTCGTGGCGACTGGAAAAGCGTCCATGCGGGTGTCCTGATCGATCAGCCGATGCGCACGCGCTCGTCGCCATGCGCCGTCACCACCTGGCCGATGCGCCAATGCGCCAGCGACTGCGCATCCAACGCCTGTTCCAGCGCGGCCGCCTGCGCGGGCGCGGCAACCAGCACGAAGCCGATTCCGCAGTTGAAGGTGCGCCACATTTCGGCATCGGCCACCGCACCTTCGCGCTGCAGCCAGGCGAATACCGGCGGCAGGGTCCAGGCAGTGGCGTCGATGTCCAGACCCAGGCCTTCGGGTATCACGCGGATGATGTTTTCGGTGAGGCCGCCACCGGTGATGTGCGCCATCGCGTGGATCGCTTCACCGTGCGACTTCAGCAGCGCCAGCACCGGCTTGACGTACAGCGCGGTTGGCGCCATCAGCGCATCGATCAGCTTGGTGCCATCGTCCAGTACGTGTTCGGCCGGCGCGCCGGCGCGCTCGTAGATCTTGCGGATCAACGAATAGCCGTTGGAATGCGGGCCGGAGGAGGCGATGCCGATCAGCAAGTCGCCTTCGCGCACCTGTGCGCCATCCAGCAGCTGCGACTTTTCCACCGCACCCACGGTGAAGCCGGCCAGGTCGTATTCGCCCGGCGGATACATGTCGGGCATTTCAGCGGTCTCGCCGCCGATCAGCGCGCAACCGGAAAGCTCGCAGCCGCGTGCGATGCCGCCCACCACCGCCGCAGCGGTATCCACGTCCAGCTTGCCGGTGGCGAAGTAATCCAGGAAGAACAACGGCTCGGCGCCCTGCACCAGCACGTCGTTGACGCACATGCCGACCAGATCGATGCCGATGGTGTCGTGCCGCCCCAACTGCTGGGCCAGCTTGAGCTTGGTGCCCACGCCGTCGGTGCCGGACACCAGGACCGGCTCCTTGTACTTGCCGGACAGGTCGAACAGCGCCCCGAAGCCGCCCAGGCCGCCCATGACCTCGGGCCGGAAGCTGCGCTTGACCAGCGGCTTGATGCGTTCGACCAATGCATTGCCGGCGTCGATGTCGACCCCCGCGTCGCGGTAGGTCATGGGCGAGGGGCTGGAAGGCGTCTGGCTGGTCACGGGCGGGGGTGGCTCGGCGGTAAAGGCGGCGATTTTAGCAGCCACGTTGGCGCTAGCGCCCCATTCGGGCAACAATTCACCCGGATACGCTTATGTCATGGAACCGTCGATGCGCCGCAGTCTCGCTTTCTTTCTCGCCCTCGTGGTCGCAATGCCCGTCGCTCCGGCCTTTGCGCAAGCAGATCTGCGCACCGAAGGCGACGTTGCCAAGGCGCAAAGTGCCTACGACGCCGAAGTGCCGGTCAATAGCCAGAGCGAATCCGATCGCCCCGGCGCACTGGCACGTGCGCTCGGCGCCGTGCTGGGCAAGGTCTCCGGCGACCGCGGCGTGATGAGCCGTCCCGGCGTGCCGCAGGCGCTGCGCAATGCGCCCAACTACGTCGAACACTACGACTACCGCCAGGATCAGGGTACCTCGCGCACCGGCGCGCCGACCTTCCGTACGACCCTGGTGGCACGTTTCCGGCAATCGGATGTGGATGGCCTGATCGCCGCGCTGGGTTTGCCGGTGTGGCCCTTGCCGCGGCCCAAGCCGGTGCTGTGGCTGGCCATCGACGACGGCAGCGGCCCACGTCTGGTTGGCGTGGCCCAGGCCAATGCCGCGCGTAGCGTGCTGGACCGTGCGATCGAACGCGGTTACCGTCTCGGTCTGCCGAGCGGCGCCGCCGCCGAGCAGGCGCTGGCTGGCGCGATCTGGCGCAAGGACACCGCCGCGGTGTCGCGCGCCTCCGCCAAATACAGCCCGCCGATGCAGTTGATCGGCAAGCTCTACCGCAACGCCGCCGGCTGGACTGCGGACTGGGTGTTCGTGGACAACGGCAATGTGCTGTCCAGCTGGACCAGCAGCGACGGCGACGCACGCCGCGCCATGGCGGCCGGTGCCGACGGCGCTGCCGATGCGTTGGTCAAGCGCTATGCCAAGCGGGTGGATTCGGGCGTGCCCGGTGTCTACCGCGTGGTGATCACCGGCATCAGCAGCGCCGACGATTATCTGCGCGTGTCGGCCGCGCTGCAGGGCGTCTCGGTGGTACGCAGCATCCGCCCGGTCAGCGCCAATGGCGACCGCATGGAAGTGGACCTGGAATTGCTCACGGGCATTTCCGGCCTCAACCGTATGCTCGGCGACAACAGCCCGCTGGTCTCGGTCTCGGTACCGACCGAGGGCCCGATCATTCTCGAAAACGAGCACGCCGAGTACCGCCTGAAATGACTTTGACTCCCGAAGCCGAAATTGCCCTGTTCCTGCGTCGCCTCAAATGGGCGGCGGTGATTGTCGGTGTGTTGTGGGTGGTCTCGCTGCTGGCGCCGATCTTGACCCCGTTCGTGCTGGCGCTGTTGCTGGCATGGCTGGGCGACCCGCTGGTGGACCGCATCGAACGCGCCGGGCGCTCGCGCAATGTCGCAGTGGTGCTGGTGTTCGTGCTGGCAACGCTGCTGTTCGTGCTGGCGCTGATGATTCTGGTGCCGATGATCGAGCGCCAGATCATGACCTTGATCGATGCGCTGCCGCAGATGCGCAACTGGGCGATCGGCACCGCCATTCCATGGCTGGAAGCCAAGACCGGCATGCAGCTGATGGCCTGGCTGGACCCGGAGCGCCTGATCGACTGGATCCGCAGCCACTGGGAACAGGCCGGTGGCGCCGCCAAGACGCTCTTCGGCTACGTGTCGCGTTCGGGCTTTGCAATGGTGACCTGGGTGATCAACCTTGCGCTGCTGCCGATCCTGGCGTTCTACTTCCTGCGCGACTGGGATCGTTTGGTCGAGCGTGTGGCTGCCGTCATCCCGCGTGCTTACATCGGCACCGCAAGCCGGCTGGCACAGGAATCCAACGACGTGCTCGGTGGCTTCATCCGCGGCCAGTTCCTGGTGATGCTGGCGCTGGGTGCGATCTACGCCACCGGTATGTCCATCATCGGGCTCAATTTAGGCTTGTTGATCGGCATCATCGCCGGCTTGATCAGTTTCATCCCGTACCTGGGCGCGACTACCGGCATCGTGCTCGCATTGCTGGCGGCCATCGTGCAGGCGCAAGGGCTGGATCTGAAATTGCTGATCGGCGTGGGTGTCGTGTTCACGGTGGGCCAGTTGCTGGAAAGCTACGTGCTCACTCCGCGCATCGTCGGCGACAAGATCGGCCTGCATCCGGTGGCGGTGATCTTCGCGGTGATGGCCGGCGGCCAGTTGTTCGGCTTCCTCGGCATGTTGCTGGCATTGCCGGTCGCGGCGGTGGCCAACGTGCTGTTGCGCTATGCGCATGAGCAGTACACGCGCAGCGATCTGTATGCGGGCGAGCGCGCCGGCATCGTGCTGCGGTCCACGCCCGAGCGCAGCGTGATCATCGACCCCAGCAAGGACGCAGATCGGTTGTGAGTGTTCCGCAGTTGCCGCTGGCGTTGCGCGCGCCACCCGATCAGCGTTTCGACAGTTACATCGCCGCGCCCGACGGCCTGCTTGCGCAATTGCAGGCGCTGGCTGCGGGGCAGGTGAGCGATTGGCTGTATCTCTCCGGCCCCGCCGGCACCGGCAAGACGCATCTGGCGCTATCGCTGTGCGCCGCCGCCGAGCAGGCCGGGCGCACGCCGGCGTATCTGCCGCTGCAGGCGGCTGCCGGCCGCTTGCGCGATGCGCTCGAAGCGCTGGAAGGCCGCAGCCTGGTCGCCCTGGATGGCGTGGAAAGCATCGCCGGCCAACGCGACGACGAAGTGGCGTTGTTCGATTTCCACAATCGCGCGCGTGCGGCCGGCATCACGCTGTTGTACACCGCGCGACAGATGCCCGATGGACTGGCCTTGGTGTTGCCGGACCTGCGTTCGCGGTTGGCGCAATGCATCCGGATCGGGTTGCCCGTGCTCGACGATGCGGCACGCGCGGCGGTGCTGCGCGACCGCGCGCAGCGTCGCGGCCTGGCGCTGGACGAAGCGGCGATCGACTGGCTGCTGACCCACAGCGAGCGTGAATTGGCGGGGCTGGTGGCCTTGCTGGATCGTCTGGATCGCGAATCGTTGGCCGCAAAGCGCCGCATCACCGTGCCGTTCCTTCGGCGTGTGCTTGAGGATCGCGGCTCGTAGCGCTGCTGATGTGCGGATGTTCTGCAGGGCCTTGCCCGCACACCGTCGCGGGACATGCTGCAAGTAGGTCCATCCAGCCCCGTGGCGGCATCTGTGCCGCCAAAGGGTCCGGCGACGGTGGCGGGCACGGACCAGTCAAGTTGGTCGGTGTCAGTGCACCGACAGGCGACGTTCGCTTGCTACACATCGCCGCCCGCATATCACGAGCCGCTTCCTTAAACTGCCGACCAATGTTCTGCTGCGGTGCCCTCACCCGCAAGGACGGGTGACGGGGCGTCCCGCGCGCGGTGAGGGCACCAGCGCGCTTGACGATGCAAGTCGTTGCGAAGACCAGTTGAGATCTTCGGTCTGCGTGGTTGTAAGCCGTGCACGTGGCGCGGCCGGCCGATAAGGTGCAGTCTGATCAGCTGTTTCGAACCAAGCAACGTTATTGCCAGTGCCGACAGCATGTCACCCGTCGATCGGGCGCATGCGGCAAACACGTTGTAACCATCGAGCCGTCGTTCGAAGCTGTCTTTGGCGATACGCTTGTTTGCGAACGTTGCAGCAGCGAGCGTGGCGATCAGCCGCCGTCGCCCAGCAACTGGGCATCCAGCGCGGCCAGCCGCTGCGGGGTACCGACATCGGTCCAGCGTCCAGGGTGATGGATGCCATCGATCAGGCCTTCGGCCATCTTTGCGCGCAAGATCGGCGCCAGCGCAAAACGAGGTGCGGTGCCGACCTGCTCCGGCAACGGGCCATTGACCGATTGCCAATCGCGCAGCAGCGCCGGTCGATACATGCCAATGCCCGAATAGGTGAGCGTCGCAGGCAGATCTGCGCGTACCTTGCCATCCGCATCCAGCGCAAAGTCTGCGCGCGCTGCGTAGCTGGGGCGGTCAACCAATACCAGCTCTGCAAGTCCTTTGGGTGCATGCGACAGCCGGGAAAAATCGAAATCGGTCCAGATGTCGCCGTTGATCAGCAAGAAGGGCGCATCGCCCAACAGCGGCAGCGCATGCAACATGCCGCCGCCGGTTTCCAGCGGTGTGGTCCCTTCGTAGGAATAGGTCAGCCGTAGACCGTACGCGCTGCCGTCTCCCAACAGCTGCGGGAATTGCTCGGCTAGCCATGAGGTATTGATCACCGCCTCGTCCACGCCCAGCGCCGCCAACTTGCGAAGGTGCCACACGATCAACGGCGCACCACCGACGTACAGCAGCGGCTTGGGCGTGTGCTCTGTCAGCGGGCGCATGCGCTCGCCGAATCCTGCGGCAAAGATCAGCGCCTTCACGTCGGGACCTGCTGCGCACGCGCAGTCAGCGCGGGTTTGATCACCTCGTCAAGCAGGCCGATTAACGACGCAAGCTCGGCGTAGCGCGGCAGTACTTCGTCCAGATACGCAATGAAACGCGGCACATTGTCCAGATACCAATGCTTGCCATCGCGATGACTCAGGCGCGAGAAAATCCCCAGGTTTTTCAGGTGGCGCTGCACGCCCATCCAGTCCGCATCGCGCAGGAAGTGCGCCAGCGGCGGCACCGGCAACCTGGCAGCCGTTGCTCGTGCATGATAGTGCTGCAGCCAGCCGTCTACCCGAGCGATCGGCCAGCTCACCGAGGTGTCCTTGAACAGGCTGATCGGGTCGTAGGCGATCGGGCCGATCACGCAGTCCTGAAAATCCAGCACCGCCGGGCCATCGGGCACCGGCATCAGATTGCGCGGCATGAAATCGCGGTGGGTGAAAACGCGCGGCTGCGCCAGCGCGTTGTCCATCAGGCGGCGCTGCACCAATTGCAACTGCTCGGCATGGGCGCAGTCCAGCTGCACGCCCAGGTGGCGGCCCAAAAACCATTCTTCGAACAAGCCGGCATCGCGTTGGAGCAGCGCTTCGCCAAACACGCCACTATCGGCAGGTGGGGGGATTTGTTGCAGCAGCAGCAGCTGGGCAATCGCGCCATCCAGCAAGTCGTCGGCATTGGCGTCGGTGAGCACCTGTGCCAGCGTTGGCACGCCCAGGTCCTCCAATAGCAAAAAACCGTTTTCCAGGTCCTGGGCAAATACCTGCGGTACGCGTACCCCATGGGCGCCCAATAGCGCATGCATGCGCAGCCACGGCGCAACGTTTTCCAGCTGCGGCGGCGCATCCATCAAGATGCGATCCACACCACCCCCGCGCGTGCGCCAATAACTGCGAAACCCCGCATCGACCGATGCGCGCTGCAGCGAGGCCTGTGGATCGTCGAGCGCTTGCTCTGCCCAGTGCAGGCGAAGCGCGTCGCGCGCAGGATCCGGATGAAGTGACGTCATGGAGAGAAGATGCTTGGTGAAGTGATGGATAGACGCAGTAGAAACGCGTTGAAACGCTCAGCGCTTGCTGCCACTGAACAACCGCAACAACGCCAGGATGGCAATCGCTCCGAGCAGCGCGCCAAGGAAACCGGCCGGCTCGCCCGCGCGGTACCACCCCATGTAACGGCCAAACCAGGTCGCGACCACGGCACCGGCAATACCCAGCACGATCGTCAGCAGGCAGCCCAGACGTTGCGTACCAGGCGTAATGAAACGCGCCAGCAGCCCAACCACAAAACCGACCAGCAGAATGTAGAGCCAGCTGTCGCTACCAAACAGATGATTCATCGCAGCACCGAAGGTGGACGGGATCGGCAGACTAGCATTTCGGATGTCGCTGCCTCACGCAGCGGGCACAGGAGCGCGCAAGCGGATGCACTGCCTTCAGGATGGCATGGTCATCGGCTCCTGCTGCCAAGCGCTCATGGTCTCGGGTTGTTATCTCTCGGGAAGTTGTCTTCCCACAGAGAAGTCGTCTTTCAATAAAGAAACCCCTGCGAGAACCTTGACGATTTAGGCGTGCAAAACACACCGGTTCTGCGCAGGGCAATGCGCACCAGGCACGTCCCGAAGAAGAGCAACGGCTAGCCCCTCTCCCAACGGGAGCAGGGTTGGGGGAGGGTGCGGGGCCAGGCAGTGCGTGAAGCCCGGCGGCCAGGTTGCACCAGCAAGCCTGGCCGCCAAGCGGGTTAGCTGCCGACCAAGGCGCACCCGCACCAATCCTCATTTGAAAACGCAGACCGACCTCTCATGACATCGATGCGCGCCAACCGCGCGCATCGATGAAGCCACAACTCAACAGCAACCATGCCCACCATGACGGGTGCCGCTATCGGCCGCCACCGGCGAGCCGCTGGTTTCGCCGCGCAGGCAGGCGGCGTGATGGTCGGCAATCACCTTCGAGACGCAGGCGGTCACGCGCTTGCCCATCGGGATGTGCAGGAACTCGTTGGGGCCATGCGCATTGGAATGCGGGCCGAGCACGCCGGTGATCATGAACTGCGCGCCGGGAAACTTCTCGCCAAGCATGCCCATGAACGGGATCGAGCCGCCTTCGCCCATGTACATCGCCGGCTTGTCGAAAAAAGCCCGGCTGGCGTCGTCGATCGCCTGCGCCAGCCATGGCGCCATCGCTGGTGCATTCCAGCCGGACGAGGCCTTTTCCAGATCGAGCGTCACCTGCGCACCATTGGGCGGGTCGCGCAGTAGCGCTGCCTTGAGCAACTCGCCGCAGGCCTTGCCGTCGGCCGTTGGCGGCAGTCGCAGCGACAGTTTCACCGCGGTCTGCGGACGCAGTACGTTGCCGGCCGACGCCAGCGGCGGCATACCGTCCGCACCGGTGATCGACAGCGCCGGGCGCCAGGTGCGGTTCAACACCAATTCGGTGAGGTCCTCGTGCATCGGCACCAGGCCATCGACCATCGGGAACTTGTCGAAAATTGCGGTATCCAGAGTGGCAGCGGCGGCCTTCGCTTGGGTCAGCCGCTCGGCGGGCACCTCCACATGCAGGCCATCGAGCAGGATGCGGCCGGTGGTTTCGTCTTCGATGCGCGACAGAAGCTGGCGCAGCAGGCGGAAGCTGGACGGCACCACGCCCGAGGCATCGCCCGAGTGCACGCCTTCTTCCAGCACCTTGACCGTCAGGTTGCCGCCGGTCAGCCCGCGCAGCGAAGTCGTGCACCACAGCTGCTCGTAATTGCCGCAGCCCGAGTCCAGGCACACCACCAGCGACGGCTTGCCGATGCGCTCGGCCAGATGGTCCACATAGGCCGGTAGATCGTAGCTGCCGGATTCCTCGCAGGCCTCGATCAACACCACGCAGCGCGCATGCGGCAAGTCTTGGTTGCGCAGCGCCAGGATCGCGGCCAGCGACCCGAAGATGGCATAGCCGTCGTCGGCGCCACCACGCCCGTACAACTTGTCGCCGCGCAACACCGGCTCCCAGGGCCCGAGGTCCGCATCCCAGCCGGTCATCTCCGGCTGCTTGTCCAGGTGACCGTACAGCAGCACGGTGTCGTCGCCCGATTCGGGGCCGGTGGCCGGAATCTCGATGAAGATCAATGGTGTGCGGCCTTCCAGGCGCACCACCTCCACCTGCATACCGTCGATGGCCTGCGCGCGCGCCCAGGTCTCCATCAACACGACCGCCTGCTCCATATAGCCATGGGCCACCCAATCGGTATCGAACATCGGCGACTTGTTGGGAATACGGATGTAATCGACCAGTTGCGGGACGATCTCGCGGTCCCAGGTGTCGCTGACGAATTGGTCGATCTTGGCGCTGTCCATGGAGGCTCCGAATGCGTGACGTAGCCGGACATTCTACGCCCGCCTCGGGGGGTAGGTATTTCCCTACAAGGCGGCGCGCAGTTCACTGGCTGTGTGAAAAGTTCGTTGGCGATAGGATTGCTGCATGTGGCGCGGGACACTGGCTCCGCTGGCAGGAATGCTGGCTAGGACCATCACCCAAGCCACAAGGAGCGTTGCAATGAAGTCATTTACCGTAGTCCTGAAGTCCCTGCTACTGGCGTTGCTGTTGTCCTCGAATGCGTATGCACTCGATAAGGTCGATATCAACACCGCGTCTGCTGAGGAATTGGACAAGGTGCTGGTGAATGTCGGGCGATCAAAAGCCGAGGCAATCGTCGAGCACCGTCAGGCAAACGGTCCCTTCAAAAGCGCCGAGGAACTGGCACTGGTCAAGGGCATCGGACTCAAGACGGTCGAACGGAATCGCGACCTGATCGAAGTTGGAGCCACGATGGCTCCAGCCAAGAAGGCTGCCAAGGGGGCGGCGGTGAAACCGGTGGGACGGCGTTAAGGGGAAGGGATCCGAGATACGGTTCGACGCGAGGATGCGTGGCCGCAACCTAACTGGACAGGATGTCCGGGGGATGGCTGGAAGCCGACAAGGACGTGGAATCGCCCGGTGTTGCACTTGGATGTGCAGCCGGGCGTTTTTCGTTTTGGGTCCGTGTGGGTTCCGAGCGCACGCAAGCGTATGCGACTACAGGAAAGAGGCAGTCACAGCATGAAGCGCCGGTTACATCGTGAGGCGTCAGTCGTGTTGTAGGAGTCGGCCACATCCTCAAGTTTGAGGCTAGGTAGCAAGCCTGAGGCTCGGCAGCAGGCTTAAGTCACAGCATGACGGCTTGGCGCCGGGCTTGCGGCACAATGTGCCCATGCAGCTGACAGACCTGAGCAGCCGGGTGATTCCGGCCACCGAGTACCGCCGTGAGCGGTGGCGCAATCAACTGGGCTGGACGCGCGAGATCCTGCGCCTCGGCGACGCCGATGCGTGGTCGCTACGCCTGTCGATTGCCGAGATCGAGCAGGATGCGGTGTTTTCCGCGTTCCCGGGCATCGATCGCGAGCTGGTGTTGTTGCATGGCAATGGCATGCGGCTGCAGTTTGGCAATGCTGCCAGCTGTATGGGCAGCGACACCAGCACTGGCACCGACACCAACACAGACACCCGCACCCGCACCGGTGCAGGCATTGGCATCGGCATCGGCATCGGCACGGCTACTAGCGGTGGCGTCAGCAAAAGCGATAGCGGCAATGGCAATGGCAATAAGGCCAGTGGCGCTGGCCGGGGCGACCATGCCGCCGGCGCCGGTACCGACGTTCCTGGCAGCAGTCATCGCAGCTGCGAGTTGCTGCCGCCGCACCAGCGCGTCCGATTTGCAGGCGAGGAAACGGTACATGCCACGCTGCTCGACGGGCCGACCCAGGATTTCAACCTGATGTGGCGGCGCGATCGGCTGCAGACCGAACTGCTGCACCGGCCGCTGGTCGGCACCATGTTGTTTTTCGCCGACCCGGGCAGCGCGTGGGCGATCCACCTGCTGGCAGGCCAGGCCAGCTTCGGGCGCGAGAGTGGCTTGCCACCGTTGGCTGCCGGCGATACCGCGTGGCTGAGCGCCTCCACACGCACGCGCCATGTGCTCGACGGCGGCGGCGAGCTGCTGGCGATCCGGGTGAGCCCGGTCTAGGGCCTTTTTCACGTATCTGCGAGCAGGGCGCGCCTCCTGGCACGCGCCCGGATGCATTCGTGTCAAGGCAGACAAGCGACGGCATCGCTGTGCCACCTGGCTAGGGAACAGTGCAGGCGCCGGGAGTGGTTCCGGCAATTCTAGGGGGAAACCAATGAGTACCATCAGCTCGGTCGGAGCCGGCTATGCCGCCTACCCGTCCTATGCAAGCCGCAGTGCGACCACCGGCAACGCCGCATCCGCCGCATCCGCCGCATCCGCCGCACAGGCGGAAAAAACTAGGGCCTGTTAACACTAATGGCCCGAGCGATTAAACTATTGGGCATGGAGATCACGCCAGCACAATTTTCTCTGATCGAACACTGCCTGCCGGCGCAGCGCGGCAATGTCAGCATGACCAACCTGCAAGTGGTCAACGCCATCCTTTACGTTGCCGAGCATGGCTGCAAATGGCGCGGCCTACCCAAGCGCTTTGGCAACTGGCATACGGTCTACACACGCATGAACCGTT
>NZ_VZPL01000035.1 GCF_008801575.1 Xanthomonas cissicola | reverse complement strand
TGGCGTCGCACTACAGTACATCCAGCCGGGAAAGCCAATCAGAATGCCTTCATTGAGCGCTTCAATCGTACGTTCCGCGAGGAAGTGCTCGACCTGAATCTCTTCGCCTGCCTCGACGAGGTGCGCAAAGCCGCCCACTGGTGGATGATCGACTACAACCAAGCAAGATCCCATGATTCGCTCGGCGGAATGACCCCGGTCGAGTACCGCAACAAGTACGCCGAAAGCTCTACTTTTAAAGTGCCTGCTTGACGGGGGAGCTTACGCTTGTAGAACACGCCGCCGGTCAGCGCCGAGGTGCCGTCGATGTACCACTCGAAGGTCAGGTCGTACTGCCAGGCCTCGAACGGACGCAGCGCCGGATTGCCGCCGCTGGCGGTCAACACTTCGCCGCTGGAGTTGAAGGTGAGTTTGGACGAGAGGTCGGTGAGATCCGGGCGGGTGATCACCTTGGCCGCGGAGGTCCGCAACACCATGTCATCGCGCACGTCCCAGGCGGCGTTGAACGAGGGCAAGGCGTTGGTGTAGCTGCGCTCGAAATGCACCGGCTGGGCGGCGCCGTCGAGGTCGGCATGGCCGTCGGTGGTCTGCTCGGTGCGCACCAAGCGCACGCCGAAATTGCCGCGTACATCGCGCCCGGCCAGGGTGCCGCCGAAGTCGGTCATCGCATACGCCGAGCCGATCTTCTCGCGCACCTCGTAGGAATTCTGCAGGTCGGCGCTGTTGGGCGTGCCGCTGAGGTCGGCGGCGGTCGGCCAGTCGCCCCAGAACGGCGCTTCGATCGGCGCCAGCCACTGCCGTGGCAGCGTGCCCTTGCCGTCGACCAGCATGTCGCTCACCGGCAGCGCGGTGAAATAGCTGCCCGGAAAGCGCACGCCGGCGATGCGGTTGAGCAGCAGGTCGGCACGATCGTAGGTGCGCGAGCGCTCGCGGTACTTGGCGCCGAACTTGATGTCGCGCAGCCAGCCATCGCCGAGCGTGCGCTTGGCGTCCAGCTGCAGCGCGTCTTCCTTGTCGCGGGCATCGATTTCGCGCCATTCCAGCCGGCGTCCGCTGACGCTGGCCGGGTTGGTCGGATCGAAGCCATTGGTGAAGCTCCAGTTCGGCACGTTGTCGTCGTCGGCTTGCGGCATTTCCACCCGCATCGACAGGTTGGTGCCGCTGCGCAGCCGCGTGCGGCGGATCGGGTCGGAGTCGTAGCTGTGTGCCTGCGAATGGAATGCCACCGCACCGAGTGTCCACAGATCGCCATTCCAGGTGCTGGACAGGCGCGCGCTGCGGTTGTCGTCGGTGATGCCGGAGGTTTCGCGCGAGACCTGCACCTGGCCATTGCGATAGTCGAAACCGGTCACGCCGCCATGGTCCACTTGCAGGTTGCTCATCTTGGACACACCGTCGAAGCCCACGCCCAGGCTGTATTCGTCGTAGTGCACCGTCTGCCTGGCATACAGCAGGTCCAGATTGGTTTCCCAGGCGGCACTGGGGCGCCATTGCAACGAGGCGGCCACGCCGGTGCGCTCGCGCTGCTCCAGTTCCAGCGTCGGGCGCAGGCCGGTGGGCAGGTAGGACGCACCCGGCGCACCCGGCACGCCATTGGGGTAGTAATCCCAGCTCACTTCGTTGACGCGGTCCTGGCGCAGGCTGCGCTGGGCATATGCGCCGGACACCAGCATGCCGAAGGTGCCCTCGGCATTGACCCAGTTGAACAGGCCGGAGACGCGCGGATCGTTGGCATGCGTGCGTTGCGCCTGGCTGGATTCCAGCGAGGTGTTGAGCAAGGTCTTGCCCAGTTCCAGCGGGCGGAAGGTGCGTACGTTGACGATGCCGCCGATGGCGCCTTCGTCCAGATCGGCGGTGGGGCTCTTGATCACGTCCAGGCCGGAGACCAGTTCCGCCGGCAAGGTGTCGTAGCGAAACTGGCGGCCGGTCTGGCCGGAGGTGCGCACGTTCTCGTTGACCGCCATGGTCTGGCCGTTGAGCGTGGTCACCTGGAAATTCGGTCCCAGGCCGCGCACGCGCACGTACACGCCTTCGCCGCGGTCGCGCACGATCGACACGCCCGGCACGCGCTGCAGGGCTTCGGCCACGTTCTGCGCTGGCAGCTTGCCGATGTCTTCGGCGGCGATCACGTCCACCACGCTGTCGGCATAGCGCTTCTCGCGCAGCGCGGCGCTGAGGCTGCCGGCATAGCTGCCCAGCACCTGGATGCTGTCCAGTTCGCGCACCGGTGCACCGGCGGCGATCGGCGTGCTGCTTGGCGCAGCCGGCACCGCTGCAGCCGGCGCCTGGCTGGTGGCGGTGTCCGGTTCGATGGTCACCGTGGTGGGCGTGAGATAGCGATAGCGCAGGCCGGTGCCATCGAGCAGTTGTTGCAATGCCTGCTCGGGTGCCGCGCCGTCGGTGGTGCCACGGCTCTGACGCTCGGCGCCGACGCTGGCCGCGTAGACGAATTGCAGACCGGTCTGGCGCGACAGCGTATTGAGCGCGCGTGCCAGCGGTTGTGCGGGAATGGCAGTGACCGCGACGGGTGGCGTTTGGGCGCCGGCAGCACCGGCATGCAGGGCAAGGGCAACGGACAGGAACAGGCAGCGGCGCATCGTCACTTCCAGGCAGAGGGAGAGGGGCGCCGCACACGCGCATGGGGCGATGCGGCGACTACCCCATCTACGAGGCGCGACAAGCCGAGTCGGGCACCGTTTTTCCATGAATTTTCTGTGACACGTGCAGGGGCGCAGGCGTGCGCGTGCCGTGGAGTGCATGCAGGCCCGTGTTGCCCGGCGAACAGCACGTTGGCGGTTCGATCGCCGATTGCGTCGATCGTTGCGTTGCGCGGCACCATGCAGCGCAATGCGCACGCCTAGATCGCATTGCGTCAATCCGGATGCCAGCCGTTCGGTGCGCAGATGCGTCAGCGCGAATCTGCGATGCGAACAGGCATGAAAGTGCGACGCCGCGGCGTGCCGACCCACGGCAGGCACACGCCGAGCAATGCGGTGGTGCCTGCAGTGCTGACTTCTGCACGCACGTGAGCGCCAGCGTGTCTGTCGCGTTGGCCGCGGGCCTTACCGGTTGGCGGTCGCCGGTGGTGCACGGCTGACGATGTGCAGCGCATCGGCGTGCTGTTCGAGCCGCAGGCCGGGCTGCCGCGCGAGAAACGCGCGCAGGCCGGCGAGATCGTCGCTACGCAGATTGCCGGTCAGGCGCATCGCGCCGGCGCGCGCATCGTCGATATGCAGCTGGATGCGATTGAGGCGATTGAAGTCTTCGGCCACGTTGCGCAACGGCTCGTCGCGGAAGACGATGCGCTGCTGCTGCCACGCATGCATGGTGGCGACATCTTCATTGCTCAACTCGACCTGGCCGGCGCCATTGATGCGCGCGCTTTGTCCTGCACCCAGGTTGGCCAGCATCGGCTGCGCCGGGCGGTCGGCGCGCCAGACATGCACACGACCGGCAGACACGTCGATGCGTGCCTGCTGGCCATGCAGGGCAATGTCGAACGCGGTGCCGATGTCTTCCACGCGCAGGTCCAGCACCCGGACCTGCAACGGACGCCGATCCGGGGCGACATCGAAGCTCGCCTGGCCCTGCAGCAACTGCAGGTGGCGCGACCACGGCGACATGGTGGCCTGGATGCGCGTGTCTGCATTGAGGAACACCACGCTGCGGTCGGCCAGTTGCACGCGGCGTTGTTCGCCATGTGCGGTCGCATAGGTCGTGGTGCGCGGCCAGGCCCAGCCGCCGAGCACGGTCAGCAGACCGAGCATGGCGGCCAGACCGACATGCCAGTGCGACCGGCGTGCCGCCGACCGCGATCGCGCGGTTCCCCTTGCAGCGACGGGACGCCGCGGCGGCAACGGCAGCGCCACCACGTTGCGCGCCGTCCCGGTGTCGCGTTGGCGCTCGGCCTGCAGCAGCGCCTCGACATCCAGCGCCATCGCATCCAGCGCCTCGCCGAGCGCACCGGCCACCTGCGTCACTGCCAGGTATTCGCGCACATGCGCCGGCGAGGCGGTCAGCCAATCCATGAAACGCGCCTGCTGGTCGGCATCCAGCGGCTGCATGCGTTGCAGCGCATGCCAGTGTGCCGCTTCCTCGGTCAGGCGGCGCGCCGCCAGCGACGCGACGCTCACCACCACTGCGCTCCCTCGTCGGCCAGCGCCGATCGACAGGCCGACAGGCCGCGCACCACGTATTTCTTGACCATGTGCGAGGACACACCCAGACGTTCGGCGATCTGTTTGTAGCTCAGGCCGTCGCGGTACTGCATCACCAGCACCGCACGCACGCGCTCGGGCAGCCCGGCCAGTACGGTCTGCAGGCGTTGCTGGCGCTGTTGCCGCTGGGCGCTGTCTTCGACATCGTCACCGGCCACCAGCCGTTGGGCGAACTGTTCCATGTCCTCGATGCGCAGCGGGGCCTGCCTGCGCCGCGCCGCCTGCTCGCGCGCCAGATTGACCGCCACGGTATAGAGATACGCTTCCGGGTTGGCGATGGCCTGGCCCGGCTGCTGATGCGCACGCAGCAGGCGCAGATAGGTTTCCTGGACCAGGTCTTCGGCGTCCTCGTTTGCTCCGCGGCGCACGAAGAAGCCGCGCAGCACCGGGCCATGCTCGGTGAACAGACGTGCCCAGGCGCGCTTTGGATGTGCCGACACCCCAACCTCCGGCCGATTGCAGGGGCGCAGGCTAGCGGCGTCGTATGACGTCGCGGTGACGCGGTTGCTGCCCATGACGTGGCGGCAGGCACGCAGGCGGGCACAGGCCTGTGCTTGCCCACGCAGCCGCCGCTACCCGATACCGCGGCGTCCGGAGGTCGCGCTTTCCGGGGGACAGGCTGGGCGTGCCCGAGGCGGACCCGGCTGCCGGCGACACCTGGTCGCCGGCCTGGCTCCTCCGCGCTGTCGGGGGCGCGGTGATCGGGAATCCAATTGGTTACCGGCTGCGCGTTCCGCGTTGGCGCCAATGCGGGATACTGCGTGTCCACGCAGGCGAGATGGGCTTGGATGTCCGAGCTGCCGATCACCGAGTTGTTGCAGGCCTGGCAGCGCGACGAACCCGGCGCGGGCGACGCATTGGCGCGCCAGGTCTACGACGTGCTGCGCGCCACCGCGATGCGCGAGCTGCGTCGCGACGCGCGCGCCGGCTTGCAGGCAACCGAGCTGGTGCACGAGGCGTGGATGCGACTGGAACAGGGCCAGCAGGGTTTTCGTTCGCGGGCGCATTTTTATTCGGTGGCTGCGCTGCAGATGCGCCACCTGTTGGTGGATCTGGCGCGCCAGCAGGCCAGCGCCAAGCGGTTGGGGCAGGCGGTGACGCTGACCATCAGCCTGTCCGACGGCGCCGCACGGCCGGAGGCATTGATGCTGGTGGCCGATGCCTTCGACAAGCTGGCCCAGGTGGACGAGCGCAAAGCCAAGGCATTCGCGTTGACCGAGCTGGTGGGTTTCAGCGTGGCCGAGGCAGCCGAACAGCTGGAGGTGTCGGTGCCGACGCTGGAGCGCGATCTGCGTTTTGCCAGGGTGTGGCTGGCGGCGCAGCTGTGAGCCTGGCGGCCACCGCGTGGCAACGTTTGGAAGCCTTGTTTCATCGGGCCTGCCAGCTGCCTGCGGCTGAGCGCGAGGCATTCGCGCGCGCGCAGGCCGGCGACGACGCCAGCTTGCGCGACGAACTGCTGGCGATGCTGGCGGTGGAATCGCAGGCCACCTTGCGCGTGCGGGCGCCATTGAAACAGGCCGCCGCCGCATTGCGCGCGCCATTACCGGAACTGCCGGCCGGCACACGCTTCGGTGCGTGGGCGATCGACCGCCTGATCGGCGCTGGCGGCATGGGCCAGGTGTATCTGGGCCACCGTGCCGATGGCGCGTACGAGCGCGAGGTGGCGATCAAGCTGGTGGCTGCCGATGCGCTGGATGCGCAGGGCCGTGCACTGTTCGAATTCGAGTGCCGGCTGCTGGCGCAGATGGTGCACCCGGCGATCGCGCAGATACACGACGTGGGTACCGATGCCCACGGCCAGCCGTACCTGGTGATGGAATACCTGCGCGGCGAGCCGATCACCTGGTGGTGCGACGAACACCGCCTGTCGCTGCATGCGCGCGTATTGCTGATGCTGCGTGTCGGCGAGGCAGTCCAGCACGCGCATCAGAAGGGCGTGATCCATCGCGACCTCAAACCCAGCAACGTGCTGGTCAGCGAGATCGACGGGCGGCCGATGCCAGGGGTGATCGACTTCGGCATCGCCGTCGATGCGACCAACCCGGGCATGACCTACGCGCATGATCGCGGCACGCCGGGCTACATGAGCCCGGAACAGGCACGCGGCGCGCAGGATGTGGACGCACGCAGCGATATCTATGCGCTGGGAGCGATGTTCTACGAATTGAGTTGCGGGCTGGCGCCAGTGGCCGGACGCGACGGGGTGCCGCAGCCGCCGTCGCAGCGGGTGGCAGCAGTGCCGGCCGATGCGCGTGCGCGCATCTGCGCGGCGCGCGCGACTACCTACCAAAAACTACACGAGCAACTGCGCGACGGGCTGGATGCGATCGTGCTGCGCGCCCTGGAACCGCAACCGGGTGCGCGCTACGCATCGGTATCTGCGCTGCTGGACGATCTGCATCGCTGGCTGGACGGTTACCCGCCGCGCGCCCTGCAGGCGAGCCGCTGGCTGCGGCTGCGCAAATTCACCCAGCGTCATCGCAGCGGCGTCGCCGCCGCCGGCCTGGCTGCGATCGCCGTGGTCGCCGGTTTGGGTGCCACGCTGTGGTCGCTGCAACAGGCCGCGCGCGATGCGCAACGCGCGCAGGTCACCGGCGATTTCATGAGTTCGGTGTTGTCCAGCGTGGACCCTGGTGTGGCGCGCGACCTGGACAAGACCCTGATGCTGCGCGTGATGCAGCAGGCCTCGCAGCGTGCGGCGCGCGAGCTGGCCGACCAGCCCGATGCGCGCACCCAGGTGGAACTGACGCTGGGCCGCACGCTCATTGCGCTGGCTAATTTCCCGCAGGCCGTGGAGCATCTGCGCATCGCACAGACCCTGGCGCAGCAGACCGCCGGCGCGGGCAGCCTGCCGGCGTTGAAGGCCGCTTCCATGCTGGGACAGGCGCTCACCGGTGACGGCAAACCCGGCGACGCCGAGCGTGTCTTGCGCCAGGGCATTGCACAGGCAGCACGCGGCGATGCGCAACAGCAGGCCATGGGCAACGAGCTGCGTGCGTGGTTGGCGTGGGCCCTGCGCGAACAGGGCCGCATGCGCGATGCGTTGGCAGAGAGCCGGCATGCCTATGTCGCTGCGCTGGCCAATGCCTCCAGCAGCGCGGACCAGCGTATCGACGCCGGCAACAGCTACGCCGCCATGCTGGCCGATAACGGCCAGCTGGTACCGGCGATCGCCTTGCAGCGCAGCCTGTTGCGCGAGCGCATGGCCATGCGCGGGCCCGAGCATCCACTGGTGGTGTCGATGCGCAACAGCCTGGCAGTGTTCCTGCTGATGCAGCGCGACTTTGCCGGTGCCGAAGCCGAACTCGTCCCGCTGCTGCGGGTCACACGCACGTTGTATGGCGAGAGCGCCGCCGACACCTTGATGATCGAAGGCAACCTGGCCGGCGCGTTGCGGCAGCAGGGCAAGGTGGCCGAAGCCGGGCCGTACTACCGCAGGGCGCTGGAGCGCGCGCGGGCGGCCTTCGGCAACGATGCACCGGCCACCATCGCCTATCGCAGCAACCATGCGTTCTGGCTGCTGGACGACGGCCAGGTGGACGCGTCGCTGGCCGAACAGCGCGCCGCGCTCACCGCATCGGAGCGTGTGCTGGGGCGCGCGCATCCGCAAACGGCCGAGATCCTGCGCGGCATGTCCGAAGCCGAGCGCAGGCTGGGCCAGACCGTGGCGGCGCGCGATCATGCACGGCAGGCGTTGCAGATTCTTACCGGCATTTTCGGCGATGCAGACGCGCCACTGCGCGCCGCGCGCCAGACCCTGGCATCGGCGACGCCGCCGGCCGACAGCCGTGAGGCAGAGGCCACTACCGCGGTGGCGCAGCGCTGAGACGAATTGTCGGGTGACCGGCGCGGCCTGGCTGGATAGTGCCGTGCATGGCCACGACCGAAGCGTGCCGATGCAACCTGCCGCGCGCCTGACCGATTTGCATGTCTGCCCCATGGTGACCGGGGTGGTGCCGCATGTGGGCGGGCCGATCGTCAGCCCCGGTGCGCCAACGGTATTGATCGGCGGCCTGCCGGCGGCGCGGCTGGGCGACATGGCGGTATGCGTCGGCCCGCCGGACAGCATCGTGGCCGGCGCACCGACCGTGTTGATCGCAGGCCAGCCTGCTGCGCGCCTGGGCGACAGTACCGCACATGGCGGGGTGATCACCTTGGGCTGCTTCACCGTGCTGATCGGGTGAGCGGTGCGGTGGGGCGGTTGGTGACCGGTGGCAGGCTGCCGCCAGTTGTCCGCCGATCGCGCCCATGCGCAGGTACTCAGGCCTGCCAGTGCCCGCAGCGATTCCAGGCAGTGGCTGCCCCGGCGCGTCAGCACCACGGTCGTGGTGTTGGCTGCGCGTTGCAGGCGTGACGCCGTGCCGCTCCGCGCTCAGGTTCGTACCCGCACCACCGGTTGCCGTGTCTTTGGAGAAGCTCATGCAAACTGCGACCCAGCCACACCCTGAGGCACTGCAGCAGGCGATCGCCGCGCACCGCAGTGGCCGACTCGAACATGCCGCGCAGCTGTACACGCAGCTGCTGGACGATCAGCCCGGGCATGCCGACGCGCTGCATTACCAGGGCATCCTGCTGCATCAGCGCGGCAACAGCGCCGCAGCGGTGGCCTCCATCACCCAGGCGTTGACGCTGGCGCCCGCGCAACCGGATGCCTGCAACAACCTGGGCAACGTGCACCGCGAATGCGGCCGCCTGCGCGATGCCGAAAATTGCTATCGCCGCGCGCTGGCGCTGGCGCCTGCGCATGCCGATGCACTGGCGAATCTGGCAGCGGTACTGGAAGCGCAGCGGCGCGGCGAAGAAGCCTTCGTCACCTATGCGGCCTTGTTGCACATCTATCCACAATCCGCGCATGCGCATTACCTGCTCGGCCTGTTCCTGCGCAACAACGCGCAGGCCGCCGAGCATCTGCAGCAATCGGTGCAGTGCCTGCAGCAGGCCTGCACGCTGGCACCGGACAACCTGCACGCCCGCGAGGCGCTGGGCACCGGGTTCTACCTGTTGGGCGAGCAGGCGCAGGCGCAAACGGTGTATCGCGACTGGCTGGCGCTTGAGCCGGGCAACGCAGTGGCGACGCATATGCTGGCGGCCTGTGGCGGCGCCGAACCGCCGCCGCGTGCCGGCGATACCTATGTGCGTGAACTGTTCGATGGCTTTGCCGACAGTTTCGACGAACAGTTGCTGCATCACCTGGATTACCGCGCGCCGCAACGGCTGACCGAGGCATTGGCGGCCTGCCTTGCGCCACCGCATGCAGGCTTGCGCATGCTCGATGCCGGCTGCGGCACCGGGCTGTGTGCGCCGTTGTGGCGCCCGTATGCACGTGAACTGGTGGGTGTGGACCTGTCGCCGGGCATGGTCGCCAAGGCACGCCAACGCGGTGGCTACGATCGCCTCGACGTGGCCGAACTCACTGCATACCTGCACGCGCAGCACGCGCAATGGGATGTGATCGGCTCGGCCGACACGTTGGTGTACTTCGGTGCGCTGCAGCCGGTGCTCGCTGCCGCTGCTGGCGCGCTCACGCCAGGGGGCGTGCTGGGCTTCACGGTCGAAGCGCTGGACGCGCGGAGCGACCGGGTCGAACTCGATGCCAGCGGGCGCTATCGGCACAGCCATGCGCATGTGCGCGCCGCATTGCGAGGCGCTGGTCTGCAGCCGATCGCGTTGGAATTGGACGTGCTGCGCAGCGAACGCGGCCAGCCGGTGCATGGCTGGGTCGTGACCGCGCGCACGCCTGGGCCGGCCTGAGACGAAATGTCGACTTTGCCGCACGCACGCATGTGAGCATGTGCGTGACGGTTGCCGTGCCCGAGCCGCCTGCCGTTGCACGTGCAGGTACGCAACACAGCGCCGTCGGTCAGCGCAACGTGCGTTGCCCCATCACCTGTGGATGCTTCGATGCCGCGCACCATCACGCTGCACTCCGACCTTGGCGAGCGCCTGCTGCTGCACCGCATGCAGGCCAGCGAAGCGTTGGGGCAGCTGTTCGACTACCGCATCGACGCGTTGTGCACCGAGCTGCAGCCCAACCTGCGTGATCTGCTTGGCACGCCAGTGGCGGTGCAACTGGCCGATGGCGAGGGCGAACAGCGCTGGTATCACGGCATGGTGGCCAGTTGCGCGCACAACGGCTACGCCGTGGTCGATGCGCTCGAGTACGCCGTGCTGGAACTGCAGGTGGTGCCCAAACCATGGCTGCTGACACAGCGCCGCGATTGCCGTATCTATCAGGACATGAGCGTGCCGGAGATCGTCACCAGCGTGCTGGGCGAGATCGGCTACGGTGATGTGCAGCAGCAGTTGAGCGCGCAGTACGCCAAGCGCACCTACTGCGTGCAATACCGCGAGGACGATTTCAGCTTCATCAGCCGGCTGCTGGAACGCGAAGGCATCTACTACTACTTCACCCATAGCCGGCAGTGCGCATACCTTGGTGCTGGCCGATGCGCTGGGTGCGCATGCAGCGCAAAATGGCGTGGACAGCTTGCCGTATGCGCCGCCGGGCACCGACGACCGGCGCCTGATGCGCTCGGTGGTGAGCCATTGGCGCAGTGCGCGCGGCGTACATTCCAGCCAGCATGGCAGCACCGACTACGACCCGCTGCAGCCGCGTGTATCGCTGGCCGCCGAGGCCGACGCCAGCGGCGAACAGTTGCACACCGTCGATGGTCTGATCGCCTTCGACTATCCCGGTGCGCATACAGTGCAGACCGACGGTAATCGCTACATGCAGGTGCGCAGCGAGGCGCACAACGTGCAGCGCGCCAGCCATGCAGCCACCACCAATGCCTGCGGCCTGATGGTCGGTGCCTTGTTTCGCTTGCGCGGGTTTCCGCGTGCCGAACTCAATCAGGAATATCTGGTGCTGTCGGCGCACACCACGCTGGCCGCGCCCGAACACGCTAGCGGCGAGCCGCCGTTTTCCAGCAGCGTGCAGGTGATGGAAAGCCGGCTGCCGTTCCGTAGCCTGCAACGCACCGCAACGCCGACCATTGCCGGCCTGCAGACGGCGATGGTGACCGGCGACACCGACGAGGACATTGCGGTTGATGCGCATGGCCGCGTGCAGGTGACCTTTCACTGGGCCACTGCGGCACGCCCGCATGCCGCACTGTCGTGCTGGGTGCGTGTGGCCTCGATGTGGGCGGGCAAGGGCTGGGGCGCGATGAGCCTGCCACGCGTGGGGCAGGAAGTGGTGGTGAGCTTTCTGGAAGGCGACCCGGACCGCCCGCTGATCGTGGGCAGCGTCTACAACGGCGACCATGCGCCGCCGTTTTCCTTGCCCGACAACAAGACCCAAAGCGGCGTGCGCAGCCGCAGCCTGCTGGGCGGCACTGCCGATTTCAACGAGCTGCGATTCGAAGACAAGGCCGGCGCAGAAGAGCTCTACCTGCGTGCGCAACGCGATCTGCGCGAAGAAGTGCAGCACGATCACACCAGCACCATCGACAACGATCGGGTGCTGACCGTCAAGCACGACCGCAGCGCACGTATCGACAATAACGACAGCGTGGATGTCGGCAAGAAGCTGCTGCTGAAAGCCGGCGAAGAGATCGAGTTGGTGACCGGGAGCGCGCGCCTGGTGATGAAGCAGAACGGCGAGATCGTGTTGAGCGGCATCAAGATCCTGGTCGATGCCAGCTCGGAAGCCAAGATCACCTCCACCGCCATCAAGCTCCTTGCCGATGCACAGCTGCAGGCCAAATCGCCGGCCACCGAAGTGGCTGGCGATGCCACGCTTAAACTGACCTCCGGCGGCATGCTCAGTGCCGAAGCCGGTGCCTCGGCCACGCTCAAGGGCCCGTTGGTCAGCATCAAGGCCGACGCCTTGGTGCAGGTCGGCGGCGGCCTGATCATGATCGGATGAGCGCGCCCACGCTCTCGCTGGCGCAGGCCTGTGCGCAGATGCAGTTGTCTGCGCCCGCCTGCGCGCAGCTTAGTACGCCGATCGCGCCGCAGGCGGCGGTCGGCGCGCTGCTGGCCAGCGGTCATGGCGAAGATGCCATCAAGCTGCTCGCGCGCCTGCTGCCCAAGCGCTACGCGGTGGCCTGGCTGTGCCAATGCGTGCGCGGCGAAACCCTGGACGAGGAAGACCGTGCCGGCGCGGCACTGGCCGAGAAGTGGGTGCGCGAGCCCTGCGAGGCGCATCGTCGCGCCGCGCAGGCATTTGCGCATGCCGGCGGCTATGTCTCCCTGGGTGCGTGGCTGGCGGCGGCAGTGGCCTGGTCCGGCGGCAGCCTGGCGCCGCCGCATCAGACCACGCCCGTGCCGCCGGCCGACCATCTCACTGCGCGCGCGGTGGCCGCCGCCATCACCTTGCTGGCCGCGCGCGAGCCGGCGCAGCTGGAAGCGCGGCGCAGCGGCTATGCAGCGCATGCCATGGAGCTGCTGACCAGTGTGGGGGCGCCATGAAGCCGCCTGATCGCCGAACGGGCGGGGTCGATTGCGCCGATGGCCGTTGGCGTTTGGCTGCGCGTGCGGGTGCGCTGTCCACGCGCGGAAACGGCGCCGGCAGGCTTTCTTGCACAAATCTATTGCTCTGGGCGCGCGCGCCGATCCGTATCGGCGGACGCAGGTCTGTGTACCGGCTGCCTGCGTGCCGCATACAGGCGTGCGGCATCGATGTCCCCAGCGTTTTCCGCCGGCCTGCACGCTTGCCGGCGGCCACTTTCAGTGATCCTTTGCAGGAGCCCATGGCGTGTCCAGTTCGCAGTTGATCCTCACCGTCGGCGGCGCGCAGGCCGCGCAGTTCGGCGCCAGCGCGCAGAAGCGCTTTGCCGGCACCGGCGGCAGCATCGGCCGCTCCGACGAAAGCGATTGGGTGCTGGCCGCGCCCGGTGTCTCGCGCACGCATGCGGTGGTGCGCTTTCTCAACGGGATGTATTTCATCGAGGACCGCAGAACCAACGGCATGTCGCTCAACGGCACTGCGTTGACGCGTGCGGACCCCTCAGCGCTCAGCGATGGCGACCGCCTGCAGCTGGACAGCTTCGAGATCCATGTGCAGGTGCAATCGCTGGCTGCAGCCCCGACGCCGGCGCCGGCATTCGACCCGCTGCCAGATGCGATGGACGACCGCACCCAGGTTGCGCCGCCGCCGTCGACGCGGCGTGCCCCCTCCGCCACAGCGTGCCTGGATCTGCTGGAGTTCGGTACGCCGCCTTCTGCGCGGCCTGCAGTGGACGCGTTGTTGGACGATCTGCTGCTGAGCGGCGCACCCGGCGAGCTGGATCCATTGCGCCTGCTCGACCCGTCGCCTGCACCGACACGCGATGCCAGCCCCAGCGCGTGGAATCAGAGCAACGCCAGCCACGACCATTTCCGTCCACCGGCCAGTCCCGATGCGCGCGCCACCTTGCCGGAAAACTGGGACATGACGCTTGGCGATTTTGCGCCGCCCGCGCCATTGCCTGCGTTAGCGCCCATGGCCGCGCCGGTGGCCTCGCCATTCGCGCCGGCGGCGGCCGTGTCGGTTGCAACCGCACCATCGGCGGCAACAACAGTGCCGCCGGAGCTGGATCGCATCTTCGCCATCGTGGTCGATGGCGTCATGGATGTGCTGCGTGCACGCGCAGAGATCAAGAACACCTTTCGCTTGCCGGTCACGGTGATCCAACGCTCGGAGAACAACCCGCTCAAGTTCGCCGCCACCGCCGAAGATGCGCTGCAGAAGTTGCTCGCACCGCCAAGCGCGTCGTTTCTGTCCGGGGTGCCAGCGTTCGAAGATGCCTTCGACGATATCCGCTGCCATCAGATGGCGATGCTGGCCGGCATGCGCGCGGCCTTCGACGCCATGCTGTTCCACTTCAGCCCGGACCGCCTGGAGCAGGAGGCCGACGCCGGCGGTAAGCGCCTGAGTTTCGGTGGCAAGGGGCGTTACTGGGAACGCTACCGCGACAATTTCGAGCAGCTGCGCAGCGACCCGGACGACTGCTTCCGTCGCCTGTTCGGCGATGAGTTCGCGCGTGCCTACGAGGCGCAACTGGCGCGCTTGAAATCGGCACGGCGGCATTGATTGGCCCACTGGTCGACGATGGCCGGCACCAAATCGCCGATCGCTTTCGGTCAAGCGCGATCGATCGCGGCCCGATCCGTTGTCCTCCGCCAACGTGGGTCGTCATCGCTGAGGCGGGCTTGCAGAGTTGGAGAAAAACGATCCGGTGCCTGACGTCGGGCGATGTGTTGAGCGAATCGGGTTCAGAGCACGCCAATGGCGTCGCTGGCTGGAGCGGCAGTTGTCCAGCACATCTTCCAGTTCTGCATGGCTCGGCGAGAGTTCCGCCGGTCTGAGTTGGGCGGCAGCCCGATACCGCTTCGGATGGATGATATCGCCGCCTGCGGTCGAGGCCGGGGGGCTGAGACATTTTGACGGGTGAGCACCTCTGGTGCGCCGCAGAATCGCTCCACCGACACGCATCGGCAGTGCGGGGCTTGCGTCGGCAACGACCGCCAGGCGTGCAGCATGCAACGCACCTCAATGCACCCAACAACGCAGCGCATCGACGTTCCTGCAGCGTGCCTGGCAGGTCGCATGCGACGCGGTGTGGATGCCTGTGCGCTGCATCGGTGGCCGACCTCCCTCAGCGAGTGCATCATGCAGAACAACAAGGTCGTGTGGAGCGAAGGGCTGTTCCTGCGCCCGCAGCATCTGCAGCAGCAAGAGCGCTACCTGGAGCGCTACGTCGATCTGCGTGCCGCGCGATTGCGGCCGCATGCCTGGGGCGTGAGCGAGCTGGAATGGGAGACCGACCTGCTGGCGGTGGGCAAGCTGGGCCTGCGGCGCGCGCGTGGCGTGTTCGCCGATGGCACGCCCTTCGCGATGCCGGGCGACGACCCGCTGCCGGTTGCGCTGGAGGTCGAGCCCAACTGCCGCGACCAGATCGTCTATCTCACCGTACCGCTGCGGGTGCCGGCGCAGCCCGAACTCGGGCGCCCGGAATCGCCGGCCGATCAGCTGTCTCGCTACCGCGTGCGCGAGACCGAAAGCAACGACGCCTCCGGCAGCACCAGCGAAGCGGTGTTGATGGAAGTCGGCGGGTTGAGCACGCGGTTGCTGCCGCACTCGCAACCGTTGGAGGGGCTGGACCGCATCGCGGTGGCGCGCATCATCGAGGCGCGCGCCGACCGTCAGGTGGTGCTGGACCCGCATTTCATTCCCAGCGCGATGGTATGCCAAGCGGCGCCGCGCTTGACCACCTTTCTGACCGAGTTGCTCGGTCTGTTGCATCAGCGCGGCGAAGCGCTGGCATCGCGCGTGACGCTGACCGATCGCGGCGGTGCGGCCGATATCGCAGACTTTCTGCTGCTGCAGCTGGTCAACCGTTGGCAGCCGCAGATGGCGCACTGGGCGGCCGCGCCATTGGCGCATCCGGAAGAGTTGTTTCGCGCCTTGGTGGCGCTGGCCGGTGAACTGAGCACGTTCACCGCTGCCGGCAAGCGCCCGCCTGCATGGCCTGCCTATCGGCACCAATCGCAGCAGGACAGCTTCGAGCCGGTGATCGGCGCCCTGCGCAGCAGTTTGAGCGCAGTGCTCGAACAGACCGCCACGCCGCTCCCGATCCAGGCGCGCAAGTTCGGCGTGTGGGTGGCGATGGTGCCGGACCCGGGCCTGCTCGACAGCGCGGCGTTCGTGCTCGCGGCCAAGGCCGACATGCCCAGCGAAGAGTTGCGCCGGCAATTGCCCGCGCACGCCAAGATCGGGGCGGTGGAGCAGATTCGCGATCTGGTCAATCTGCAGTTGCCCGGCATCGTGGCCACGCCCATGCCGGTGGCGCCACGACAGATTCCGTATCACGCCGGCTATCTGTATTTCGAATTCGACAAGAGCGCAGCGTTGTGGCGAACGCTGAAGACCTCCGGCGGTATCGCATTCCACTTCGGCAGCGAATTCGCCGGGTTGGACCTGCAATTGTGGGCGATCCGGAGCTGAGCATGAGCCGACCTGTTGCCGATCTGGCGCCAGCCTACGCCGCACCGCTGCCGGCCGCAGAGGGCACCGGCGTGCCCAGCGAAGACACCGACATCAGCGAATTGCTGGGCCGCAGCGTCAACCCGTTGGTGCAGGCCGCCACGCCGCTGCTGCTGTTGGCGGTGCAGTTGCGCCACAGTGCGCAATCGCCCGATGTGGCCCGCCTGCGCGAGCAGGTGATGGCGCAGGTGCGCCGCTTCGAACACCGTGCGCGCGATGGAGGCGCGCCGGTGGAAGCGGTCACCGCCGCGCGCTACGTGTTGTGCGCGCTGCTGGACGAAGCGGTACTCAACGCACCGTGGGGCGAGCGCAGCGGCTGGTCGCAGAAGACCTTGCTGGTGACCTTCCACAGCGAATCGTACGGCGGCGCCAAGTTCTTCCAGATCCTGGAGCGCTTGTGCGCCGATATGCCGCGGCATCTGGACTTGATCGAGTTGATGTACCTGTGCCTGGCGCTGGGGTTCGTCGGCCGCTACCAGATCGAGGCCGGCGGCATCGCGACGCTGGCGGCCATCCAGGAGGATGTCTATCGCCGCATCCGTGCGGCGCGGGGCCCCGCGCCGGACAGCTTGGCGCCGCGTTGGCGCGGGGTGGAAGACCGCCGCCGGCTGGGCCGTTATCTGCCGGTGTGGGCGGGCGTTCGTGTGGTTGCAGGCGCGTTTGAACAGCCTGTCCGCACCGATCAGTGCGAAGGCCGCCCAATGGGGAATTGCGCCGGCCACGCCGCCGGACGCTGCACCCGTGCCGCCGCCTCCGGTGCGGCTCAAGCAGTTGCTCTCCGCGCAGGAACGCGCCGGCCTGCTGCGCGTGGACGAACAGGCCGACGGGCAGACGCGCGTGCGCCTCAGCAGCGCGGCGATGTTCGCCTCCGGCGGGGTGGAGGTAGAGCTGCAGCAGCGCGGCTTGATCGCGCAGATTGCAGCGGCCATCGAGCAATTGCCGGGGCGGGTGATCGTGGTCGGGCACACCGATGACGTGCCGGTGCGCTCGCTGTGCTTCCAGGACAACTACGCCTTGTCGGCCGCGCGTGCGCAGGCGCTTGCGCAGGTGTTGCAGGCGCAGCTGAGCACGCCGGGGCGGGTGGAAGCCATTGGCGCCGGCGATTCGCAACCGATCGCACAGCCGGTGCAATTACCGGCCAACCGCGCGCGCAACCGCCGCGTGGAGATCCTGTTCCAGCCTGGGGAATGACGATGAAGACGCTGTTGTCCAAGCTGAGCGCAACGGTGGTGGTCGGCCTGTTGGCGCTGTGCCTGCTGTCGGTGTTGCTGTGGGTGGGTGGGCCGTATGTGGCGCTGGCCGGCTGGAGCCCGCTGAGCAGCGTGGCGGCGCGGTTGCTGGCGATCGTGTTGCTGCTGGTGGTGTGGGTGGGTGTGCTGGCGCTGCGCCGCTGGCGCAGGCAGGCGCGTGCGGCGACCTTGTCCAGCGCACTGGCGGCGCCCGGCCGCGACGACGACCGCGAGCTGCGCAGTGGGCAGGAACGCGCGCAGCTGCAGGCGCGCTTTCAGCAGGCGATCCAGCTGCTACGCAAGCGGCGCGGCGGCGCCGATCTGTACACGCTGCCGTGGTATGCGCTGATCGGCCCGCCCGGTTCGGGCAAGAGCACCTTGCTGCAGCATTCGGGCCTGCAGTTTCCGCTGGCTGCGCGCATGGGCGATGCGGCGTTGCGCGGCGTCGGCGGCACCCGCGATTGCGAATGGTGGTTCACCGACGAAGCGGTGTTCCTTGACACCGCCGGGCGCTACACCACGCAGGATTCGGATCAGGCGGTGGATGCCGGCGCGTGGCGCGATTTCCTGCGCCTGCTGCGACGCTATCGCCCACGCCGCCCGCTCAACGGCGTGTTGGTGACGATGAGCATGTCGGACCTGTTGCTGCTCGACGATGCCGAGCGCGACACGCATATGCAGGCGATCCGCCGCCGCCTGGACGAACTGGCCGAGCAATTGCAGGCCAGCGTGCCGGTGTATCTGATCTTCACCAAGTGCGATCTGATCGGCGGCTTCGGCGAGTTCTTCGACGATCTGACGCCGGCGCAGCGCAACCAGGTGTGGGGCATGACATTTGCGCTGGCGCAGACCCTGGACGGGCACGCGGCGCGCAAGTTCGCCGACGAGTTCGGCGTGCTGCAGCAGCAGCTGAGCGCGCGCCTGTTCGAACGCCTGAACCTGGAGCGCGACCGTCTGCGGCGTGCGGCGATCCTGTCGTTTCCGCAACAGGTTGCCGCTCTTGGCGAGCGTGCACGGCAATTTGTCGAAGGCACGTTCGCCGGCAATGCGTATGGCCCGGCACCGCTGCTGCGCGGGGTGTACTTCACCTCCGGCACCCAGGACGGCACGCCGATCGACCGCATGATGGGCGCGGTGGCGCGCACCTTCGGCCTGGAAGAAGCGCGCGTGCAGGCACCGGGCGCGCAACGTCGCACCTTTTTCGTCGAGCGGCTGCTGCGCGAGGTGGTGCTGCGCGAATCCGGCCTGGCCAATGCTCCGCCCGCCCAGCAGCGCCGCAGGGCGTGGTTGCAGGCCGCCGCGTACGCGGGTGTGGCGTTGCTGACCGGCGCCGTGCTGGCCGGGTTGGGGCTCAGCTACCTGGGCAACCGTGCGTACCTGCAGCAGGTACGTGCTGCACTGGAGGCGCGGCCGGCAGTGCCCGATCCCCATGCCGCCACCGGCATGCCCGAGTACGTCGCGCGCACCCTGCAGCAAGCGGATGCGACGCAGGCGGTGGTGAAGGTGGCGCAGCAGTATCACGCCGGCGCGCCGTGGTCGTTGCGCATGGGATTGTTCCAGGGCCAGGCGTTGGGCGAGCAAGTGCGGGCGGGCTATCTGCGTCAGCTCAACGCCACCTTGTTGCCGGCCTTGGCGGTGCGCCTGCGCACCGGTCTGGTGGATAACGCGCAGGCGCCGCAGGCGCTGTACTACACGCTCAAGGGCTATCTGATGCTGGGCCAGCCGCAGCATCTGGACCCGGCGCAACTCGGCGCGCTGGCGGCGATCGAAGCCGAAAAATTATTCCCGGGCGAGCCGGCCTTGCAGCAGGCGCTGAGTGCGCATCTGCAGGCGGTGCTGGAGTCGCCCACGCACGTGCGTGCGCTGTCGCTGGACAACCAACGCATCGCCCAGGCGCGTGCCAGCCTGCGTGCCGCCGATCTGTCGACACTGATCTACGGCAACCTGTTGCTGACCCCGCCGGACGGCACGCCGTTGCGGCTGGACAAAGCGCTGGGCCTGCTGGCCGACACCTTCGTGCGCCGCAGTGGCACGGCGTTGTCCATGCCGGTGCCGGCGCTGTACACACAGCCGGTGTTCGCCGCCCTGCAACGCGAGGGCATCGGCCAGGCGGTGGAACGCTTCGGCCGCGACGATTGGGTCTTCGGCGGTGCGGCGCTGGATGCGTCTGCCAGGGCCACGCTGGTGCGCGAAGTGGGGCAGCGCTACACGGCCGACTACATCCGTTACTGGGATGGACTGCTGGCCGATCTGCAACTGCGCCCCTCGGCCGATCTGGCCGGTGCCAGCGCCACTGCCGCCAAGCTGGCCGGGCCCAGTTCGCCCCTGCGGCTGCTGCTGGGCGTGGTGGGCGAGCACACCCAGGCGATGGACCGCGCACCGCCGGCAGACCCCGCGCAACGCGCGCTGGCGGCTGCCGCCAGCGCGGCAGGCGCCAAGGCGAATGCCGCCGCGGCCAAACTCCCCGGCGGCGCGGCGATGAGCGCCGCGCTGGCCACGCCCGCCGATGGTGCCGCAGGCGCGGCGCCGGCACCGGGTGCGGCGATCAGCGAGCATTTTCTGGCGCTCAACGCCTTGGCCGCCGGCGCGCCCGGCAGCACGCCGCTGGACCATCTGCTGAGCGTGCTCGATCAGCTCGGCAAGCAATTGCTGGTGATCTCCCAGGGCGGCGGCGATGCCGCGGCGGCCAACGCGCAACTGGCATTGGCCCGGCAGGAAATGGCGCAATTGCCACCGCCGGTGACCGACTGGCTGCAGAGCCTGGCCGGCAGCAGCGCCACCTTGATGACCCAGGGTGCACGCGCCGCACTGGATGCGCAGGTCAGGCAATCGGTGGGCGAGGTGTGCACGGATTTCGTGCGTGGCCGCTACCCGTTCGATCCGGAGGCGCAGGTGGAGATTCCGCTGCAGAATTTCGGCGAGTTGTTCGGCAGTGGTGGGCGTCTGGAGACGCTCTACACCGGCACCGTCAAACCGCTGCTGGACACCCAGTCCCCGCAATGGCGCTGGAAGGATGGCCCGGACGAGGTCATCGGCGCGCCCGGTCTGCCGGTGCAACTGCAGTTGGCGCAACGGATCCGGCAGAAATATTTTCGCGGCGGGCCCACGCCGCAGATCGGCTTTACCGTGCTGGCGCCCACGCTGGGCGAGGGCGTGACCCGGCTGACGCTGGATATCGAAGGCCAGCGTTACGACTACCAGCCCGGCGCGGCGCAAAGCATGCCGATGATCTGGCCCGGCCCGGTGCCGGGGCATGTTTCCATCGCCGCGTTCGGCGCCGATGGCGTGGCGCTGGGAACGCTCGACTACCAGGGCGACTGGGCGCTGTTCCGTGCGCTGCAGGCCGGGCACCTGGAAAACCCATCGGATCTGCGCTTTGTCGCCAGCTTCGCGCTTGGCGGCCACGACGTGCAGGTGCCGCTGCGTGCCGGCAACCTGCGCCACCCGTTTCTGGACCGCGACGTCCAGCACTTCGCGTGCGGCGGATGAGCATGCCGGCGCACGAACCACTCGGCTTCCACGGCAAGTTGCCTGGCGTGGGCGACTTCGTGCAGCGGCGCCTGCCGGCCAGCTTCGTGCAGCCGTGGGACCTGCACTTCGCCAACTGCCTGGACACGGTGCGCCAGCAGCTCGGGCAGCACTGGCCTGGCGCGTATCGCAACAGCGGTCTGCGCGCGTTTGCGTTGGGGCCGGGCGTGTGCGGGGCGCAGGCCTGGGCCGGCATGCTCGGCCCGGGCGAAGACCGCGTGGGGCGCTGTTTTCCGCTGACCGTGGCGATGCCCTTGCCGCACATGTGCCTGCCGCCGGCGGCATGGTTCGGCGCGGTGGCTGCGTGCCTGGGCCGCAGCTTGCGCGCGCGCACCGATGCAGCCGGATTCGATGCGGCGCTGCTTGCGCTCGGCGTGCCGGCCGCGCCTTCCAGCACGTACGCACCGGTGCACGGCGAATCGTGGTGGTGGCGACTCGGTGCGGCCGCACAGGCAATGCATGGGCTGCCCCCTGCAGAGACGTATCTGGATTGGTTGCTGGCCGAGCAGGACACCACCGAGGTGACCCGATGAACGCGCCCTACCAATCGGCCGGGCACACCGAAACCGGCAAGGTGCGCCGTCTCAACGAAGATGCCTTGCTGCTGCGCGAAGACGCCGGGCTGTGGGTGGTGGCCGATGGCCTGGGTGGCCACAGTGCCGGCGACTACGCCAGCCAGTTGCTGGTGCAGCGGCTGAGGGCGTTGGTGCGCCAGGCCGACCTATGCGATTTCCTGGATGCCATCGACGACACCCTGGCGCAGATCAACCGCGAGCTGCTGCAGGTCGCGCGCGAGCGCCGTGTGGACATGATCGCCACCACCGTAGTGGTGCTGGTGCACGACCCGGATTTCATGCTGTGCGGCTGGGTCGGCGACAGCCGCATCTATGCGCAACACGGCGGCCCGCTGCGTCAGCTCACACGCGACCACGTGCATGGCGTGCGCGAGGACATCACCCAGTTTGGCGGTGCGCAGGCCAGTGCTGCGGCGGCCGGCGTGCTCACGCGCGCGGTCGGCGCGCAGGAGCCGCTGTTCGTCGATTGGGTGCTGACGCCGAGCCTGCCGGGCACGCAATTCCTGTTGTGCAGCGACGGCATCAACAAGGAAATCCCAGACCCGGAACTGGATGCCGAATGCCATCGCTTCGGCGATCCGCGCGCGCTGCTGGCGCGTCTGTTCGAGTTGGCGATGGGGAGGGCGGCACGCGACAACGTCACCGCCGTCGTCGTCCGCCTGCAGGAGTAAGTGCATGCACGAAGACACCGCCACCGTGACCGAATTGGTCACCGCCATGCGCCGCGGCGCACTCGACCTCAACGCGGTCCTGGCCGCGCTGGGCAGGCGCGCTGCAGTGCCGGAGGCCGAATACCGCGCCGGGGTGGAAACGCTGTGGACGCTGCAACGCCAGCACCTGCTCGACGATGCCACCGTGACCACCCTGGTGAGCCGGCTGGATGCGTTGCGCGATCGCGCGCCTGCGATTGCGCCTGCGCCTGCGCCATCGGCAGCGCAGGAGCCAACGCCCACGCCAACCGTGGTCGACGACGATGCCACGGTGGTGATGCCACAACCGGGCCCGGCGCGCATGGCCGAAAACGACATCACCCGCGTGCAACCGGCGCAGCCCGTGTCCGGTGATGCACCCAGCCTCACCAGCCTGGGGCTGGCCACGCACCCCAACCTCGGCACGCAGACCGGCACTGGCACTGGCACTGGCACTGGCACGGCCGGTACCGCCAGCCTGTCCAGCTGGCAGCACCTGGCCGAAGCAGCCGGCGGCGATCATGCCGGTGTCGGCAGCCTGCTCAAGGGCCGCTTCCAGCTCGAACGCGAACTCGGCCGCGGCGGCATGGGCGTGGTGTATCTGGCGCGCGACGAACGCAAGGTGGAAGCGCGCGACCGCGACCCGTGGCTGGCGGTCAAAGTGCTCAGCGACGAATTCCGCCGCCATCCCGACGCACTGGTCGCATTGCAGCGCGAAGCGCGCCGCTCGCAGAAACTGGCGCACGACAACATCGTGCGCGTGTACGACTTCGACAAGGATCGCACCCTGGTCTTCATCACCATGGAATACATCGACGGTTGCGATCTGAAAACGCTGATCCGCGAGCAGGCCTACAACGGCATGCCGCTCAAGCAGGCCTGGCCGCTGATCGATGGGATGGGCCGCGCGCTGATGCGCGCGCACGCGGCCGGCATCGTGCATTCGGATTTCAAGCCCGGCAACGTCATGGTCACCCGCGATGACGTGGCCAAGGTGTTCGACTTCGGCATTGCGCGCGCCGGCAAACATGCGGCCGAGGTGGCGGGCGAACAAACCGTGTTCGATGCGGCAACGCTGGGCGCATTGACGCCGGCCTATGCCAGCCTGGAAATGATTCGCGGCCAAGCGCCCACACCGGCCGACGATCTGTACGCGCTGGGCTGCGTGTGTTTCGAATTGCTGACCGGCAAGCACCCGTTCGACAAACTCAGCGCCGAAGTGGCGCTGCGCGAAGGCCGCCGCCCGCGGCCGGTGCCGGGCCTGACCCGTCGCCAGTACGCCACCTTGTGCGCGGCCGTAGCGTTCCCGGCTGCGCAGCGGCTCACGCGCGTGGACCAGTTGCTCGACGGCCTGCGCCAGGTGCCGCTGCGCGAGCGCGCGCTGCCAATGATCGGCTATGGTGCCACCGCACTCGCATTGGTGGGCGTGGGCGGGTGGGGCGCATCGCGTTATCTGCATCAACGCCATCTGGATGAGGTCATCGCGCGCTTCGGTGCGCAGGACCCGCAGCACTACCGCGACGAAACCCAGGCCATGCAGGCGCTGTCCAGCCTGAGCGCAGACGACCGCCGACGCGTGCTGATGGACCGCAGCGACCTCATCGAAGATTTCCTGCTGCGCCGCCTGGACGCGCTGTGGAATCCGGCCAACGGCCGCGACGATTACCGCGGCGCGTTGCAGGTGTTCGCCTTGCGCGACCGGCTGCGGCTGTATTCGCCCGCGCTGGATGCGCGCCGCCAGGCCATCGAACGCGAAAAGAACCAACGCCTCAACGCGCTCGACACCACGCTCAACCGCCAGCTCGATGCCGGGCTGTTGTTCCGCACCCAGCCCGACAACGCGCTGGCCACGCTCGATCAGGTGCGACGCATCGATCCGGGCAGCAGCCTGCTGCGCCATTCCGCGCTCGAAGTACGGCTGGACGCGGCCATCGCCGAGGCGGTGGCCGCCGGGCAACTCACCACCGCGCGGACCGAAGTAGAACAGGCGCGCGCAGCCTTCCCGGACTCGTTGCGCCTGCAGTTGCGCAGCGCCGAGGTCGGCGTGGCCGAGCAGCAAGTCAGACGTACACCGGTTGCCGCCACGCCGCGCGATGCGGACAGCGCACGCACGGCGCTGGCTGCCGATCTGGCAAACCCCAGTACCGACCCTGCCTGGCGCGCGCGCATCGACGCCGAACTGGCCGCACTGCCGGCGGCCGAGCGCAGCAGCCAGGGCAGCGCGCTGGCCGAGGCCATCAGCACGGCGGTCGCCGCACAAAGCGACCCCGCACAGCTGGCTGGCGCGCAGGCGCTGGTGGATTTCGGCCTGGGCCTGGCCCCGCGATCGGCCAGCCTGCTGGCCCAGCGCATGCGCCTGCAGACGCTGGAGCACCAGTTCGAACAAGCGCTGGCACGCGAAAGCGCCGAGGCCGAACTGGCCGCGCGGATCGAATCGCTGCGCCGCGCCGCCGCCGCCAACGATCTGGGCAAGACCCGCGACGCACTGGCGCGCATTCGCACACTGCAACCGGGCCATCCGCTGTTGCGCAGCGAAGGCCCGCAACTGCTCTCGCAGGTGTATCGCAATGCCGCCGGCGATGCGTTCGCACAGGGGCGATACGCCCAGGCGGTCGACCTGCTGAGGCAAGGGTTGCAGACGCTCGGCCAGCGCGCCGAACTGCGCAGCGCGCAAACCCGTTATGCGGTGGCCGCCGCAGTGATGACTGCTGGCGCGCTGCCGCCCAGCGAACGCCAGCAACTCGCCGGGCGCCTGCAGACGCTCTATCGAACCGATGCCACCGCGCTGGCGCAATTGGAGGCGCAGATGAAGGCGGCCGGCCAATTGCCGGAAGGCTCGTTGTCGGCGCGTCTGCAACGCGCGCCCGCCGCCGATGCGCCGGCCGACGACAGCGTGCCGCCAGGCAGCGCCACCGGGACAGCTACGCCTGCCGTCGGCGCAAAACCGGCGCGCGACAAATCCGCTGCCAGGCCTGCCGCCGCCACCCCGACCACTGCGCGCGACCCCTCCACCGCTGCGGCATTGCCCGCCAACGTGGACGATGCCGACAGCCTGCCGCCGGTGCCCACCGGCCCGGATCCCTGCGCTGGCCTGGCCGGGCGTGGTGCGGCGTGCTTCGACACACTCGGGCAGACCCGCGCGCCGATGCTGGTGGTGATCCCGGCCATCGCCGGCGGCAAGCCGTATGCGTTGTCGCGCGGCGAAGTGGCGGTGGCCGATTTCAACCTGTTCTGCCAGGCCACCGGCCGCTGCACCGCCCAGGCCGCCGCCACCCCGGAACTGGCGCGCGCGCCGGTGCGCAACATCAGCCTGACCCTGGCGCAGGCCTATCTGCGCTGGCTCACCATCGGCAGCGGCGGCTGGCGTTACCGCCTGCCCAGCGATGCCGAATGGCTGCATGCCGCGCAGGCGGCCAGCAACTGGCGGCAGGCCGAAGACAGCAATTGCGTGCCGCCCAACGCCAGCGCTGGCGATGCTGCGCGCGCACCGGTGTCGGCGCGCGGACGCGATGCCAATCCCTGGGGCCTGATCAATCTCACCGGCAATGTCTGGGAGTGGGTGTCGACCGGAACAGGCGTGCAGGCGCGCGGCGGAAGTTTTTCCAGCTACTGGTCCGATTGCACGGTGCAGGCCAGCCGTGCCGACAACGGCTCGGCGCAACCGGACGTGGGCCTGCGCGTGCTGCGGGAGCTGCCATGAGCGCTACCCCGCCGTCGCCCACCGCTGCAGCTGCGCACCCGGCCAATGCGCAGCTGCAGGCGCTGGCGCTGGCCCATCAGCAGGGCCAACTCGACCGCGAGCAATACCGCGCACGCCGTCGGCGCGTGCTGGACGCCGCCCGGCAGACCCAGGGGGTGACCCTGCGCAACGCCTTGCCGAGTTCGTCTGATGCTCGGACGAGCCCGCTTTCGGGGTATCGGGTCACACGCAAACTGCGCAGTCAGGTGGTCGCAGTCTTCGTAATTGTGATGACCATCGCAATAATCTTGCTAACATTGCATAAATGTACGTCAGGGTTTGATCGACGTTCAGCAAGTGGCGAGGTCAGACACGCCACCCGCTGTGCAGTGGCCACTGTGGCGCCTGTCTATGCAGCGGGACACGTCGGCCATGCGCAACAACGGATGGTCTCAGGGGAAATGGACGTATGCGTATGACGTGTCTGGCCGCGGCGGTGTCCGCGTGCCTTCAGCTGGCCGCACCCGCGTGGGCGCAATCGCCGACCGATGCCACGGCTGCTGCGCAGTCCGCAGCGGCGGTGCCGGCCATGAAGGACCGGACCGATGCGGTCACCCTGCAGGTGCGCGGCTTTCGCGTGCGCGATGTGGGCCACTACCCGGAGGCCGGCATCGACCCGCCCCGCATGCAGGCCGTGGCCGACGCTGCCTTCGCCGAGCTGGCCCAGGGCCAGCCGGTGGTGGCGTTGCGCTTCGACCAGCTCCAGGCGGTGGCCGATGCCATCACCCGCGCCTATCGCCAGGCCGGCTTCATCGTCAGCACGGCCTATCTGCCGGCGCAGACGCCGGGGCCCGATCAACTGATCGAGATCCGCGTGCTGGAAGGGCGCATCGGCCAGATCAGCGTGCAGGGCGCCGCACGCTACCGCGGCAACGCCTTGTCGGCACCGCTGCGCCAGCTGCAGGGCCGCCCGCTGCGCAAGCAGGACGTGGACGCCGCGCTGCTGTATGCGCGCGATCTGCCCGGGGTGTCGGTGTCGTCGGTATTGCAGCCCGGCCAGAAGGAAGGCGAGACCGACGTGGTGCTGGTCGCCAGCGAGGCCGCCCGCCCATATGTGATCACCCTGGGCGGCAACAACTACGGCACCGAGCTGACCGGCCGCTATCGCGCCCAGGCCGGCATTACCTGGAATAGCCCGCTCGGCCTGGGCGACGTGTTCGCCGCCAACTACGCCTATTCGCTGGCGCCGCAGCAGAGCCAGATCGGCGCGCTGTCGTATGGCTTGCCGATCGGTAGCGTGTCCGGCCTGAGCGCGGTGATCGGCGCCAGCCGCAGCGAGCTGGAAGTGCGCAACGGCGTGTTCGCCCGGCTTGGCCTGAAGGGGCCGACCTCCATCGTCTACACCGGCGCCGACTGGAAATTCATCAACAGCCAAACGCTGCAGTTGCAGGGCTCGGCGCGCTATCTGCGCGAGCAATCCAAGCTCAGTGCGCTGGGCATGCAGTTGTCCGACCAGCAGTTCGATGTCGCCGAACTGGGCCTGTCGTTGCGGCGCACCGATCTGCGCTGGCGCGGTGTGGATCTGCTGCAGGTGAGCGTGCGCCAATCCTTGCGCGACCGCTCGGCGCCGGTGGACCAGATCAGCCCCGGTCGCGACAGCTATTTCACCATCGCGCGGCTGGCCTACACGCGCCTGCAATACCTCACCCGCACGCAGCGGCTGTACTTCAAGTTCAACGGCCAATACAGCGACGATACGCTGACCCCGATGGAGCAGTTCGCTGTCGGTGGGCCGGACAGCGTGCGCGCCTATCCGGTCTCCGATGCATTGGGCGACCGCGGGTATTACACCGCGCTTGAATACCACATCGACGCCCCCGGTTTTGCCGATGCCGCATCGCCGTTCAATGGCCGGCCCTGGCGCGAATTGGTGGAGCTGGATGTCTTCGCCGACCACGCCCGCGTGTTCGCCGCCAATGGCCGCCTGGCACCGGCCAGTTTCGATGCCGCCGGCGTGGGCCTGACCTTCCGCTTGCCGCAGTACGCCAATTTCGAATGGCGCATCAGCGCCGCGCTTCCGACCGGCGCGCGCAATGCCTCCGACGGACGCGACGACGCCCGCATCTACACGCGTTTCGGCTTCACTTTTTGAGGGATCTGCGCATGCACGCCACCATCCATCCCGCGACCTCGCCGCGCACGCTCCCGTTGCGTCATCGCCCGCTGGCCCTCGCGCTAGCAGCTGCGCTGATGGCCATGCCGGTCAGCGGCCTGGCCCAGGTGGCGGCCAACCAGCTGCCCACCGGCGGCAGCATCGTCGGCGGCACCGGCACCATCAACGCTGCCAGCGGCACGACCCGGGTTGTCGACCAGACCTCCTCGCGCATGGCGCTGACCTGGTCGGCGTTCGACATCGGCTCGGCCGCGACGATGACCTTCAACCAGCCAACGACCACCTCGGTGGTACTCAACCTGGTGCAGGGGGGCAACCCCACACAGATCTTCGGCAACCTCACTGCCAACGGGCAGGTGTTCCTGCTCAACAGCAACGGTGTGCTGCTCGGAAGCACCGCCAACATCAATGTCGGTGGCCTGGTGGTCAGTACGCTGGGCACCAGCGTGTCCCAGTTCATGAACGGCAACTACGTCTTCGACGCCGGCGGCAATACCGTGGCGCTGGTCTCCAACAGCGGCACCATCAATGCGGCGGCCGGGTCGGCCACGCTGATCGGCGGCCGGGTCGCCAACAGCGGCACCATCACCGCCACCGCCGGCAACATCACCCTCGCCGGTGCCGACGCAGCCACGCTGACGTTCGAAAGCGGCGGCTTCGGCGTGCTGATCGACAAGCCGCTGCAGCTGAGTCTGGCCACCGAAGCGGTGGACAATTCCGGCACCCTGAGCGCGCCAGGCGGCGCGATCCAGCTGCAGGCGCGCGCGGCGCAAGGCATCTTCGATCGACTCATCAACAACAGCGGCACCATTCGTGCGTCGTCGCTGTCCACTGGTCCCGACGGCAGCGTGTCGCTGATCGCCTCCGGCGCTGGCAGCTTCGATGTCGCCGGCGGCGGCAGCATCGATGCCGGCACCGGGGCCATCACCCTTAGCACCGGTCGCGGCGTACAGCAGACCGGCATCTACACCGCCGGCAGCCTGGGTGGCTTTATCGGTGGCAGTGCCACCTTCAGCGGGGCCAACAAGATCGGCAGCCTCGGCAACCTGGACGTAGGCGGCAACCTCAGCCTGACCAACACGGTCGCGTTGTCCCAATCCGGTTCGCTGGCGGTGACGGGCACCAGCCAGTTCCTGCAGTCCGGCAGTGCGCTTTCGTTGACCAACGGCGGCAATACCTTCGGTGGCCTGTTGAGCGCCAGCGGCAACGGCATTGCCGTGAACGCGGCAGGCAATCTCTCGATCGGCACGTTGAACCTCGATAGCAACAGCGCGCTGTCGTTAAGTGCCACCGGTGCATTGACGTTACCGACAACGGCGATCAACACCGGCAGCAATAACCTCACCCTGGCCAGCGGCGGTGGCCTCACCACGCGCGCTGCGTTGGCCGGGACGAACGTGGACCTCACCGGTCGCGGCGGCATCGCGCTGGCGCACGACGTCACTGCGACCGGCACGCTGAAATTGACCGCCACCAATGCTGCGATCACCCAAACCGCCGGCAGCGTGGCCGCCACCGGCACCAGCACCATCAATGCCGGAACCGGCGCCATCACGCTGGACGGTGCGAGCAACGACTTCCAGGGTGCGGTGGCGCTGACCGGCGGCAACACACGCATCAGCGACAGCGGCGCACTGACCTTGGGTGCGGTGAACAGCAACGATCTCACCGCCACCAGCAACGGCGCGTTGAACCTGGGCAGCGGCCGGGTGGGCGGTGCGTTGCTCGCCACCAGCAACAACGGCGCGATCACGCAGTCGGGAACCGATGGCTTGACCATCGTCGGCACCAGCGACCTCACGGTCGGCACCGGTGCGATCACGCTGAACAACAGTGGCAATATCTTTGGCGATCTGGTCAGCGCGACCGGGCGCGGTATCTCGTTGAACGCTGCCGGCACTCTGTCGATCGGCACCTTGAGCCTTGGCAACAACAGCGCACTGTCGCTGCGTGCCACCGGTGCATTGACCCTGCCGGCAGCGGCGATCAACACCGGCAGCGCCAACCTCACCCTGTCCAGCGGCGGCAGCCTCACCACGCGCGCCACGTTGGCCGGCACGAACGTGGACCTCACCGGCACTGCCGGCATGACTCTGGGGCATGACGTCACTGCAAGCGGCACGCTGGCACTGACCACGACCGACAGCGCAATCACCCAGACCGGCGGCAGCGTGACCGCCACCGGCACCAGCACCGTCAGTGCCGGAACCGGCGTCATCGAACTGGACGAAGCGACCAACGATTTTCAGGGCGTGGTGACGCTGACCGGAGGCGACACCCGCATCGCCGACACTGGCGCGCTGACGCTGGGTGCGCTGAATACCGGCAACCTCATCGCCACGAGCAACGGTGCGTTGAACCTGGGCAGCGGCAGCGTCCGCGGCACGCTTGCTGCGACCAGTGGCAACGGCGCCATCAGTCAGAGCGCCGGACTGATCGTCGATGGCACGGCCATCCTCAACGCCGGCAGCGGCGTCATCGCGCTGACCGAAGGCAACAACAATTTCCGCAGCGACGTGAGTCTGACCGGCACCGGCATCAGCGTGGTCGATCGTGACGACCTGCGCGTCTCCTCGATCAGCAACGGCACCAATGGCGCCATCGCCCTGACCGCCGGTGGCGCACTCACGCTGCCCACGCAAAACCTCAGCACCGGCACTGGCGCGCTCAGCCTGATCGCCAATGGCGGTGCATTGAGCACGAACGGCAGCTTGAGCGGTGGCAACGTCAGCCTGAGCGCGCGCGATGGCGTGGTGCTCAATCACAACGTCACCGCCAGTGGCAGCTTGGGCCTGACTGCCACCACCAACGCGATCTTCCAGAATGCAGGAGTGCTCGACGTCGGCGGTCTTGCTACCGTCGATGCCGGCAGTGGCGCCATTTCGCTGACAGGCGATAACGATTTCAAGAACGGCCTTGCACTGACCGGTCGCAATATCGCCGTGGTCGATGCGAACGATCTCAGCGTGGTCTCGCTCACCAACGGTGGCGCCGGCACCATCGCGCTCACCGCAGGCAACTCGCTCACGCTGCCTGGCAGCGGATTGACCAGCAGCGATGACCTGACGCTGCGCGCAGAAAACGGCACGCTGACACTGGGCGGCGATCTCGTCGGCAATGCGGTCTCGCTGTTCAGCGCCAACGCACTGACGCTGGCGACCGGCATCGACAGCAGCACGTTGTCGGTGTCCACCAGCAACGGCGCGATCAACCAGACCGCAGGCGCCTTGCGTATCGGTTCGACCTCCAGCGTCAACGCCGGCTCCGGCGCGATCGCGTTGGGCAGCGCCGGTAATCACTTCGGCGGCGCAGTGAGTCTGACCGGCAACGATGTGTCGATCCGCGACAGCGGCGCCTTGACGCTGGGCACGCTGAACACCGGCAGCCTCACCGCGACCAGCAATGGTGCATTGAACCTGGGTAGCGGTCGCGTTGCCGGCACGCTTGCTGCGAGCAGCGGCAATGGCGCCATCGGCCAGTCCGGCGGACTGATCGTCGATGCTGCCGCCACCCTCAATGCCGGCAGCGGCGCCATTGCGCTGACCGATGGCAGCAACGATTTCCAGGGCGCCATGCGCCTGACCGGTGCCGGCATCGCGGTGCGCGACAGCAACGATCTCACGCTCTCGACGTTGACCAGCAACAACGGCGGCACGATCGCGCTGACCGCGGGCGGCAATCTGGCCCTGCCAGGCACGACGTTGAACAACGGCAGCGGCAACATCGATCTGATCGCCAACCACCTGAGCCTGTCCGCAGCGTTGCTTGGCGACGAAGTGAGCCTGCGCGCCAACAGCGGCTTGACCTTGGGCCAGAACATCACCGCGCGCACATTGTCGCTTGCCAGCAGCAATGCCGCGATTACGCAAAGCGGCGGCGCACTGCTGGTCAGCGGCGCCACCACGGTCGATGCAGGCACGGGTGCGATTTCGTTGCTGCAAGCCGGCAATAACTTCGACAGCGTGCGCCTGACCGGCAACGGCATTGGCGTGACCGACGGCGACAACCTCAGCCTCGCCGCACTGACCAGCACCGGCAATGGCGCGGTCGTCGTGACGGCCGGCGGTACCTTGAGCCTGCCGTCGCAGGCTATCGCGGTCGGCAACAGCAACCTGACCCTGTCATCGAACGGCGGCGCACTGAGCACGGCCGCAGACCTGGGTGGCAACGACGTGACGCTGTTCGGACGCGACGGCCTGACGCTCGGCCACACCGTCACCGCCAACACGCTCGCCCTGCGCAGCACCAATGCCGCCATCGCGCAGAACGCCGGCGCACTCGCCGTGGTGGGTGCCAGCACCGTCGATGCCGGTAGCGCCAGCATCGCGCTCAACGGTGGCAGCAACCGCTTTGGCGCTGGCATCAGTCTCACCGGCACCGGCATCACGGTGGCCGATAGCGGCAACCTCACCATCAATGCCTTGAATGCCGGCGCCAACGGCACCATCGCGTTGACCGCCGGCGGCGCACTGAATCTGTCCGCGCAGAACCTGGACACCGGCACCGCCGATCTTGCCCTGATCGCCAACGGCGGCAGCATGAGCACCGGCGGCGACTTACGCGGCCGTAACGTGACCCTGTCCGCACGCGACGGTCTCACCATCGGCCACACCATCACCACCACCGACGCGCTATCGCTGAGCAGCAACAACACCGCGATCACGCAGACCGCCGCGGCACTCAACGTTGGCACCACCACCACCGTCAATGCAGGCAGTGGCGACGTCACGCTCAACATCGCGGGCAACACCTTCAACGGCGTGGTCAATCTCACGGCAGGCGATGTGCAGATCGCCGGCAACGTACTCGGTTTCGGCACGCTGTCCACCAATGCACTCATCGCCAACAGCAGTGGCGCATTGAATCTCGGTCGCGGTGTGGTGCGTGGCGCGTTGAACGGCACCAGCGGCAATGCAGCGATCACCCAGAGCGGCGGGTTGTCGGTCGGCGGTGCATCCACGTTGAATGCCGGCAGCGGCGACATCGCCTTGACCGATGCCGACAACGACTTCGTCGGCGCGGTTGCGCTCACCGGCAATGCCATCGCCGTGCAGGATCGCAACGACCTCAGCATCGCTGCGGTGCGCAGCGGTGCCAACGCGGCGATCGCGCTGGTCGCGGGCGGTGACTTGAACCTGCCGGCCAGCCAGATCGACGCCGGCACCGGCGCGCTGACGCTGACAGCCAACGGCGGCACCTTGCGCACTGCCGGCGCGTTGCGCGGTGGCACGGTGCAATTGACCGGCGCCAGCGGCATTGCGCTGAGCAACACGGTCACGGCAAGCAACGCGCTGCGCTTGAACAGCACCAATGCCGCCATCACCCAGACCGGCGGCGCATTGCTGGTCGCAGGCGACACCGCGGTCGATGCCGGCGGCGGCGCCATTGCCCTGGAGGCGGCGGGCAACGACTTCCAGGGCGTGCTCGCCCTGACCGGCGGTGCAAGCAGTGTGCGCGATGCCAATGCCTTGACCCTGGGCACGCTCAACACCGGCGACCTGCAGGTCCGCAACGGCAGTGCGCTGAATCTGGGCGTTGGCCTGGTCAATGGCGATCTGGATGCGGCCAGCAACGGCGGCGCCGTCACCCAGAGCGGCGCCTTGACCGTTACCGGCAGTGCCCGCATCGATAGCGGTGGCGCCGCCATTGCATTGACCGATGCCGGCAACGATTTCCAGGCGGCGGTGAGCCTGAGCGGCGGCACGGCCAGCGTGCGCGATCGCAATGCGCTGGTCCTGGGCAACCTGGATGTCGATGCACTGGAGGTCGCCAGCGGCGCCGGCCTGGATCTGGGCCAGGGGCGGATCGGCGGTGCGCTGGTGGCACGCAGCGGGAGTGCAGCAACGGCCAACGCCAGCACGGTCGTTGCCCAGGCGATCGCCGTGCCTGCGGCCACCGCTGCCGGCATCGCCCAGCAAGGCGCATTGACGGTGGTCGGCAGCAGCCTGCTCGATGCCGGCACCGGCGCGATCGTGCTGGATGCGGCCGATAACGACTTCCAGGGCACGGTGCAGGCGCGCGGCAGCAGCATCGCCATCGTCGATCGCAACGACCTGGCGGCGACTGCGCAAGCCAGCGATGCCCTGCGTCTGCAGGCCGGTGGTCAGCTCGCTACCGCCGGCACGCTCAGCGCCAACGCCATCGCCCTGCGCGGCGGCACCGGCGTGGTACTCGGTCACGACATTGGAGGCGCCAGCGTGGCCTTGAGCAGCGGCGGGGCGATCACCCAGGACGCCGGCAACCTGCGCGCCGGTCAGCTCAGCGGCAGCGCCGCCGGGGCGGTCGCGCTCACCGGCAGCGGCAACGCCATCGATGTGCTCGGTGACTTCAGCGCGCAGGGCCTGGATGTGCTCAGCAACCGCACATTGCTGGTCAGCGGCCGCGTCGCCGGCGGCCCCTCGCTGCGCCTGCGCAGCGGCGGCGAATTGCAGCTGAGCGGCCAGCTCAGCGGTGCCACCAGCTGGTTGCAGGCCGCTGCCGGCATCGGCCAGCGCGCCGGCAGCGCGATCACCGCCACCCTGCTCAGCGGTAGCGCAGGCGGGCCAGTGGCGCTGGGCGATGCGGCCGGCTTCATCGATAACCGTGTCGTACGCCTGGGCGACTTCGTCGCCAGCAACGGCTTCAGCTTCACCAACGGCGGCGACCTGCTGCTGGTGCTGGCCAATGGCAGCAGCTACAGCGTGGATGCCGGCAACAGCGCGATGTTCCTGTCGGTACGCGGCAATCTGTTCCAGGACGGCCGCGCGCCGTTGCGCAACGCCACCGGCACCTTTGCCGCCACCGGCCAGATCGGTACGCAGCAGAACCCGATCTATGTAACCGGCACCGGCACCGGCACCCAGACCGTGGCGGCGATCGGCGCGCCGCCGGCGTATTTCAACGCCACGGCGGTCGATGGCAGCCTGCTCGATCTGGCCGGCGCCTCCGGCTTCAATGTGCCGGCCTCGGCGTTTGCGGGCCGTGCGCAGAGTTCGGCCAGCCGCACCGTGGCCTTCGTGGACCTGTCGGCCAGCGGTACCCCGTACCGCGCCTTCGGCCTGGTCCGCCCCGGCCTACGTCTGCCCGACGACCAGCAGCCGGCCTGCGATGCCGGCGATCCGGACGCAGTCTGCAGCCCCGAGTGATCTGCCTGCCGCCGCTTACCGCGGCGGCTCCCCCGATGGAGGCCGTGCCATGCAAGACGACAGTTCCCTGGAGACCCTGCTGGCGCCGCTCGGCGACGACGCCCCGGCCGGACCGGATCTGGAATACGACCCGGAGTTCCTGCGCCTGGAGCGCGAATCGGCGGTCCGCGCCGAGCGCGCGCTGGGCGAGAGCGTCATCGCCGCCGAAGAACCGGACTGGGACAAGGTACAGGCGCTGGCGCTGGACCTGTGCCGGCGTAGCCGCGACTTGCGCGTGGCCGGCAGGCTCGGCGCCGCCTGGCTGCGCCTGCGCGGCCTGCCGGGCTGGGCCGACGCGCTGGCGTTGATCCATGGCCTGCTTGAGCGCCATTGGGACAGCGTGCATCCGCAACTGGATGTCGACGACGACAACGACCCGACCTCGCGCATCAATGCGCTGGTCGGTCTTAGCGACCCGATGGGCCTGCTCGGCGCGCTGCGCACCACCGCGTTCGTGCAGTCGCCGCGGCTGGGCCGCTTCAGCCTGCGCGATCTACGCGTGGCCAATGGCAGCATCAAGCTGCCCGACGGCCAGAGCGGCCCCAGCCTGGCCGAAATCGAAGCCTGCTGCCAGGACTGCACGCCGGAAACGCTGGCCACCTCTGCCCATGCCATTACCGAAGCGCTGCGGCAGGCGCGCGCGATCGATGCGCTGCTGAGCGAACGTGTCGGCACCGCCGCCCCTGACTTGCGCCCGCTACTGACCGACCTGCGCGATCTGGAGCGCTTCGTGCTGCCGCACTGGCAAGCACGGCAGGGCATCTCGGCGATCACCGAAGACGGCGAGCAGACTGCCGGCGAAGGCCACGCCGTCGCCTCGGCAACCAACGCCACGCGCCGCAACGACGAGATCGCCGGTCCCGAGATGTGAAGCAGCGGCTGGAAGAGATCTGCGCCTATTACGCCCGGCACGAACCGTCCAGCCCGGTGCCGATGCTGCTGCGCCGCGCGCAACGCCTGGTCGGCGCCGATTTCCTGGCCCTGATGAAGGAGCTGGCCCCGGCCGGCATCGACGAACCGCAACGCGTCACCGGCCCGCTGGAAGACAGCTAAAGCTGCGCAAGCGCCCGGCAGGCCGAGCAAGCTGGCCAACTGGTGCACCGGACCGGGCGCAGAAAGCCGAGCGGTGCGCCCAGCCAACTGGAAAAACGCTGAGCCACGCGCCCAGCCGTGCCGTCACCGCAAAGCAGCAGAACTGGCGGCGCACGACGCCGGCATGCGAAGAACTGTACCCAGGCCTCAGTCAGCCATCTCTACAAGCAACGCCGCAACGCACCTAACCCACCAAACCAGAGATCAAAAACAAAGCCACGGAACGTCTCCGACCCGCGGCCCCTGCTTTACGAATCCCCAATCCCCAATCCCCAATCCCCAATCCCCAATCACCAATCCCCAATCACCAATCACCAGCTATAAAGCTGCCAATACACCTTGTTGACCTTGTCCCTTTCCGCGTCGGTATGCCCGTCGTGGTCGCGGTCGTACAGGAAGTAAGGCGCCCCACGCGCCGGCGTCACCCGCACCATTTCCAGCTGACCGTTGACGCGGTATTCGTCGACCTTGTCGCCGTTGCCCATGGTCTTGCTGGTGACATCGGCGCCAGCCGGGATATCGCCACCGGCGCGGTCGCCGCCGCTGGTGGCACAGCCGCCGAGCAGCAGGAACGGCAGCAGCAAAAGACGTGCTTTGTTCATTGTCGTTATCCGTATTGAGCGTCGGCAAGTATGCGCTGGCGCGGTGTGCCCTGGGCGTGCAGCGTAGAATTGGGTCATGAGCAGATTAGTCCTGATCGACGGGTCCAGTTACCTGTATCGCGCGTTCCACGCGCTTCCGCCGCTGACCAATGCGCAGGGCGAGCCCACCGGCGCCTTGTTCGGCGTGGTCAACATGCTGCGCGCCACCTTGAAGGAGCGCCCGGCCTACATCGCCTTCGTGGTGGATGCGCCCGGTAAAACCTTCCGTGATGACTTGTATGCCGACTACAAGGCCAACCGGCCGTCGATGCCCGACGACCTGCGCGCGCAGGTGCAGCCGATGTGCGACATCGTGCATGCGCTGGGCATCGACATCCTGCGTATCGACGGCGTGGAAGCCGACGATGTGATCGGCACGCTGGCGCTGCAGGGCGCCGCCGATGGCCTGGCCGTCACCATCTCCACCGGCGACAAGGACTTCGCCCAGCTGGTGCGCCCGGGCATCGAACTGGTCAACACCATGAGCGGCAGCCGCATGGATTCGGACGCGGCGGTGATCGCCAAGTTCGGCGTGCGGCCGGAGCAGATCGTGGACCTGCTGGCGCTGATGGGCGACACCGTCGACAACGTGCCCGGCGTGGAAAAGTGCGGCCCCAAGACCGCCGCCAAATGGCTGGCCGAATACGACTCGCTCGATGGCGTCATTGCCAATGCCGACAAGATCAAGGGCAAGATCGGCGACAACCTGCGCGCCGCGTTGCCACGGCTGCCGCTCAACCGCACGCTGGTCACCATCAAGACCGATGTCACCCTGGCCAGCGGCCCGCGCGCGCTCGACCTGCGCGAGCCCAATGCCGAGGCGCTGGCGGTGCTGTATGCCCGCTACGGTTTCACCCAGGCGCTGCGCGAACTCGGTGGTGCGGCCGCTGCCCAGGCGGGCCTGCTGGCCGAGCCGGTGGCGCTGGGCGCTGCTGCTGCCACTGCGCGCACCGAGCCGGGCCGCGCGCGCGGCACCGGCTTCGTCTCCGGCCCCGTCAACGCAGCGGTGGATCTGGATCCGTCGCTGTCGACGCCCGGCCAGTACGACACCATCCTGACCCAGGAGCAGCTCGACAGCTGGATCGCGCGGCTGCGTGCCGCCGGGCAGTTCGCCTTCGATACCGAAACCGACAGCCTGGACCCGCTGCAAGCCGATTTGATCGGCCTGAGCGTGGCCGCCGAGCCTGGCCAGGCGGCGTACCTGCCGTTCGGCCACAACTTTCCCGGCGCCCCGGTTCAACTCGACCGCACCCAGGCGTTGGCGCAGCTGGCGCCGCTGCTCACCGACCCGGCCGTGCGCAAGCTCGGCCAGCACGGCAAGTACGACCTGCACGTGATGCGCCGGCATGGCGTGGAACTGGCCGGCTACGCCGACGACACCTTGCTGGAGAGCTTCGTGCTCAATTCCGGCAGCGCCCGCCACGACATGGATAGCCTGGCCAAGCGCTATCTCGGCTACGACACCGTCAAGTACGAAGACGTCTGCGGCAAGGGCGCCAAGCAGATCCCGTTCGCCCAGATCAGCCTGGAAGACGCCACCCGCTATGCCGCAGAAGACGCCGACATCACCTTGCGCCTGCATCGCGTGCTCGGCCCCCGCCTGGCCAGCGAACCGGGCCTGGAGCGCGTCTACCGCGACATCGAAATGCCGCTGGTGGACGTGCTGGCCCGCATCGAGGCCAACGGTGTGTGCGTGGATGCGGCCGAACTGCGCCGCCAGAGCGCGGACCTGTCCAAGCGCATGCTCGCCGCCCAGCAGAAAGCCACCGAGCTGGCCGGGCGCACCTTCAACCTGGATTCGCCCAAGCAGCTGCAGGCCCTGCTGTTCGACGAGCTCAAGCTCCCTGCCGTGGTCAAGACGCCCAAGGGCCAGCCCTCGACCAACGAAGAGGCGCTGGAAGCCATCGCCGACCAGCACGAGCTGCCGCGGGTCATCCTGGAATACCGTGGCCTGACCAAGCTGCGCAGCACCTACACCGACAAGCTGCCGGAGATGATCCACCCGCAGTCCGGGCGCGTGCACACCAGCTACCACCAGGCCGGTGCCGCCACCGGGCGGCTGTCCTCCTCGGATCCGAACCTGCAGAACATCCCGATCCGCACCGAAGACGGCCGCCGCATTCGCCGCGCCTTCGTCGCACCGCCCGGACGCAAGCTGATCGCCTGCGACTATTCGCAGATCGAACTGCGCATCATGGCGCACCTGTCCGGCGACCCCGGGCTGGTGGGTGCGTTCGAGTCCGGCGCCGACGTGCATCGCGCCACGGCCGCCGAAGTCTTCGGCCGCACCATCGACAACGTCAGCGCTGACGAACGCCGCGCTGCCAAGGCGATCAACTTCGGCCTGATGTATGGCATGAGCGCCTTTGGCCTGGCCCGCCAGCTCGGTATCGGCCGCGGCGAGGCGCAGGATTACATTGCGCTGTACTTCAGCCGTTACCCGGGCGTGCGCGACTTCATGGAAACCACCCGCCAGCAGGCGCGCGACAAGGGCTATGTGGAAACCGTGTTCGGCCGCCGGCTGTACCTGGATTTCATCAATGCCGGCAGCCAGGGCCAGCGTGCCGGTGCCGAGCGCGCCGCCATCAACGCGCCGATGCAGGGCACCGCTGCGGACATCATCAAGCGCGCGATGGTCAAGGTGGATGGCTGGATCGCCGACCACGCGCAACGCGCGAAGATGATTTTGCAGGTGCACGACGAACTGGTGTTCGAAGCCGATATCGATTTCGTCGACACGCTGCTGAGCGAGGTCACCACGCGCATGGCGGGCGCTGCTGAATTACGCGTGCCGCTGGTGGTCGATTCGGGCGTTGGCGATAATTGGGACCAAGCGCATTGATGCGGCGAATGGCAGCGATATGCTGAATACGCAGATCAGCAATAATCCGTTCCAAACATAATGTGAATTCAGCTGAGTTAATGGAATGAATACCCCCTAAATTCTACATTTTTTTAACAGTCATCTTCACGATCCATCAATGTGGAAAATGTTGTTATATCCCTCGACGGGCGCAATGCCTGTCGGCAGATCTCTCCCATCCCCTGGAGCAGATCTCGGAGCGGAAACTCCTCCCCAAGTTTCCGTTCCCTGGCCCCGCCGACCTCCCCCTGGTCTGCGGGGCTTTTTTATTTGTGTCTTCCCAATGATGCCGCAAGCACTGCAGGGTCGGTTGCGATGCGGTGTGCCTCGGCGTGCGCAGGCGCGCGGCATGTAGCGACATGGTCAGAGGTCCCGCGCAGGCGACGCATTGGCTTGCGCCAGGCGCCACTGCAGGCTGCGTTGCAGGAAAAATGCTATTCAATTGGCCGCGCGCGATTGGCCGCGCGCGGCGATGTAGAGGTCATGCTGCGACGGCGGTATGGTGACCCTCTCAGGCATTCAGACTTATGGGTCGTGCCACCGCGCGCATTCAGCTATCGGCTTACCGTTGTTGCGTTGCACACGCTAGCCCTGCGCGCTTGCCGGACACGCTCCCGATGCCGGCGATGGTTGGCGAGTTTCATCCTGCTAGGGAGCAGGTCGCCTTGCGTCGCGCGATCCGCGCCTTTGCGGCGCTGTCGCCGGCGGCGTGGCGCACCGATGACGCACAGTCGATCGAGCCGTCAGCAAGTAGCGCACTTGCTCGCGACGCGCGCTGGAACGTATCGGCCACGACCACAGCCTGCATGCAGGTCCGTTAGGATGACACGCCTTACAGCGGCGTCTTCATCAACCCAGCCAGTCCCGTGGGATCAGGTAATCGGCCAGGCGCGCTTCCGCGCTGCCTGGCTCCGGCGTAAAGCCGTACTCCCAGCGCACCCGCGGCGGCAGACTCATCAGGATGCTCTCGGCGCGCCCACCGCTTTGCAGACCGAACAGGGTGCCGCGGTCGTAGACCAGATTGAATTCCACGTAGCGCCCCCGACGGTACAGCTGAAACTCGCGTTCGCGCTCGCCATAGGGTGTGTCCTTGCGACGCTGCACGATGGGTATGTAGGCATCCAGAAAGCCATCGCCCACTGCGCGCTGGTAGGCAAAGTCGCGCTCGAAGTCCTGACCCAGATCGTCGAAGAACAGCCCGCCCACGCCACGCGTTTCGTTGCGGTGGCGCAGGAAAAAATATTCGTCGCACCAACGCTTGTGCGCGGCATAGCGCTCTTGTCCAAACGGCACGCACAGCGCCTGCGCAACGCGGTGCCAGTGCTGCACGTCTTCATCGACGGTATAGAACGGGGTCAGGTCGAAGCCACCGCCAAACCAGGCGGCCACCACCTCGCCATCGCGCTCGGCGCGGAAGTAACGCACGTTCATGTGCGTGGTCGGGATATACGGATTGTGCGGATGGAACACCAGCGAGACGCCGCATGCACGCCAGGTCGCACCGGCAAGCTCGGGCCGGTGCGCACTGGCCGACGGCGGCAGGCGCGTACCGGACACATCCGAAAAACCGATGCCGGCCTGCTCGAACACCGCGCCGTCGCGCAGGATGCGGGTCCGGCCACCGCCGCCTTCTTCGCGCTTCCAAAGATCCTCGGCGAAGCGTGCCTTGCCGTCGGCAGCTTCCACAGCGGCGCAGATCCGGTCCTGCAGGTCGGTCAGATAATCGCGTACACGGTCGAATTCGTTCATGTCCCAATTCTAAGCCGTGCACTCCGCGTGGTGCATCCCGCGCAAGCGCGCCCGTTTGTCGCAGTGCGATGCGGGGATGCTGGTGCAGTGTCCTCCGCAACGATGGGTGCACGGCGTGTGCCGCGAGCGATGCGGGCGCCGTACAGTCGACCTGGGCTTGAAGATCGCCGGGCAACCGCACACGCAAGCTCTCAGTTTTTGATGCGCAACTGGCAAGCGAGGGGTATTTCGTTGCAAGGCAGCTGATCTGCTGCAGCGTCCTTGCCCGTTCCCAAGTCACTCAGGTTGCGAAAACTCCGCGCGGACAGCGGGCGTGCACAACCGCCATGCCAGGACCGCATGCACGCAGCCGATCGCCAGCGCACCCAGGCCGGTGAGGACCAATGCCATCTGCTGGGTGGCCTGCAAACGTGCCTGCATCTGCGGCCATTCCGGGCTTTGCAGCACATCGGCGGGCAGCAGCGTCTGTACGCCGTCGAACAATGGTCCAATCAACGCCAGTCCGCCGAAATTGAGCACTCCGGTCACCAGCAACACCGCCACGAAGCCAAGCCTTGCCCACTCGCGCCGCTGCAGCAGCGCCCAACTCAACCAGCAGAACGCAGCCGAGAGCACAACGCCGGCCACCGATAATGACAGCGCGTGATCGATCAGCCATTGCCAGGAGTGGGGCAGGGTGATGCCTTCGGGCAGGCCTAGCGATGCCGCACCTGGCGTCAGTGCGATCATTGCGATCTGCACCAGATTGGCCAGCACGCCGACCACCCCCAGCAACAGGGAAACCCACGCCAACGGAGTGACGAAGCCACCGCGCTGCCGCGCCGATGCTGGCTGGACGGCGCTCATTGCAGCGATGCGATGTGGGCAGCCACCATCGCCTGCCCGGGGGGATCCAGCGCCGGTTGCAGTTGCGCGTACCACTCGGGCACTGCATCGGCTGGCAGGCATTGGCGCAACAGCGGCGTACTGCGCTCAAGAAAGGCTTCGAGAAACGGCAGCCCGCGCACGTACAGGAAGTGGCTGTCGGTGATGGACATGCCGGCGTATGCCTCGCGCAACCATTCCAGATGCGGCAGCGCGTGCGCCCCATGGCCGGCGCGGGTGAGCGCGGTGAGGAAGCTGGTACGTGCGGTGGCGGGCGAGGTGGACCGCTCCTGCGCGTTGAGATCGTCGAAGATCAGCAACCACTGCTCGCCCTGCGCGATCTCGTTGCACATCACCGAGGTGGTTGCCAACTGCAGTGCGTTGTGTGCGCTGGGCTCCAGCTCGTACAGCGCCAGCCAGTACGGGTAGGCTTCGCGATAGCGGTCCAGCGCGCTCAACGACAGCGCGCACAGGCGCTGCGCATCGGCCCCAAGGTGGAGCTGCGTCTGCGCAGCGTTGTAGGCGCCGACATGGTCGCCGCGCTGAAACGCGCTCAGCGCCGGCTGCAGTGCGGGGTCGATCTCGGCCCCCGCCTCCGAGGCGTCTGCGGCAGCGACAGGCGCTGCCGTCGGTGCTGTGCGCGGCGTGTTTGCCGCAGTGCTCTTGCGTCCAAACAAACGGTCCCACAGGCCCATCGCTTCTTCCTTCCCTGCGCCCGTGGTGAGTGGAAGCGCCATCATGCCGGCGGCGCACCGGTCATGCGGCGGACCGGTGCAGCAACGCGCGCGCAGCGAGGGCGCGTTACCGGTCCTGCGCCAAGCTTAGAGCCACTTGCGTAGCAACAGGTGAGTGCGAAGCAACCGACGCGCCGGTGTTGGTTTGCCTACGCACGTGCTGCATTGTTGATCCCGCTCGCAGGGCCGTCGCTGGGGATGGCCGCATCAGGAACGTTGTGCGCCGTTGGTCAGGGCGGATCGTGACTGCGAGCTGGCCTGACCCCGGCGTCTGCGTGCAACACGCGCAACGCCCGAGCCCTGCGCGTGTCGTCCGCTTCCATCCAGGGACAGACACGCGCAGTTTCGCCGGCTTTAGGGTTTCACCTGCTCGTTGAACAGTTTGAGGATGCGCTTGTACTCGTCCAGCCATGAATCGGCACGCGTAAAGCCGTGGCGTTCCAGCGGATAAGGCGCCACCTGCCAGTTGTCCTTGTGCAGCTCCATCAACTTCTGCGTCATGTCCACCGAATCCTTGAAGAACACGTTGTCGTCGATCATGCCGTGCGCGATCAGCAGATGGTCGCGCAATCCCTCGGCGTAGTTGATCGGTGAGGACGTCTTGTAGGCCTCCGGATCGAGCTCGGGCGTGTTGAGGATGTTGGAGGTGTACTCGTGGTTGTACTGCATCCAGTCGCCGACCGGGCGCAGCGCCGCCCCGGCCTTGAACGTGCCGGGGCTGCGGAACAGCGCCATGTAGGTCATGAAGCCGCCGTACGAGCCGCCATAGATGCCGACGCGTGCGCGATCGCCCTGCTTGGTGGCGACCAGCCAGTCCAGGCCATCCAGGTAATCTTCCAGCTCGGGGTGGCCCATGTTGCGATAGATTGCCGTGCGCCAATCGCGGCCGTAGCCTTCGGAGGCGCGATAGTCCAGGTCCAGCACGATGTAGCCCTGCTGCACCAGCAGGTTGTGGAACATCTGCTCGCGGAAATACGGGGTGTAGCGTTCGGAGACATTCTGCAGATACCCGGCGCCGTGCACGAACATCACGATCGGATACTGCTTGCCCGGCTCCGGCGTCTTGGGCCCGTAATACTTGCCCCACACCGTGCCGGCGCCATGTTTGGAAGGCACCTGCACGTACTGCGGCGCAATCCACGGCTGCGCCTTGAAGGCCGGCGTGCGCGTGTCGGTGAGCACGGTGGCCTGGCCACCTGCGGCCGGCACCACCGCCAGTTGCGTCGGCAGATAACTGCCGGAGTAGCGCACCAGCAACTGCTGCCCGTTGGGCGACAGGCTGTAGCCTTCCACGCCGTTCAACGCCGTGATCTCGGTGAGTTGATCGTTGCGCAGATCGAGCTTGCAGACTTCGTAATCGCCCGGCCATTTCTGGTTGCACAGGAAGAACATGCCGCTGCCATCGGCGCTGGGCACGGGCATCGACACTTCCCACTTGCCGCGCGTGCGCTGGCGCGGCTTGCCGTTGCCTTCCACGGTGTACAGCTGCGAATAGCCCGACTCTTCCGACAGCAGCCACAGCGTGCGATTGTCGGGCAGCCATCCGAAATCGTTGAAGTCCCAATTGATCCAGGCGCTATCGCTCAAACGGTGACGCGGCTGCAGCCTGGCGTTGTCCAGGTCCACGCTGGCGATCCAGCGGTCCTTGTTGTCCACCGCGCGAATTTCCACCGCCACGTTGCGGCCGTCATCGCTCCAGTGCACGGCCGGCCCGCTGCCGTCGCCATCGCTTTCCACGCGCACCGCGCGGTTGCCCTTGAGCGGGTCGCGCTTGGCGGCCTTGCGCAAGGCTGCCAGCGGGTCGGTGGCGATGCCGGGGAGCGGATCGAACGACAGCGATTTGGCTGTGCCCGCGCCGACATCCACCAGCCATAGCGCATGCGCTGCCGGTGCGTTGCGTCCCACACGTGTACGTACTTCCTGGAATTCTTCGTAACCGGATTCGGTCACGTATTTGGGCATCTTGCCGGCCTGACCTTCGTCGGCGCTCTTGGCCTGTGTGACCACCAGCAGATGGCGGCCGTCCGGCGACAACGCGCTGTCGACGATCTCCACCTCATCGCCCAGATACACCGGCGCTGCCGCACGCGTGGCATCGGCGCGGCGCCAGGCATCTTCCTGCGTGCGCAGCGCGTCGCGTTGCTCCTTGTCGCGGCGCAAGGTGGCCAGCGTCGCCAGTTGCTGCTCGCGCAGCACATCGGCCTTGGGGGCGGCGTTGGGGTCGCGCTCGGCCTTGACCACCGCCACCTGCGCGGTGCCGCCATCGGCGCGCCAGTGGTACCAGTTGTTGCCCGCGCGCCAGATCGCACCGCCGTCGCTGGCGAACTGCGGACGCGATTCGATCTCGTTGCTGCGGGTCAGCTGGGTCAGCGCACCTGGGCGCAGATCGCGCAGGAAGATGTCGCCGTTACGTGCGAACAGCATGCGCTGGCGGGTGGCATCGTAACTGGGGTTTGCCGCATCCAGGCCGGCGCGCGCGGTATCGGCCACACGTTCGGCAGTGCCACCGCCGGTGCCCTGGCGATAGGTGTCGCGCACCGGGCTGCCATCGCGCTTGAGCAGGTATTGCACCTGTTTGCCGTCCCATTGCCACCAGGCCTGATCCACCGACGGCCCGATCCAGTCCGGGTCGGCCATCGCCTGTTCGATGGTGAGCGGGGCGGCAGACTGCGCATGCGCAGCGGTGGCCAGCAGCAGAAGGGTCAACGGCAACAATCTAGGCATCGGACACGGCTGGACGCAAAGGAGCGCGCGCAAGCCTAGCAGTTCGCCTTCGTGGCAGGCTTGGGCCACAGGTCATGCGTGCGTGGCTGCATGCAGCCGCCGGTCACATCTGCTAGCGCGCGATGAGCGGGCGCGACCATGATCGAGCGCTGCGCAAGGCATGCAGTTGCAGAGCAAGCGGTACGCGGCATCAGCAAGGTAAGATGCGACAGCAAAATGAACACTTCAACTCCACGGCACTGGTAAATCCGCGCGCGACTGACGAGCGCAGACGAGCGCAGCGAAAATCTCGCGTGGAAAACCCACCTGCGCAGCCGCGCCGTACGACTGCCATCCACACCTGCAGCCGACCGGTGTATCGCAACGTCCAGCGCAACCACGCACTGGTGAAGACCCGCCGAGCGCAGAGATGATGATTGCCGTGCCGCACAAGGCGCGCGCGGTACACGCAACTGGCCCGTCCCCCATGCCACGCCCTGGCGGCGATCAACTCCGCGTGTCGCAGAGGAAAACCCCCGACTTGCCAGCAGCGCAGGTGGCGGCCAAGCTAGCGCGCTTTTGCGACCGTCGGTTTCCATGTCCAGCCTGCCTGCTCCCGCTGTTTCCCATCCGATGGCTGTTGGTGCGCCCGACGGTCCGCTGGCCTGGCGCGCGGGGCAGTCGGTCGATCTGGCGACCTTCATCGCACACGTGCACGGCCTGGCGCGACAGCTGCCCGCGGGCAGCCATGCGGTGAATCTGTGCGAAGGCCGCTACCGTTTCATGGTGGCGTTCTATGCGTGTGCGCTGCGCGGGCAGGTCTCGCTGCTGCCGTCTTCGCGCGCGCCGGCGGTCGTGGGCGAAGTGCAGGCGCGTTACGCCGATACCTATTGTCTGGGCGATCTGACGCTGGAGTTGGCGCCGCCGCGGTATTGGCAGCTGCCGGCCGAGTTGCCGCAGGCCCAGGGTCCGATTCCGCAGCTGGCCGACGATGCGCTGGTGGCGATCGGTTTCACCTCCGGCAGCACGGGCAGCCCGCAACCCAATCCCAAGACATGGGGCAGTTTTTTGACCAGCACGCGCCAGGATCTGGTCGCGCTGCAAAGCCTGTGGACGCACGCCGATGCCGTCCCGCACGTGGTTGCCACGGTGCCGCCGCAGCACATGTACGGCATGGAATTGTCGGTGCTGCTGCCGATGGTGACCACGCTGGCGGTGCACGCAGGGCGGCCGTTCTTTCCGGACGACGTGGCACGTGCGCTGGCCGATATTCCCGCGCCGCGTGTCCTGGTGACCACGCCGGTGCATCTGCGTGCGTTGGTCGAATCCGGCGTGGCGCTGCCGCCGCTGGCCGGCATCGTGTCGGCCACCGCGCCGCTGGCGCCGGAGATCGCCGCTGCCGCCGAAGCGCGTTTCGGCGGTGAGGTGCGCGAGATGTTCGGCTCCACCGAAACCTGCGTGTTCGCCGTGCGCCGCACCGCGCTGGAAGCGGCGTGGACGCCCTTGCCCGGCGTGCGCCTGGAAACCCAGGCTGCAGGCACGCTGGTGCATGCGCCGCATCTGGCCACGCCGGTGCTGCTGGCCGACATGATGGACGTGGCCGACGACGGCCGCTTCCAGGTGCGCGGCCGCCAGGCCGACCTGCTGGAAATCGCCGGAAAACGCGCATCGCTGGCCGATCTCACCCGGCGCTTGCTCGCCATTCCCGGCGTCATCGACGGGACCATCGTGCAGCTCGCGCCCGACCCCGGCCAGGCGGTCGGTCGCATCGCTGCGCTGGTGGTCGCCCCCACCCTCGACGAAGCCCAGGTGCTGGCCGCACTACGCGTCAGCGTGGACCCGGTGTTCCTGCCGCGCCGCCTGCGCAAACTCGCCGCCCTGCCGCGCAACGAAACCGGCAAGCTGCCGCGCGATGTGGTGCTGGGATTGCTCAACGGCTGAGCGTGACCTGCCGCGTGCGCGCGTCGTCGGGCGCTGCGTCTGTCAGGATCAGCTTGGCGATGGATGGCTGCAGACATAACGCGAAAAACGTGCCAGCAAGCGCGTTTGCTGCAGGGCTTCGAGTGTTGCTTCCACCTGGCAGCTCAGGCCATTGCGATCGGCGCAGCGTGTTGCCGCAGTATTCGCCGCCTCCAGCCGTGTGCGGGTGCGTGGGCGCAACTGCGCTTCAAAGGTTTCTTGCGCAAAATCCAGATCGCCGGGCGTGATCGATCTGGCCTGCCTGCCAGGGCACAGGCTGTCGGTCTGCGTCGCGAAGGTTTCGAATGACTGGCCGACAAGCAATTGGGGGCCGGCTGGAACGGACGCCGCCAATACGATCGCAAGCAACAACATGGTCGGCCTCTGCGCGCAATGCTGAGAGGCCAGCTTAGAAGCAGCGGTGTGCTGGCATTTGTCAGCGGCTGTCTAAGGAAGGTCTGAATAACGAGGCCTGAGAGTGCGGGATGTCGCGTCGTTCCGAAGAGTGGCGTTTGAATCTTTGGAATTTCGCCATTTCTGGCGCTTTCCGTGGGAATTTCCTGGTTTACAGGCGCACGCTCCCCATAGCCGGCAGCAACTGCTTTCGCTTCATCCACAGATTGGAGAGCGCAAACAAGGTCAGCACGTGTGCGGTGTTTTTGGCCAGGCCG
>NZ_VZPL01000034.1 GCF_008801575.1 Xanthomonas cissicola | reverse complement strand
AACGGTTCATGCGTGTGTAGACCGTATGCCAGTTGCCAAAGCGCTTGGGTAGGCCGCGCCATTTGCAGCCATGCTCGGCAACGTAAAGGATGGCGTTGACCACTTGCAGGTTGGTCATGCTGACATTGCCGCGCTGCGCCGGCAGGCAGTGTTCGATCAGAGAAAATTGTGCTGGCGTGATCTCCATGCCCAATAGTTTAATCGCTCGGGCCATTAGTGTTAACAGGCCCTAGATAGGGCATCGCCCTGTGGTTCTCGGCAACGCACGCATTCTCGTGCCCACATCGCAACAGCATCACGGTAGAGAACACCACCTGATTGCACGCCGTTGGCGGCAGCTCAATCGAGCTCCACCATTTCGAAGTCTTCCTTGGTCACGCCGCAATCGGGGCAGGTCCAGGTGTCGGGCACGTCTTGCCAGCGGGTACCCGGGGCGATGCCTTCTTCGGGGATGCCGTCGGCCTCGTGGTAGAGAAACCCGCAGACGACGCACATCCAGGTGCGATAGGTGGTCGTGGATGTCTCGCTCATCGGATAATCGCGGCCATGCAACAGTGGGCCTGCATTGTCCCATCCCATCCACCGCTTTCGGAAGCGTTGCCATGCCCAACCGTCTTAACGTTCGCGGCGTCTACCTGATCACCCCCGACGAGCCCAACACGCAGCGCTTGCTCCTGCGCACGGCCCCGTTGCTGGGGTCGATCACCTGGCTGCAATACCGCAACAAGCAGGCGGATGCGGCGCTGCGGCTGCGCCAGGCCGGCGCCTTGCGCGAGGCATGCGCGGCCCATGGCGTGCCGTTGATCATCAACGACGATGCGCAGCTTGCGGCGCAGGTCGGTGCGCAAGGCGTGCATCTGGGCGAAGACGATGGCGACGTGGCGGCAGCGCGCGCGCTGCTGGGCGAGCAGGCCATCATCGGGGTGTCGTGCTACGACGATATCGAGCGCGCGCACGCAGCGGCGGCGTCCGGGGCGAGCTATGTCGCGTTCGGTGCGTTCTTCCCCACCACCACCAAGCAGACCACGCGGCGCGCAACGCCTGCGCTGCTACAGCAAGCGGCCGAGCTTGACGTGCCGCGCGTGGCGATCGGCGGCATCGCACCAGCGCAGGTGCCTGCGCTGGTGACTGCGGGTGCCGATCTCATTGCGGTGGTCAGTGGCGTGTACGCGGCGCCGGATCCGGTCGCAGCGGTACAGGGGTATCGCGCAGGGTTTGCGGCTCAGCGCGGCAAGCTTTGAAAGTTGTTCATCCAAGCGCTTCAATCGATTTAAAGACAGCGTGTTTTTCATTTCGCTGCATCGCTTGGGTGAACAGCCGGGTGCGTCGCGCGCGCGGTGCCGTCGCCGCTCGCGGGTCACGCCGTAAATCCGTCCTTAGGCTCGATGGCGGCATCCATGCCGCCAACGGTCCCGCAAGTGGCGAGGACACCGCACCAGAAAGTTGGCTGGCGGCCAACCGAGAGCGGGTCATTGCATGGGCGGCCACGCTGCTGCCGATTGCTTCGTTATGGCACTTGCCAGGCACGACGAGAGAATGACAAGAGAAGCTGGTGATTGACCGATGTGGAAAGCGCCTCAAGCGCTGCTCTCACATGCACACCAACCAACGCGACAGGCCCTTGCCCGCCTACCGGCGCGGGACCTTACGCGGCATGGATGCCGCGTAAGAGCTTACAGGGACGTATTTGCAGCGTGTCCCGCGATGGTAGGCGGGCAAGGGCCCTGCAGCCAAGAAGCAGATCTAAGGCTCCTAGGCTTGGTCATACAAACCGTCCAATCCACTTCAAGACCGCGACATGTATTTCACTGCATCGCGTCGCCTCGAACGTCGCGTGCGCGGTGCCTTCGCCAGACAGTTTGCTGGCAGTTTTATTGAAAGCGATGCATACAGGCGATCATGACGTACCCCTGCTAGCCGAACGCCGAGATCAAGTGCACTGCGCTCAGCAAGCCGGCTGTCTGTCTTCACTCAGCAGAGCCGCCCCAATTCGACCGCCATCCCCGAAACAAAAAACAGCGACGCGTGCCACCACGCGTCGCTGCCGGGACTGCAGTATCAAATGACGCGATTAGAAATCGTAGCTCAACGTCACCCGGCCCGAGCGCGGCGCCTGATAGGCGACGACCTGGTCCCATAGCGGGTTGGTGGTGTTGTCGGGCAGCTGCGAGAACGGGTAGATGTTGGTCGCGGTCTGCTCGTTGGTGATGTTGAACACGTCAAAGCGCACTGCAAGCTTGCCGTCGGCAAAGGCCGGCTTGTAGGTCACGCCCATATCCAGCTGCGCGATCCAGCCCAGGCGCCCCTGCGAACCGGGAGGCGATGCCACGCCGGTGCCGGTCTGCGGGTTGTAGCAGTAGTGGTAAGGGCCGCCGGTAATTGCACTGCCGCCATAGCCGGCCGGATCGCGGCCGCTGTATTCGGTTCCGTAGTAGTTGCCCAGGCAGTTGTGCGGAGCGCCGGAGATCAGGCTGAAATTGGCCGAGGCGCCCCATTGCGGGGTGAACTGGTAGAAGCCGAACAACTTGAGCTGATGGCGATGATCGTTGGATTGATCGCCGTTGAAGTGTTCCATCAACGCCGCGTGGTCCCAGCTCTGCGTGGTCGAGACCGAGGCCTGGCCCTGATAGCTACCGAGCGCGCCGCCGGTGCGCCATAGATCCGAACGCACCTGGCCTTCGGTGGTGCCGTAGCTATGCGACCAGACGTAGTTGACCTTGGCATACCACTTGCCGTCGAACGGACGCTCCAGATTGAATTCCACCGCCGAATAATTGCGCTTGAACTTCGGAAAACCTGCCGCCTCACGGCTCACCGATACTTCGTGGAACTGGCCATCGGTGCCAATCACCCCCCAGGTATTGGTCTGGCCCGGATTGATCAACGATGCGCCCGCCACCTTGGAAAAATCGATGGTCACGCCTTGCGCCGCTGCCGCATCGATCAACGCGGTATTGGAGACATCGTAGTTCTGGTCGTCGATGCCGGCATTGAGGCGGCGATGCGTGCCGCGCACGCCCAGCACCCAGCCGCTATCGAGTTGCTTGGTAAACCCGAGGATGAGTTCGTCCTGGTTTTCGCCTTCGATGTCCTTGGCCACCGCGGTGCGTACGTCGGCAATGCGACCGAAGCGCGAATTGGCCGACACCGCCGAACCCAGCTGCTGCGCCAGGATCGGCGTGCCGTCGGCATTGATGCCGCTGTAGGTGTAGTAGGTATCGGTGGTGGTGGCCGGGGTGAACAGACTCACCGCCGATAGCGGCAGACCGAGGTAGTAACGGCCAAGGTTACCGAACACCTTCAAGCTGGAATCGCCATTGACGTCCCAGCTAAAGCCCAGGCGCGGCGCCCACGCGTTGTCGATTTCGATGTAGGGATCGCCGAACGGGGTGTAGTTGGTGAACTCATCCTTGCGCAAGCCCAGGCTCAGCAGCAGATTGTCGGTGACCTGCCACTTGTCTTCGATGTAGTAGGCGCGTTGCTTGGCCTCGTACGAATACAGGCTGGTGTTGATGTTGCGCACCACGTAGTAGCCACTGGATCCGTTGACCGGATCCACCAAACCCGGGCTTGGCGCACCGATGCCGCCGGCTTCATTGGCCGATTGGCTGACCAGACCGCCGGTGGCCAGCCCGTACGGGTCGTTGGTCTGTCCGTAGGTCCAGGCAAAGCCGGGGCCAGAGAGGATCGAGCCGACATCGATACCTTCGGACTTCTGGTTATCGATACCGAAGTTGAGCGTGTGGTGGCCGATGCGCCATTCCAGATTCAGGCGCTGGTTGTCTTTTTTGTACTCGCGGTCCGGCGAGCTGACCGAAGTGACCAGCTGGTTGCCGATGCGCGGTGTGCCGCCGGTGTAGGCAGGATTCTGCAATGCGGCGCTATTGATCACCGGGCCATTGGCGGCGTTGTAGTTGAACGGCGTCAGTTCGTCCGGCGTTCTCATCTTGCCGTACAGGGCGGTCACGGTGAGGTTGTCGCCCAGATAGCCGGTGTACTTGCCGGTGAACAGCGTCGGCCCGGTTTTCCAGGTGGATTCGTCGGTGAAGTAGGCGCCACGCTCACGCGCAACATAGTCGTAGCGATAGATCGAGCCATTGGTTTCGGCGACGTCGCTGGCACCGGTCACCTCGATCAGATGGTTGTCGGTGATGTTCCAGTCCACCTTGGCGTACCAGCGTTTCTGCTTGTAGTCGTAGTCGGTGAGGCCGCCGGTGCGGCCGTTGTCGGTGTCCGATTGGTGCCTACGCGCACGCCGTCAGAATTCACCTGCTCGGCGGCCAGGAAGAAGAACAGCTTGTCCTGGATGATGGGTCCGCCGACATAGGCGCTGTAGGTGGTCTGGTTGGCTTCGGCCTCACTGGCAGGCTGATACAGGCCATTGGCCGCACGCGCATAGCGATAGGCAGCGTTGTTGATGGTGCTGCCCTGGCTGTCCGGGCGCCAATAGATGTCGCGCTGATTGGCCCTGAGGCCGTTCGGCTCCCAGATCACTGCAGCGCCGAACTTCCACTCATTGGTGCCGCGCTTGCCGATCTGGTTGATCACGCCGCCGTTGGCGCGGCCGTACTGCGCGCCGTAGCCGCCGGTAAAGATTTCCTGCTGGTCGATGGCGCCGTACGGCAGGGTGAGGCCGCCCAGGTTGTTGCTGATGGTGGTGGTGTTGAAACCGTTCAGGTAGTACGCGTTCTCGCTGGCGGCCGAGCCGCCGAAGCTGGGGAGCGAGCCGCCAAGCGGGCCGTTGTCGAAACCGCCGCTGTTGACCACCACCCCCGGTGCCAGCAGCGCAATCGCTTCGGCGGTACGGCCCAGCGGCAGTTGCTGCAACTGTTCGGCGGTGACGACGGTGCGCGTATCCACGCTGCTGACATCGATGGTGGTGAGGCTGGCGGCGCTGACGGTGACGCTGTCCAGGGTCTGCACGCCGCTCCCCGCGGCGCTGGCAGCAAACGACACGTCGGTATTGGCCCCGACGGTGATGGCGACGTTCTCGCGCGTTTCCACCACCGCGCCTTCGCGCTTGACCGTCACTTTGTAGGTGCCCAGCGGCAGATTGCCGGCGGTGTAGCGACCGCGCGCGTCCACCGGCACCTCGCGGCTGAAGCCGCTGTTGTTTTCCACCAGCACGCTCGTGCCACTGCCCTGCCCCACGCTACCGACGATGCTGCCGGTGGTGGACTGCGCGTGGACGCTGCCCATGGCCACGACCAAGGCCAATGCCAAGGCACGCTTCTGGATACTACGGTTCATGCTCTCTCCCCAGGTCTTGAACTGTCGGCAAGCGACAAATGAACGGTGCCATCGGCTACCGAAATCACACTTTCTGAACATCTACAGCCGGATGCCAATGACTGGGCGCCATCAGCTCATTCCAAACTGTCGATCCCGTCGCGTTCGATCATAGGCAGCCGAGTTCCCCCACCCGCCCACTCCGACGGGTAGGCGGGCTCCCTGCGGGTAGGCGCGCGAGGCCGCAGGCCTGACAATGGCGGACGCGATGCCAGCTGCCGGGCGTCGATGCCCCCAATCGGTACTCCTCAAGGATCTGCGCATGAACCATTCCCGCTCCCACGCCCTGTTCGCCCAGGCGCAGACCTTGCTACCCGGCGGCGTCAACTCGCCGGTACGGGCGTTCAAGTCGGTCGGCGGCGAGCCATTCTTCGTGGCGCGCGCCGATGGCCCATATCTGTTCGATGTCGACGACAACCGCTACATCGACTACGTGGGCTCGTGGGGGCCGATGATTGCCGGGCACAACCACCCCGCCGTGCGCGAAGCGGTCGAGCAGTCGATCCGCAACGGGCTCTCGTTCGGTGCACCGTGCGCAGCCGAAGTGGCGATGGCGCAGACCATCACCCGGCTGGTGCCCTCCTGCGAGATGGTGCGCATGGTCAACTCCGGCACCGAAGCGACGCTGTCGGCGGTACGCCTGGCGCGTGGCGCCACCGGGCGCAATCGCATCATCAAGTTCGAAGGCTGTTATCACGGCCATGGCGACTCGTTTCTGGTCAAGGCCGGCAGCGGCATGCTGACCCTGGGCGTACCGACCTCGCCCGGCGTACCCGCAGGGCTGAGCGAGCTGACCGCCACGCTGAGCTTCAACGACTTCGAGGGCGCCACCGCGCTGTTCGACGAGATCGGTGCGGAGGTGGCGGCGGTGATCATCGAGCCGGTGGTCGGCAACGCCAACTGCATTCCGCCGCAGGCCGGCTATCTGCAGCATCTGCGCACGCTGTGCACGCGGCACGGCGCGTTGCTGATCTTCGACGAAGTGATGACCGGCTTCCGCGTCGCGCTCGGTGGTGCGCAGGCGCATTACGGCGTCACCCCGGACCTGACCACCTTCGGCAAGATCATCGGCGGCGGCATGCCGGTGGGCGCCTACGGCGGCCGCCGCGACTTGATGGAGCAGGTTGCTCCGGCCGGGCCGATCTACCAGGCCGGCACCTTGTCGGGCAACCCGGTGGCCATGGCTGCAGGCCTGGCGATGCTGGAGCTGGTGCAGGAGCCGGGCTTCCACACGCGCTTGAGCGAGGCCACCAGCATGCTATGCGAAGGCCTGGAAGATGCTGCGCGCGCAGCCGGCATCGCCGTCACCACCAACCAGGTTGGCGGCATGTTCGGGCTGTTCTTCACCGACGACATCGTGGAGAGCTACGCACAGGCCACGGCGTGCGACATCACCACCTTCAACCGATTCTTTCACGCGATGCTGCAGCGGGGCGTGTACCTGGCGCCCTCGGCGTACGAAGCCGGCTTCATGTCCAGTGCGCACGACGAGGCGGTGATCGACGCCACGCTGGCGGCAGCGCGCGAGGCATTTGCGGAAGTGGCGCGCTGATCGGCTGGGAATCGGGAATGGGGAGTTGGGAATCGGTGAGCAGTTAGCGCGCGGCTTCGAGGGTTTGCGGTGCGCGTGATCGTGCCGCACTCGCGGTTGCTCAGAATGTTGGCGAGGTATGCTTCACCGGAGTTGCATGTAAGTCTGGCTGTGCGGTTAGCGTATTTCGTTTGCGCCAGCAGCACCTGCAAGGCGGTGCGCGTGACCGCGTGCCCCTAAGGCTGTGTGGCGGTGCCTCCGAACGCGCACCACCGGCACCAGGCGACCTCTAGCGTTCCTTCACCTCGCACAAGCAGGCGCATCTGCCGCGGTGAAGTCCTCAACTCGGCGCAGCACACTTTGCTTTTGTCCTGTCGCTGTCATATGTTTCTGAAAGGTGCTCAGGGACGGGCATGGGTGGGGACTCTCGAAGCAGCCGCTGCACCGTCGTCGCCGAATCAGGTGATTACGCTGCATTGCCGCTGTTTCACCCCGATCTGCAGCGTGCCGAGCCGGCACGCTGTCGACGCTCGATACGGCCGCTCTCGCCTCATGCTCAAGCCTGTTGCGCTGCTCACCCCGCGCCCGTCACCCTCGCGCGACCCCGCGATTCCCGATTGGCTGCTTGCCGGCAAGCTGGAGCCTGCGTTGCCGCGCCCCGCCGCGGTGGTGCGCGGCGCGCTACTGGCTGCGCTGGATCAGGCGCAGGCACGCCCGCTGACGCTATTGCTCGCCCCACCCGGATTCGGCAAGACGACGCTGCTGGCGCAGTGGCATGCGCACCTGAGTACGCGCGAGCAGGGCCCGGTGGCATGGCTGTCGCTGGACGAAGAAGATGCCGACGCTGCGCGTTTTCTCGGCCATCTTGCGCTGGCGCTGCAGAACGCAGGCGCCGACCACGCGCTGTGCGCCACCGTGCTGAACAACCGCGATCACGACCCGCGCGACGCGACGGCATTGCTGATCCGCGCGCTGCGCGCGGCGCCCCGCCGCATCAGCGTGATTCTCGACGACTACGACCGACTCGGCAGCAGCCCTGTCGATGAACTGGTGCTACGCCTGATCGAACACAGTGGTGGGCGTCTGCATCTGGTGCTTGCGACCCGCCGCGTGCCCAATCTGCCGCTGGCGCGGCTGGATCTGCACGCGCAGCTCAGCCGCATCGGCAGCACGCAGCTGGCGCTCGACAACACCGAAGCGCAGGCGTTGCTAGGCCCGCACGTGCCAACACCGGTGGTGGACGAACTACGCAACTACACAGAGGGCTGGCCAGTGGCGCTGCAACTGGCGCGGCTGTGGCTGCAAGGCGATACCCAACGTCAGCAGGAAGTCGCCGCACGTTTCTCAGGGCGCAGCGCGCATATTGCCGCGTATCTGGCCGAACAGGTGGTCAACGATCTGGACCCGGACACCCGCGAGCTCCTGCTACGCACCAGCCCGCTGGAACGCTTCAACGCCGCGCTCGCCGATGCAGTGCGCCAGCGCGAGGACAGCGGCCGCTTGCTGGCACGGCTGGAGCATTTTCATGGCCTGCTGGTGCCGCTGGATGGCGAGCGCGAATGGTTCCGCTATCACCCGCTGTTTGCCGACTTCTTGCAGCAACTGCTCGACCGCGAACATCCAGGGCAGAGCGTGCAGCTGCATCAACGCGCAGCGCGCTGGTTCGGTGATCACCAGCATCTTGCCGAAGCGGTGCGGCATGCGTGGCGCGGCAACTGCGGCGATCTTGCCGCCAGCTACATCGCACGCGCCGGCACCTGGCAGCTGCTGCTGACTCACGGCACGCATGAAGTGCGCGCACTACTGCGCCATTTCGACCACCGCACCATTCGCGACACGCCCGCGCTCAATCTCACCCAGGCGCATCTGCACATCAGGCTTGGCGAGTTCAGCCACGCACGCCTGTTGCTGGAGCGCTTCCGCGATTTTCCGGCTGCGCTACGCGAGCCGCTCCAGCGCGATTACACCGTGGTTGTGGCGCTGTTGCGCGACCGTCTGGATGAAATCTGCGGCAACCCGCATGGCCTGACCCAGATCGCCGCCCAGGCCGGCGCACTGGATGAAGACGACCATCTCGGCCGCGGCATGTTGCTCTGCATCTGCGCCACCACCGCGATTGCGCAAGGCGCGTTCGCGGTTGCCGAGCGCTACGCGCGCAACGCGCGCGACACCATGCAGCGCGGCGGTAGCGACGTCGGTGCCAGCCAGGCAATGTTGTCGCTGGGGCAGAGCCTGTTCTATCGCGGCCGGCTCAGCGATGCGGAAGCCTGCTATCAGCAGGCACTGAGCTGGTGCGCACGTACCCCGCAGCCGGATCGGGTGCTGGAAGCCGCCGCTCAGTGCCTGCTTGCGCAGTTGCACTACGAACGCGGCCATCACGACGACGCAGCCGACCTGCTGCATCCGGCGCTGGAATTGCTGGAGCAACACGATGGCGGCGTGGACGTGCTGGCCGCCGGATACGGCACTGCGCTGGGGCTGGAACGCGTGCGCGACCATAGCGGACGCAGCGCGTTGCTGTTGCTGGAGCATATCGAACAGATCGCACACGGACGCAAATTGGCGCGCTTGTCGGAACTGGCTGCAGCATGGCGGCTGATGCTGTTGCTGGAACATCCAGGCAACGCCGCCATCGATGTGCTGATCGCACGTACCGGCGGCGAATCCGGTCTGGCGCACACCTTGCGCTCGCCACACCGCTGGCACGATCGCGCGGCGATGGGCTTCGCACTGGCCCGCTGGCATCGCCTGGCCGGGCGCAGCAGCGCCGCGCTGAGCATCCTCGGGCAGATCGAGCAAGCCTGCCTGGCCAACGACAATGTCTGCCATCTGGCGCGCGCCCGTGTACGCATCGCGCTGGTACTGCAGCAACGTGGCGAACTGGTTGCCGCCCTGCCGTATCTGTACAGCGCATTGGACCATGTCGCGCTCACGCAAAGCTGGCAGGCGATCGTGGAACTGGGCTTGCCGGCCAAGGCGATGCTGCGCTCGCTACGCCAGCACGACCCGCAGACCGTGGGCGGCACCACGCGTGCCTTGACCATCCAGGCCTTGCTCGAACGCCTTAGCGGCGACGACGACCCGGCCGGTGACATCTTCAGCGAGCGTGAACTGGAAGTGCTGGCGCAACTGGCGCGTGGCTATTCCAACAAGCAGATCGCACGCTGCCTGCACCTGTCGGAAAACACGGTCAAATTCCATCTGAAAAACCTGTACCGCAAGCTCGACGCGCGCAGCCGCGAAAGCGCGCTTGCGCAAGCATTGCAGCGCGGGTTGTTGCGTGGAAGCGGCCCGCATGCAGATCAGCCGCTGCGACCTGGCTGACCCAGGTCGCATGCATCTTGCGTTCAACGCAGGTTTGCACGTGTGGCGGCCAGGCCTGACAGCATTGGCCGCCCGCACGCATCACCCGAACGTCAGCGTGCCCTTCATCATCGCCCAATGGCCGGGGAACGAGCAGAAGAACGTGTAGTCGGCGCCCTTGCTCAGTTTGCTGGTGGGAAAACTCACCGTGGTGCTGTCGCCGCCGCCAATGACCTTGGTGTGCGCAATCACGCGCGCGTCGGCCTTGGGCAGATAGCTGTCGGCGAGGGTCGAACGTACGCCGGCATTGGCCACCGCCTGGAAATCGGCAGACTTGGTCAACACCCAGTTGTGCCCCATCACGGTGGCAGCCATCTTGCCGGAATGCTTGAGCGTAAGCTCCACCTGCGTGCACTCGGGCGCTAGCTTGATCGCGCTCTGGTCGAACTTCATCTGATCGTTGCCGGTGATGGTCACCGCGCATGTCCGTGCCCATGCCGTCGGCGCCATCAGCGCCAGCGCACACACAGCAATCGTGGAAAACAGCTTCAAGAGAACACTCCTGCGTTGGGAAGGTGCAGCACATCGCACGCGGCGCACCATTGCAACAGCGACGTGGTCAGAGGTGCTGATAGTGCCAGAGTAACGCGGAGTCGCAATCAACAGGGCATCACGCGCCAGCCCACTGCATGCGCTCGCGCATCGACCAACGATGCCAGGCGCCCTGCTGATTGCAAGCAGACCTTCGGCCGCATGCGTGCTTCACGCGTAACGGAAAAACGCATCCATCGGATCTGCTGCTGCGGAGGCGATGGCCGGCACCGGCAACGGGCCGCGCTTACCGGCGATCACTTGTACGAACGCCTGCTTGAAACGCGCCATCTCCGCATCGGTGCCCACAGTGATCCGCGACCAGGTTGGCCACACCGGCCAGCTGCGGCCGATGAACACGCCATGGGTGGCCATGTCGTCCTTGAAACCGGCGGCAGGCCGCTTTACATCCACCATGAAGCAGTTGCTCTCCGAGGCAGTGCACGCATAGCCCTGCCTGGCGAGAAACTCCATCATATCCGTGCGCGTGGCGGCCGTACGTGCGCGCCGTTGCGGCACCAGTGCAGGATCACGCAGGCTGGCCAGCCCGGCAGCGGCGGCGGTGACCGGCAAGCTGTTGACGCTGTAGAACTTCAGCTTGGCCAGCAGGTCCGGACGCGCGGCCGCATAGCCCAGGCGGATGCCGGCCATGCCATAGAGTTTGGAGAAGGTGCGCAACACCACCACGTCTTCGCCTGCGGCAACCATGTCGACCATGCTGCGCGTGTTTTGCGCGAAGTGGATATACGCCTCATCCACCACCAACACGCTGCCTTTGGGCTTGTGCGCCAAAGCGTAGTCCAGATCCTTGCGTGTGGTGACCGAACCGGTGGGATTGTTGGGGTTGCAGATGTAGATCACGCCCGCGTTGGCGTCCGCCGCGCACATGGCCTGTACATCGTGCGAAAAGTCCTTGCGCAGCGGCACCTTGATCAGGCGCGCGCCATTGCGGGTTGCCGCACGCCAACCGGATTCGTAGGTGGGGTCGGCCGTGACCAACGCGGCACTGGGCGAAGTGAATGCCAGCATCGTGTAGTCGAGCGGTTCGGTGGATCCGGCATACGCCATCAGGTGATCGACCGGCAGCGCGAGCTCGGCAGCCAGGGTGGTCATCAATTCCATCTGTACCTGCCGCAAATACCGCCCGCCTTGCGGGACGATCTGCGCGATGGCCTTTACTGCGGCTGCCGACGGTCCCTCCGGAAATTCATTGGAGTCGATCATCACCGGTGCCAGCGCCGTTGCCGGTGCGGGCGCGATGGCAGTGGCGCGTTCGAAGGCGCTGGCCAGCAGCGGCAAGCTGCCGGCACCGGCGGCGCCGGCAAACAACGCGGAGTCGCGTAGAAAAGCGCGGCGCGAAAGAGCAGTGTTCATGACAACCTCCAGCAGGATGACAACGCGGATTCAGGGACGCACGGCAACCACTTCGATCTCGACCCGGTACAGCGGGTTACCCAGCGCTGCGATCTGGAATGCCGAGCGCGCCGGCAGGTTGGGTTGCTCCTTGGTGCCGAAAAACTGGCGATAGCCTTCCATGAAGCCGTTGAAATCCATCTTGCCGCCCATCGCCGGATCGCCGACCAGAAACACCTGCATCTTCACCACATCGCCCATGCCCAACCCCAGCGTGGTTAGCTGCCGCTTGATCTGGTTCAACACGCTCACCGTTTGCGCCTTGGTATCGCCATAGGCAGCAGCGGAATCCTTGGGCGCATTGGTATCGATCACCGCCGGCACCTTGCCGCTGACATACACCGTGGCCTTGCCGGCGGGAATTTCCACCGCAGCAGCAATTGGGAAATCGCTGTTGGGAATCTTGTGGCGGATCACCTCGGCGGCGTGCGCGGCACCGAGACCGGCAGCCCACACTACTGCGGCGCTAAGAACGGTCGTGATGGAACGTGGCATGGCAATTCCTTGTAGGAGAGAAGATCAGCGGCGGAGCGATTTGACGTCGTCGATGGTCACGCGCTCGGCATAGTCGTTACCGAAGTGCGTGCGCACATAACTCACCACTTCGGCCACCTGGCGGTCGTCGAGCATGTCGGCGAAACCCGGCATCCCCGCGTGGCCGTCGAGCACCATCATGGTCACGTACGGGCCGGCGGCCAGCTTGGGGTTGCCGGCAAGCGCAGGATAGTCGCCGGCACCTTGCGCGCCACGCCCGGCCGGCATATGGCAGCCCTGGCAGATCGCCCGGTAAACGTCCTGGCCGGAGGCCTTGGCGAAGCCTTGCTGCGGAAACAGCTGGGTGGCATCGGAACTCTGCGCCTGCGCATCGCGCACGTTGGGCGGCAGCAACAAGGCGAGAATGGCGAGCGCAACAGTGGCGCCGCACGCTCTTGGCAGCAGACTCATGCGCGCGCTCCCTGGGCAATGACCTTGCGATGCAGGCGGCCAACGACATCGTGCGCCGACAGAATGGCACCCTCCTGCCAGGCCGGAATGTACGACACGTGCTCGCCGGCCAGCGCCAGGCGGCCGTCGATCTGGCACAGCGGTTCGTAATGCTCGGCGCGCGCCTGCTCGCTCCACATGCCGAAGCAGCCATGCGTGAAGGGCACGCGGTGCCAGCCGACCGCAATGCCGTTTTCGAATTCGCGCGGATACTGCCGATGCAACTGGGTGCCGTACTCCACCGCTTTACGCACGCGCTGCTCCGGGGGCATCGCGGTGAACTGGTAGGCGTCCAGCCCCCAGACATAGGCACCGAGCAGCACGCCTTTGCCCGGGCTGTGGTAGTTGGTGCTGGGATAACTGATCAAGGTGATCGGCAGATCGGTGTAACTGATGCCGCCGTAGATCGCTTCGTCTTCTTCCCAGAAACGGCGCTTGAATTGCAGGCCCACTTTCACCGATGCCGCGTACGGCACCTTGCCGATCGCCGTGGTCATCGCATCGCTGGCAGTGACCGGTATGCGGCTGAGCACCGACAACGGAATGGTGCAGATGCACCAATCCGCACTGGCGAGGCGTTCTTCGCCGCCACGCGCCGCATCCTGCCAGGACACGCGCACGCCGCTGCCGTCCTGATCGATCTTGGTGACCTTGGCGTTATAGGTGATGGCATCGCCCAGTTGACGCGCGAATGCCTTGCCGATCTGGTCCATGCCTCCCACCGGCTGGAACATGGTGGTCTGCATTTCGTAGTTGTTGCCAGCCGCCAGTGTGGTCCACAGGCGTGAGCGCAGCACGTCCTGCACGCTGAAAGGATCGGAGAATTCCGGCCTGCCCGACAAGCCGCCACCGGGATAGCGCGCAAACCCGCGCCGCTCGCTGCTGTCCTTGCCTTTGACGTACCCGAACTTCTGGTCGAGCGCGCCCCAGGTGCGCAGAGATTCCAGCAGCAGCTCCTGATCCTCGCGGCTGACGGCCGCGTCCAGGGCGTGTTGCTGCGTGCACTTGGCCAGCAACTCGGACACATGGCCCTTGTAATCGGCGTCGATGGCGCGAAAGCGCTGCGGTTTGCCGCCGAAGCCTTTCTGGCTGTGCAGCAGCGCGTTGTAATTGACCTGATTGAACGCTTCCAGCGCCACGCCGAACTGCTTGCAGTAGCTCAACACCGCCTTGTGGTGATGCGGAATGCGCCATGGCCCTGGATTGAGGTACAGCCCGTCGTCGAAATGGCAATGCTGCGTGGCCCCGCCTAGCTCGGCATAGCGGTCGCCACCGCGCAGGGTCCAGTTACGGCCACCGGGGCGGTCGTTGTATTCGAGCAGTTGCACGCGGTAACCGGCCTTGCGCAACTCGAACGCCGCGCTCATCCCGGCCAGCCCGGCACCGAGGATCAAGACCGACGTCCCCTTGGGGTCGCCATCCAGTTGCAGCGGCCCTTTGAAGGTGGACTCGGCCGCCATGCCCAGGCTGCTCATCGCCTGATACATCATTGCGCCGCCGGCGGTCATGCCGATGCGCGCCAGCAATTGCCGCCGCGTCATCGCTCCCGTGTGATTGCCTTGCATCAACGCACGTCCCCTGCATGTCATGGACCAACGCACGCGGCCGGCAACCTTGCCGGCCGCGGCTGCACCTCAGAACGTGTACGCCAGACTGGCGAACAGCTGGCGCGGTGCGATCAACTGATACGAACCGGAGCTTTCGTTGGGAAACACCGCACCGATCGCATCGTCCTTGTCGAACAGGTTGTAGACCGACAGCTGCAACCGGCCACCGGCAAGAAACCCGCTGTCCCCGCCCTGATACCCGACGCTGCCGTTGACGATGAAGGTGGCATCCACCCGATCGGTATTGAGCGTGTCGCCATAGCGCTTGCCGGTGTATTTGGTATCGAGGTTGGCGAAGAAATGCGCGCCTTCCCAACCGCCGTTGACGCTGAACATGACCTTCGGCGCATCCGGCACCTCGTTGCCTTCCACCTGCACCAGGTTGCCGCTGACCGGGCCGAAATAGTTGTCCTGGAATTCGGACTTGTTCCAGGTCAGCGATGCGCCCAACCGCCAGCCCGGGGCCGGCTTCCACATGCCGGAGACTTCCGCGCCGTAGGTCTGCACGTCGCCGACGTTGGCGTAGACGGTGGGCGCGACCACCAGCGGGTCCGGGTCGGTGAGCGCGATGATGCGGTTTTCGTAATCGATCTTGTAGGCGGCGAGATAGCCGCTCCACTGCGTGGATTCGGCACGGATGCCGATATCGATGTTGGTGGATTCTTCCGGTGCGATATCCGGGTTGAATGCACCCGAGGTCAGCGCCAGCCGCGGCGCCGAGCTGAAGTTTTCCGCGTAGTTGGCGAACACCTGCACACCCTCGGCGAGCTGGAAGCTGGCGCCGACCTGCGGCTGGAACCAATCGCTGTTCTTGATGGTGACATCGCGGCGTATGCCGACATTGAAGTCGTCGAGATTGGCGATGCCGTTGTAGTCGCGTTTGACATCCAGCCCCTTGGCGCCGAATTCCATCGTGAGCCGGTCGTCGAGCAGGCGTAGCGTGTCCTTGATGTAGAGCTGCTTCACTTCGGTGGAGAAGTGGTTGTCGTAGTAGATCACGATCGGCAGCGCGCTTTTGAGCAATGCGCCGGTGGCCGGATCCAGGTTGTACAGCGGGCGCACCTGATCGAAATCGTAGTTTTCGTACCACGCACCGACTTCGAGTTTGTTGTGCTCGGTCTCCCACGACACCGACGTTGTGAGGCCATAGCGATCGCCGCCCATGATTTCCTCGCGCCGCGTCATCGCACCGACGTGGGTGACATTGCCGTTGGCATCGACGATCTGCGGATCGTTGATGGCGATATCGGTGCGCCCGGGTGTGCCGGCGATGGCATCGTTGTACAAGCCCGTCGCCGTGCTCGGCGGGGTGCCGCCGACACCATACCCATGCTTATTTTCGTAATAGCCGGTAAAGGTGAAGCCGATCGCATCGTTGAACAGAAAATCGCCGTGCAGGCTGAGCAAGGAATCGCGTCGCCCGTTCTGCCATTCGCTGTAGTGCTCGGCATCCACTTCCGGGTTGCCGGTGATGCGCTCATGCAGATCCCAGGACACCGAACCGTCGGAGTTGTACGACTGCACGTCGTAGTCTTTGCGGTTGTTGTAGATCCAGCCCAATGTCAGGCTGCCTGCATCCCAGGCCTGGCGAATCTTGGCTTCGAAGTGGTCGCTCTTTTGCGTGGCCGGCTCCATGTCCCACACCCCGCCTTGCGTGCGCGAGGCGGACAGATACGCGCTGGGGCCGCCCTCCCACCAGTCCGGGGTGTCCAGGCGCACGAAGCTGCGTACCAGATCGTCCGACCCAATGGTCTGGGTGAGATTGCCGCTCCAGCTGTCGCCGCCCTTCGGTGGCAGGCTGGTGTAACGGATCGCACCGCCCAACGCGTGATACGACGGCTGGGTGACGTCACCCGAACCAGCCGACACCGTGACATCGAGCAGATTCTCGCTGGACACGTAACGGGTGATCGGCCCGCCTTCGCGGGTGTCGAAGGTTTCGATCGGAATGCCATCCAACGTCACGCCGATCTGGTTGGCGGAAAATCCGCGGATCGTCATCGAATCACCGAACTCATACAGCCCGAACGGGTCGGTGGTCTGCTCGTTCACGCCGGGCAGGCTGGCCAACAGCTGCTGTGGCGCTACCCCGGGCACCTGCGCCTGGATCTCGTCTACCGAGATGGACGCCGTGGTGCGCGTGGAGCCGGTGCCCACCACGCTGACCGCATCCAGCGTGCGTGCGTCTTGCGCCAGCGCAGGCAAGCTCTGCGCGCCGGCCAGCAGCAAGGTCATGGACGCCAGCGCGTGGCGTGGGCGGGTGGTGGCGAGGATGTCGGCGACCGAGGCCGCCAATTGATCGGTGTTCAAGCACTTTGGCATGCAATCAACCCCTGGAGACGTGTGGCGTGCTGAGTGACCGGGCGCTCCCCCGAGACCGGCTGATACCGCGGATGCGGCGTGCAGTGACCATAACCAGCGCGAATGCTCCGCAACTTTGGTACGGCGGGTGGGGTCGGCGCAGGCGGGTAGGTCGCTGCCGAATTCAAAACTCTGAATAGGTAGCGCAACCCCCTACCTACGCGAATGTCCTGCATTGCAGGTCTTGCGCGCTTGCCATGCCGCGCCGAATCGATAACGCTGCGCAGCCACCGCACGAGCACGCACATGTCGCCCGCACCTCCATCGCTGCTGTTGCTGGATTTCGACGGCGTACTTGCTCACTACGCGCGGCCACGGCGCATGGCCGCTCTTGCAGCAGCGGCGAGTTGCTCACCGCAGCGCGTGCATGAGGTGTTGTTCGCGCAGGGTCTGGAGCGCGCCTACGATGCTGGTGCGATCGACACGCAGGCGTATCTGGCGCAGTTGAGCGAAGGGCTGGGGCAGCCGATCGATCGCGCGACCTGGGTCGATGCGCGCGTGGCGGCCTGCCGCGCCGACCCGTCGGTGGTGACACAGGTGCTGGCGGTATCGACGACTACGGCGGTGGCGGTGCTCACCAATAATGGCCCGCTGATGGCAGAAGCGATCGAGCGGATCGTGCCATCGCTATTTCCGTTGTTGCGGGGCCGCGTGCTGTGCAGCGGTGCACTGGGCGGCCGCAAACCGGATGTGCCGGTCTATCAGCGCGCGCTTGCGCAACTTGAGCAACGCGCCGAGCGCACGTTGTTTGTCGACGACCTGTTCGTCAACGTGCGTGGCGCACGCGCGGCCGGCCTGCACGCCGACACCGTGCGCGACGCCCGCGCGTTGCGGCGAGTGCTGAAGCGATACGGACTTGCATGAAACCAGGCCCCTCTCCCGTCGGGAGAGGGGTTGGGGGTGAGGGTACGGCGGAAGACAGCCATCCCATCCAGGCAATTAAAAGACCGGGCACTGCGTCAGCGCGCTACATGCCGCACACCACGCATCTCCAACCCCCTTCTAGCCAGCACAGTGCCGGCCAGAGGGCGCGCAAGCACCGCCGGACATCACGGCTGCGCGACATACTCGGCAGTGGCCAGACGCAAGCGCGCCAGACCATCGGCCAGTTCGGCATCGGTCAGATTCAGTGCCGGCACGAAGCGCAACACATCCGGGCCGGCCTGCAGCAGCAGCAGGCCATGCTTGGCCGCCAGATCCAGGATCGCCCCCGCCTGCCCGGCGTGTTCCGGGGCCAGCACCGCGCCCAGCATCAAGCCACGCCCACGAATCTGCGCAAACAGGCCGAACTCGGCGTTGAGCGCCTCCAGACCTGCGCGCAATGCCGCAGATTGCCGCACCACGTTGTCGGCAATCTGCGGCGAGGCCAGCTTGCGCAGCGCCACGCGCGCCACTGCCGCGGCCAGCGGGTTGCCGCCGAAGGTGGTGCCGTGCGCGCCGAACTGCATGGTCTGCGCCACCTTGGGCCCGGCCAGCATCGCACCGATCGGGAAACCGCCACCCAAGGCCTTGGCCAGGGTCACGATGTCCGGCGTCACCTGCTCCTGCCAATGCGCGAACAGCGTGCCGGTGCGGCCCATGCCGCATTGAATTTCGTCCAGCACCAGCAACGCATCGTGCTGGTCGCACAGCGCGCGCACGCGGCTCAGGAAACCCGGCGCGGCCGGCATCACGCCACCCTCGCCCTGGATCGGCTCGACCATCACTGCGGCCACATCGCCGCCGGCCATCGCCGCTTCCAGCGCCGCGACGTCGTTGAAATCCACATAGCGAAATCCACCCGGCAGCGGCTCGTAGCCTTCCTGGTACTTGGGCTGCGCGGTGGCGGTGACCGATGCCAGCGTGCGGCCATGGAAACTGCCGCGGAAGGTGACGATGACGCGCTTGTCGGCCGGACGGCCCTGGCTGCTGGCCCACTTGCGCACCAGCTTGATCGCCGCCTCGTTGGCCTCGGTGCCGGAATTGCACAGGAACACCTTGTGCGCGAAACGCGAGGCGCTCACCAATTCTTCGGCCAGTTTCAGCGGCGGCGCGCTGAAAAACACGTTACTGGTGTGCCACAGCTTGCCGGCCTGCTCGGTGAGCGCAGCCACCAGATCGGGATCGTTATGGCCGAGCCCGCTCACCGCGATGCCCGACGACAGATCCAGATACTCACGCCCCGCATCGTCCCACACGCGGCTGCCCTGGCCGCGCTCCAGCACCACCTGGCGCGGGCGATACACCGGCAGGTAGTAGTGCGCGAGTGACAGGGGCGAATCGGCAGCGGTGCTCATGAGGATGGGTCGCAGAAGCGGAGGGAGAAGCGGCATTCTCGCGCATTCGCCGGTCTGCGGCACAATGCGCGCATGCGCCCCTTCTCCGATCCGCAACTCACTGCCGCCACCGACGATGGCTGGCGCCGGCAGTGGTTCGACATCATCTACCGCCACGACACCCGCCCCTCGCGCATTTCGACCTGATGCTGGTGGTCGCGATCCTGGCGAGCGTGGTGGTGATCATGATCGACAGCGTGCCGCGCATCCATTCGCATGCCGCGGACTGGCTGGTGCCGCTGGAATGGGCGTTCACGGTGATCTTCACCATCGAATACGCGCTGCGTCTGTCCGTGGTGCGGCGCCCGCTGCATTACGCGCTCAGCGTGTGGGGCGTGATCGATTTGCTGTCGATCCTGCCCAGCTATCTCTCGTTCTTCGCGCCCGGCGCGCAGACGCTGTTGGTGGTGCGCGTACTGCGCATCCTGCGGCTGTTCCGCATTCTCAAGCTCACCCGCTACATCGAAGAAAGCGGGCAATTGCTGGATGCGCTGTGGCGTAGCCGTCGCAAGGTATTGGTGTTCCTGTTCACCGTGCTCACCATCACCGTGATCGCCGGCGCCACGATGTACATCATCGAAGGCCCGCAGCACGGCTTCACCAGCATCCCCACCAGCATGTACTGGGCGATCGTCACCATGGCCACGGTGGGCTTCGGGGATCTGGTGCCGCAGACCACACTTGGGCGCTTCGTCACCTCGGCACTGATCCTGATCGGCTACAGCATCATCGCCGTGCCCACCGGCATCTATACCGCCGAACTGGCCAGCTCATTGCGCGAAGGTGGCCACACCGGCAAACGCGATGCGCGCAACTGCGCGCGCTGCGGGCTGGAAGGCCACGCGGGCGACGCACGTTATTGCCGGCAATGCGCCGAGCCACTGCCGGAGCTAGGTAACGGCTGAGGCACTGGAGCAGCCAACACCACGGCGCCGCCGCCAGGCGGACGCGGCCGTTGCTCGGTAGCGCGTGTGCCACGCGTACACTGCGGTTCCAGCATGCCGTCCACGCCCACGACAACTGTTCGCCTTGTGGTTAGCCGCTCTCAGTCCAGAAACAGATCCGGCAACAGCGCGCGCGATGGATCCATCGCATAGCCGCGCAAATCGGTGACGCCGGCCTGGGCCAAGACCTCATCATCGATCAGGAACTGCCCGTAAAACCCGGCCGCGGCGCGCGTCAGCACCGCATGCGCGGCGTCGGCCATGATCTCCGGCCGACGGCAGGCCGCGGCGTCCACGCCGGCAAGCATGTTGATGGCGTCAGTGGCAATGACGGTACGCGGCCACAATGCATTGATCGCTACGCCTTGCGGGCCGAATTCCGCCGCCAGCCCCAGGGTGACCAGACTCATGCCCATCTTGGCCAGCGTGTAGCCGGTGTGCGCGCCCCACCAAGCGGGGTTCAACGACGGCGGCGGGGCCAAGGTGAGAATGTGCGGATTGGCCGCCTGCAGCAGGTGCGGCAGGCACGCCTGCGCGCACAGAAAACTGCCGCGCGCGTTGACCTGCTGCATCAGATCGAAGCGCTTCATCGGCGTGCCGAGCGCGCCGCGCAACCAGATCGCACTGGCGTTGTTGACCAGAATGTCGATCCCGCCGAACGCATCGACCGTGGCCGCCACTGCCGCACGCACCTGATCTTCTTCGCGGATGTCGCACTTGAGCGCCAGCGCCTGCCCACCGGCCGCAGTCACCGCCGTGGCCGCGCTATGGATGGTGCCAGGCAATTTGGGATTGGCCACCGCCGATTTGGCCGCAATCGCCACATTCGCCCCATCGCGCGCCGCCCGCAGCGCAATCGCCAAGCCAATCCCGCGCGAGGCACCGGTGATGAACAGGGTTTTGCCGGATAACGTCATGGGAATCGGGAATCGGGAATCGGGAATGGCAAAAGCTTAGCGCCTCAACCGTTCCGCAGGCGCCGAACGAACAGCTCGCACGGTGCGCTCTTCGATTCCCCATTCCCGATTCCCAATTCCCGGCCGTTCAGGGCTTCGGCCCCTGCCCTTCGTTGTCTTCCCAGTGCAGCACGCGGCGGGTCACGAAGCGGTAGACCGGTTTGCCGGTGGCAAACCACAGCTCGCGGACCCAGGAGGTGCGCTTGAGCACGCGGCGTTCCACCGGGGTCAGTGCGGCCGGGCAGTACATGCGCTTGTGCTTGAGCAGGTGGCGCAGATCCTCGCGGGCAAGCAGACGCATCCAGCGCGCGCGCGGGTTGCCGCGCACCGCCAGCTGGAAATCGATCACCGCCGGGCTGCCGTCCTCCTGCACCAGCCAGTTGGCTTCCTTGGCCAGATCGTTGTGCGCCACGCCGCGGCGATGCAGCTGCTGCAGCAGCCTGCGCGCGCTGCGGAAGTAGGCCAGATCACCACGCGGCGGACGCTGGTACATCGCAGCGCCGTCCAGATAGCTGCGATCCAGGTGCCGCCCGTCCCAGTGCAGCAGGCGCGGTGTGCGCGGCACGTCATCCAGTTGGCGCAAGGCCAGCGCCTCGCGCCGTGCCAGCCACCAGGCCACGCCGCGCAACAGCCACGGCGCCACGCCAACATCGCGACGCACGAACAAGCGTTCGCCATCGCGGACCAACAGAATGCGCCCGAACGTATCGGACTTCAGCGGCAGATTGGCTGCAGGGTCGTGACTCATCCCCCATTGTAGGCGGCAGGCCTGTCTCGCTGCGCGCATCTGTGGCATGCGCGCGTGCGGCAGCTGCATGGCCGCAACCTCAGGTGAAGCCAATCCCCCGATGTGAGGACGATGCAGGTCAGGCGCCGCCGCGCCCACCTATAATTCAGGTATGAACTCATGGATCGACGCCACGCTGGAGTGGATCGGACACCACCCCACCTTGGCTGGCGTGGTGATCTTTGGCATCGCATTTTGTGATGCGGTCATCGTGCTGGGCGCCATCGTGCCTGCGTTGCCGTTGCTGTTCGCCATTGGCGTGCTCATCGGGCTCGGGCAGATCAACGGCCCCTATGCGGTGGTGTGCGCCACCCTGGGCGCCTTCGTTGGCGATGCGTTGAGCTTCTGGGTCGGCCATCGCTGGGGCCATCAGCTGCACACCTACTGGCCATTCCGGCGTTACCCGCAACTGCTGGAGCGCGGCGAGCTGCTGTTCCGACGCAATGCCTTCAAAAGCATCCTGATTGCGCGCTACGTGGGTGCAGTGCGCCCGTTCGTACCGGCGATTGCCGGCATGTCGCGCATGCCGTTCAAACGGTATCTGGTCGCCAGCGGCCTGGCCTGCGTGTCGTGGGCGTTGTTGTTCCTGGTGCCCGGCTGGGTGCTGGGCACGGCCTACGACGCAGTGGCCGCGGTGGCCGGGCGGCTATTTGTGGTGGTTGCATTACTGGCGGCCGTGATCGGGCTTGCCTGGGCGGTCGTGCTGTATTCGTACCGCTGGTCGGCCGGCCATCTGGATGCCTTGCTGGCACGTCTGCTGGAGTGGTCGCACCGGCACCCGGTCCTGGGGAATTGGTCGGTCGGCGTATTCGACCCGCGCCGTCGCGAATCGGTGCCGCTGGCCATGATGGCCTTGATGCTCTTGCTGCTCGGCTGGGGCTGGTTCGTGCTGCTGATGGTGGTGCTGGCGCACGGCGAGCCATTGCGCGTGGACCTGGCCGTGCACGACCTGATGCTGGCGCTGCGTAACCCATTGGCCGACTACCCGATGGTGGCGCTGGCCTCATTGGGCGACTGGCAGGTGCTGTTGCCGGCCATCGCCGCCGCGATGGGCTATCTGGCCTGGCGTCGCCGCTGGATGGCCGTGGCCCATTGGGTGATCGCGCTGGCCTTCGGCCTGGCGCTCACCCAGCTGCTTGGCGCCACCGTGCAGGTGGTGCGCCCGCCTGCGGCCAGCAGCGGTTTCGGCTTTCCATCGGTTGCGGTCACCATGGCCACGATCGCCTTCGGCTTTTTCGCGCTGTTGATCGCGCGCGAGTTGCCTGGCCGCCGCCGCGTGTGGCCGTATCTGGTCAGCGGCGCCATCGTCTCGCTGATCGGTTTTGCACGTTTGTATCTCGGTGCGCACTGGCTCAGCGACGTCGTCGGCGGCATGTTGTTCGGCATCTTCTGGCTGCTGGTGCTGGGCATTGCCTACCGCCGCCGTGCCACCCGCGCGTTCTGGGTCAAGCCGGTGTCGTGGATCTTCTATGGGGTGTTCGTGAGCTGTGCCATTTATTTTGCGCCGCGCAACCTCGACATCAAGCTGGCCAAGTTCGAACCGCCGCCGCCGGCATTGATGGAGTTGCCCGCACACGAGTGGTGGGAAGAGCAATGGCGCCTGCTGCCAGCACGCCGTAACGAATTCGACGACGATCAGCGTTGGCCGCTGGACGTCCAGTTGGCCGGCCCGCTCGCCCCGTTGCAGCGCCAGCTTCAGGCGCGCGGCTGGCGGGTCCAGCCCCAGGCGGGCTGGGAACAGGCGCTGCACCTGCTCGATGTCAGCGGCCGCCCCGACGAAGTACCGATTCTGCCGGCCACGCTGGAGACGCAGGTCGAAGCCCTGTTGATGGTGCGCCACGCCGCGCCCGGCCACGTGCATGTGCTACGCCTGTGGCCGGCGGCTGCGCGCCTGCAGCCGGATGCACAACCGCTGTGGGTGGGCAGCACCCAGACCTTGCGCTACAGCCGCCACTTCAGCCTGATCGGCCTGTGGTACCCGCTGCGCGGCGTCGATCCTGCACTGAGCGCATTGCGCGAGGCACTTGGCCCGCTGCCCCATCGCATGGAACAGCGTCGTCGCTCGCAGGTGCCGGTGATCCTGATCGACAGCACCTCGGGCAGTGCGGTGAGTGGCGAGGACAAACACAACGCTGTGCCGCGGACGGACACCGCTGCGTTCGATCCTGCGGCATCGGGTCCGCCGCAACAACGCCGTTGATCGATCGGGCAATAGGCGATTGGCCGGCGATCGCGCGATGGGTCGAGACGGGGTGTCAGCAACAGCTGTTGAACCCTGTCTCGATGGTGACGTGCTGGCGCCGTCCAGAGGCTGCTGAATTGATAGGGTGAACGCTTCGTTGGTCGAGCGCGCGATGCCCTCGCCGCTTGCGGGACCGTTGGCGGCATGGATGCAGCCATCGAGCCCCATGGACGGGTTCACGGCGTGTCCCGCAAGCGGCGAGGGCATCGCACCAACTTTTGTCGGTGATCTACCGACGAGCAGAGAACACTGCGTCGCCTGGTTACTTGCGTCGCATGGTTTGCTATCGCTTGAACACTCTGCGCACCGACCAACTGGACTGGTCCTTGCCGCTCACCGTCGCGGGACCTTACGCGGCATGGATGCCGCGTAAGAGCTTACAAGGACGTACTTGCAGCGTGTCCCGCGATGGTGGGTGGGCAAGGGCCCTGCAGAAAACTCGCAGTTGGCCGCGCCACAACTGCTTGCACCGTTCAATCGCCTCTCAAGGCGAACGATAAGAATGCGAATCAGCGCAGTTCGGCGATGCAAAGGCCGCATTGGCCTAGCACGCGATACCTCACCACAACACGCCATCCACCGGCTGCATCGGCTCCGGCGCTTGCTCACCAATGGCCTGCAGCGCATCGATCTCCACCGTGCGGCACATCGTGTCCAGCGGCAGGTCGTGGATGGTGTTGGCGAATGGGTCCACTAGCTCATCGCCGATCTTCAACACCGCCAGAAACATCAACCCGGCCACGGTCGAACCGACCGGTGTGGCGTATTGCAGCGTCTCCACCAGACCGATCGGCAACAGCACGCAGAACAGCCGCGTAAACAGGTTCGGATAGAAGCGGTATTGGTACGGCAACGGCGTATTCTTCAGGCGTTCCATGCCGCCCTGTGCGTTGGCGATATCCACCAGGATGCGCTCCACGCTGGCCTGCTGGATGCTGTCGATCCAGCCAGCGCGCCGCGCCTGCTCCACGCTGCGGCCGGTGGTGTCGAGCAAGCCGTTGGCCACATTGGTGCGCACCACCACCGCCGCCGCTTCGTCGGCGTCCACATGCGGGGACAACGCCATCGCCACCGGCAACCGGCGCAGTTGGCAGCGCAGCGCGTTGACGTAGGCAATCTGGCGCAGCGCAATGGTGCGCCCAAGATCGCCGGCTTCCGGTGCAGCCAGGATACTGACGCTCAAGCGCACCAGATTACGCGAGGCATTGATCATCTGGCCCCACAGCACCCGCCCCTCCCACCAGCGTTGGTAGGTTGAATTGGCGCGAAAGCCCAGGAACAACGCCAGCGCAGAACCAAAGATGGTCAGCGGCAATGCCGGCGCACGGAACGGCAGCACGTAGTAAATGATGGTGATCAACACATCCCATACGAACAACACCGCCAGGGTCCGCCAGACCTGGCTGATCACATCTGCCACACGCGGCTTTACATCGACAATCAAAGGCACACCCCATCAAAAGAAACGAGTAACGCCATTGCGCGCATCCAGTGCATGGATGCGGTCGGTAGCGCACTCAAGCGTGCGCAGTGTGCCGTTGCCACGGTGCAAGCACGGTGATGGGGCCGATCGAAACCATGGCCCTACGCGACCGGAGCGATGGAAAGGCGTAGGGAGCGGCCATCAATGGGTGTGCAAGGCGTGCGGGAACACAGTGCACACGCGGCACATGAAAGTTCGGAGCGTTGCCCGCACCCGTGTAGCGGGCGCAGCCGGTTTATCTGCAGCTCTTACGGCATCCAGGCCAGCAATTGATCCAGCCGCCGATGCGGATCGTCCTGCTGCAGCAGCGACAGCCGTTGCTGCTCGGTCAGCGGCAACAGCTCGGCCAACCGCCAGCCCACCCAGGCGGCTTGATCCAGCAAACCCGGCCCCACCGAAGCGAATTCGCCCCCCACCTGTTCGAGCATCCGCTCGATCACCGTGGCCAGCAGGCTGTGTTCGGGGCGCAATTCGTCGTCCGGATCCGGTTCGCGCCAGGCGACATCTCCCACCACCAGACCGTTGTCGCGAATGCGCGAGCGCTGTACGTGGAAACGCCGCGTGCCACGCAGGCGCAGCACCAGCACGCCGTCAGCGCCCACATCGAAATCCTCGATGCGCACTTCGGTACCGAACGCGGCCGGCGTAGCCGGCACGCCGACTTCGTTGCCTTCCAGGATCAGGCACACGCCGAAGCTGGTGCCGTTACGGCCGCTCTCGCGCACCAGGTCCAGATAGCGGCGCTCGACACGCGCAAGCCCATTGCCGCACCGGGCAGCAACACGCTGTGCAACGGAAACAGCGGCAAGGTGCTGGTCTCGCCGGTAGCCATGAGCGGCACCATCAGGACAACTGCGCCAGGAAGCGACGCGGCGCACCATCGAAGCCGCCATTGGACATGAACACCACATGGTCGCCGGGCCGGGCAATCTCGCCCAGCGTGTGCAGCAAGGCATCCACGTCCTGCACCACGCGTGCCTCGCCGCGCACCTGCGCAATGATGGGTGCGGCGTCCCAGGCCAGTTCCGGCCGATGTAAAAACACCACTGCATCGGCATCGTGCAACGACGGCGCCAGTGCCTGCGCATGCGCGCCCAGCCGCATCGAATTGCTGCGCGGCTCCATTGCCACCACAACACGCGCCGCCCCGACCTTCGCACGCAAGCCCTGCAACGTGGTCGCGATGGCGGTGGGATGGTGCGCGAAGTCGTCGTACACGGTGATGTCGCGCGCGTTGCCAATGACTTCCAGCCGCCGCTTGACGCTCTGGAACTGCGCCAGTGCCGGCATCACCGTCGCCGGATCCACACCCACCGCCTGCACCGCCACCAGCGCCGCCAACCCGTTCAGGACGTTGTGCCGCCCAACCAGCGGCCACTGCACCTGGCCAATTTCCACGCCACGATGCAGCACCGCAAATGCGCTGCCATCGGCCGCGATCAAACGCGCACTCCAGTCCAGCGACGCCTCGAAGCCGAACCGCTCCACCGGCGTCCAGCATCCCATCGCCAGCACCTCGGCCAGGTGCGCGTCTTCGCCGTTGACGATCAGGCGACCGCGCTTGGGCACCGTGCGCACCAGATGGTGAAACTGGCGCTGGATGGCGGCTACGTCCGGGAAGATGTCGGCGTGGTCGTATTCCAGGTTATTGAGGATCGCCACCAATGGCCGGTAGTGCACGAACTTGCTGCGCTTGTCGAAAAACGCGGTGTCGTATTCGTCGGCTTCCACCACGAATTCGCGCCCCTGGCCCAGTCGCGCCGACACGCCGAAATCTTCGGCCACGCCACCGATCAGAAACCCCGGCGCGCGCCCGGCCGCCTCCAGCAGGTAGCTCAGGATGGTGGTGGTGGTGGTCTTGCCATGGGTGCCGGCGACCGCCAGCGTGTCGCGGCCCGGCAGCACCTGCTCGGCCAGCCACTGCGCGCCGGAGGTGTACCGGCGGCCGGCATCCAGCACCGCCTCCACCGCCGGATTGCCGCGCGACAGGGCATTACCGACAACCACCTCGGTCGCGTCCGGAGAAATATTGGACGGCGCGTATCCCTGTTCCAGCGCAATGCCCAGCGTTTCCAGTTGTGTGGACATCGGCGGATAGATGGCCTGGTCGCTGCCTTCCACCTGCCAGCCCAGCTCACGCGCCAGGGCGGCCACACCGCCCATGAAAGTTCCGGCGATGCCGAGAATGTGGAGTTTGCTCATGCCGCCTATTGTCGCCGATCGCCGCAGTTGCCGGACATTCCGATCCAACGCAAGCCCAGGTGTCGGGGATTTCCTACCGTACTGTCGGGAATTTCCCGATGTGCGAACCCGGTCACATCGCTCACTATGCTGAACGCCAGTCGCAGTATCCCTTTGGTCCTACTCCCCAAGAGGCCAAATCCCCAGGGAGCTCATGCTGTCGGGGCTCTGAGCAAGCCTACTACTGGCGTTATTCTGCCCCGGGCGTCTTGTACGTCCGGGGTTTTTCTTTTGGGTAACGTTGTCCGGGCGATCACGGCGAGAAAGCAGCGCGACCAGAGGCCGCGCATGGCCGAGACCGTGCCTTGCGCCGGGCGTCCCCCTACCGACTCAGCGCCCGAGCGCCTTGCTGATGCGCTCCAGCACTTCGTCCAGCGAACCCACGCCATCCACGCGCGCCAACTTGCCGCGCTGCTCGTAGAAGCCGATCACCGGTGCAGTGGAATCGGTGTAGACCTGCAGACGCTTGCGCACCGATTCCGGATTATCGTCTTCGCGGCCTTCGGCCTTGGCACGACCGGCGATGCGCTCGACCAGCAACTCGCTGGCCACCTCCAGCTGCACCACGGCATCCAGCGGCTGACCGATCTTGCCGAGCAATTCGTCCAGCGCATTGGCCTGGGCCACGTTGCGCGGGTAGCCATCCAGGATGAAACCCTTGGCCACATCGGCCTGGCCAAGGCGCGCCTCGAGCATGCCGAGCAGAATGTCGTCGGACACCAGGTCGCCGCGTGCCATCACTTCCTTGGCCTTCAATCCCAGCGGCGAGCCAGCGGCCACTTCGGCGCGCAACAGGTCGCCGGTGGAAATATGCGGAATATCAAACGTGTCTTTGAGACGTGTCGCCTGGGTGCCCTTGCCCGAACCGGGCGGTCCCAACAGAACCAATCGCATCAGTGGACTCCACTTTCGAATAAAAACGCGTTGCGGTGGGCGGCGTTAGACTGACGTCTTCGCCGGCGCTGACCGTATGGCCGTGCAGCTTACCGCATCCGGGGAATGTCCCGGCACTGTCCCCCTGCGCCATGTTCCCATGTGAGGAGTCTGTCCCCCTATGACCACTGGCAACCTGCTCTATGCCCAATCCGGCGGTGTCACCGCCGTCATCAATGCCACCGCCGCCGGCGTCATCGCCGAAGCGCGCGCACGCAAGATCAAGGTACTGGCGGCACGCAACGGCATCCTGGGCGCCTTGCGCGAGGAGTTGATCGACACCTCCAAGGAATCCGCTGCAGCCATTGCCGCATTGGCGCAGACCCCCGGCGGCGCTTTCGGCTCGTGCCGCTACAAGCTCAAATCGCTGGAGGAAGACAGCGCCAAGTACGAACGTCTGCTCGACGTGCTGCGCGCGCACGACGTCCGCTGGTTCCTCTACAACGGCGGCAACGACTCGGCCGACACCGCGTGGAAGGTCTCGCAACTCGCAAAGGCCTATGGTTACCCGCTGCACTGCATCGGCGTGCCAAAGACCATCGACAACGATCTGGCGGTGACCGACACCTGCCCTGGCTTCGGCTCGGCGGCCAAGTACACCGCCGTCTCGGTACGCGAGGCCGCACTGGATGTCGCCGCCATGGCCGACACCTCCACCAAGGTCTTCATCTATGAGGCGATGGGCCGCCATGCCGGTTGGCTGGCCGCAGCGGGAGGCCTGGCCGGGCAAGGCCCGGACGACGCCCCGCAGATCATCCTGCTACCCGAACGCGCCTACGACCAGGCTGCATTCCTGGCCAAGGTGAAACAGGTGGTGGAGAAGGTCGGCTGGTGCGTGGTGGTGGCCAGCGAGGGCATCCAGGACGCACACGGCAAGTTCGTCGCCGATGCCGGTGGCGCGGCCGACTCGTTCGGCCATGCACAGCTCGGCGGCGTGGCCTCGTTCCTGGCCGCACAGGTCAAACAGGAACTCGGTTACAAGGTGCACTGGACGTTGCCGGATTACCTGCAGCGCTCCGCACGCCACCTCGCATCCAAGACGGACTGGGAACAGGCGCAAGCGGTCGGCAAGGCCGCCGTGCAATACGCGATCAAAGGCATGAACGCGGTGATCCCGGTGATCGAACGCGTCAGCGACGCACCCTACCGCTGGAAGATCGTGCCCGTCCCCCTGCACAAGGTGGCCAATCACGAAAAGAAGATGCCGCCCAGCTTCCTGCGCAAGGACGGCTTCGGCATCACCGAACGCGCCCGCCGCTACTTCGCCCCGTTGATCAAGGGCGAAGCCGCGCTGGCCTACGGCAGCGATGGCTTGCCGAAGTATGTGAGTTTGAAGAATGTCGCGGTGGCGAAGAAATTGCCAGCTTGGGAGGGGTGAGATCGGTGCCGCGTGGGATGCACAGCGATGTTCAACTCTCCGCCGAGGCGGCGGCACATCGGGCGACTCATGCGCGTGGGTTGCGCCCTAACGAAAGGTGGCGCTGAGGGCGTAGGTCAGTACGACAGGTTTATGAAAGCGCGTTGTCTTGGCGACTGTCGAAGCAATTGATACACCGGTGCATGCACTGAAAGCGAACCCCGGCCTGGCCGGGCTTCGTCGTTACGGATGCAGAGCAAAGTCTCGACTTACTGACACGCCTTGCCTCCCATCGTCATCTGCGCAGCGAACATCGGTACTTGCGGAATCTTGCCGGCAGCGGCTTGCTGCTTGGCGTCTTCCAGATAGATGCGCGACTGGCCCTGGCCATCGAGTTGTGGCTTTGCGTCGGCCGGCTTGCGCCACACGCGCACGACCGCTTGCTGTGACGGGCACGCTGCGCTTGGTACACGGATCACATCGTTGAAGATCCAGCCCGAGGCGACACTGGGCGCGGCCTTGGCGAAATCCACGAAGCGTGCACGTGGCTGGCAGGTGGGGCTGCTGCGGACCACCGACAATGTATACGGCTGTGCAGCATTTCCGGTAAACACGCCTTCCAGTCGTGCGCAGGCTTCCGGGATCTGACGCAAGGTGTGCACGGCACCGACCGCTTGCGCGGTGCCGGGTGCGCGTGGCTTGAGTTCGGGCGTGGGATCGGCCGCAAACGCTTGGCTCGTCAGCAACAGCGTCGCGAGCATCGCGGCATATTTTTGCGCGGTATGGTGTGGCATTTACACTCCTGGTCGACCGAATCACGTTGGCCGCAGGCTGTCACGCCGCAACTGAACGACGCGCCAAAGCCATCACGCTGGTCGCCACGCAAGCCGCGGCGCATACTCGGTCGCGATCCGGCCACCTGAACATTCGCGACGCGCATTACGGCCCAGGCGGCCGTCGAGTCCGTATTCGTCAGTCCACTCGTTGTGTGCATCGCCCTTGGTTCGTCCCGACCGGACGACATCCATTCTCTTGGGAGGGGTCATGCTGGAACACTACGGGTTGTGGCTTGCGCTGGGTTGTGCGGTCTTGGCAATCGTCTATGGAATCGTGTCGGCGCGCTGGGTGGTCGCGCAGCCGAGCGGCAATGTACGCATGCAGGAGATCGCCGCCGCGATCCAGGAAGGCGCGCGTGCCTATCTCAACCGGCAATACCTCACCATTTCGGTTGCTGGGGCGGTGCTGTTCGTGTTGGTCGGGCTGTTCCTGAGTTGGTACACCGCGATCGGGTTTGCACTGGGTGCGGTGTTGTCCGGGTTAGCCGGCTATATCGGCATGAACGTGTCGGTGCGCGCCAATGTCCGCACCGCCGAAGCGGCGCGGCATGGCATTGGCAAGGCGATGGATGTGGCGTTCCGTGGCGGGGCGATCACCGGCATGCTGGTGGTCGGCCTGGGGCTGCTCGGCGTGGCGGGCTACTTTGCTGTGCTGCAAGGCATGGGGCTGCCACTGGAGCAGAACCTGCATGCATTGGTCGGGTTGGCCTTCGGGTCGTCGTTGATCTCGATCTTCGCGCGCCTGGGTGGCGGAATTTTCACCAAGGGCGCAGATGTGGGCGCCGATCTTGTCGGCAAGGTCGAGGCCGGCATTCCCGAGGACGATCCACGCAACCCGGCGGTGATTGCGGACAATGTCGGCGACAACGTGGGCGACTGCGCCGGCATGGCGGCCGATCTGTTCGAAACCTACGCAGTCACCGTGATCGCCACCATGCTGCTCGGCAGTCTGACGTTGGCCGACACCGGTTCGCATGCCGTGCTCTATCCATTGGTGCTCGGCGGGGTATCGATCATCGCCTCGATCGTGGGCGCGGCCTTCGTCAAGGTCAAAGACGGCGGTTCGATCATGGGTGCGCTTTACAAAGGCGTCATCGTGTCGGGCGTACTGGCGGCGTTGGCTTACTGGCCCATCACCCAATCGCTGATGCGCGACAACATCCACGGCGCCACGGCGTTGTACGCCTGCGCACTGATCGGCCTGGTGCTCACCGGCCTGATCGTGTGGATCACCGAGTACTACACCGGCACGCAGTACACCCCGGTGCAGCATGTTGCATCGGCCAGCACCACCGGGCACGGCACCAACATCATCGCAGGGCTCGGTATTTCGATGAAATCCACCGCGCTGCCGGTGATCGCGGTCTGTGCAGCAATCTGGGGGGCGTTCCATTTCGGCAGCTTGTACGGCATTGCGATTGCAGCGACGGCCATGTTGTCGATGGCCGGCATGATCGTTGCCCTGGATGCGTATGGGCCGATTACCGATAACGCCGGCGGCATCGCCGAGATGGCCGAGCTCCCCCCTGAGGTCCGCAACATCACCGACCCGCTGGACGCGGTGGGCAACACCACCAAGGCAGTGACCAAGGGCTACGCGATCGGATCGGCGGCGCTGGCTGCGTTGGTGCTGTTTGCCGACTACACGCACAACCTGCAGGCGGCCAATCCCGACCAGGTGTACGCCTTCGATCTATCCGACCACACGGTGATCATCGGGCTGCTGATTGGCGGGCTGATTCCGTATCTGTTCGGCGCGATGGCGATGGAAGCGGTCGGCCGCGCCGCGGGCGCCGTGGTGGAAGAAGTGCGCCGCCAGTTCCGCGAGCTTCCCGGCATCATGGCCGGCACCGCCAAGCCGCAGTACGACCGCGCGGTCGATATGCTGACCCGTTCGGCGATTGGCGAAATGATCGTGCCTTCGCTGCTGCCGGTGGTGGTTCCGATCATCGTCGGGTTGCTACTGGGGCCGCGTGCACTGGGTGGCTTGTTGATCGGCACGATTGTCACTGGCTTGTTCCTGGCGATTTCGATGACCACTGGCGGCGGCGCCTGGGACAACGCCAAGAAATACATCGAGGACGGCCACTTCGGCGGGAAAGGCAGCGAGGCGCACAAGGCTGCGATTACCGGCGACACAGTCGGTGACCCATACAAAGACACCGCGGGGCCGGCGATCAACCCGTTGATCAAGATCATCAACATCGTGGCCTTATTGCTCGTGCCCCTGCTGTAACGCTGCGACGACGGGAGCAGCCGACCAACCAAACCCGTCGCGGCAGGTCAAGCGGAAAGTGGCAACGCTGCGGCCCAGGGACCAGGCCAATAAGGGCGCGGTCGGACCCGGTCATTTGCGCTGACCAGCTCAGGATCGGCATCACGCCGGCGCCCGCTGGCGGCGACCATCGTCGATACGAAGATGCCGCCCCCAGGTGGAAGGGGCTGGCCCATCTTGGCAAGCCCCCCGTCCCGCCCCGACCAACGATCACAGGCAGCCGATCAAGCCGTCATAGATCGGCGGTGCGCCGCCCGGCAGTGGCTCGAACAGCGGATTGGCCACCGCAAGCGTGCGATACATCTCATCCAGGCGGGTACCGGCCTTCAACGGTGCAGTGCAGCGCCACACCCGGCTGTCCGACCGCAGGTAACCGTTGCGCGGGTCGACGCTGACCTCACTGGCGCCGAAGGTCCAGATGCAGCTCCGCACCACCCCGGTGACGCGATGCACCGAGCAGCGGAAGCGTAGCGGCTGGTAGTCGCTGAAGTCGCCACCGCAAAAGGTATCGCCGCAAATATTGTCGAAGTCGCGGTCCAGCCGCTGCTCCAGGTCGATAAACGCCTCCCAACCCTCGCCATCGGCGGGCCAGTCCACCGCATCCACGAAAGTGGGTGGAGGCGTGGCGGCGGCGATCTGGGCGGTAAGGGACAGCAGCAGGAGAACGAGCAAACGCGCAAGCCTGGACATGGGCAATTCCTATGCGGTGGATGAGTCTGCAGGGTGCGCCGCCGGACGGGCCGCAACGATCAGGCAGCCACCCGTGATGAACGCGGGCTATGCCGCACGCAGCGGTCAGGACATTGCCCATTCAGTGTCGCTGCAGCGCAACAGCCGAACGCGTAGAATCGCGCTCCACACACTGCTGACGCCTCGGAGCTACCCGCATGGGCCTTGAACTGGTCACCTCTGGCAAGAATCTGCCGGAAGAAATCAACGTCGTCATCGAGATCCCTAAGGATTCCGAGCCGGTCAAGTACGAAGTCGACAAGGCCAGCGGGGCGATCTTCGTGGACCGCATTCTGTCGACCCCGATGCGTTACCCCTGCAACTATGGCTACGTGCCCAACACCCTGTGCGGCGATGGCGACCCGGCCGACGTGCTGGTGGTGCTGCCGTTGCCATTGGTGCCGGGCTCGGTGGTGCGCTGCCGTCCGGTGGGCGTGCTGCGCATGAGCGACGAAGCCGGCAGCGACGAAAAGATCCTGGCCGTGCCGATCGAGAAGATCTTCTCCGGTTACGCGCACATCGAAGACATCAACCAGGTGTCCAGCCACTGGATGGAGCGTATCGGCCACTTCTTCGAGCACTACAAGGACTTGGAGAAGGGCAAGTGGGTCAAGCTGGATGGCTGGGGCGGCGCGGCCGAGGCCAAGCGCATCCTGACCGAGTCGGTGGAACGCTACAATTCCGACGCACCCTGATCCATCGATCGTGATGCTGCCCTGCGTGTAGGGCGGGCGACCGGGATCACGCTTCTGGCGTGATCCCGGTGACCGCAGTCGGCAGGTTGGGTACATTGCCGAAAGCGTTTGGCCGGTGTCTGTCACCGGTGACTTCTGGGGAAGTGTCTTGCGTATTCTGTTTGTTGGGGACGAAGCCAGTCTTCCGTCCGACCTTGTCGACTATGTCGCCGACCTGGGCGACCAGTGGCAGGCGCAGCAGGTGGCCGATGGCAATTCGGCGATCGAAGCTGCCGCGCTGTCGCCGTTCGACGCCGTCATCGTTGCCCCGGTGCTGCCGGACCTGACTGCCGCCACCTTGCTGGGGCAAATCCGCACGCTGCGCCCGGACACCATTCGTATTGCGTTGATCGATGCGCAAGGCGGCCAGCGCACGCCGCCGGCCCGCATCATCGGCGTGGCGCATCGCTTCTTGCCGATGCCGCTGGCACCCGAAGTGCTGCTCGAAGCGGTCACCAGCCTGGAAGAACTGCGCGAGTTGCTCAGCAATCCGCGCCTGCGCGCGGCGATCGGGCGGATCGAAAAGCTGCCCTCGCCTCCGCATTTGTACCTGAGCCTGATGCATGCGCTGGAAGAGGACGACGGCGCCGATGCGGCCGATATCGCCAAGCTGATCGCCGGCGACCCGGCGATCGCGGCGAAAGTGCTGCAATTGTGCAATTCGGCGTTCTTTTCCGGTGGCCGCAGCATTACCGATCTGCGCACGGCGGTGACCCGCCTGGGCGTGGCGACGCTGCGCGATCTGGTACTGGCCAGCGAAGTGTTTTCGGTCCAGACGCTCACACCGGCAGAGCGCAACGCGATGCAGCGCCGCGCCCTGCTCTCCTCGCGCCTGGCGGCCAAGGTGCTTCCGCCGACCAGCGCAGAACTCGGTTCCACCGCCGCATTGCTGGCCGACATCGGCCTGCTGCTGCCGGGCGTGCGCGACGAGCGCGAAGCCCCGGCCGAAGGCGGCGACGAACGCCTGGGTCACACCGAAGCCGGCGCCTACCTGCTCGGCCTGTGGGGCTTGCCGATGCCCATCATCGAAGCGGTGGCCTTCCATCGCCATCCGCTGCGTTCCAGCATGCGCAGCTTCTGGGTCACCGGCGCAGTGCATGTCGCCACGGCATTGGCCAGCGGCGAAAGCGTGGACGAAGAGTACCTGACCAAGGTCGGCGTCATCGCGCGCCTGCCAAGCTGGCGCGAACAGGCCGACACGTTGCTGGGGCTTACCGAGGCGTAGGTTAGTCGCATGCGGCGTGCCTGAAAAAAACGCGGCCAGGGCCGCGTTTTTTATGCCGCTTCTTCCACCGCCCCCCTGCATGGAGCCGTTGCGCCAGGGCCGCGCATTGCAAGCCTTGGTCTGGGTGATGACGACCCTCACCCGTAGCGCACCGCACTACGGGCAGGACAGTGCGCTCAAGCGCTGTGGAAGCTGCACGAGAATAAGGACGGCAGTTCTCTCGAGCCGCATCACTCGACGACTTCCACCTCCTGCGCGCGCTCTTCGCGGAGTGCCGCAGCGCTTGAGTAGCGCAGCGATTACCCTGCATCTAAATCACCGCGTCGCACGCGCAGCTCCCTCATCGCATCAGCAAATTGCAAATAAAAAAGACGGGCCTTGCGGCCCGTCTTTTATTTACCACGCGCGTCGATGGATCAGAAGCGCTGGGTGTACTTCATGTACACGAAACGACCGATTTCAAAGCCGCCGTAGTAGGCGAAGCTGCTGTTCGGTGCCGAGTACTGCAGCGGACCGCGGTGATCGAACACATTGTTCGCGCCAAGTGCGATCGTTGCGTCCCACGGCGCCTTCCAGTTGACCTGCAGGTCGTGGAAGGTATTGGCGCCGGTGTGACGCAGCGGGTCGGACTCGCCATTGGCGACATGGTCCGGCGCATCGCAATAGCCTTCGGCCAGCGTGATGCAGCTTTCCTTCATGCCCGAGTAGTAACGCAGGGTGTAGTTGACGCCGAAATCACCCAGCGACCAGTTCACGCCAACGTTCGAACGCACGCGGAAGATGCCCGGCTCGCCGACGCGACCAATCATGATGGCGTTGCCTGCGCTGTCCTGGCCGGCCTCGTCGTACTTGCTGACGTAGCTGGTCTGCCAGTCGAAGGTGAAGGAACCGATGGCCGTTTCCGGCAGGCGGTACTTCACACCCAGGTCGTAGCCTTCGGTTTCCATCTGACCGAGGTTGGCCACGCCGTAGCTCATCGCCGAGATATGACCATCGGCTGCGCGTGTGACATTTGCGCAACGTTCTGCATTGCCGAGCACATAGCAGTCGCGCAGGATGCGGTCGACGCTATCGGCGATGATCATGTCGTTGATCTCGTAGCGGTACCAATCCAGCGAGATGTCCAGACCCTGCACCCAACGCGGGCTCCAGACCAGACCGGCGGTCTTGCTCGTGGAGGTTTCCGGCTTCAGGTTCGGGTTGGCGCCGCTGATGAATTCATCAGGCGTCTGGCACGGATAGGTCGTGCAAGGCACGAAGCCCTGGCCGAGCTGGGTATAGCCGAGCGGAACATTGGCATTGTTGCAAGCTGCGTTGCCGTTGACGCTGTTCGGGGCGCCGACGCCGCAAGGATCGATGTAAGACTCGAAGCTGCTGCTGAGGCCACCATACAGGTCGCTGATGGTCGGCGCACGGAAACCTTCCGCATACGTCGCACGCACCAGCAGGTCTTCCAGCGGACGCCAGGTCAGGCCGAACTTCGAGTTCAGCGTGTTACCGAAGTTGCTGTAGTCCGAATAACGCGTTGCGGCGTTGAAGGTCAGTTCCTTGGCGAAAGCGACATCGCTCAGGAGCGGAACATTCAATTCGAGGTAGACCTCGTCCAGCGAGTACTGGCCCTGCGTGGTCTTGGCACCCAGGCCGGTGCTTTCGCCCGACTGCGCAAACGCATCCGGAGAGAAGCGACCTTCTTCCTTGCGGTGTTCATAGCCCACCGCAACGCCCAGATCGCCAGCCGGCAGCTCAACCACCGAACCGGACAGGTTTGCGGTGAAGCTGGTGGTCTTGGTCAGGCCGGTATCGGTGAAGGTCGGGAACAGGAATTCCTGCAGCGCCGGGTCGGCAAGCGAGCCCTGACCTGCAACGTTGTACGGCAGCAGCGGATTCCACGGACGGCAGGCCGACAACGAGATCGGGTCTGCAGCGGTCCCGCACTGCGCAACGCCCTGGCCGTTGATGAAGGACGGGCCCAGTGCCTGACGCGACGCGATGAGGCTCATGTCGCCACGGCTGCGCTTGGTGTTCTCGTTGCGGTTCCACAACGCACCCACGTCCCAGTCCCAGGTCTTGCCGCCGATGTCGAAGTAGCCACTCAAGGTCGGCGCGAAGCGCAGGGTCTTGAGCTGGTTTTCGCTGGCGCGCGGCACTTCCCACAGACGGTGACGGAAGTCGACATCCTGGCCAATCGGATTGAACGCACTGCTGCCTTCCAGCGGAGTGCCGAACGAACCGGACTGATACGGGTAGCCCGCGATCTGTCCATCGGTCGTGCGCTCGTTGTAAGCAATATCGGCGTTGAAGGTGATGGCATCGGCAACGTCGTAGTTGACGTTGGCGAACACCGACTTCCGCTCGATACCGGTCTGCACCATCATCTGCTGGTTCGAGTTGGCGTACTCGGCCGGCGTGATGCGGTGATAGTCGGCCGGGTTGTTCGGGTTGCCGCCGGCGTTGAGCGTCTGCCACACCGCGGTGTCCGGATCATCGCAGTCGACCTGCAGCGGATTGCACCACGAACCGTTCTGGCTGATCGGGCTCCAGCTGTTCGGGGTCGAGTTGGGACCACGCGAACCATCGCGGCTGAACCAACGGTTCTTGGCGAACACCGGGTCCTGCTTGGAATATTCGGCAGACAGCGTCACGCCACCGCGCTCGCCCTGCGAGCCAACAGTGAAGGAGTACTGCGTGGTGTCGCCGTCGCCCTGGCCGAACTGGCCGAACTGCACGCTGGCTTCAGCGCCGTCGAAACGCTTACGCGTGATGACGTTGACCACACCGGCGATCGCGTCGGAGCCGTAGATGGACGAGGCGCCGTCCTTCAGCACTTCAATACGCTCGATTGCCGACATCGGAATCTGGCTGAGATCTTGCAGACCGGAGGTCGACGCACCCAGACGCTTACCGTTCACCAGCACCAACGTACGCTGCGCGCCGAGATTGCGCAGATCGACGTAGTAACCGCCAACGTCTTCGCCGGACGACAGCGCGTCGGCGCGCGAGATAGCCGGGGAACCGGCGGAGGTCAGGTTCTGCAGCACGTCGGCAACAGACGTCAGGCCCTGCTTTTCCAACGCTTGACGGTCAAGCGTCAAGATCGGCTGCTGCGTCTCGACGTCCGCGCTACGGATGCGCGAGCCGGTGATCTCGATACGGTCAAGCGTGGTGGTCGACTCTTGTGCGGCGGCAAAAGCCGGCGTCAACGCGATCGCAATACCGGCGGGCAACAGGCCCAGCCGCACTGCGGAAGTGCGAAGGTTCATCAATCTCTCCAGGGTTCGTTAGTGGCGCGTTAAGCGCCCCTGTGCAAATTACGATTGCGTGAACGCCGTCGCTTTGCGCGTCACGCTACGTGGCTTTGCCGAATCTGGCGGATTTGCCGTTTGGTCGCGGTAGTGCGATGCGGAGACACCGAAGCGCGCACGAAACGCACGCGCGAAGCTGCAGCAATTGTCGAAGCCGCTTGCCGCTGCAACCTCGCCGATCATCATCGAGGTATCGCGCAACAAATCGGAGGCACGCTCCAGACGCAAGCGTGCCGACAGCGCTTGCGGGCTTTCTTCGTACAAGCTCTGAAACGTCTTGGAGACGTACCAGCTGGAAAAATTGGTCAGCTGCGCCAGTTCGCTGATGCGCACCACGCGGTCGCTGTTGCCTTCCAGGTACAGCCGCGCACGCTGCATGCGCCCGAACACCTGACGCCGACGGCTGCGCGAGCGGCCCGGGCAACGCTGTTCCTGCGCAATGAAATCGCGCTGCATCGCGGCCAGGTGCAACAGCAACGGCCGCGCGGACGCACTGCCGCTTTGTGCGGCAGCATTGCGCCACAAGCGCAAGGCGATGCGCAGATCGCCGCGCGACAACTGGGCACGGCCGGGATACAGCGTGGCGTCGGTCAGTTCAGCGAGCGACTGCAGGCTCTCGCCATCCAGACCGACGCCCACCCATAGCGCGCTGCGGTCTGCCTGCACGGTGGGATGGGAATCCTTGTCGAAGGCGATCCAGTCGCCGGCGCGCAGACGAAAGCGGCCTTCCTTGGATTCCACCCATGCGCGTCCACGCAGTTGAATCCACAACGTGAATGTCGCCGCGCTGGTGCGGATGCTGCCGAGCCGCGAGACCGCCAGACAAGTGGTCGATGTCGACTCGCTGGCGCTATCCAGCGCGAGCGCGAGCCCACGATCTGCAGTGATGACCTGTTGCATGTTGGCAGCCCCCTGTACAAAAGAGGGCGTAGTGTTTTGCCGAATGTGGCGTCGGTCAGGAAGTTTTGACGAAACTGTGCCGAAATTGCCACGAAGCCTTTCCGAAGAACTTACGAGGTGATTTTTCTCAATACCGACAATAAGTTAGCAATGACGCCAACAGGCGCCACGGAATGCTGCGGCAGCGCCATGTACGCAATAGCGCTGCCATCTTCTTCGGCCAGCGACACATAGAGCGTCCCGTCATGCTGGTTCAGGCTGAAACCGTTGATGGTGGTGAACTTGACCGCATCCAGACACTGGCCGCGACCGCTGCGCAGCTCGCTATCGTAGGCAGCGCAACTGTCGGTCGACGACAGGTAATGCAGCTGGCCATTCACGCCCGGCGCCCAACTGCGATACCGCCAGCGCGACGGCTGCTGCGGATCGACGGCATGCAAGGTATCGGCCGCCAGCGACGGAGCGACCTGCCAGACACCGCCGCCGCTGAGACGAGTCAGCAACACCTGTCCGCTGACGCGGTCCAGGCGTAGTTGCGAAACGTCCTGCAGCGTTGCCAGCGCGCGCCATGGGCTGCTGCGCCGGTCGTACAGCGTTGCGAAGGTATGCCCGTCGTCGGCAGCAGCAAGCACCAGCAACCGGTGGGGGTCGGGAAGATTGATCGCCTGCAGCGGGCGCGGCTGCGGCACAGGCAGTCGCACCACCTGGCCGCTACCGGGGGTCACTTCGAACAACGCGGCATGCCCGGCTGCATCGCTGCCGCTGACCAGCACGCGTTGCGAATCGGCTGACCAGTCGGCGGCCTGGCGAGAATCCGGGCGCAGCCCTTCGATCAAGCGCACCGAGCCGGGCTTGCTGACATCGCCCCACCACAGCCCGTACGCACCGGATCGATTGGATGCAAAGATCAGCTGGCGCCCGTCCGGCGCGATCATCGGCTGATCGTCGCGCCCGCTGGATGGAAACAGGCGGCGTCGAATGTAGCCGCCGTTCATCGTGTCGCCAATGACCTGGTAGACGCCGAATTGCGGCTTGCGTTGCACGAACACCAGATGGCCGTGCGCCACGTCCGGTGCCTGCGCATCGTCCACGCCCACATCGTGCAAGCTGTGGTCTCGCAGATCGAGACGATACAGCCGCGCCTCGCTGTCCACGCGACGCCCGAAGATCAAACCGCTGCCGTCGGGCAGCCAACTCCATCCACGGATATCGGCGTTGTCATGGGTGAGCCGTTCGGCAACGCCGCCTTCGGCCGGAATCCGCCACAGGTCCCCGAGCTGCGGATTACGCAGAAAGACAATCCAATTCCCATCGGGCGAATACCGCGGCGCGTAATCGAAATCACCCGCCTGCGCCGGGTAGTCCAGCGCCTGCCACTGCCTGGTTGCCAGATCCAGGCGACGCATGCGGGCCGCGCCGCGCGTGCCGGTCATGCTGCCAAATACCAGCGCGCGCCCATCCGGCGACCAGCTGAAACTCAGCATGTCGGCACCATCGCACCGCACGAGCTCGCGCGAGGCCGCCGGCCCGGTGGCCGCAGCGATCATGATCCGGCAGCTCCCATCGGGCCCCTGCCTGGAAAACGCGATCTGGCGGCCATCCGGCGACCACGCCGGCAAACGATCGGAAACGCCGGGTCCAGGCGTCTCCAGTACCCGCGGATAGGCGTTGTCGGTGGTCTTGACCAGGATCGAGGTGCCGGCACGATCGCCGGTCAATGAGGCGTACGCCACCATCGCGCCATCGGGCGACAGGCTTGGCGTGAGATCGAAGCCACCGCCTGCGGTAATCACCTGATACGGCCGCTTGGGGCTGCCCAAGACCGCAGGCCCTTGCGCGGCTTCAGGCGCTGGGGCACGTCGCCATGAGGTCCATACCGCAAGCCCCAGCACGACCAGCAACGCCACGCAGGCGACTGCCAGCGCCATCGAGCGCCGTTGCCGCGGCGCGGCCGGCGTCGAAGCGGCCGGTTCCGCAGCGACGGGCGCCACAGGCTGGGCACGCGCGGCGCGGATGGGTGGTGCATCGGACTGCGCGGGGACGGACGCCACGCCTGCGTGTGGCTGAGCCGGCTCGAACGCATCCGAATCAGGTGCCTCATCCGGCAGCGTTGCCGATGCAGGTGCATGCGCTTCCCACACGACCGCCGCCATCAAGCGATACCCGGTCTTGGCGATGGTCTCGATGTGCTCCGAGCGCTGCCCGCCGTGGCTGGCAAACGCCTTGCGCAGCTGCGTGACCGCCTGGGTCACCACATCGTTGGTCGGCAAGGTATCGGGCCAAACCTCGGCCAGCAGTTGCTCGCGCGTGACCACCTGGCCCGGCTGCCGCGCCAGGGTCAGCAACACCGCCAGGGATTTGGGCGCCAGCCGCAGCGGACGCTTTGCGCCAGGTGCGTGCACCTCGCGCGAGGCAACGTCGACCACGCACTGGCCGACCCGTAGCCGGCCCGATGGCATTGCAATGACGGGAGGAACACTCATCGGCAAAAAACACGCGTCGGCATGCAAGAACAACAAAGAGCGCCCCGCGCTTTTCGCGAAACGCCAAATTCGGCAAAGGACGACGACCAACTGTGTCATGCATCCATTTGGTGCAAATTTTACGCTATGCCCCGTTGCTTCCTACGACAGGCGGCAGCGTCAGGCTCTCTCTCTCTCGCCGACGAATTCGAATAATGACGACGTACCCTTCGCGCCTTCTGGCGCGATTTTTTTATCTGCGATTCAGCTAAATCAGCCTAAACCCTTATCTACTGGAATCGCTTGCAACCCGGTCGTAGCGCGGCACTTGCGAACCGCGCTGCAATCTATTCGATATAAAACTGAATTTTTCCTAAGCAGGCGCTACATACGATCTGTGAAGCGCTGCCATGTCACGCGTCAGGTGGCGCGATAGACCTGTGCACCCTGCGCGACAAATTGCGCGGACTTTTCCTGCATGCCTGTCGATAGCGCTTGCGCCTCGCTCACGCCGTGCTCGTTCGCGTAATCACGCACGTCCTGGGTAATCTTCATCGAACAGAAGTGCGGCCCGCACATCGAGCAGAAGTGCGCCAGCTTGTGCGCGTCCTTAGGCAGGGTCTCATCGTGGAACTCCTTGGCCTTTTCAGGATCCAGGCCAAGATGGAACTGGTCGTCCCAACGAAACTCGAAACGCGCCTTGCTCAAGGCGTTGTCGCGCACCTGCGCGCCCGGATGCCCCTTGGCGAGGTCGGCCGCATGCGCGGCGATCTTGTAGGCCATGATGCCGTCGCGCACGTCCTGCCGGTTGGGCAGGCCCAGGTGTTCTTTCGGAGTGACGTAGCAGAGCATGGCGGTGCCGAACCAGCCGATCATTGCCGCGCCGATCGCGCTGGTGATGTGGTCGTAGCCCGGCGCGATGTCGGTGGTCAGCGGGCCCAGGGTGTAGAACGGCGCCTCGCCGCATTCGCGCAGCTGCTTGTCCATGTTTTCCTTGATCAATTGCATCGGCACATGGCCGGGACCTTCGATCATGGTCTGCACATCGTGCTGCCAGGCGAGCTTGGTCAGCTCGCCCAGCGTTTCCAGCTCGCCGAATTGCGCCGCGTCGTTGGCATCGGCAATGCAGCCGGGGCGTAGGCCATCGCCCAACGAAAACGCCACGTCGTAGGCCTTCATGATCTGGCAAATGTCTTCGAAGTGCGTGTAGAGAAAGTTCTCTTTGTGATGCGCCAGGCACCACTTGGCCATGATCGAACCGCCACGCGACACGATGCCGGTCACGCGCTTTGCGGTCAGGGGCACGTAGCGCAGCAGCACGCCAGCGTGGATGGTGAAGTAATCCACGCCCTGTTCGGCCTGTTCGATCAAGGTGTCGCGGAAGATGTCCCAGGTGAGTTCTTCGGCGCGCCCATCGACCTTTTCCAATGCCTGATAGATCGGCACCGTGCCGATCGGCACCGGCGAGTTGCGGATGATCCACTCGCGCGTCTCATGGATGTGCTTGCCGGTGGACAGATCCATGACCGTGTCCCCGCCCCAGCGGATCGACCACACCAGCTTCTCGACTTCTTCGGCAATGCCTGAGGACACCGCGCTGTTGCCGATGTTGGCATTGATCTTGGTCAGGAAATTGCGGCCGATGATCATCGGCTCGCTTTCGGGGTGATTGATGTTGTTGGGCAAGATCGCACGGCCGCGTGCGATCTCTTCGCGCACGAACTCCGGTGTAATGCGTTGCTGGATCGAGGCGCCGAACGCCTGGCCCGGATGCTGCTTGCGCAAGCTTGCATCGGTCACCGCTTCCAGGCGCTGATTTTCGCGGATCGCCACGTACTCCATTTCCGGCGTGATGATGCCGCGGCGCGCGTAATGCATCTGGGTGACGTTGGCGCCCTGGCGCGCGACCCGCGGCAGACGCCGCGCCGGAAAGCGCACTGCATCCAGACGCGCATCGTGCTCGCGGCCACGCCCGAAGCTGGAGCTCAGCCCGTCCAGGGCGAGCGTGTCGCCACGCTCGGCAATCCACTGCGCACGCAGCGGTGCCAGACCGGCTGCCAGATCGATCGCCACCCGCGGATCGGTGTAAGGCCCGGACGTGTCGTAGACGCTGAGCGGCGGATTCTCTTCGCCACCGAACAAGGTGGGCGTACGCGTCAACGCGATCTCGCGCATCGGCACTTGCAGATCCGCGCGCGAGCCTCGCACGAAGATCTTGCGTGAACCGGGAATCGGCTGGGTGACAGCCTCCGACAACGACTGGGCTTGTTGCTGCAAAACGGTGGGCGCGGCATTCATGGCATTCGTCCTGTGTGCTGGCCCTGCGAAGGAGTCGCAGTGCGGACGAAGCGGCGGCGCTCGATACCGATCGCCCGTGCACACACGGACCATCGCATCTGACGAAGCTTCCCTACGCCGGTATCAGCCGGATCAGGTTCGAAGGGACTATCTCAACCGCAGCACGCTGCGGTACCCCCACTTCGGCGGCGATTAAACCACATCGCACCCAGCGCAGCTAAACAAACGTCGCGAGATACCGCAGCGCGCACGGCGTCGAGCTAAACCCCCTGGGCATACCGCACTGATGCAGCGACCGCACTGGCCCGATGTTGCGTGCAGCAAGGTGGTCGCGCTCGGCGGCGACATATGTCCGCGCAGGTCATCTCACGTCGCTGCAGCACACGTCCAGCGCTGCCCAGGCATTGCATGGCGCGCCGATGCATTGCGCGCGTCGCGATGCAACAAGGCGCGGATTGGCGAAAAACGGCGGCGAAACCCGCTCGTTAAATTCCCGCTAAGCCTGCGTGGCGTGCCGAAGACACCGCACGCATGCAGGTGTCATTCACGGGGATCGCGCTGTCGCTCCTCCTCTACCGGGAACCGCCGTACATATGACTATGACAACGCTCCACCCGACGATGCGTCGGGGTTCGCTCGCGATCGCCATCAGCCTGTGCGTCAGCACGAGCGCCATCGCCCAGGAACAGACCGAGAAGAATCCGACCAACCTGGACAAGATCGAAGTCACCGGTTCGCGCATCCGCTCGGTCGATGTTGAAAATTCGCAACCGGTGCTGGTACTCACGCGCCAGGACATCGAAAAGCAGGGCCTGACCTCGGTTGCCGATGTCCTCAAGCGCATCCCCTCCAACGGTGCGACGATGAACACCACCGTCAACAACGGCGGCGACGGCTCGGCCACGGTGAGCCTGCGCAACCTGGGCGCCTCACGCACGCTGGTGCTGGTCAATGGCCGGCGGTGGGTCTCGGGCCTGTCCGGCTCGGTGGACCTGAACACCATTCCCTCGGCCATCGTGGAGCGCGTGGAAGTCCTCAAGGATGGCGCCTCGTCGATCTATGGCTCCGATGCCATCGCGGGCGTGGTCAACATCATTACCCGCACCAATTTCGATGGGGCCGAAGTCAACGCCTACGTTGGCCAGTACGGCCAGGGCGACGGTCAGCGCACCTCCTTCGACGCCACCGTGGGCGCCACCAGCGAGCGCGGCAATCTGGTCATCGGCTTGTCCAGCGTCAAGGAAGATGCGGTGATGGCGGGCGACCGGGAGATCTCGGCCGAGCCAGTGTACGGCGCGGGCTCGTCGGCCTACAGCAGCTACTCGGCAAGCGGCCGCCTCCGTGCAAATGGCACCAGCGGCGCCTGGACGGTGTTGCCCGACAGCGCTACCGCGAGCGGCGACAGCAGGTATCCGCGCTACGCCCTGGACCAGTACACCGCCTTCAACACATCCGAATATGGCTACAACTACGCTAAGGACAATTACCTGGTCACGCCACAGAAGCGCGACGCGTTGTACGTGCAGGGCAATTACGCACTCACCGACAACGTGCGCTTCAAGTTCGATGGACTGTATAACCGCCGCCAGTCGTCGCAGCAACTGGCCGGCTTTCCGCTGGCTTCCGTCAACACCGGCATCCTGTTGAGCGGCGACAGCTACTACAACCCGTACAACACCGCCTACGGCGGCGACGGGCGCGATGTGGGCTGGTCGCACCGCCTGACCGAATTCGCACGCACCTACCAGCAGGACGTCAAGACCTCGCACGTGTACACCGGGCTGGAAGGCGACTTCCAGTTCGCCGACCGGCAGTTCAGTTGGGATGTGGGCTTTGCGCACAACCAGACCGACCAGACCGAAACCCAGTATGGCGATGTCAATCTGCTCAACCTGAGCAATGCACTCGGTGCATCCGGCATCGTCAATGGCACCCTGGCGTGCCTGGACAGCGGCGGCGCCGTCATTGCCGGCTGCGTACCGTTTAACCCCTTGTCGCCGGCCGGTGGCGTGACCCAGGAAATGCTGGACTACATCCTGTTCACTGCGCACAACACATATCAATACAAAAACAGCAGCTTCACCGCCAACCTCACCGGCGATCTGTTCGAGCTGCCCGCCGGCTGGATGAGTTTTGCTGCCGGTGTCGAACACCGCGAGGAAAGCGGATTCTCCTCGCCGGACGCCTTGATCTCGGCCGGCTATACCTCGGGCAATTCGTTCACGCCCACCTCTGGCTCGTACACGCTCAACGACTACTACACCGAAGTGGCCATCCCACTGCTGAAGGATGTGCCCGGTGCGCAGTTGCTGGAATTGAGCGCAGCAGTGCGTTATTCGGACTACAACACCTTCGGCAGCACCACCAATAGCAAGTTCGGCTTCAAGTGGAAGCCGGTCGCCGACCTATTGATTCGCGGCAATTACGCGACCGGTTTCCGCGCGCCATCGATCGAAGATCTGTATCTGGGCGCATCGGACAGCTTCGATACCCATTCCGATCCCTGCTCGACCAATAGCACCTCCTACACCAGCGCGATCGCGGCCACATGCGCAGCCCGCGGCGTGCCTGCCAATTACGTTGCCGAATACAACAGCGCCAGCGGCAACTCCGGCCAGACCATCTATCCGTTCACCTACACCAGCAACGCCAATCTGCAACCGGAAAAATCCAAGAACACCACGCTTGGTTTTGTCTACAGCCCGGCCTCGGTGCAAGGCCTGGACGTGTCGCTGGACTGGTGGAAGATCGAAATCACCGACGCCATCACCGAATTCAGCGCCAATCAGATCCTGTCGCAGTGTTACCAGTTCAACGTCTCGGCGTTCTGCGATCTGGTGACCCGCGATGCGACGGGCGCCATCACCGGCCTGGTGATCCAGCCGGTGAATGTCGGCGAGCAACGCATGCAAGGCTACGATTTCACTGCGCGTTACAAACTGCCGCAGACCGCAATCGGCCAGTTCATGCTCACGCTGGATTCGACCTACGTGGCGGTCAACGAGCAGAAGCAGGACGACAATTCCGCGTGGGAAAGCTACAACGGCATCTACCACACCAATAACCCGAACTGGCGCACCCGCGGCACGCTGACCCTGGACTGGAGCTACGGCAATCTGGCCGCCAACTGGGCCGTGCGTTACTACTCGGGCATGAAGGACTACGATTCGGAACTGGACGACAACGGAAACTATCGCCACGTTGCGGCGACCGCGTTCAACGACATGCAGGTGTCTTACCAACTTCCATGGAATGCGACCGTGCGGTTGGGTCTGAACAACGTCTTCGACCGCGACCCGCCGGTCGCGCTCAGCGCCTCGGCCAACTCGTTCGATTCGGCCTATGCCATCCCGGGACGCTACAGCTACCTGCAATACACGCAGCGCTTCTGAGCGCGCTGTCCTAGGGCCTGTTAACACATCCGAAGCCCATCAACGACTAGGACGAAGCTGAGGAATCCAAGGAACATGACATCCAGCTTCTCGAAGCGCGAGAAAATCCGGCGGTAGCCTTTCAAGCGACGGAACAGTCTCTCCACTTCGTTGCGCCGCTTGTACATCTCCCGGTTGTATTCCCAAGGCTCGACCCGATTGGATTTCGGCGGGACCACCGGCACGAAGCCAAGATCGAGCGCCAACTGGCGGGTTTCGTTGCCTTCGTAAGCACGCTTAGACTCAACTTCCAAGCGCAACACCCTCTCAGCAAGTAGGGTGTATGCATGTCAAAGAGCTACGTTCACCTCAGCGCAGAAGAACGCGCAGTTCTCCAGATTGAAACGCGACGAGGCCAGAGCT
>NZ_VZPL01000033.1 GCF_008801575.1 Xanthomonas cissicola | reverse complement strand
ATCTCGCGCCGGGTCTGCTTGCGCTTGCCCAGGCCCTCAGCGTCACCGAACGTCAGCTGCATAGATGATCCTCTACATGATGAGGCGGGTAGTGTCGCGTATCTGTGGTGCGTTGTTCAGAGCTTCCCTAATGCACTGACTGATGCATGAAACAGGCGTAGCAGCACATGCGTGCAACGCCTCAGCCTTGCAAAAGAAAACACGCAGAAGCGAGCATCAGCTGACCACGCAATCAGGAGCTCGCTCGCCCTGCCGCGCGCCTAGCTGCGCGTTTTCGCATACGCCGCCAGCGCCGCATCGCGCCCTTCGGCCAGGCCGATGATCGGCGTGCGCGGATACTCCGGTGCCAGCCGCGCCAGCGACAACGGATGCAGCCACGGCGCGAAGCGTTCCTTCACCGCAAGCTTGCCGAGCTCAGGTACCCAGCGCGTGATGTAGGCGGCCTGCGGATCGAACTTCTCCGCCTGCGTGACCGGATTGAACACACGGAAATACGGCGCCGCATCGGCGCCGGTGCCGGCCACCCACTGCCAGCCCAGGGTGTTGTTGGCCAGGTCCGCATCCACCAGCGTGTCCCAGAACCAGCGCGCGCCTTCGATCCAGTGGATGCGCAGATGCTTGCACAAAAAACTGGCGACGATCATGCGCACGCGATTGTGCATCCAACCGGTATGCCAGAGCTGGCGCATGCCGGCATCGACGATCGGAATGCCAGTGCGGCCCCGCTGCCAGGCCTGCAATGCAACCGGATCGACCGTTGCCCAATCGAATCCTGCAAAGCGTGGATTGAGATTCTGGTTGGTGGTGTCCGGGAAGTGATGCAGCAAGTGATAGGCAAAGTCGCGCCAGCCAAGCTGCCGGATATAGGCATCGATTTCTGCGCCATTGCGCGCAGTGCGATGCGTCTCCAGGGTGCTGGCGATCCGCCACGGCGCAATTTCGCCGAAGTGCAGATGCGGCGACAGTTGCGAGGTCCCGACGCGATCGGGGCGATCGCGGTTTTCGCGATATCCAGACAACGCGCCGTCGATAAAGATCTCCAGCATTTCGTGCGCGCCGGCTTCGCCGGGCTGCCAGTGCTCCCAGAAACCCTGGTCCCACTGCAGGCCCGGCACCAACTGCAGCGTGTCGAGCGCATCGGTCTTCAAGCTTGCAGGCAATGGCGGCAGACTGCGCGGCGCACCTATCGCGGCGGGCAATTGCAACTGCGTCAGCGCGTTGCGCCAGAATGGGGTAAACACCTTGTAGGGGCCGCCCTGCTGCGTGGACAACTGCCACGGTTCGAACAGCAATGCGCAATTGCAGCTTTGCACCTCGATGCCGCGCTCGCGCAAATCGCGCTTGATCTGCGCATCGCGCGGCTGGGTGGCCGGCTCGTACTTGCGGTTCCAGTACACCGCCACCGCACCGGTCTGCGCGATCACCTCATCCAGCACCTGCGCGCTGTTGCCGACGCGAATGACCAGCCCGCTGCCGAGCGCGCGCAAGGCACCGTCCAGCGCTGCAAGCGAGCGATGCCGCCAGGTGCGCGATGCGGCGCCAGGCGTCCATTCGCCCTCTTCGTGCGGCGCGTCGATGTACAACGGAATCGGGTGATGCCCCGCATCGAGTGCGGCGCGCAAGGCCGGGTTGTCTTCCAGACGCAGATCGCGACGGAACCAGACGATGGCGTATGACATACGAACTCGGCAGCAAACAATGAGGCTGCGCAGCATAAGCCAGCGGGCGCCACGATGGCGCGATGCCGGGCGGCGGATGACCACCCGGCCGTTCCACGACAGCGCTTACTCGAAACTGCCCACCGAGTCGTGCGCCAGGTTGTCGAAGCGGGTGTATTCGCCGAAGAACTTCAGCTTGCACGAGCCGGTCGGTCCACCGCGGTGCTTGCCGATGATGATTTCGGCCAGGCCCTTGTCCGGCGAATTTTCCTTGTTGTAGTAGTCGTCGCGGTAGATGAAGACGATCATGTCCGCGTCCTGCTCGATCGCGCCCGACTCGCGCAAGTCCGCCATCACCGGGCGCTTGTCGGTGCGCGTTTCCAGCGAGCGGTTGAGCTGGGACAACGCAATCACCGGCACGTTGAGCTCCTTGGCCAAGCCTTTCAGCGAGCGCGAGATTTCCGAAATTTCGGTCGCGCGGTTTTCGCTGTTGCCCGGCACCGACATCAGCTGCAGGTAGTCGATGACGATCAGGCCCAGGTCGTGCTCGCGCTTGAGCCGGCGGCACTTGGAACGCAGTACTTCCGGCGCCACGCCAGGTGTGTCGTCGATGAAGATCTTGGTTTCCTTGAGCATCTTGATCGCGCCGGTCACGCGCGCCCAATCCTCGTCTTCCAGCGCACCGGTACGCAGGCGCTGCGCATTGATGCGGCCATTGGAGGAGATCAGGCGCATGGCCAACTGCGAGGCCGACATTTCCATCGAAAACACCGCCACGCCCTTCTTGGACTTGATCGCCGCATATTCGGCAATGTTCAGCGCAAAGGTGGTTTTGCCCATCGCCGGACGCGCCGCCAGGATGATCAGGTCGGTCGGCTGCAGGCCGGCGGTCATCGCATCGAAATCGGTGTAGCCGGTCGGCAGACCCGTAATGTTGCCGCCGTTTTCGAAGCGGTTGCGCAGCTCTTCGAAGGCATCCTTCAATGCCCCGGGCATGGCCACGAAATCGGTGCGCCCCCGCGCGCCGGCTTCGGCGATCTTGAACACGGCCTTTTCGGCCGAGGACAGCAACTCGACGCTGTCGCGCCCTTCCGGCTGAAAGCCGTCGTTGACGATGGTGGTGCCCACTTCGATCAACTGCCGCAGCACCGCCTTGTCGCGCACGATTTCCGCATACGCGGCGATGTTGGCCGCCGACGGCGTGGTGCTGGCCAGCTCGATCAGGTACGCGCCATCGCCCACCTGCTCCAGCTTGCCCTGCGACTCGAACCATTCGCCCAGGGTCACTGCATCGAACGGGCGGTCTTTCTCGTTGAGTTCGCGAATCGCGCGGTAGATCAGCCGATGGTCGCGCCGGTAAAAGTCGTTTTCGGTGAGCTGGTCGTTGACCCGGTCGAACGCGTCCGGCGCCAGCATCAAGCCACCCAGCACCGCCTGCTCGGCCTCGACCGAATGCGGCGGTACCCGAAGCTGGTCCAGACGCGGCTCGGGACGATCGTAATCGTCGTCGTCGCGATCGCGACTGCGCTTGGAACGGAAACCAGGACGAGCGGACATGGACAAACAAACCTGACGCGAGGAGACGAGGGCAGGAAGCATAGTCATCGGCGCAGCCGGCGACCATGCACAACTCTGTGGATAACTGGTGTATAGCCAGTGCACCAGCGTTCTACGCGCCGGCCGTCGCAAGTACCGAGACCCTTGCGCCGTTTGGGTTTCCGCCCTCACTCAGGTCCCAACGTGGCGCCGCACGTGCGCACGGCGCCGCTGTGGTCAACTCAGCGCTTGAGGTGCCCGATCAGGCCCAGGAACTGGTCGATGAAGCCCTGCAGGAACTTGCGGCTGTCGGCGTTGGCGACCTGGTCGTCGGGCCCGAACAGGCCGTCCTTGTATTGCAGGAACACTTCCGGCTGACCGAGCACATGCATGTCCAGATACGCCAACACGTTACGCAGGTGCTGCTGCGCGGTGGCAGTGCCGATCGCGCCGACCGAGACGCCCACCACCGCCGCCGGCTTGCCGGCAAACGCGCTATCGCCATAGGGGCGCGAGCCGGTGTCGATGGCGTTCTTGAGCACGCCGGGAATGGAGCGGTTGTATTCGGGAGTGACGAACAGCACCGCATCGGCAGCGCGGATCTGCTGCTTCAGGCGCGTGCCTTCGGCGGGATAATCGCCATCGCGGTCCTGGTTGTACAACGGGATATCGCCGATCTCCAGGTACTCGAACACGGCCCTGTCGCCGGCCAGATGCTCCAGCGCGCGCGCCAGCTGGCGGTTATACGACTCGGCGCGCAGGCTGCCGACCAGTACGGCAATGGTGAGCTTGCTCATGGGAATGCTCCGTGGAAAACAGAGCCCCACCCTACCCAGCCGGATGCTCAGGGCTGGTGAAACGCCGCCGGCATCTGTGGCGCAAGAGGCGGTGCATACACGCGAGCGCGGCAACGTTCGCAGGAGGTTTCGCCCACTGCCGACCAGCGTCCACACCGCAGCGCCAGGCGTCAGCGCACCACAGCCGCCCGCTGTTCGCGCCAGTGTGCCTGCCAGGCCTGGAACATCAGCACCGTCCATAGATGCGTATGCCATTTGCGCTCGCCACCGTTGAAGTCGCGCCACAGGCGGGCCACGCTGTCGGCGGCGAACACGCCCTCGCGCTGCAGGGCGCCGTGCGCCAGCAGATCGTCTGCCCAGCCGTGCAGATCGCCGCGCAGCCATGCGCTGACCGGTGCGCCGAAGCCGCGCTTGCCGCGGTAGACCATCGCGTCCGGCAGGTAGCGGCACAGCACGCGCTTGAGCAGATACTTGCTCACTCCATCGCGATACTTCAGCGACAGCGGCAGCGACCAGGCGAATTCGGCCACGCGCCAATCCAGCAGCGGCGCACGCGCTTCCAGCCCCACCGCCATGGTGGTGCGGTCCACCTTGCACAGCAGATCGTCCGGCAAGTAGGCGGCAAAATCGGCCAGCATCATCGCGTCGGCCGGCGTACCGGACCCATGCAGCGGGTCGGCCAGGCTATAGAAACTGTCGGGCTCGGTGGCGCCCAGCACCACCGCGGCCGGATCGCGCCAGCGCGAAATGCGGTTGCGGTAGATATCGCCGATGCCGCGTGCGCCGGCCTCGGCCACCAGCGCGGCCAGGCCGCCGGTGCGCGAGGACTCGCCGTTGCGGCGCGCCGCCACCGCCATCAACCGCCGCAGCGGGCCCGGCACCAGGCCGTGCATGCGCCAATTGCGCAGTGCGCGCTGATACCGACCATAGCCGAAGAACAATTCGTCGCCACCATCGCCGGACAGCGCCACCGTGACTCCGCCGCGCGCCAGCCGTGCGACCAACGCCGTCGGCACTTGCGACGCATCGGCGAAGGGTTCGTCGAACATGTCCGGCAGGTTCGGCACCACCGCCAGCGCATCGGCGCCGCTGACATACAGTTCGGTGTGGTCGGTGCACAGATGCGTGGCCACTTCGCGCGCCAGCGGCGCTTCGTCGTGATGCGAACCTTCGAAGCCGATGCTGAAGGTGTGCACCGGCTGCGCGCTCTGCGCCTGCATCATCGCAGTGACGATGGACGAGTCGGTGCCGCCGGAGAGAAACACGCCAACCGGCACATCGGCCACCATGCGCAAGGCCACCGCATCGCGTAGCACGCGATCCAATTGCTCTTCGGCCTGCGCGTCGGTACCGGTGAACGGCGTCGCCAGCGCGCGTTCCAGAACGGTTGCTGCGCCTGATCGGGACGATGCGCGGCCGCGCCGGCTGCGACGGCTTGTGCATCGATGCGCAGCACGCGGCCGGGCATCAGCTTGAAGGTGTGCTCGTGGATGCAGGCCGGCGCCGGGATATAGCCCAGCCGCAGCAGCAGGGTGAGCGCATCGCGATCCACGCCGTTGTCGAAATCCGGGTGCTGCCACAAGGCCTTGAGTTCGGAACCGAACACCAAGGTGTCGCCGGCCCACCCGTAGTACAGCGGCTTCTTGCCGACGCGGTCGCGGGCCAGGAACAGGCAGTTGTCGCGCTCGTCCCACAACGCGATGGCGAACATGCCGTTGCAGCGGGTCAACGTCTCGTCCAGCCCCCACTCCACCACGGCCGCCAGCAGCACTTCAGTATCGGAGTGGCCGCGGAAGCGATGCCCGAGCGCGGAAAGCGCTGCGCGCAACTGCGCGAAGTTATAGACCTCGCCGTTATAGGCCAGCACGTAGCGGCCATCAGCCGAGCGCATCGGCTGATGGCCGAGCGGCGACAGATCCAAAATGCTCAAGCGCTGATGCGCCAGCGCTACGCCGGCCTGCGCATCGCACCAGGTGCCGGCATCGTCGGGGCCGCGGTGGCGCAAGGCGGCCCCCATCGGCCGCACCAGCGCATCGAGCTGTTCGCCATGCAGGCGCGGCGAGGCCAGCAACATTCCTGCCAATCCGCACATCGTCAGCGCTCCTGCGGGCCGGCCGCGACTAACCGGGCGGCGCCGGCACGCACGACGCGTCGTACGCGCCCGAACAGGCGCACGGCGAATGCCGATGCCGATGCTGATGCCGGAGAGTAAAGACAGCTGTCCGCCGAGCACGCAGCGCTGACGCAGCGCACCACGTGCAGATCGCGCAGACGGCTCATGCCGCCACCGATGCAGCTGCCGGCATCGGCACATAACGCGGCAGCGCCTGCACGCGTTGTAACCAGGCGGTGATCGCCGGCCAGCGCTCCAGATCGAAACCGCCGTCTTCGGCGCAATGGGTGTAAGCGAACAGTGCGATATCGGCGATGCCGTAGTCGCTACCGGTGAACCAGGTGTGCTGCTGCAGGTGCTGCTCCATCACCGCCAGCGCCTGCTCGCCGCGTGCGCGCAGCTGTGGTAACTCGGCGCGGCGTGCGGCATCGCGCGGCGTCCACAGGCTGATGAACCGCGCCACTGCCACATAAGGTTCATGGCTGTATTGCTCGAAGAACATCCAGCTCAATGCCTGCGCACGCTGCCACGCATCGGTGGGCAGATACGGCGTGCCTTCGGCCAGCCAGAACAGGATCGCGTTGGATTCGGTCAATACGCGGCCATCGTCGCGCTCGACCATTGGCACCTTGCCGTTAGGGTTCTTGGCCAGATAGTCGGGCGTGCGGGTCTGCCCGGCCACGCTATCCACCTCGACCCAGTGATAGCGGCTGCCCAGTTGTTCCAGCAGCAGGCGCACCTTGTAGCAATTGCCGGAACCGGACATGCCATGCACGGTCAACGGGGGACGCACGGTCGACATCTGGCTGGCTCCGCGGCAGCAACGAGGGGCTGGCAGTGTCACAGCCCCGCGTGCCTTTGCAAAGCCCTCCACGCAGCAGCGGCGCACCGATGCCAGCTTTGCGTGTACTGCCGCGCCGACCTGCGTCAGGCCAGGACCACTACCGCCACCGGCACACTCAATACCGCGATCAGGATGCCCAGTGCCGCCACCGTCAGCGCCCAGGCGCCGAACGCACGCGTGCGCGCACAGCCGGCGGCGGCGGCGGCGGCCTGTACCGAACAGACCGACCACCACAGCGCCCCCAGCATCAGCAGCAGGATGCATGTCGCCAGTTGCGCCATGCCGGCCGGATCGGTCGCGCCGGTGCGCAGCAATGCGACCTGGCCCTTGAGCGCGACCACGGCCGCCAGCAGGCACACCAGCCACGGCAACGCACAGCCGGCCATTGCCGGCAACACCGTCCCAAACCGGGCGCTGCTGCCCATCCAACGCAGGATCTGCTTCAGCAACACGCATCCCAGCAAGGCGATTGCAACCACAACACTGACGCCACCGGCCTTGGCCCAGAGCGGCAGCGCATGCAGCCACACCCACGCCGACAGCAGCGTGGTGGCCGCAAACACCGCCCAGGCACTCCTGCGCATCCGAGCATGCTGCGGCATCCGCGTCACCGTGGCATGTGGATCGAACACGATTCCGCCCAGGCCACCGCCGCGCCACCAGAAAAAGCATGCCACCAGCAACAACACCAAGGCCGCCAAGCCGGCCACCGGGTAGCCGAGCGCACGCCAGTCAGGAGGCTGCGTGCGCCGCCGCGGCGCGAGATCGTGATTGAAATACAGCAGGTCGCGCGCGCGTTCCATGTCGGCAGCCGCACGCGCCACGCCGCTGGCCGGAATACGGTCGGTGAAGCGCTGCCACTCGCCCACGATGACCAGCTTTCCGTCGCGCATCGCGATGCTGCGCGAGAAGCGGAACCACGGATTGGCGACCACTTGGGTGTCTGCTGCCACCTGGGTCGCCGGGTCGCTTTGCACGCTTACGGTCTGCCGCGCCAGCCGCGGCCCGCCCAGCGCCAGCGGGCTCTTGCGCGCCTCTTTCGGTAACGCATCCATCCACTCGCCAAGCTGGAACAACGGGAAACCCAGCTCATCGCCCTCCTTCGCTGGCCACTCCAGCCGGTAGGCCTCGTGCGTGCGCACATTCAGCGGGTCGGCAGCGTCGATGCTTGGCACGCTCACCTGGGTCAGTGCGGTGTAGTACTGCTGCATGAATTCCAGATAGTGCTCGCCCACCGTCTGCGCACCATCGTCGTCGAAGCTGCTGGCGACACGCTCGCCGCGGCCCTGGCGATAGATGGTGTCCACCGTGAAGCTTGCCCAGCGCTGCGGCGTGCGCAGCGAAATGGAGATTTCTTCGTTCACTTCGATCTGTGGCAACGCGGGCATCGGCGCAGGCACTTCAACCAACGTGTCCTGCCCTGCAATCACGGGCAATCCGCGCACGAACGGCAGTGGCCGCCGCTGTGCCAACGGGCCTTCTTCGCGATCGCGCGTGGCATCCACCCACACCTCGCCCTGCGGCAGATGCGCACGCACCACCACATGATCGAAGGCGTACGGACTGGGCAGCCGCTTTTCCAGCCCATGCCCCTTGTCGCTGTTGACCAGCACCGGCTCGGCGCGGATGCCGGCCAGTTGCAGCAGTGCGATCAGCAGCGTCGCCTTGTCCTTGCAGTCGCCATAGCGGTTGCGCAGCGTCACTTCGGGCGCGTGCGGGGCGTGCGAGTTTTCGCCCATGTCCAGCCCGACGTAACGGATCTCGCCCTGCACGAACGCCACGGCGCGCAGCAACGCCCCTTGCGGGTCGTCGCTGCGCAACGTCAGGCTCTGCGCCATCCTGGCGGCCACCTGCGTCTGGTTGAATGCACGCGGATACAGCTGCGACGCCCAGGCCGCCACCGCGCCCCAACTGCCGGCGGTGGACACTTCGATCGCGCCATACGGGTCCACATCGTCCGGCGCGTCTTTTTCTTCCTGCACCGCCGCGATGTCGCGGGCGCCGATGTCCAACTGCGTCACCCCATCGAGCGTACGCACGTTCCGGCCGAACCCCGGGGCGCTGATGCGCCACTGCAGCGGCATGTCGGCCCGATAGCGCACACGTACCCGGCGCTCGCCCAGCGGCACGCCGTAGCGCGCTTCGAACACGTCGTAATAGCCTTTACCGAACACCGGATTGCTGCCGCTGATGGTCACGCCATAGTCGACGCGATCGCCCACGCGCAGGTCCGGCAAGGTGATCGACAGCGTCAGCGCGCCATCGATCAACCCATTTTCCAGCCCGCTCTCGCGCCGCAATCTGGCGTAATTCGCCTGCGTGCGCATATCGATGCGCTTGCCGGCACGCCAGACATCCAGGCTGTTGAGCTCCAGCTGCTGGTACTGCGGCTGATAGTCGATGGAAATCTGCCCGGCTTCCTCCAGGCTCTTGGCGCGCTGCACGGTGTAGCTGAGCCGGCGGTAAGCCTGCGGCACGCGGCCGGTCAGATCGACCTGGTCTGACACCAACTCGTAGCGCAGCCCCGCAGCGCCGGGCACGTTCTCGGAAACGGCATCTGCCACCACCCAGCCCGGCGTCGGTGCCATGCGTGGCGCCTCGTTGGCCCGTGCTGGCACGAGGCTCGCGCCGACCAGCAGACACATGGTCCAGAAGACGCCGAACAGGCGTCGCATCACATCCTTGCTGATCAAACCCCCACTCCTCGTCAAAACGCATTGAGTCCTGTCAGCGCACGGCCCACCACCAGCTGGTGCACGGTTTCGGTGCCTTCGTAGGTGATCACCGATTCCAGGTTCAGCGCATGCCGGATCGCCACATGCTCGGTGGTGATGCCGGCCGCGCCCAGCAGGTCGCGGCATTCGCGCGCCACATCCAGCGCCATGCGGCAATTATTCCATTTTGCCAGCGAGACCTGCTCCGGCTGCAGCGTCCCGGCTTCCTTCAAGCGCCCAAGCTGCAATGCCAGCAGCTGGGCGGTGGAAATCCGCCGCGCCATGTCGGCCAGTTTGATCTGCGCGCTTTGCGTGGCCGCCAACGGGCGGCCGAACAGGATGCGCTCGCCGGCATAGGCCAGCGCCTCGCGCAGGCAGGCCACTGCCGCGCCGATGGCGCCCCAGGCGATGCCGTAGCGTGCCTGGTTGAGGCAACTCAGCGGCGCCTTCAAACCGGCCGCCTGCGGCAACCGCATCTGCTCGGGCACGAACACGTTGTCCAGGAACAGGCCCGAGGTGACCGACGCACGCAGGCTCATCTTGTGGCTGATGTCGTGCGCGCTGAAACCGGCGCTGTCGGTCTCGACCAGAAAGCCGCGCACGCCATCGTCGGTCTGCGCCCAGATGATCGCCAGCCCGGCGATGCTGCCGTTGGTGATCCACATCTTGGCGCCGTTCAAACGCCAGCCCTCGCCCTCGCGCACCGCGCGGGTGGTCATCGCGGCCGGGTCCGATCCGCCCTGCGCCTCGCTCAGGCCGAAACAGCCGATGACCCGGCCGGCCGCCATCTCCGGCAGCCAGCGCTGCCGCTGTTCGTCGCTGCCGTAGGCGTGGATGGGATACATGCACAACGACGATTGCACGCTGACGAAGCTGCGCAGGCCACTGTCGCCGCGCTCCAGTTCCTGGCAGATCAATCCGTAGGACACCGCGCCAAGGCCCGCACCGCCGTCGCGTACCGGCAGGCTGGCACCCAACAGCCCCAGTTCCGCCAGCTCCGGAATCCACTCGCGCGGAAAGCGCCCGGCATCGAAGGCGTCGCCGATGGCCGGTACAACCCGCGTATCGGTAAAGCGCGCGACCGCGTCCTGCACCGCCCGCTCTTCGTCGGTGAGCAGCGCGCGTACGTCGAACAGGTCATCGGGGTGCACCGGCATGTTGGCTTCCGTCGCAAGCTGAAAGCGCGATTATCTGCCAGTTGCCGGGCCAACATGGCAGTGCACCGCTCCAGGGGATGGCGCAGACGAAAAGAGCCGGCAATGCCGGCTCTTTTCTTACCACTGCGCTGACTGCGCGTCGCTTCGGCCTACCCGTTACTGGCGGGTGCTCAAACCGTCCTGGCGCACGTTGGAATCGCCCGCCGTCGATGCCATCTGGGTCACCAGCTGGCCATCGACCACCGGCAGACGGTCGCTGGTGGGCTTGTCATTCATGCGCACGGTCTTTTCGAAGCCGTCGTAGCGGTAGGTGACGTCATAGGCCACCACGTTGTCGGCGTCGCCCAGCGAGATGCGTTCGCCCGGCTTGCTGTCCATGCGCATGGTGCCGGTGGTGCCATCGGCATTGCGATAGGTCACGTCGTAGCCCACCACGCGCGAGGACTGCGAGTTGGCATTTTCGGTATGACATTGGCGCTCTGTGCGATCGACCACCCGGCCGCCAACGTGGTTGCGGTCGATGCGGTTACCGATAAAGCCGCCACCCACCGCGCCTGCGGCGGTCGCCAGCTTGCGACCGTTGCCGCCGCCCACCTGGTTGCCGATCAGGCCGCCGATGACCGCACCGGCCACGGTGCCGCCCACGTTACCGTCGCGCTCGGGCAGACGCTCCTGCACCACGACATCGCGGCACACTTCACGCGGCGAGGTGCTGGTGGTGGTCTCGCGGACGGCGTTGCTGTTGATCACCTGCGCGTACTGCGGCTCGCGCTGGGTGATCGGGGCAACCTTGACCACATCGGCATATTCCAGGCCGCGCGGCGCTGGCTGGCCGTTGGCGACAAAATCGCCGGACGATGGGCGGTTATTCATGAAAGCGGCAGTGGCGACGCCTCCGACCAGCAAGGCACCAGCAGCGACCAGTATAGTTGTCGTATTGCTCTTCATAACCAGCTCCCTGCGGACGCACCGCGTTGTTGACGGCCGTGATTCCAGCATGGGAACCCTGAACGAAAAGGCGCTCGCTCATGAACACGACGGTTAAGTTCAGCTAGCGGTTACTTCATGCATCTCTAACAGCCGGAGCATTCGCATGCGAAATCCCTTGACCGCACGCGCGCTGGACTGGGCCAGCACGCTGCGATATCCCACCTTGTTCAAGCTGGCCGCCGCGCTGTTTCTGATCGACGTGGTGATGCCGGATCCGATCCCATTCCTGGACGAATTGCTGTTCGGCCTGGCCACGCTGCTGCTGGCGAACTGGAAAACCCGCAAGGCGCCGGTGCCGGCACCGGTGCGCCGCCACTGATGCGGTTGATCGACAGCCATTGCCATCTGGATGCAGGCGAGTTCGACCACGACCGCGCGGCGGTGATCGCGCGCGCGCAGGCCGCCGGCGTCATGCAGCAAGTAGTGCCGGCGATCACCGCTGCCAGTTGGCCGGGCCTGCGTGCGGTCTGCGATCAGGCGCCTGGCCTCCACCCCGCTTACGGCCTGCATCCGCTGTTTCTGGAGCAGCACCGTCCTGCGCACCTGCAGCAGCTGGCCGAGTGGATCGAACGCGAGCGGCCCTGCGCGATCGGCGAATGCGGCCTGGACTTTTTCGTCGACGGACTGGATGCACACGCGCAGCGCGACTATTTCGATGCTCAGCTGCAGTTGGCCAAGCGCTTCGACCTGCCACTGATCGTGCATGCCCGCCGCGCCACCGAGGAGGTCATCGCGCGCATCAAGGCGGTAGGTGGCCTGCGCGGCGTGGTGCACAGCTTTGCCGGCAGCCCCGAGCAGGCGCAGCAGTTGTGGAAACTGGATTTCATGATCGGCCTCGGCGGCCCGGTGACCTACCCGCGCGCCAATCGCTTGCGCGGGCTGGTGGCCCGCATGCCGCTGCAGCACCTGTTGCTGGAAACCGACGCGCCGGATCAGCCCGACGCCGGCATCCGCGGCCAACGCAACGAGCCGGCGTATCTGCGCACGGTATTGGACTGCATCGCCCAGCTGCGCGGGCAAGATCCTACGCACATTGCTGCGCAGACGTCGGCCAACGCACGCAACTTGTTCGGCCTACCGCACTGAGCGCAGCGTGCGCATTAGCGCGCGGTCAGCACGACAGCGCGCAGGCCGCATCACGACGCCGCAACCGCCTCGGCTGCCGGCATCGCCACCGCAGCCTTGGGCTTCAGCAACATGTCCAGCGCCTTGCCCACCGCCACGAATGCAAAGGTGCCGGTGATATGCGTGGCCGCACCGAGCCCTGCCCCGCAATCGAGCTTGAGCGTGGCATCGGCATCGAGCTGTGGGCGGATGCCGCAGACGCTGCCATCGGCCTGCGGGTATTTCACGTTTTCCAGCGAATACACCGCGGGCACGCCGAAGTAGCGCTGCGGGTTCTTGGGGAAATTGAATTCGCTGCGCAGCTTCTTGCGGATGAGCGCCAGCATCGCATCGTGCTCGGTGCGCGAGACATCGCGCACGCGCACCAGCGTGGGGTCGGTGCGCCCGCCGGCCGCACCCACGGTCAGCAGCGGCAACTTGCGCCGACGGCACCAGGCGATGGTTTCCACCTTGACCCGAAAGCTGTCGCAGGCATCGATCACCAGGTCCAAGCCTTGACCCAGCAAGGTTTCGATATTGCCCGAGGTCAGGAAAGCCTCGACCGCGTCGGCTTCGATGTCCGGGTTGATCGCCACGCAGCGCTCGGCCATCGCCCGCGCCTTGTTGCGACCGTACTGCCCGGCCAGCGCCGGCAGCTGCCGGTTGGTGTTGGACACGCACACGTCATCGGCATCGATCAGGCGGATGTGCCCCACCCCGGTGCGTGCCAATGCCTCGACCACCCAAGACCCCACCCCACCCATGCCGACCACCGCCACGCGGCACGCCGACAAGCGCTCGACCGTGCCGACCCCGTACAGCCGGTCGATACCGGCAAAGCGTTCACGCCATTGTGCTTTCATCGGCCTATTTTACGCGCCCCGCTCAGGGCGCGCCCACGCTGCCGCAACGAACGTTGCGTCCCAGGAGCCACCTCATGCACGCCCCGCCTCCCACCCAGTCCCGCGCGGCCCGCTACGCCTTCACGCTGGTGTTGGGCCTGCTGATCGGCCTGGTCGCCACGGTCATGGTGGCCAACGCACTACGAGCGCGGCGCGACCCGGTGCCCGACAGCCTGATGCAGATCATGGCCTACCAGCTACGCACGCTGCGGCCGCACGCAGGCGCCGCCTGCATGCCGGCGCAGCAACAGCGGCGGCTGCTGGCCGACGAAGTCGAGCCGGCCTTCCCCGCGATTGGCGAGGACCGCCGCTTCGGCGAGCACGCACAGGCATTGCGTGCCGTGTTGGATCGGGCCCAGGGCGTGACGCCGACCGATTGCAGGCAGCTAGGCCAACTCCACACCCGCATCTCCGATGCTTGCGAGGCCTGCCATCGCGACTTTCGCTGAGGTTTGATGAATACGACGCTCGGGTTTCGTTAAGCCTGCAGTGACGTAGTTGGCGGGCCGTTCACCTGGACCATCACAGGATGACGTCGCCGCGGCCCCGGCCGCCTTTTCGAACCACCCCGGAGAGATCTCATGAAGACCCGACTGCTCGTCATTGGCCTGGCTGCAACCGCGACCCTGGTTGGCTGCGCCACCTCCCAACCCCAATACGGCAGCTATCGCGGCGATCGCGGTTATGACCAGGGCTACCCGCAGACGCAGCGTTGCGTGGATTGCGGCATCGTGACCCGGATCGACGAAGTCGGCCCGACCCGCACCGCGCCGACCGGCACTGGCGCCGTGCTCGGCGGCATCGTAGGCGCGGTGGCCGGCCGCCAGATTTCCAAGGAAACCGGCGGCAGTACGGGCAACAAGAACGTTTCGGCCGTGGCCGGCGCCGCTGCCGGCGCGCTGGCAGGTAACGCCATCCAGAACAACGTCACCAGCGCCAGCTTCGACGTGCAGGTGCGCATGGACGACGGCCGCGTGATCGTGGTCAACCAGCGCGACCTGGCGGGCGTGCGCGAGAACGCGTATGTGCGCGTGGTCAACGGCAAGGTCGTGCTGCGCTGATCCATCGGCTTGGTGGCCTAGACGTGCCGCCACTGCATTGCCCTTCGGCAACGGCCGCGACAACACAGTCGCCACGCAACAAAAAGGCCCGGCGACGGGCCTTTTTGTTGCGTGGCTACCGCACTCCGCGCAGCCGGCTCAGACCACCTGCACTGCATCGGCCTGCAGGCCCTTCTGGCCTTGCACGACCGTGAAGCTGACCTTCTGACCTTCCTTGAGACTCTTGAAGCCCTGGATCTGGATCGCGCGGAAATGCACGAAGACGTCTTCGCCATTTTCGCGGCTGATGAATCCAAAGCCTTTGGCGTCGTTGAACCACTTCACGACACCATTTTCGCGTTCGATATTGGACATCTCGACTGACTCCCTACGACACTGTGATGGACTAGCGGTGGTGGCTGTGATTGCAAGGAGGAAGCGAGGTACAAGGATGTAGCGGATCAGACGATCTACCGCATCAGGCCACGATTCACGGTGACCTTTGCAAACAGCAGCGGCTGCAACTTAACCTGCGCAAAATGAATTTTCAAGCACCCCTTGCGCCTTTTTGTCAAGCCTGAATCAGGACCTGTGTAACCATTATGGACACCGCCGTCGTTTACTACGTCTTGGCCACAGCGCTGGTGCTGATCGGCCTGGCTGGCGTCGTCCTGCCGGCCCTGCCGGGCCTGCCGCTGGTGTTCGCCGGCCTGCTGGTCGCCGCTTGGGCCGACAATTTCACCCACGTCGGCTGGGTGACGCTGGTCGTGCTGGGGTTGATCACTGCGCTGTCGTACCTGGTCGACTTCTTGGCAACGCTGTACGGAGCGCAGCGGGTAGGTGCGAGCAAGATGGCGTTGTGGGGTTCGGTCATTGGGGGCATTGCAGGCATTTTCTTCATGCCGATCGGGCTGTTCATCGGCCCGTTCGCTGGCGCCTGGCTGGGCGAGTACTACCAGACACGCAAGTCCGGCCAGGCCACCAAGGTCGGGATCGGCACCTGGGTGGGCATCATGCTCGGCACCGCCACCAAGCTGGCGCTCGGCCTGTGCATGCTGGGCGCGTTCGCCATCGGCTGGTTTTTCTAGGGCTTTGGAAAAGCTTGAGGTCGGTGCATGCGCTCTTTGTCCATGAGCGCGTGACGGCCACATGCGCTCAGTGGCTGACGCGTGGCGGGGCAGACCATCCACATGCCCACGTTAGGGCGGCACGTTGCAAGCAAACGCCGAGTTGAGGTGATTCGGTCGAATGTTATGCCGCCGTGTACACACTGCGTATGCAGACGCGACCATTAAGCTGCGCATCTCTGCGCCTGCCTGGCGCCTTCACTTCGGCCAGACTGCCATGTCCAAGCACCACACCCGCCCCCTGATGCTGATCGCACTGGCCGCCGCGCCATTGGCATATGCGCAGGAAATCGCACCGCAGCCGGCCTCGCCGCAAGCCTGCACCTCGGTGACCTCCGATGCCGCTCGTCTGGCCTGTTACGACAAGGCGCTGGGCTATACGCCACAGCAAACCGCAGAGGCAGATGCCGCAGCGCAATTGGCCAAGCAGAAGGAGGCCAAGCCCGACGATACGCGCGCGATCAGCCGGGTCGGCGATTTCTTCCGCGCCGACGGCCAGGACCAACCGAAAGAAGAAGCCATGGCCAATGCCGGCCGCGGCTCGTTGCTGGACCGACGCTGGGAACTGGCCAAGGACTCCAAGCTGGGCACTTTCCAGCTACGCGGTTACAAGCCGGTGTACCTGTTGCCGGCGTTCTGGACCAGCGACACCAACCGCACCCCGCAGTCGCCGAATCCGGCCAACTCGGTCAATACCCCGCAGCAGCTGGACAGCACCGAGCTCAAGTTCCAGCTCAGCTTCAAGACCAAGGTGGTGGAAGACCTGTTCGGCGACAACGGCGATATCTGGATGGGCTACACCCAGAGCTCGCGCTGGCAGGCCTACAACACCGATGCGTCGCGCCCGTTCCGCGAGACCAATTACGAGCCTGAAGCGATGCTGGTCTTTCGCAACAACTACAGCGTCTTCGGCTGGAAGGGCCGCATGAGCGGCATTAGCCTCAATCACATGTCCAACGGGCGCGCCGACCCGCTGTCGCGCTCGTGGAATCGGGTGATCCTGAACTTCGGGCTGGATCGGGAGAACTGGGCGCTCACACTGCGCCCGTGGTTCCGCATCAAGGAAGACCGCGCCGACGACAACAATCCCGATATCGAGGATTACATGGGCCGCGGCGATGCAACGCTGGTGTACAACAAGGATGGCCACGAATTCGCGCTGATCGCGCGCCATTCGCTGCGTGGCGGCGACCGCTCGCACGGTTCGGTGCAGCTGGATTACGGCTTCCCGATCACCAACCTGTTGCGCGGCCATGTGCAGGTGTTCGATGGCTACGGCGAAAGCATGATCGACTACAACCACAAGGCAACCTACATCGGTGTGGGCGTGTCGTTGCTGGAGTGGTTCTAAGCACTCCCAGCACCGGCTGCGCTCACTGCCACACGGGCGCAGCCGGTGTCGGTGTTCGGTGTGTACTACTTCAACTTTGCGAGCCCAATGCGCCCGTGCCCACTGCCGGCCACTTTTCTTGATCGCTCTGGCAGCGGTCAATGGTGTTGTAGGTGCTCACGACAAGCGCTGCTGCCGATGATCGCCTGCATCACGGGCGGCGCATCGTGCGAGGGAGTTGATCGGCAAACTGTACCGAGCCGATCAAATAGAAGGCCGGCATGTGCGCATGTCGGCCTTTTCGTCTTACGCAACCATGCTGCAGGACACGTTACCGGCGGACCAAAGCATATTGCGATGGCCGAGGCTTGCCTGCGCCCGACTCAAACGTCGAAAAAGTCCACCTTGCCGTCCTGCAAGGTGTAGTACGCACCGACCACGCGCACATTGCCAGCGCGCAATGGTTCGAGCAACGCAGGTTCGGACGCCGCGCGCAAGCGGTCGACGGTACGCTTGACGTTGGCCTTGACCGAATCGGCCAGCAGGTCGGTACCGCCCTTGGCCTTGGCGGTCAGCACCGCCGGAACGATCGGCTCGATCATCGAGCCGATGGCGCCCGGGAAGAACGTGTTGTTCTCCACGACCGACACTGCCGCCGCCACCGCACCGCAGCTTTCGTGGCCCATCACCACCACCAGCGGCACGCCGAGCTGGCTGACTGCATATTCGATCGAACCGAGCGCGGTGGTATCGACGGTATTGCCGGCGTTGCGGACGATGAACATTTCGCCCAGGCCGCGGCCGAACAGCAGCTCCGGCGGCACGCGCGAATCCGAGCACGACACCAGGACGACGAACGGGGTCTGGCCCAGCGCGAGCTCCAGACGGCGCTTGCTGTCGGAGATCACTTTCCTGGGCCGGTTTTGGACGAATGCATTGTTGCCGTCACGCAGAATCTCCAGCGCCTGCTCGGCATTCAAATCGGTTTTCTTGGACGGCGCCGCGCGTAAGGCGAACGACAGGGACGCGGCAGCGGCAGCGGCCGCGATCGGCGCGCAACAGGCGCACTGCAGCAATTTTCGACGCGATGCGGAATGCGACATGGACGAGCCCCCCCTGCTGTGTGGTTGGTGTCGCGATCGTACTATGTGGCGGACGCGACCCAACGGGCCGGATGGGCATCTGCGATCAGCCGACGCATTGCGCGGACGCAGGTTCAGGTCCAGTCCGTCAGGCCTTCCCGGCGATAGGTTTCCTGGAATGCTGGGCGCGCCTTCATCTGCATTGCGTGCGCCCGCAGCGCCGGCCAGGTATCGGTCGGCCGCGGCATGTTGCGCGACCAGCGCATCAGCATGGTCAACATGAAATCGGCCGCCGACACGGTCTTGCCGAGCAGATACGGGCCATGGGCCTGCAGATGCGCATCGACCTGGGTCCAGGCCGCTTCGAGCTTGCGGCGGGCGTGCATCTGCGCCGCCTCGGCCTGCCCGGCCCCGGCAGGCTCGCTCGGATAGAACCAGGCGCGGTACGCCGGCTGCAGGGTGTTGGCGCAGAAGAACATCCACTTGTAGTACGCCGCACGCTCGGGCGTGCCGACTGCCGGGGCCAGCCCGGCCTGGGGATGCAGATCGGACAGCTGCAGCACGATGGCTGCGGCTTCCGTGAGCACTTGGCCGTCCAGCACCAGCGTGGGCACCACGCCGGCCGGATTGAGCGCCAGATACTGCGGCGATTTGTGTTCGCCGCGTTCGAAATCCAGCGGGTGCAGTGCGTGCGGGATATCCAGTTCGATCAGCAGCCAATGCACCACCAACGCTGCGGTGCTGGGGGAGTGGTACAACGTGGCGACCATGCGGGCTCCGGGATCGGTAGGGACAGGTACGCAAGGCGGGCAAAGCCTGCGCGGGTCACTGCAATTGTCGCTGCTTTTACCGGGCTGTCGAAGACCTGTGTGCTGCAATCCCCGCTGCACCGGCACGCGCCTCGATATCGCAACGCCCTCAACGCGGTGCCGCATGCGCGCATCGTCCCTGCAACTCACCGGCACCGGCCACGCCTGCGCAACGCAGGTGCAGCCGGTTGGATCGTCGCAGTTACTCCACCACCACCGGAATCTTGCCGATACGCGACTGCCATTGGCGCGGGCCGGTCTTGTGCACCGATTCGCCGCTGGAATCCACCGCGACCGTCACCGGCATGTCCTTGACCTCGAATTCGTAGATCGCCTCCATGCCGAGATCCTCGAACGCCAGCACGCGCGCGGCCTTGATCGCCTTGGACACCAGATAGGCCGAGCCGCCAACCGCCATCAGGTAGACGGCCTTTTTGTCGCGGATCGCGGCAATCGCCGCATCGCCGCGCTCGGACTTGCCGACCATGCCGAGCAGGCCGGTCTGTTCCAGCATCTGCCGGGTGAACTTGTCCATGCGCGTGGCGGTGGTCGGGCCAGCCGGGCCGACCACTTCGTCGCGCACCGGATCGACCGGGCCGACGTAGTAAATGAAGCGGTTGGTGAAGTCCACCGGCAGGGTTTCGCCGCGGTTGAGCATGTCGATCATGCGCTTGTGCGCGGCATCGCGGCCGGTCAGCAGCTTGCCATTGAGCAGGATCGTCTCGCCCGGTTTGAAGCTGGCCACTTCTTCCTTGCTGATGGTGTCCAGATTGACCCGGCGCGCATTGGTCGGGTTGTAGGTGAGCTTGGGCCAATCTTCCAGCGACGGCGGATCCAGCATCACCGGGCCGCTGCCGTCCAGCGTGAAGTGCGCATGGCGGGTAGCGGCGCAGTTGGGGATCAACGCCACCGGCAGGTTGGCGGCATGGGTCGGATAATCCTTGACCTTGATGTCCAGCACCGTGGTCAGGCCGCCCAGGCCCTGCGCGCCGATGCCCAGCGCGTTGACCTTTTCGTACAGCTCAAGACGCAGCTCTTCGGCACGGTTGGAGGGGCCGCGCGCCTGCAGGTCGACGATGTCGATCGGCTCCATCAAGGCTTCCTTGGCCAGCAGCATCGCCTTCTCTGCGGTGCCGCCAATGCCGATGCCGAGCATGCCCGGCGGGCACCAGCCGGCGCCCATGGTCGGCACGGTCTTGAGCACCCAGTCGACGATGGAATCGGACGGATTGAGCATGGCGAACTTGCTCTTGGCCTCCGAGCCGCCGCCCTTGGCCGCGACGATCACCTCGACATGGTCGCCGGGCACGATCTTGGTGTTGACCACCGCCGGCGTGTTGTCGCGGGTGTTGGCGCGCTTGCCGGCCGGATCGGCCAGCACGCTGGCGCGCAGCTTGTTGTCGGGGTGGTTATAGGCGCGGCGCACGCCCTCGTTGACCATGTCTTCCACGCCCAGCGTGGCGTCGTCCCATCGCACGTTCATGCCGATTTCCAGGAACACGGTGACGATGCCGGTGTCCTGGCAGATCGGGCGGTGGCCTTCGGCGCACATACGCGAATTGATCAGGATCTGCGCAATGGCGTCCTTGGCGGCCGGCGATTCTTCGCGCTCGTAGGCGGCGGACAGGTTCTTGATGTAATCGACCGGGTGGTAGTAGCTGATGTACTGCAGCGCATCGGCGACGGACTGGATGAGGTCTTCCTGCTTGATCGAGGTCACGGCTGGCTCTACGGCTGGCGGGGGCAATCCGGCCATTTTAGAGCAAACCGCAGGCGCGTCCGGGCGCAATGTCAATCGATGCGATTGAGCGTTGCCGGAGAGTGCGTTTCGGTCAGTGCGCCACTGCGGTGGCGCTCGGGTGATAGCCAGCGACGAATGCGCCGACCGTTGCCCCTGTAGCGGCTGGCGGTATCTCGGCGCGCCTTGCGCAGGCACGTAATTGGCCCGCGCCCAGCCCCATCAGCCAGTCACCCAGCCCAACACCCCGCGCCCACGCCGGGCGCGGCACACTGGCGCGATGTCAGCTTCCCGTTCCGGCGCTACTGCGCCTGCCGCCCCCCGTACCGGCCCTACCCTGCGCGAGCGCCTGGATGCGCTGCGCAATCTCCCGCCGTTCCTGCAGCAGATCTGGCAGACCAGCCGCTGGCTGAGTGCCAGCAGCATCGGCTTGCGCGTGCTGCGCGCGCTGATGCCGGTGGCGACGCTATACATCGGCAAATTGATCATCGACGAGGCGATCCATCTGGTCGGCCAACCGTCGGCATTCGACTCGTTCGCGCAGGCCCTGGGCAGCGGCCGCCTGAACCGGCTGTTGGAACTGCTGGCGCTGGAACTGGCGCTGGCGATCGGCTCGGACCTGCTCGGCCGGCTGGTCGGCTACGCCGATGCGCTGCTGTCGGAGTTGTTCAACAACGCCGCCAGCGTGCGTCTGATGGAACATGCCGCGCAGCTGGATCTGGAGGATTTCGAAGACCCGGACCGTCAGGACAAGCTGGATCGCGCGCGACGCCAGACCATGAACCGCATGAACCTGATGAGCCAGCTGTTCGGCCAGGTGCAGGACGCCATTACCGTGATCAGCCTGGCGGTGGGCCTGGTGGTCTACGCGCCCTGGTTGATCGTGCTGCTGGCGGTTGCGTTGATTCCGGCCTTCATCGGCGAGGCACACTTCAATGCGTTGGGGTATTCGCTCAATTTCCAGTGGACGCCGGAACGGCGCCAGCTCGATTACCTGCGCCAGGTCGGCGCCAGCGTGGAGACGGCCAAGGAAGTCAAAATCCTCAACCTACACCGCTTCCTGATTGCGCGCTACCGCCGGCTGGCCGACAAGTTCTTTCAGGCCAACCGTGCGCTGGCACGCAAGCGCGCAATGTGGGGGGCGTTGCTGGCCGCGCTCGGCACCCTGGGCTACTACATGGCCTACGGCTACATCGCCTGGCGCACCGTGCGCGGCGACTTCAGCATCGGCGATCTGACCTTTCTGGCCGGCAGCTTCCTGCGCCTGCGGCAATTGCTGGAAGGCTTGCTGATCGGCTTTTCGCAGGTCGCCGGCCAGGCGCTGTATCTGGACGATCTGTACTCGTTCTTCAACATCGTGCCGGAAATCCGCTCGCGCCCGAACGCGCTGCCGGTGCCGCGCCCGATCCGCCAGGGCTTCGTGTTCGAAGATGTCGGCTTCCGCTACCCGGATGCCGAACAGTGGACGGTGCGGCATCTGGATTTCGAATTGCGCGCGGGCGAAGTGCTGGCGCTGGTCGGCGAAAACGGCGCCGGCAAGACCACCCTGGTCAAGCTGCTGGCACGGCTCTACGACCCCGACGAAGGCCGCATCCTGCTCGATGGCCAGGATCTGCGCGACTACGATCTGGACGAGCTGCGCGCCAACCTGGGCGTGATTTTCCAGGACTTCGTGCGCTATCACCTGAGCGTTGGCGAAAACATCGGCGTCGGCCAGGTGGACGCGATGGACGATACGTCACGCATCCGCGCCGCCGCACAACGCGCCATGGCCGGCGAGCTGATCGACAGCCTGCCCGATGGCTACAACCAGCTGATCGGGCGGCGTTTCAAGAACAGCGTGGATCTGTCCGGCGGGCAATGGCAGAAAATCGCCATCGCCCGCGCCTACATGCGCGATGCGCAGCTGATGATCCTGGACGAACCCACCGCCGCGCTGGATGCGCGCAGCGAATTCGAGGTGTTCCAGCGCTTCAAGGAACTCTCGGATAACCGCACCGCGGTGCTGATCTCGCACCGTTTCTCCAGCGTGCGCATGGCCGACCGCATCCTGGTGCTCGCTGCCGGCCGCATCGAAGCCAATGGCACCCACGAAGAGCTGATGGCGCAGGGCGGCCGGTATGCGGAATTGTTCGAATTGCAGGCGGCGGGGTATCGGTGAAGCTGGGAATGGGGAATGGGGAATTGTTAGAAGCGGCGCCCCGGCGGCTGCCAGGTACTGAGCCTGCGGATCCTGAAGGGGCACAGATCTTTCGGCACTGCACCTCATTCCCGATTCCCGATTCCCAATTCCCGATTCCCGATTCCCGCCCAAATGAGAGTTCATCTCATTTGGCCAGCTTGAGGTAGAATTGGCGCGTACTCCTCCCACGACACGACCGGTATGTCTTCCGCTTTTGGCGCCGAAACGGTGCTTGAGGTCCGTCATTGGACCGATGCCTACTTCAGTTTCACCACGACCCGCGATGCCGGCTTCCGTTTCGAAAACGGGCAGTTCGTGATGATCGGGCTGGAAACCGAAACGCGTCCGTTGCTGCGTGCGTATTCGATCGCCAGCGCCAATTGGGAAGAACATCTGGAGTTCTTCAGTATCAAGGTGCCGGACGGCCCGCTGACCTCGCGGCTGCAGCACATCCAGCCCGGCGACAAGGTGCTGGTCGGCAAGAAACCCACCGGCACGCTGCTGATCAGCGATCTGCACCCCGGGCGCAACCTGTATCTGCTGGGCACCGGTACCGGTCTGGCGCCGTGGCTGTCGATCATCAAGGACCCGGAAACCTACGAGCGTTTCGACAAGGTGATCCTCACCCAGGGCGTGCGGTTCGTGCAGGATCTGGCCTACCGCGATTACTTCGAACGCGAATTGCCGCAGCACGAATTTCTCGGCGACCTGCTGCGCGAAAAATTGCTGTACTACCCGGCCGTCACGCGCGAAACCTTCGCCAACCAAGGCCGTTTGACCGAGCTGATGGCCGATGGACACATGCAGCAGACGCTCGGGTTGCCGACACTGGATCCGGCCAACGACCGTTTCATGATCTGTGGCAGCCCGCAGATGCTGGCCGACCTGCGCAGCCTGCTGGATAGCCGCGGTTTCCAGACCTCGCCGCGCATCGGCACGCCGGGGCATTACGTGTTCGAGCGCGCATTCGTCGAAAAGTGACGCGCCGCGCATGCAAGACCCGTGCGGCGCGGCGTTTCGTCTGAAAAACCCGCTGTCGTAGGAGCGCCCCCGGGCGCGACGAAGCGTTCCCGGTAACGCCTCGCCGCGCCCAGGGGCGCCCCTACGATTCCAGCACCACGCCCTGCCGGATCATGCGTCCAGCGCGCGCTCGATCTCGGTAGCCAATGCCTCCGGCTTGGTGGTGGGCGCATAATGTTCCAGCACGCGGCCGTCGCGGCCGATCAGGAACTTGGTGAAGTTCCACTTGATCGCCTCGGACCCGAGCACGCCGCGTTGTTCGTGCTTGAGCCATTGCCACAGCGGATGCGCGCCGTTGCCGTTGACGTCGATTTTCGCGGCCAGCGGAAAATCCACCGCATAGTCGAGCGAGCAGAACTGGCGGATCTGCGCCGCATCGCCCGGCTCCTGGTGCCCGAACTGATCGCATGGAAAACCGATCACTACCAGTCCACGTTCGCGATAACGCTGCCACAGGGCCTGCAGCCCCGCGTATTGCGGCGTAAACCCGCACTTGGAGGCGACATTGACCACCAGCAGTACGTTGCCGGCATAATCGCGCATCGACTGGGTGCGACCTTCCAGGTCGGTGAATGCGAAGGTGGAGATGTCGCTCATGGTTGCCCTGCAGTGTGCGAGACGGGCAGCGTACCGTAGCCGCCTGCACGGCGGCCACGCGGCGGAAGAAGGATGGCAGAGGTCAGTCGTGCGACAGATCGCCTTCCGCGCGACAGGCCGGGATCGTCAAACAGACGGCCGGGATCTTCCAAAGCCAGCCGAAGACAGCCAGCTCGGGCCTGCCACGGAGTGCAGCGGGCGCACGTCCTGCGGCGGTCCATGCTCCGCTTGCATCGACTCGTACCATGCAACGCGAGCGACGGTTGTGCCCGCCTGATGGCGTTGTATTGGCTTGGCAGCCATGCCTTTTGTCACACGCCTGTCCCGACTGGCTGGGTTAGCCTCGGCGGTTCGCACTTTGGAGCAACTCTCTTGACCACCCGTCTCGCTTTTGCCCTGGCCGCCTCCCTGGGACTTGCCATGCCGTCCTACAGCATCGCCGCCCCCGCTGCCACGCAGGCCGCCACCCAAGCCAACCCCTTCTTCGCCGACAGCACGCTGCCGCTGCATTACCCGCAGTTCGACAAAATTAAGGACAGCGATTTCGCACCTGCCTTCGATGCCGGCATGGCCGAGCAGTTGAAGGAAGTGGAAAAAATCGCCAGCCAGAAGGCCAAGCCCAGTTTCGACAACACCATCATCGCGCTGGAAAAGAGCGGTGCCACGCTCGACCGCGCCACCACGGTGTTCTTCAACCTGGTCGGCGCAGACACCAACGACGCACGCAAGAAATTGCAAGCCGACTATTCGGCGAAGTTCGCAGCGCACCGCGATGCGATTTCGCTCAACGGCAAGCTGTTCGCACGCATCCAGACCTTGTACGACCAACGCGCCAAGCTGGGGCTGGATGCGCAGGGCGTGCGCCTGGTCGAGAAGTACTACAGCGACTTCGTGCGCGACGGCGCCAAGCTCTCCGACGCCGACAAGACCACGCTCAAGGCCATGAATGCCGAGCTGGCCAACCTGGGCACCACCTTCAGCCAGAACGTGCTGGCCGAAGTGAATGCTGCCGCTGTGGTCGTGGACGACGTCAAGCAACTGGATGGTTTGTCGCAGGAGCAGATTGCCGCTGCCGCCGAAGCCGCCAAGGCACGCAAGCTCGACGGCAAGTACGTCATCGCGCTGCTCAATACCACCGGCCAACCGCCGCTGACCCAGCTGAAGAATCGCGAGCTGCGCAAGAAGATCTACGACGCCTCGGTGTCGCGCGGCAGCCACGGCGGCCAATACGACAACACCGCGCTGGTGGCGCGCATCATGAAGCTGCGTGCCGACAAGGCCAAGTTGCTGGGCTTCCCAACCTATGCCGCCTACTCGCTGGAAAACCAGACTGCCAAGACCCCCGAAGCGGTCAACGCGATGCTGGGCAAACTGGCACCGGCCGCGGTGGCCAATGCCAAGCGCGAAGCCGCCGATCTGCAGGCGATGATCGACAAGGAACAAAAGGCCGCGCGCAAGCCGACCTTCAAGCTCGAAGCCTGGGATTGGGCCTACTACAGCGAGAAGGTGCGCCAGGCCAAGTACGACTTCGACGAATCGCAGCTCAAGCCGTACTTCGAGTTGAAGAACGTGCTGGAAAACGGCGTGTTCTATGCGGCCAATCAGGAATACGGCCTGACCTTCAAGCAGCGCACCGACCTGCCGACCTACCGCGACGACATCACCGTCTACGACGTGTTCGACGCGGACGGCAAGCAGTTGGCGATCTTCATTGCCGACATGTATGCGCGCGAATCCAAGCGCGGTGGCGCATGGATGAACTCCTATGTGTCGCAGTCGGACCTGACCGGCTTCAAGCCGGTGGTGGCCAACCACCTCAACATTCCCAAGCCGCCGGCCGGCCAGCCGACGCTGCTGACCTGGGATGAGGTGACCACCATGTTCCATGAGTTCGGGCATGCGCTGCACGGCATGTTCTCCGACGTCAAATACCCGTATTTCTCCGGTACCAGCGTGCCGCGCGACTTCGTCGAGTTCCCCTCGCAGGTCAACGAGATGTGGGCCGACGAGCCGTCCATCCTGAAGAACTACGCCAAGCATTATCAGAACGGCACGCCGATGCCGCAGGCCTTGCTGGGCAAGGTGATTGCCGCATCCAAGTTCAACCAGGGCTTTGCCACCACCGAGTACCTGGGTGCGGCAATGCTGGATCAGAACTGGCACCAGGTCAGCGCCAACCAGGTGCCGGACGCCGCTGGCGTGATGGCATTCGAAGCCAAGGCGCTGCAGCAGGACGGCATTGCCTATGCACCGGTGCCGCCGCGCTACAAGACCCCGTATTTCAGCCACATCATGGGCGGTTACGCGGCAGGCTACTACGCCTACATCTGGTCGGAAGTGCTGGACGCCAACACCCAGCAGTGGTTCAAGCAGCACGGTGGCCTGAGCCGCGCCAATGGCGATCGTTTCCGCAAAACCCTGCTTTCGCGCGGCGGTAGCGTGGATGCGATGGAGCTGTTCCAGAACTTCGCCGGGCATGCGCCGCAGATCGAGCCGCTGCTCGAAAAGCGCGGTCTCAGCGCGCAAGGCGGCGATGGTGCGACTCCGGAAGCGCCGCAGTCCAGGCCGTAAATCGGCTGCACGATCCGCGCGCGGTGGTGAGGCCGCGCGTGTGGCGGCAGGATCGGCATGTCCCCTTCGGGCATGCCGATCTTGGACATCAGACGAGACATCAAATGCTCGCGACGGTATCGACAAGTCTTTGGTCGAGAACCGATGAGATGACAACGCCGCCCTGAGCGACCAGGGCGGTTTTTTTGCGTGCTGCGTTTGCAGCGCTTATCGCACGCGCAACGCGCGCCGCTCAGAGTTCGACCGCGTCCACGCCATCCAGAAGCTTTTTCAGCAGCTTCTCCAACCGTAGCTGCTCGGCCTCGCTCATACTGGCGGTCTCTGCATGCAGCAGCGTGCAGGCATCGGGCAACAGGCTTTCGATCAAGGCCGAGCCTGCCGGTTGCAGCGTCAGTACGATCTTGCGCCGATCTTCGGGACTGCTGGTGCGCGTGATCAGGCCTTTCTCGCACAGCTGATCGGTGAGCCGGGTGATGTTGGCCGGCTTTTCGCTGGCGGCTTCGGCCACCTCGGTCGGAGTGATCGACTGCTCCGGCGTGCCATAGAGCATCATCAAGATCTCGTATTCCGGCGGACTGATGCCATAAGGCTTGAGCCGCACGCACCCGAGCGTATGCAGGCGCTTGTAGAGATGCTTGATCAGTCTCACCAATATTGCCGGCTCCCGTGGGAACGCCGGATAACGCACGCAGGTGTGGTCCACGCGACTTGCGGTCGGATCGAAACTACTCATATCACCCGTCGAGTACATTGCTGAATGGCCGGGCCATTCAATCACAACATGCGCGATGCGACACCTCAGCGCGCGAAGAGATGTACATATTCCGGTGCGACCGAAGGCAATAATGTGGAGGCAGCCACCTCTGCCATCTGCGTGCCATCCGAGTAGGGGCCGACCTGATAGGGCGGAAACACAAAGCGCACGGCAGTGATCTGCCCATTTGCATTCAACACCGGCACGAACTGCGCAAAGTTGTCCACCTGCGCGGCAGTGCCTTCGGCAATCATGCGATCGGCCGAAGCCACCTGCTCAGCCTGCTCTTCTACCGGCACGCGATCGGCCTGGACGCGCTGGGTCGCTGCTGCATGCAATTGCGCCGCGACCTCCCGGCCGATCTTTTCCCAGGCTGCCGGATCCGGAATCAGCGCCTGCGCGGTCAATTGCTTGTGCTCCTTGACCAGCCAAACGAAGCGCGCCACCAGCGGCTCGCCATGCGCAGCGCCGGTGTATCTGCTGCCGTCGGCGGAAATCACGATCAGATCCGGGGTCTGCAACACGGTTTCGAATGCCAGCGACAGCTCATACGGCGCGGGCGGCTTGTCGTTGCCCAGACCGGACACGGCCTGCATCAGTTCGGCACGTGCGTCCTGCGCATAGCCGCGAATGAGCGCAGTGAGTTCCGGATATGCATCCAGCCCGTGCGGATAGCTGATGCCCACCATATAGGCCGGTGCATGTTCGATCACATCTTCCAGCGGGCCGCTCTGTACCACGGTCGGCTCTGCAGGCGGCGCTGCCGCAGGCGCCGCATCGGCCGCAGGCGCGTTCGGCTCTGCCGTTGTCGGCGCGCGCTGCGTACACCCTGCCAACACGGCCAGCACCAGCAAGCCCTGCACTGCCTTCACTTCAAGCAACCGCCCCATTACCGCCCGCTCCCCTGTCTGAATCGTGTTACGAAAGGCCCAATGCCGGTCAGGCCAGCAGATCCTGATATTGCGGATGTCGCCGCACATATGCATCGGCATAGCGACATGCCGGAACCACCTTCAAACCATGTTGCCGTGCGAATGCCAAAGCGTCCTCGACCAATGCCGCGGCAATTCCGCGTCCGCTGACGGCGTCCGGCACCTGCGTGTGGGTGATGGTCATGATTTCGCCTTCGCGCCGATAGGCCAGCTCGGCACGATGTCCATCGGTGTCCATGTTGAAACGCTGCCGGGCCGGATCGTGTTCTACGTGCACTGTCGACGCCTCCGTCATGTTCTGCGCCAGCAAGAAGTGGCGTCAGTGTGACCAGCGCGATGCCGCGCCTGCGTGAAAGTGAATCGCTGCTGTGATCGGCCGCGCAGCTTGCGCAACGCGCCCTCAAGTTCTCCCGGGGGGGCGCCGATAGCTGACCTGAAGGCAATCGTGGCAACCGGTGTGCGGAAGCAGCGACGTCTTCGCCTTACCTACGAGGGAGCCACCGCATGAACAACGATTCGGCAGGACACAGCGCAGACAGCGACAGCTCGTTGCTGGAGGGCTTGTTCCAGTTCGCTCTCAAGGGCGACACCCACAATCCGGATTTCACGCAGCTCAACAATACGGTGTACGAGCGCCTGCAGCAGGCCTACGGCGTGGCATCCAGCGCCGACCAGGAACGCAACGCGGCTTGAGCCGGCGCATCGCTGCGCAGCGGTCTCATCCGCTGTGCAGTCGTTGCTCTCATCTGGCAAGTCTGTCGAGACCGTGCCATCGCGCGGGTCTGACCTGGCTCGGCCTCATCAAGCCCCCGGATTTGATCCGCTCCCGCAACGGTCCAGTCCGTACACGCCAGCAGTCGTCGGGCGTGCCACTGCGCTAGCTGCAACCACGCTTTCGGCTTGCAGAAAGCATGCGCCGGCCGGGCACGAAAGTCCACGCCCACCTGCGACGGCGTCCAGCGCGCTGAGCCTGGGTGACCTAACCGCCGCCGGCCGCGCTCAGCCGAAGCGCGGATTGGACAGCTGCTCAAGAAACACCGGCCACACGCGCGGCTCCATGATCAGCATGAACATCACGCCGAACGCGGCGCCGGCCAGATGTGCGCTGTGGTTGATGCGATCGCCGCCGCGGCGGTCCATCCACAGGCTGTAGCCCACATAGAACACCGCATAGAGAATTGCCGGGGCGGGAATGAACAGCACCAGGATGATCGTCCATGGTTGCAGCAGGATGAAGGCAAACAGCACTGCCGACACCGCACCGGACGCGCCCAGGCTGAGGTAATTCGGATTCTTCTGGTTCTTCAGGTAGCTCGGCAGGATCGAGACCACCAGTGCGGCCAGATAGAACAACGGATAGGTCAGCACGCTGCCGGTGAGCTGGGCCATCACGTTCTCGATCACCCGTCCGAAGAAGAACAGCGTGATCATGTTGAAGATCAGGTGCCCCAGATCGGCATGGATGAAGCCATAGGTCACCAGGCGGTCGTATTGCTTGTGCTTGTCTACCGCCGGCGGCCACAGGATCAGCCGGTCGCTCAACTTGCGATTGTTGAACGCCATCCACGAGACGATGCCGGTGATGGCGATCAGGATCAGGGTAATCATGCAGACCTCAGGCAGTACGGTAATTGTCGACCATGCGATACCGGCGCGCGTACAAGCCGAAGGCAAGTGCCGCCAGGAACGCGAAGGCCGCGAAGAAGAACATCAAGAAGGCCGCTTCGCTGAGTCCAGTATCGGCGATATGCGCGGTTACCGTCGCATTGCGCACCGCCACGTTCGACAGCAGCACCCATAAATTGCCGACGGTGGTAGTGAGATACCAGAAACTCATCACCACGCCCTTCATCGACGGCGGCGCCTGGCTGTAGGCGAACTCGATGCCGGTGGCCGACACCAGCACCTCGCCGAAGGTGAGCAGTGCGTACGGCAGGATCTGCCAGGCGATGTGCATCGGCTCGCCACCATCCATGATCATCTGGATCGCGCCCACCGCAATCCAGGCCACGCCACTGAAGGCGATGCCGCTGGTCATGCGGCGCAACGGGGTGGGCTCCCAGCCGCCACGGCGTAGCAGCGGGTACAGCACCAGGTTGTTGAAGGGGATCAGCAGCATCACCAGCAGCGGATTGAGCGCCTGCATCTGCGAGGCGGTGAACCAGGCCGGCATGGTCATCTCGCGCCCCTGCAGCACCCAGGTCGAGGCCTTCTGGTCGAACAACGAAAAGAACGGCGTCACCAGCGCGAAGATCACCAACACCCGCAACAGCGCACGCACGCCTTCCACCGCAACATCCGGATGGGTGCCACGCGCGCGTTCCAGCTGCCACCAGGTCCCGCCGCCGATCCCGGCCAGCAACAGCACCAGCGCAATGCACAGGCACACGACGATGCCCAATGGCTCGACCAGCGCGAAGCCAGCCAGCGCCAGCAGCACCGAGACGACCGCCAGCAGCAGGCCCGGGCGCCCCTGCCCCGGCGCGTGCGTCAGTAACGCGGTGCGCACCACCGCAGCGAACCCATGTGGGTCCTTCGGCGGCAGCGGCACCAGCACATAGCGCTTGCGCCCCAGCCAGAACACCAGCGTGGCCACGAACATCAGGATGCCGGGAATGCCGAATGCCCAGGCCGGGCCCAGATTCTTCAGCGCCAGCGGAATCAGCAGCGAGGCGAACAGCGAGCCGAAATTGATGATCCAGTAGAAAGCGTCGAACACCACCTTGGCCAGGTGCTTGTTGGACTGGTCGAACTGGTCGCCCATGAACGACGCCACCAGCGGCTTGATGCCGCCTGCGCCCAGCGCGATCAGGCCCAGACCGAGAAAAAACCCGTCGCGGCTGCCTTCAAACAGCGCAAGGCAGGCGTGGCCGGCGCAATACACCAGGCTGAACCACAAAATGGTGTTGTACTTGCCGAAGAAGCGGTCGGCCAGCCAACCGCCCAGCAACGGGAAGAAATACACCCCGATCATGAAACTGTGCAGGATGTGCTTGGCCTCGGCCTCGCGTCCCGGCCCGCTGATTTCCTGCAGCAACAGCGAGGTGATCAGAAACTGCACCAGGATATTACGCATGCCGTAGAAGCTGAAACGCTCGCAGGCCTCGTTGCCGATGATGAAAGGAATCTGGAGCGGCAGCCGCGCGCCGGCAGATGCGCCTGGCGAGATGGAGGTGGTCAAAGGCAGTCCGGTCATGCTGAAAACAGGCCCTATCGTACCGGCGCCCACCCGCCGGCCGCCATCGCCCGCCCGGGAGTGCCGGACGCGGGCGCCGAGCGGATGCGGCTGGCGGACCTCACTTCGGCATGATCGATGACCTACAGGCCGGCCGGAAACGACATTGCTCCAAGCGTTGCACAGCCTCCGCGTCGTTTGCGCCTACCTCGAATGTCGCTCAGCTGGTCAACGAAAACCCGCCCCCGCGTCCAGGTGAAACCCACGCACATGGCACCGATCACAGCAGGATCATGACGCAGTGCAGTTTGGCCTTGCACGCTGGCTCGGCTACATTGCAAACGTTTTCCTGGAACACTGGACCGCTGGATGCCCCGCTTCACTCGCCTGGCCCTGAGCCTGTTGCTGCTGACTTCCGCCCCCGCCGCGCTGGCTGCCGCGCCGCTGACCACTCAGGCAGAGCGCAGCGGTTTTATCCAGACCGGCCGCTACGACGAAGTCATTGCATTGTGCGATGCGTTTGCGCAGCGCTACCCGCAGGCCGTGCGTTGCATCCAGTTCGGCACTACGCCCGAGGGCAGGCCGATGAAGGCCCTGATCGCCTCCACCAGTGGCGCGCTCGACCCGCAATCGGCCGCGCAACGCAAGTTGCCGGTGGTCTTGGTCCAGGGCGGCATCCATGCCGGCGAGATCGATGGCAAGGATGCGGGCTTTCTTGCTCTGCGCGAGTTGCTCGACGGCAAGGCCGGCAACGGCGTGCTCGACAAGCTGGTGTGGGTGTTCGTACCGGTATTCAACGTCGACGGACATGAGCGCTTCGGTGCCTGGAACCGCCCCAACCAGCGCGGCCCCGAACAGATGGGCTGGCGCACCACGGCGCAGAACCTCAATCTCAACCGCGATTACGTCAAAGCGGACGCGCCGGAAATGCAGGCCATGCTGCAACTGGTGCAGCAGTGGGACCCGCTGATGGTCGTAGACCTGCACGTCACCGACGGTGCCAAGTTCGAGCACGATGTGTCAGTGCAGGTGGAACCGGTGCATGCCGGCGATACGACCTTGCAGCGCGATGGCACCCGCTGGCGCGACGCAGTGCTTGCCGACCTGAAAAAACAGGGCTCGCTGCCGCTGCCCTACTACCCGTCCTTCGTGCACGAAGACGACCCCAGTTCCGGCTTCGCCGATGATGTGTCGCCGCCGCGCTTTTCGCACGGCTATTTCCTGCTACGCAACCGCTTCGGCATGTTGGTGGAAACGCATTCGTGGAAGGATTACCCCACGCGTGTGCGGATCACCCGCAATGCCATCGTTTCGGTGCTGCAGCAGGCCGCACGCCATGGCAGCCAGTGGCGCGCCGATGCATTGGCTGCCGATCAGCGCGCCACACGTTTGGCCGGCACGACCGAACCGTTGAGCTTCGCTGCGGGCCCAGACGCACGCACCGTCGCGTTTCGTGGCTACGCGTATACGCGCACACCGTCGCCGATTTCCGGCGCGCTGATGACGCGCTACGACGAGAGCAAGCCGCAAGTCTGGAAGGTGCCGCTGCGCGGTCAGATCAAACCCGATGCGGTGGTGGATGCGCCACGCGGCGGCTACCTGGTCCCGGCTGCGCAAGCCGCCTTGGTCGGCGGAAAACTGCGCCTGCATGGCATTCAATTCACGACCATCGGCAATGCGGCGGAGCGGCCGGTGCAAACCTTCCGCGCCGACGCGGTCAAGTTCTCGGCACGCTCCAACGAAAGCCATCAGACAGTCGAACTCAGCGGGCAATGGCGCAATGAAACCCGCAGCGTGCCGGCCGGCTCCTTGTTCGTGCCGATCGCCCAACCCAAGGCGCGTCTGGTGATGGCGATCCTGGAACCGCAGGCGCCGGATTCGCTGCTGCAGTGGGGCTTTTTCAATACCGCGTTCGAGCGCAAGGAATACATGGAAGCCTATGTCGCCGAAGAGGTAGCGCGCGACATGCTTGGGCGCGATGCCGCGTTGAAGGCGCAGTTCGAACAGCGCATTGCCAGCGACCCGGACTTTGCCAACAACCCGCAGGCGCGGCTGGAATTTTTTGCCAAGCGCCACGCATCGTGAGCGCTACCAGCTCTACCCGGTACTCCGCACCGCGCAGACCGACCTCTAACCGTCCGCCGATTCTGCACGCGTCGGCGCGGAATGCTCGCGCCCTCCCGATGTGGGCATTTTGGTGCCCCTCTTTATGTCTTGAACCAGCACTACAAGGAAATCCCGTGCCACAGCTCGATATGAAACCGTTTACATTCCATCAGAATCGTCCGCGCCCCTTGGTTCTGGCGGTCGTGATGGGCCTTGGCATCGCCCTCGCCGCACCGCTGGCAGTCGCGCAGGGCGCGCCATCTTCGCAGCCGTGGATGGACACTGCACTGACCCCGGACCAGCGCGCCGACCGCCTGCTGGCGCAGATGAGCGAGGATGAAAAATTCCAGATGCTGCGCAGTTATTTCGGCCTGGGCACCGACAAGATTCCCAAGCCCGAAGGTGCGCTCGGTTCGGCCGGCTACGTTCCCGGCATCCCGCGTCTGGGCATTCCCGGCCAGCAACTGGCCGACGCCGGCGTGGGCGTGACCAACCCCGGCGGCATCCGCAAGGGCGATTACGCCACCGCGATGCCGTCGGGACCGTCGACCGCATCGAGCTGGAATCGGCAACTGGCGTATACCGGCGGCAAGACCATGGGCCGCGAATCCTGGCAGCAGGGCTTCAACGTGTTGCTCGCCGGCAGCGTCAATCTGCAGCGCGACCCGCGTAATGGGCGCAATTTCGAATACGCGGGTGAAGATCCGTTGCTGGCCGGCACCATGGTTGGCGAATCGATTCGCGGCGTGCAAAGCGAACATGTGCTTTCCACGATGAAGCACTTCGCACTCAACGACATGGAAACGCGGCGCAATTTTCACAGCGCGCAGATCGGCGAGCAGGCGATGCACGAATCCGACCTGCTGGCCTTCGAGATTGCGCTGAAGATCGGCGACCCGGCCTCGGTGATGTGTTCGTACAACAAGATCAACGGTATCTACGGTTGCGAGCACGATTACCTGCTCAACCAGGTGCTCAAGCAGGAATGGAAATACCCCGGGTACGTGATGTCCGATTGGGGCGGCGTGCATAGCGGATCCAAGGCGGCGTTGGCCGGGCTGGATCAACAATCGGCCGGCGAAGTGTTCGACGCGGCAGTGTTTTTCGATGCGCCGTTACGCATGGCGGTGTCTGCCGGCGTGGTGCCGCGCGCGCGTTTCGACGACATGGTCAAGCGCGTGCTGCGCAGCCTGTTCGCGCACGGCGCCTTCGATCATCCTACCCAGCGTCAACCCATCGATGGCAAGGCCGGTCTTCTGGCTGCGCAGCGCGTGGCCGAAGAAGGCAGCGTGTTGCTGCGTAACGAGCAGGCCGCGTTGCCGCTGTCCAATGACGTGCGCCGCATCGCGGTGATCGGCGGCTACGCCGACAAGGGCGTGATGTCCGGCGGCGGCTCTTCGCGCGTGGACTACACCATCAACGGCGGCAACGCGGTACCGGGCATCACGCCGACCACCTGGCCCGGCCCGGTGATCATCCATCCGTCCTCACCGCTGCAGGCACTGCGTGCGGCACTGCCGAACGTGCAGATCGATTACCTGGACGGCACCGACCGCGCCGCGGCCGCACGCGCCGCCAAGGCGGCCGATGTGGCGATCGTGTTCGCCACCCAGTGGGCCGCCGAATCGGTGGATCTGCCGGACATGCGCTTGCCCGACAACCAGGACGCGTTGATCGAGACCGTGGCCAAGGCCAACCCGAAGACCACCGTGGTGCTGGAAACCAATGGACCGGTGCGCATGCCGTGGGCCGAACGCGTGCCGGCGGTGTTGCAGGCGTGGTATCCGGGCATCGGCGGCGGCGAGGCGATCGCCAACCTGCTGACCGGCGCGGTGAATCCTTCCGGCCACCTGCCGGTGACCTGGCCGGTGGACGAGTCGCAGCTGCCGCGCCCGTCGATTCCGGGGCTGGGCTTCAAGCCGGCCAAGCCGGGCGAAGACAGCATCGACTACGCCATCGAAGGCGCCAATGTCGGTTACAAGTGGTTCGCCGCGCGCAAGCTGACACCACGCTACCCGTTCGGCCATGGCCTGTCGTACACACAGTTCCGCATGGGCGGGCTACAGGTGGATGCACGCGGCAGCCAGCTCACCGCCAGCTTCGAGGTGGAGAATACCGGCCCGCGCGAAGGCGCCGCCGTGCCGCAGCTCTACGTCGCCCTGCCCGACAGCCACGCCACCCCGCTGCGGCTGATCGGCTGGCAAAAGCTCACGCTAAAGCCTGGCGAAAAACGCAGCGTGCAGGTCGTCGCAGAACCCAAGACCTTGGCCGATTTCGATGCCAAGGCACGTCGCTGGACGATCGCCGCGGGCACTTACCGCGTGCAACTGGCGCGTTCGGCGAGCGAGCCGGTGCAAACTGCGGAGGTCACGCTGCAGGCGGCACAGTTGCCGTGAGCGCACGTGGTGCAGGCACCGATGCATGCGTGCGCCACCATCGGACTGGTTCGTTGCCGTGCCGCGTATGGGGAGACGAAAAAAATGTGCCGCGTGCGTTGACAGTCTCGCGCGCAGCTTGCACAATTCGCCCCCTGAGTTGCCCAGGTGGCGGAATTGGTAGACGCACTAGCTTCAGGTGCTAGCGGGGGCAACTTCGTGGAGGTTCGAGTCCTCTCCTGGGCACCACGACTCACGGTAGATCGTAAAAAACCTCGCTTCGGCGGGGTTTTTTGCGTTTGGGCATTCGGGTTGCGACATCCGCATTTGCCAGCGTCTGCGGCAGGTCATGCGTCGCATCGACCGGCTCGGCGCTGCGGCAATCGGCCAAGCTCGTCAAATCCGTCACAACGAAAACCCCGCATTCGAGTGGGGTTTTCGTTGTTCAACCCGCAACGTCGCTCAATGCCCCCCGGCCGCCGCCGCACTCCCGGCCCCGGCACCGAACGGCGGTTTTGCCAGCCACAAGAAGAAGATGATCGCCAGGAAGGTCCATCCAAGCAGATAGAAGATGTCGTTGAAACCCATCTGCGAAGCCTGGTGGTTGATCATGTTATTGAGCGATGCCGCGCCGCGTTGCAGGTCGCCCTGCCCCATCGCAGTGACCTGCTCCTGCATGCCGGGCGTGTACACCGAAATGTGCTCGGTGATGTGCGCGTGGTGTACCTGGGTACGGCGTGCCCACAGATACGTGGTCAACGATGCGGCAAAGCTACCGCCCAACGTGCGCAGGAAGGTGGCCAGGCCGGAGCCGGCCGCAATCTCGCGACCGTCCAGATCCGACAACAGGATCTGCAACACCGGCATGAAGAACAATGCCACGCCCACACCCATCACCAACTGGATCGTGGCCACATGGCCGAAGTCCACCTGCAGGTTGAAATTGGAGCGGAAGAAGCTGGTGAAGGACATGAAGATAAAGGCGATGGTGGCCAGCATGCGCAGGTCGAAGCGCAGCGCGTATTTGCCGACGAATGGCGTCATCAGCACCGGCAGGATGCCGATCGGCGCGGTGGCCAGGCCGGCCCAGATCGCGGTGTACCCCATATCGCGTTGCAGCCATTGCGGGATCAGCAGGCTCACGCTGAAGAACGCGGCATATGCGACCACCATTGCCAGCGTGCCAGCGTGCCAGCGCGGAAATTGCGATGCCGGAACAGCTTGAGATCGACGATGGGATCCTTGTCGGTCAACTCCCAGATTACGAACACCACCAACGCTACTGCCGCAATGCAGGCCAACACCACGATCTTGTCCGAAGAGAACCAGTCTTCGTCATTGCCCAGATCCAGCACCAGCTGCAGGGCGCCCACGCCGACCACCAGCAGGATCAGGCCGATGTAATCCATGCGCGGCTTTTCGAGCTGTTCGGGGCGATGCCGCAACTGCGAACCCACGATACTGCTGGCGATGATGCCCAGCGGCACGTTGATCAGGAAGATCCATTCCCAGCTGTAGTTGTCGGTGATCCAGCCGCCGAGAATCGGCCCGGCGATCGGGGCCACCACGGTAATCATCGCCAGCAACGCCAGCGCCTGCCCGCGTTTTTCGCGCGGATAGATCGACACCAGCAGACTCTGGGTGATGGGATACATCGGCCCGGCAACGAATCCTTGCAGCGCGCGCGCCACCACCAGCATCCCCATGCTCTGCGCCAGACCGCACAGCAGCGAGGCAATGGTGAACGCCAGCGTGGACCACACAAACAACCTGGTTTCGCCAAACCGGCGACTCAACCAGCCGGTCAGCGGCAACGCAATGGCGGTGCTGACGGCGAACGAGGTGATCACCCAGGTGGCCTGCTGCGAACTGGCGCCGAGGTTGCCGGCGATGGTCGGCAGCGAGACGTTGGCGATGGTGGTGTCCAGCACCTGCATGAACGAGGCCATGGCCAGGCCCACGGTGCACAACGCCACGCTGGCCGGGCGAAAACCGGCCGCTGGCGCCGGTGCCGCCGGGCCGCCGGAAGCGGTGGGAGCTTGCGAAGACATGGTGGCTTAGCCCGCCTTGCTGGCAGCCTGCGACGGCAGGTTGTCCTGGATGATGCGTTGGATGTCGGCGTCGGCAGCCTTGAGCTGCTGCGCATACACGTCGGTGGCGAACACCGCGCCGTTGGCGACCTTGGTCGGCAGCACACTGCCCTGCTGATCGTGCAGGTTTACATCCACCTTCATCGACAGACCAATCCGCAGCGGATTGCTGGCAAGCTGCTTGGAATCCACCGCAATGCGCACCGGCACACGCTGCACGATCTTGATCCAGTTACCGCTGGCGTTTTGCGCCGGCAATAGAGAGAACGCGCTGCCGGTGCCCAGGCCCAGGCTCTGGATACGGCCGGTGTAGCTGACGCCGCCGCCGTACAGATCAGAATGCAGTTCCACTTCCTGGCCCAGGCGCATGTGCTTGAGCTGGGTTTCCTTGAAATTGGCTTCCACCCGCACCTGCTCCAGCGGCACCACCGCCATCAACACGCTGCCCGGCTGCACGCGCTGACCCACCTGCGCCGAGCGCCGGGCGACATAGCCGGACACCGGCGCCACCACGCCGGTGCGCGCATGATTCAAATACGCCTGACGCAGCTGTGCGGCGGCGGTCTGCACGTCCGGCTGGTTGGCCACCGCGCTGTCGTCCACCAACGCACGGTTACGCTCCAGGCTCTCGCGCGAGCCGCTCACGGCCGCTTCGGCGGCGGCCAGTTCGTCGCGGGCATGTGCCAGTTCTTCGTTGGAGATCGCGCCGGTGGCGGCCAGATCCTTACGCCGCGCGAAGTCCGAACGCGCGCTGCGCAGCGTGACTTCGCGTGCGGACAATTCGGCTTGCGCACCTTCCACGGTGCGATACAGACCGCGCACCTGACGCACGGTCTTGGCCAGGTTGGCTTCGGCCTGCTGCAAGGCGACCTCGGTGTCGGCCGGATCCAGCTGCACCAGCAACTGGCCGCGCTCCACGCGCATGCCGTCTTCGGCGCCGATGCTGACCACGGTACCGCCCACCATCGGGGTGATCTGCACTTGATTGCCCTGCACATACGCGTCGTCGGTGTCTTCGTGCCAACGGCCGACCAGGAAGTACCACGCCACCAGCCCGATGATCGCCAGGATCACCACAATGGCCACGATGCGCAGCGCAGCACGGCGCTTGCTGGGCGCGGCCGGTGCGGGTTGAGGAGAAGTTGAAGTCGTCTGGCTCATCGTCGATGTCTCAGGAATTCGGTTGTGCGGAAGTGGGCGCGGTGCGTGCGGTATCGCGTGCGGGCTCCGGCGTGAATCCGCCGCCCAGCGCACGCTGCAACCTCACCGAGGCGAGAAGTTGTTGCGACTGCAGCCCGGCCATGCGTTGGCGTGCGACGAGCAACTGCTCCTGCACGCTGAGCACGTCCAGATAGCTGCCGATGCCGGCACGGTAGCGCTGCTGCGCCAGATCGAAAGCGGCCGTGGCTGTCTGCACGGCGTCGTTCTGCGCCTGCGCGCGTAGCTCCAGCGAACGCACGGCGGTGACCTGGTCGGCCACTTCGCGCAGCGCGGAGATCACTTTCTGGTTGTAGTCGGCCACGGCCAGGTCGTATTGCGCATCGCTGCCGGCCAGATTGGCGCGCAGCTTGCCGCCGTCGAAGATCGGCAGGCTCAACGCCGGCGCGACCAGTCCGAACACCGAGCCGCTTTCCAGCAACTTGCCGACATCCGGGTTGATCACACCGCCCAGCGCGGTGAGGTTGAGGCTGGGATAGAAGCGGGTCTTGGCGACTGCGATGTCCTTGTCGGCCGCCTCCACGCGCCAGCGTGCCGCCACCACGTCGGGGCGACGGCCCAGCAGATCGGCCGGCAGCATGCTCGGCAACTGCGTGGCGATGCCCGCACCGAATACAGGCCGGGCAATGTCCAAACCGCGATCCGGGCCCTGCCCGACCAAGGCGGCCAGCGCGGTGCGGGCTTCGTCGATCTGCTGCTGCGCCGATTGCAACTGCTGCTGCGCAGCCGGTACGCGCGCTTGCGCCTGACGCACCTGCAACTCGCTGTCGATGCCGGCGCTGCGGCGTTGCCGGGTCAGCTCCAGGGTCTTCTGCGCACGGCTCAATTCGTCGTTGGCCAGGTCGTGCAGGCTCCACGCGTACGCAAGCTGCGCATAGCCTTCGGCAATCGCCGACGACAGGTTCAATCGTGCCGCCTGCGCATCCACTTCGGCGGCATGCGCTTGGTCGACTGCCGCTTCCCACGCGCTGCGCTTGCCGCCCCACAGATCGATGCCGTAGCGGAAATCCAGCACGACCTGCGCGCTGCCGCCATAGCTGCCGCCGAGCTCTTCGCCGACCATGGATTCAGGTAGCTGCAGGCCGGTGTAGCCACCGGACACCGAGAGGCTGGGGCCGCGCTCGGCCTGCGCACTGCCGATACGTGCCTGCCCCTGGTGTAGGCGCGCATCGGCCGCCGCGAGGCTGGGGCTGTGCTGCAGGCCTTCGGCGATCAGCGCGTCCAGCTGCGCATCGCCCAGCGCGCGCCACCAATCGCTGGCCGGCCATGCGGCCGGACTCAGCGTGGTTTGCTGCGCCAGGGTGCGCTCTGCATGCAGCGTGCTCGGATCCAGCACGGTGCCTTGCGGATTCAGGCCACGGCTGCTGGCGCAGGCGGCCAACGCCAGTGCCAGGGCGGTGATGACGAGCGGCTGTGCCAGGCGCATCGAGCGCGGGCGCAGCATCTGGGTCGAAGAACTAGCAACGTTCATGAGTTGAGTGCATCGCGGACACGGATAAGGAGTGAGGTGAGAAGTTCGCGCTCGACCGCGGACAGGTCGCGCAGGCCGTGCTCGATGGCGCGTTCGCCGCGCAGGCGCAGCCGCTCCCATAGCGCCACACCCTGCTCGGTCATGACGATCTGCAGCGCGCGCCGGTCTTGCGCATGCGGCTCGCGCCGCACTGCGCCCAGCGCTTCAAGCTTGTCGAGCAGGCGGGTCACCGCGCTCGGGGTCTGGTCCAGCGCCAGCGCCAGCTCATTGGCCGTGCATGGCGAGCGCACCGCCAAAATCTTCAGGCCCACGTAGTGGCTGAAGCCGAAATCGGGCAGTTCGCCCTTCATCTCGGCATCGAGCTGGCGCATCAGCGCATCGCGCACCTGGCGCAGCAACAGGCCGAACGACGGTGTGGCGGAAGACGAAACATTCATGTGGCACATTTTGTTCCGAAAAATATATTTGTCAACGCAATTATTCCACAAGGGATTAAACCGCCCGCAAGGATCGCCACCTTACGCGGCGCGTGCGCTGGCTCGGTAATACAATTGGGCCAATGAGTATCGAAAACCCGCCAACCCAGATCGACGCCTTGCCGCCAGGCGTACGCGCCAGCTTCGAAAAGGCCGATGGGCCGGTGCTGATCGCCTTCCTGGCAGAACTGCGCGAGGTGTGGGCGCCGGAAACTGCCTGGCACGCGCATGTCCGCGGTCAGCTGATGTACGTGGAGCACGGCGTGCTCACCGTGCACACCGAACAAGGCGCCTTGTCGCTGCCGCCGGGCTGCGCCGGCTGGATGCCGCCCGGGCAGCAGCACACCGTGGAACTGGCCGGACCGATGCGCGGCTGGGGCGTGGTTGTGCGGCCGGATGCCTGCGCCGCCCTGCCTGCGCAAGGCGGGGTGATCCGGCTGACCGGGCTGGCCCGCGAGGCCATCATGCGGGCCGCCAGCTGGCCGCTGGATCAGCCGCTGGATGCCACCCGGCAACGCCTGGCTGCGGTGCTGCTGGACGAGCTATGCCAGGTGCAGATCGACCACCTGCACCTGCCGATGCCCGCCGACCGCCGGCTGCTGCGGATCGCCCGCCAGTTGCTCGACACGCCCGCCGACCCGCGCCCGCTCGACGCCTGGGCCGACTGGGGCGGCTTGTCGCCGCGCAGCCTGAGCCGGCATTTCCGCGACGAGACCGGCCTGAGTTTTGCGCAGTGGCGGCAGCAGGCCCGGCTGACCGAAGGCCTGCGGCGGCTGAGCCAGGGCCACGCGGTGGCGCAGGTGGCCGACCAGCTTGGCTACAGCAGCCCCAGCGCCTTCGTCAGCGTGTTCCATCGCCATTTCGGCGCCCCGCCAACCCGTTATCTGGCCGGCTCCCATGCACGCGGCTTGGCATCCCCCGCCGCATCCGGATAATCGGCGCTCTTCGAGCCCGCGCCCCGGTGCGGGTTCCTCTTCACGCAGGACCTGGCTTTACATGACCGATCTGACCCGCCCCACCTTCCACGGCTTCGAACAGCTACCGCTGCGCGAGTACGCCGAACGCGCCTATCTCGACTACTCGATGTACGTGGTGCTCGACCGCGCCCTGCCGTTCCTGGGCGACGGCCTGAAGCCGGTGCAGCGGCGCATCGTCTACGCAATGAGCGAGCTGGGCCTGAATGCCGCCGCCAAGCCGAAGAAATCCGCGCGTACCGTGGGCGATGTGATCGGTAAGTACCACCCGCATGGCGACAGCGCCTGCTATGAGGCGCTGGTGCTGATGGCGCAGCCGTTCTCGTACCGTTACCCGCTGATCGAAGGCCAGGGCAACTTCGGCTCCACCGACGACCCCAAGTCGTTCGCCGCGATGCGCTACACCGAGTCCAAGCTGACCCCGATCGCCGAAGTGCTGCTGGGCGAGCTTGGCCAGGGCACCACCGATTGGGCGCCCAACTTCGACGGCACCCTGGAAGAACCCACCTGGTTGCCGGCACGCCTGCCGCACCTGCTGCTCAACGGCACCACCGGCATTGCCGTGGGCATGGCCACCGACGTGCCGCCGCACAATCTCAACGAGATCGTCAGTGCATTGCTGCGGCTGCTCGATGATCCCGATGCCAGCGTCGCCGACCTGTGCGAGCACGTGCTGGGCCCGGATTACCCGACCACCGCCGAGATCATCACTCCGGCTGCGGACCTGCGGAACATCTACGAAACCGGTCACGGCAGCGTGCGCGCGCGCGCCACCTACAAGAAAGAGCACGCCAACATCGTCATCGATGCGCTGCCCTACCAGGTCTCCCCGTCCAAGGTGATCGAGCAGATCGCCCAGCAGATGCGCGCCAAGAAGTTGCCGTGGCTGGAAGACATCCGCGACGAGTCCGACCACACCAGCCCGGTGCGGGTAGTGCTGGTGCCGCGCTCCAATCGCGTCGATGCCGAACAGCTGATGGGCCACCTGTTCGTCACCACCGACCTGGAACGCAGCTACCGCGTCAACCTCAACGTGATCGGCCTGGATGGCCGCCCGCAGGTCAAGAACCTCAAGCACCTGCTGAGCGAATGGCTGAGCTTCCGCAGCGATACGGTGACCCGCCGCCTCAACCATCGCCTGCAGAAGGTCGAGCGTCGCCTGCACCTGTTGGAAGGCTTGTTGATCGCCTTCCTCAACCTGGACGAAGTGATCCGCATCGTCCGCAGCGAAGACGAACCCAAGCCGGTGCTGATCTCGCGCTTCGCGCTGAGCGAAGAACAGGCCGAATACATCCTGGAAACCAAGCTGCGCCAACTGGCGCGCCTGGAAGAAATGAAGATCCGCGGCGAACAGGAAGCGCTCGCCAAGGAGCGCGCGCAGATCATGGCGATCCTGGAGAGCAAGACCAAGCTGAAGAAGCTGATCAAGGACGAACTGACTGCCGACGCCAAGAAGTTCGGCGATGCGCGTCGTTCGCCGCTGGTGCAACGGGGCGCCGCGCAGGCCATCGACGAAACCGAAATGGTGGCCAGCGAACCGATGACCGTGGTGCTGTCGCAAAAGGGCTGGGTCCGCGCGGCCAAGGGGCACGAGGTCGATCCGGCCGGCATGTCCTACCGCGATGGCGATGGCCTGCTGGCGGCGGTGCGCAGCCGCAGCACGCACCAGGTGGCGTTCCTGGATTCGGACGGCCGCGCCTATTCCACCGCCGTGCACACCCTGCCCTCGGCGCGTGGCAATGGCGAACCGTTGACCGGACGTTTCTCGCCGGCGTCTGGCGCGGCGTTCCAGGTCATGGCCAGTGCCGACAACGCCACCCGCTTCGTGCTGGCGTCCTCGCATGGCTACGGCTTCGTTACCCGTTTCGAAAACCTGACCGGCCGCAACAAGGCCGGCAAGGCGATGCTCAACCTGACCACCGGCTCGCATGTGCTGACGCCGGCCCAGGTGAGCAACCCGCAAACCGATCGCATCGTCGCCGTGACCAGCGCCGGCAATCTGCTGGCGGTGCCGGCCACCGACGTGCCCGAGCTGGACAAGGGCAAAGGCAACAAGATCATCGAGATTCCCAAGGCCAAGCTCGGCACCGAACGTGTGGTGGCCGTGGTGGCGGTCGCACCGGGCAACACGCTGCTGGTGCGCAGCGGCGCTCGTACCATGAGCCTGTCGTTCAAGGACCTGGACACGTATGTGGGTGCGCGGGCGAGCCGTGGATCGTTGTTGCCGCGTGGGTGGCAAAAGGTGGACGGCCTGGAGGTGCAGTAACGGTTGTTCACCCATGCGGCGCGCGGCGGCGCGGCTGGGATTGCGGTCGTCTCAGGCTGCTGGGGCGCGGCAAAAGGTGGACGGCTTGGAGGTGCAGTAACGGTTGTTCACCCATGCGGCGCGCGGCGGCGCGGCTGTGACTGCGGTCGCCTCAGACTGCTGAGGCGCGGCAGAGGCAATAAAACTGCTGAGGCACTGGCATCAGGGATTCGCTCATTCCAGGCACAACGATGCCATCGCAACGGCCTGCCAACGCTGCGCACCGCTTCAGAACGCACCACGCCCCACTCTCACATGAGCACAGTGGAGACAGCCACTGGCAAGGCAACGCATGGACACGAACTTCTGGTTGGAACGTTGGCAGCTGGGACACACCGGCTTTCATCAGCAAGAGGTGTTGCCGCTGCTGCAAAAGCACTGGCACGCGCTTGATTTGCCGAAGGAATCGCGCGTGCTGGTGCCCCTGTGCGGCAAGACGCTGGACATGCACTGGCTGGCGTCGCAAGGCCATCGCGTGCTTGGCGTGGAACTGTCGCCGCTGGCGGTGACGCAATTCTTCGATGAGGCAGGCCTTCAACCGCAACGTCACACCAGCGCTGCTGGCGAGCATTTCATCGCCGGCCCGATCGAGATCATCTGCGGCGATGCATTCGCGCTGGACGCCAGCGTGCTGGCCGACTGCACGGCCGTCTACGACCGTGCAGCACTGGTCGCGCTACCGGCCGAACTGCGCCAGCGTTACCTGCAAACGGTCTATGTGCAGTTGCCCACACACTGCCGCGGCCTGCTGATCACCCTGGAATATCCGCAGGCAGAGAAGGCCGGCCCGCCATTCTCGGTGGACGCAACGCACGTGCATGCACTTTCGATGCTGCCTGGCAGGTAGACCAGTTGGAACGGCGCGACATCCTCGATCAGGAACCACGCTTCCGCGATGAAGGTGTCACTGGGTTGTCGACTGCCGTCTATCGCCTGCAATGCCGCTGAAACGGCCGTCGGATGTTGCACGCCCATCACGTCGCAATTGCATGGCTTGCATGCGGCGAGCGCCGCCGGCTGATCAGGCCAGCGCGGCATTGCCCCATGCGGCACGCCTGCAACAAAGCACGTCAAAAGCTACTTCTGCAGCCGGCTGCAGGAGTGGCAGGCAGGTCGCACAGACCATCGTCGGGAATGGCCAGGCACGCGTACTTCATGCCGAGCCGGTTCACGCTGCGTCAGCCCGCCAGTCAGCCAGTCGACTGGGCAGCGTCGTTGCCGGCTCAACCGGCGACGTGGCCCTTATCGATCTTCGAGGTCTGGTACAGCTCCAGCCCGATGCGCTTGATCAGGCCAAGCTGCTGCTCCAGCCACCATGCATGATCTTCTTCGGTGTCCTGCAGCTGCTTGAGCAGCACGTCGCGGCTGACGTAGTCGCCATGTTCTTCGCACAGCTTCATGCCGGCAGCGAGCGCAGCGCGCACTTCGTACTCGACCACCAGGTCGCGCTCCAGCATTTCGACCACCGTCTTGCCGGGGGTGAATTCGGCCGGGCGCATGTCCGGGTCGCCTTCCAGGAACAGGATGCGCCGCAGCAGCGCGTCGGCGTGCTCGGTTTCCTCTTCCATCTCATGGTTGATGCGCTCGTAAAGCGCCATCAGGCCCTGATCCTCGTACCGGCGCGAATGCAGGAAATATTGATCGCGTGCCGCCAATTCGCCGCGCAGCAGCTGCTTGAGGTAATCGACGACTTCGGGATGGCCTTTCATGGTGTGCTCCAGCGACGCAATGCGCGCATGGTGCCCTAAGCGGACAGGCAATGATCTAATCGGAATCACTTTCAGTTGCGCTTGCGGCCAGACCCGCCACGGTCATGTCCGCCGGCCACACTTTCACCGGGCTCCAAGGAACCGACAATGCGTCAATGGCTGGGTAGGCTGCTGCTGGGAATCGGGTTGCTGGTCCTGGCGGCCAGCCTGGGACTGTATCTGTTGATGCGCGGCAGCCTGCCGCAGTTGGATGGCGACAGCGCGCTCAGCGGCCTGGCTGCGCCGGTCAACGTGCAGCGCGACCGGCTGGGCGTGGTCACCATCGATGCAGCAAACCAGCTCGATGCGATGCGTGCGCTCGGCTACGTGCATGCGCAGGAACGCTATTTCGAGATGGATCTGATGCGCCGCGCACCAGCCGGCGAGTTGTCCGAGCTGTTTGGCGCCAAGGCCGTGGACCTGGACAAGCGCAACCGCGTGCATCGCCTGCGCGCGCGCGTGCAGGCCAGCCTGGATATCGCCACCGGCAGCCAGCGCACCGCATTGCAAGCGTATACCGATGGCGTCAATGCAGGACTGGCAGCACTGCGCGTGCGACCCTGGCCCTATCTGCTGCTGCGCCAGACACCGCGTGCGTGGACGCTGGACGACTCCATCCTCACCGGCCTCGCGATGTACGCAGACCTGCAGGACAGCGACAACCAGACCGAGCTGGCCGCCGCGCGCATCCGTGCCGTGGTGCCCCCTGCGCTGGCGGCACTGCTCGACCATCAGGGCTCCAGTTGGGACGCGCCGTTGTTCGGGCCGCCACAAGGCAATGCCAGCGTGCCGGATGCGGCCACGCTGGACCTACGGCGTCTACCGCATCCGCCTGCCGCGCCACACGCGGAAACGCCGACGCCGGGCAGCAACAACTTCGCGGTAGATGGCAGCCTCACCGCCGACGGCCGCGCCATCGTTGCCGACGACATGCACCTGGGCCTGCGCGCGCCCAATATCTGGTTCCGCGCACGGCTGCGCTATGCAGACAGCAATGCGCCCGAGGGCAAGGTGGATGTCACCGGATTCACCCTGCCGGGTCTGCCGGCGGTGGTCGTGGGCAGCAACGGGCATGTGGCTTGGGCATTTACCAACAGTTACATCGACACTGCGGATTTCGCGCGTATTCCCGCACCTACACCGGGTCACCCGCAAGCACTGACCAGGCACGTGGAAACCATCCGCGTGGCGGGCGCAGCGCCGGTGCAGTTCGAGGTCCGTGAAGCGGCGTGGGGACCGGTATTGCACGTCAACGCCGACGGCAGCGCGCTGGCATTGCGCTGGGTGGCGCAGTTGCCCGGTGCGATCCGGTTGGACTTCGCCCAGATGAGCACAGCGGGCGATCTGCAGGCGGCGTTTGCGGTGGCCGACCGCTCCGGCATTCCGGCGCAGAACCTGCTGCTTGCCGATCGCAGCGGGCGCATCGCCTGGCGCCTGATCGGCGCGCGCCCTGCGCGCAATGCCGGGTGCGGCCCGAGCGGGATTGCCGAATTGGCGACATCGACGCCCGCACCTGAGGCAGCATCCAGCGCACCTGCAGTGGCGGCTGCAACGCCTTCGATGTCGGGCACCTGCCTGCCATGGTCGCTGCGCAGCGATGCTGCGCCTGCGTTGATCGATCCGCCGTCGCACCGGCTCTGGACCGCCAACAACCGTATCGTCGATGCGCAACAACTGGCCACGCTTGGCAACGCAGGTTACGACCTTGGCGCGCGTGCGCAGCAGATTCGCGAGGATCTTTTCGCAAAGCAGCTCTTCAACGAACGCGATCTGCTCGCCATCCAGCTCGACGATCGCGCCGTGCTGCTCACGCGCTGGTGGCAACTGCTGCGTAGCGTGGTCGAGCACAGCAAGGACCCGGCACTGCAACAGATTGCACACGCCACGCGCCACTGGGATGGGCGCGCCTCGACTGACTCGGCCAGCTATCGCATCGTGCGCCAATTTCGCAGCAAGACCATCGAGGCGGTGGAAGCCGGCCTGCTGGCACCGGCAAAAGCCGCACTTGGCGCGGAGTTCCTGCCGCCACGTCGCGCGCAACTGGAGGGCATCGTCTGGCCGTTGCTGCAACAGCGCCCGGCCCACCTGTTATCGCCCGCCGTCGCTAGTTGGGAGCAGTTACTCGACGATGCCGCGCGCAGTGCGCAGTCAGACCTGATTGCTGAAGACGCACAAAGCGAACCGCGCGGCCAGCACACCTGGGGCCAGCGCAACACCGCCGCCATCTGCCACCCCATCGCGCGTGCACTGCCCGCCCTGGCCAAGCGCTGGCTCTGCATGCCGTCCGATCAACTGCCGGGCGACCGCGACATGCCGCGCGTGCAAGGCCCGGCCTTTGGCGCCTCCGAGCGCATGGTGGTTTCGCCCGGCCACGAGCAGGACGGCATCGTGCACATGCCCGGCGGCCAGAGCGGCCACCCGCTCTCGCCGTTCTGGGGCGCGGGGCACGACGATTGGGTGCATGGCAGACCCACACCATTTTTGCCCACTGCCACGCGTTACACGCTGCAATTGCGTCCGCAGTAAGAGCGGGCGGCAACGCAGCTGCGCAGCGTCCAGCGAAGAAGGAGGAAGACGTTCGAGCATCGCTGCTCCACAAAGCGCCTCTCCCCTTGGGGGGGTGAGGTTACGGGCACCACGCGACGTCCACCCAATTTTGAGTAGCGCCTCAGTTTGGAGTCCAATTCCCTACCCCGAGGAGATTGGACGTGAAGAAACGTTTTACTGACGAGCAGGTCATCGGCTTTCTGCGCGAAGCCGAAAGCGGCGTGGCGAT
>NZ_VZPL01000032.1 GCF_008801575.1 Xanthomonas cissicola | reverse complement strand
ATCGCCACGCCGCTTTCGGCTTCGCGCAGAAAGCCGATGACCTGCTCGTCAGTAAAACGTTTCTTCACGTCCAATCTCCTCGGGGTAGGGAATTGGACTCCAAACTGAGGCGCTACTCAAAATTGGGTGGACGTCGGTACAAGAGTGCAAAGCCCTCCTTCGAGACGCATGACATCAGGTACCCATCCAGAATTTCCAGGCGTATCTCCCTTTACTTTCTGGCATGGCAATACTGATTTCTTGAAGATACATCTACAATACCCACAGTCCGCCAAAGCTCCCTGATCCCCTGCACATAGATCCAACCAGTGCCGCGCATCGGCAGCGTGTCCACCAAGCGGGCGGCATCGCCGGACAAACCGTGAACGGTGCAGTGTATTGATCGAGGATCACCAGCGCGTAACCCTCTTAGTCAGACAACCGGACCAAACTTGCAAGTTGCCAGAAATCCAGCCGCTACAAAAAACACAGGCACCTTTCGCAAGGTGCCTGTGCGGTTTGACGGCAACGATCCGGGCACTGAGATCGTGCCCGGCGCCGCCTGTGATCAGAACGTGTAATTGAAAGTCAGCATGCCGTTACGCGATGCGCCCCATGCGCCATAACCGCCGTTGAACTGCGCGTAATAGCGCTTGTCGAGCAAGTTGTCCACGTTGAGCTGCACCGAGAACTGCGGCGACAGGCGATAGCGCGCGAACGCGCTGACCAGGGCGTAGGCACTCTGCTGGAAGTTGCCGTACACCGGGTCCACGTAGTACGAACGGTTCTGCCAGTTGACGCCACCGCCTACGGTCAGATCGCTCCATGCGCCCTGCGGGGTGTAGCTGCTGAACAACTTGATGGTGGTGCGTGGCAGGTGCGTATTGATCGAGGTGCCGCTGTCGTCACGCGCAGTGTAGTGGGAAGCGCCGAAGGTGGCATTCCAGCCCTGGGTGAGGCGGCCGGACAGCTCGAAATCGAAGCCTTCGCTGACGACGCCGTTGGCCGCTTCGTACGCCGATTCGCTGCTGCCCGGAACGAAGCCGCCGGTCGCCACCCCGAGGTTGTCCTGCTCGATACGGAACAACGCAAGCGAAGCGTTGAGCTGATCGTCGAACCACGCTGCCTTGACGCCGGCTTCGTAGCCCTTGCCGCTCAGCGGATCCAGGTAGCCGCCGTTGGCATCGCGCAAGGTCTGCGGGTTGAAGATCTCGGTGTAGCTGACGTAGGTCGACCACACATCGTCGATGTCGTACACCAGTCCGGCGTACGGAGTGACTTCGGTCTGGGTGTCGGCGAACGGCAGCAGCTGCTGGGTGGTGAAATCAAAGTTGCGGCCATCGATCTGCCAGTCGGTATAGCGGGCCCCCACCAGCAGGGTCAGCGGCTCGGCCAGCGAGAAACGCGCAGCCACATAGGCGGCTTTCTGCGTGATGGTGCCTTCGCTCTGTACCGTGCGCGGGCTCCAATTGGGCTCCGGATACGCGCCGTTCCAGCCGAGGTAGCTGTCCAGCGGCGCGGGGAAATCGTAGGTGCCGTTGTTGACGTACTCGCGTCGGTTGTAGCTGGCGCCGGCGACCAACTGATGTTCGCGACCGAACAGCTGGAACGGGCCCTCCGCATAGACGTCGGCGCCATCGGCCTTGCGCTCGGTCTGGTAGTTGCCCGAATACGGCACCACGCCGGCACCGGTATTGCGATCGAATCCGAAAATGGTGTAGTACGGATAAAACAGATGATTCGCCGCTTCGGTCTTTTCGTGGCTCACATTGGCCTTGAGGGTCCAACCGTTGTCGAAGCTCTGCTGCAGGCTGGCGAAGGTGCGCTGCAGACGCGTGTCCCAGAACGTCCAGTCGGCCGCCGGATTGAACGAACGCTTGTAGTCGGTACGCGTGCCGTCGCTGTAGAACAGCGGGAAGCCACCCCAGGTGACATCATCCGATTCCTTCTTCTGGTATTCGTAGCCCACGCTCAGCAACGTGCTGTCGGTGAGGTCGGCATCGATGATCGCCGAGCCGATCTTCTTGCGCAGGCTGTAGCGGTCCATGTCCGATTCCCCGTCCTGGTATACGCCCACCACACGCGCGCGCACGGTACCTTCAGGGCTCAACGGCACCGTGACGTCGGCCACGCTGCGGGTCTTGTTGAAGTCGCCGCCGCCTACCGATACGGTGCCGGTGAAATCGCGGCTGACCGCATGCTTGCGCACCAGGTTGATCGAGGCCGACGGATTACCCGAACCGGTCAACAGGCCGGTCGCGCCGCGCACCACTTCCACGCGGTCGTACAGCGCCACGTCCAGCGCCGAATCGCCGTAGCTCCAGGCCTGCTCCATGTAGGCCGGAATGCCGTCGAACTGGTAGTTGTCGATGTAGAACCCGCGCGCATAGAACTCAAGCCGCTCGCTATCGCTCTGCGCAACCGAAATGCCGGTAACGTTGTTGAGCACATCGGTGATGCTCTGCAGGTTCTGGTCGTCCATGCGATCGCGTGTGACCACCGTGACCGACTGCGGAATCTCGCGCAGCGACAGGTTCATCCGAGTGCCGGCGGTGGTCTTTTCCACCGTGTAGCCCTTGACCTGCTCGCCCTGCACATTGAGCCGATCCAGGGTGGTGACCTCCGCGTCGCCGGCCGGCGTTTCGGCCAACGCCTGCCCTGCCGACAGGGTGCACAGCGCGGCAAACACCGCATGCGACAGCGCGCGCGGGCGCAGCGCAATGGGAAGGAGACGCATTACGGTAGGACGATTCATCACAGCTCCGGCACAGACAGTCGAGGGCACCCATCACGGCAGTGCCGGACGGCGAACAAAGGGGAGGACGCGCCGCGCAACCGCGGCAGCGCACCATTTTAATGGGAATGATTCACATTTTAAATAGCCGGATTGGCATTTATTTGGCATTGCTCGATCCAAGCGAGCGCTACCTCAGGTGGAAGCGCATTTTTGCAACTCCCGGTCCAACCGCAGCCATTGCAGCCGAACTCGCATAGGCGCCACACTCGGAGCGGGAGCTGCTGCTGAACAGGTGGCTGATGCAATGACGGAACGCGCTACGACGCGAATCACATGACAAAATGCTGGGTAGCTATCGCTCTACTGCTGGTGTGCGCGCCGGCAGTGAGTGCTGCGGCGTCTGGAAAAACGCCCTTGAATGACGCTTGCCGGGTACCCGGCAGGGCCGTACACGAGGCAGGTCTTGTGCAGATCGGAGGCATCCAGCAATGGGTCACGATCGAGGGCCAGGACTGCCGCAATCCAGTGGTGCTGATCGTCCATGGCGGGCCGGGCAACCCCAACACGCCGTTCGCGCATCGCCTGTTCGGCAGCTGGACGCGCGATTTCACCATCGTGCAGTGGGACCAACGCGGCTCCGGCAAGACCTACGCGGCAAGCAAGCCTGCCGACGGAGAGCGGCTGACCATGCGGCGGCTGACCCTGGACGGCAGCGAGGTCGCACGCTATGCCTCGCAACGGCTGGGCAAATCCAAGCTCATCCTGATGGGCGGATCGTGGGGCTCGGCACTGTCCGTCACTATCGCCAAGGCGAATCCGAACCTGTTCCACGCTTATGTCGGCACGGCGCAACTGGTCAATTACCAGGACGACATGGCGTCGAGCTACGCCAAGACGCTGAGCCTGGCCCGCGCAGCCAGCGATGCGGATGCGCTCGGCAAGCTGGAGAAGATCGGCCCGCCGCCATGGACAAACCCACGCAACTTCGGAGTCCTGAGACGCCTGACGCGCAAATACGAAGCCTTGAGTACCGACCCGGCGCCGGAAGACTGGTTTACCTTCGCGGCGGAGTACGACACGCCAGACTACCGCGCAGCCTATGAAGCCGGGGAAGACTATTCCTTCCTGCAGTTCGTCGGGCTGGCAGGCGACGGCATGGGCCCGCAGATCGATCTGCGCACGCTCGGGCCGCAGTTCGCCATGCCGGTCTATCTGATTCAGGGCGAACAGGATCTGGTGACTCCGGCGCAAATCAGCAAAGCCTATTTCGATGGTCTTTCTGCACCGAGCAAGGAATTTCTCCTGCTGCCACGCACAGGACACGATCCCAATCCGCCAATGATGGCCGCACAGCTGAAGGTGCTGACCAGGATCCGTGCGGCGGCGCTGGCCAACGACGCGCACTGAAACACGCAAGGCGTCCGTTGAACGATGACGGACCGCGCATCGCTCACGAAATCCAACAAAAAAGCCAGCTTTCGCCGGCTTTTTCTTTCAAGCACCACGCAAGGCGTTACAGCGCCTTGGCTGCGGCCACCACGTGCTCTGCGGTGATCTTGAAGTACGCATACAACTGGTCGGCCGGCGCCGAGGCACCGAAGGTGTCGATGCCGACGACATCGCCATCCAGGCCCACGTACTTGCGCCAGAAGCCGGTCACCCCCGCTTCCACCGCCACGCGCTTGCGCACGGCGTTCGGCAGCACCGACTCACGGTACGCCGCGTCCTGGCGATCGAACACATCGGTCGACGGCATCGACACCACACGCGTCTTGAGGCCGGCCGCATCCAGCGTCTTTTTGGCTTCCACTGCCAGACCGACTTCCGAGCCGGTGGCGATCAGGATCACGTCCGGCGTACCGCCTTCGGCATCGGCCAGCACGTAGCCACCGCGTTCGATCAGCTTGAGCTGCTCGGCGCTGCGCGGCTGGTGCTGCAAGTTCTGGCGGCTGAAGATCAGGCAGCTTGGGCCGTCCTTGCGGGTAATGGCCGCCTTCCAGCTCACTGCCGATTCCACCGCATCGCCCGGGCGCCACACATCGTTGTTGGGGATGTAGCGCAGCGAGGCCAGATGTTCCACCGGCTGATGGGTCGGGCCGTCTTCGCCCAGGCCGATCGAGTCATGCGTGTACACATGAATCGCATGCGCCGGGTTCAACGCGCTCATGCGCACGCCGTTGCGTGCGTAGTCGCTGAACACCAGGAAGGTGGCGTCGAACGGAATGAACCCGCCATGCAGCGCCAGACCGTTGGCAATGGCGGTCATGCCGAACTCGCGCACGCCGTAATACACGTAGTTGGCGTCCGGGTCGTCGGTGGCGACCGACTTGCTGGCCTTCCACAAGGTCAGGTTGGAGTGCGCCAGGTCGGCCGAGCCACCGATCAATTCCGGCAACAGCGGCGCGAACGCTTCGATCGCCAGCTGCGAGGCCTTGCGCGAGGCAATGGTCTGGCCCTCTTCCTGCGCCTTGGCGATGTAGGCATCGGCCTTGGCGATGAAGTCGGCCGGCAGTTCGCCATGCGAACGACGGGTCAGCTCGTCGGCCTGCGCGCCGTACTGCTTGGCGTACTTGTCGAACAGCTGCTCCCATTCGGCCTGACGCAAGGTACCGGTGCCGCCGGCACGCCAGCCGGCGTAGATCTCTTCGGGAATTTCGAACGGGCCGTACGGCCACTCCAACGCCTTGCGCGCGCCTTCCAGCTCGTCCTTGCCCAACGGAGCGCCATGCGAGGACTCCTTGCCGGCCTTGGTCGGCGCACCGAAACCGATCTTGGTACGGCAGCAGATCAGCGTGGGCTTGTCGGTGTTTTCCAGCGCTGTCTCGATGGCGGCCTTGATCTTGTCGGCGTCATGCCCGTCCACATCGCGGATCACGTGCCAGCCATAGGCCTCGAAACGCGCCGGGGTGTCGTCGCTGAACCAGCCGGCCGTATTGCCGTCGATGGAAATCTGGTTGTTGTCCCAGAACGCCACCAGCTTGCCCAGGCCCCAGGTACCGGCCAGCGACGCCGCTTCGTGCGAAATGCCTTCCATCAGGCAGCCGTCGCCCATGAACACCCAGGTGCGGTGATCGACGATTTCCAGCTCCGGGCGGTTGTAGCGCTGCGCCAGCAACTTCTCGGCCAGTGCAAAGCCCACCGCATTGGCAAAGCCCTGCCCGAGGGGGCCGGTGGTGGTCTCAACGCCGGGAGTTTCGCTGCGCTCGGGGTGACCGGCGGTCTTGCTGTGCAGCTGGCGGAACTGCTTGAGCTGTTCGATCGGCAGGTCGTAGCCGGACAGGTGCAGTAGCGCGTACTGCAGCATCGACCCATGCCCGTTGGACAGCACGAAACGGTCGCGGTTGAACCACTGCGGATTGTTCGGGTTGTGCCGGTAGAAGTCGTTCCACAGCACTTCGGCGATATCGGCCATGCCCATCGGCATGCCGGGATGACCGGACTTGGCGGCTTCGACCGCATCTGCGGCAAGAAAACGGATGGCGTTGGCCAGCTGGCGGCGGGTGGGCTGGGTCATGGGCGTCTATGGAAGCGGAGGGAAACACCGCTGGAAGCGGAGACCCCTATTCTCCCACACAGCGCGTTAGGGGAATCGAGAATCGGGAATGGAGAGTCGGATGCAGCGTTGCCGTTTGGTCGATGCAATCACCCGTGCGCCTAATCACCGTCGCCAGACGTGGAGCTCACCGTCACACCCCATGCTCGCACCAGCCCGCTTTACCCATTCCCTATTCCCTAGTCCCTATTCCTCGCCCTTGGCCACCAAGGTCGTCAGCGCCAAATCCCCGGTCACGTTCAGCGCCGTGCGGCACATGTCCAGGAAGTGGTTGACCCCCAGGATCATGCCGATACCCACCGGGTTGACCCCGACCATCGCGCAGATCAGCGCCACCACCGGCAGCGAGCCGGACGGCACGCCGGCCGTGCCGATCCCGCCCAGGATGCAGACCAGCATCACCATGAACTGCTGGCCCAGGCTCAGGTCCACGTTGAAGAACTGCGCCAGAAAGATCACCGTGACGCCTTCGAAGAGTGCGGTGCCGTTCTGGTTGGCGGTGGCGCCCACGGTCAGCACGAAACGCGACACGCGCGGCGGCAGGCCCATCTCGTCGGCCACGCGTAGCGCCGTTGGCAGGGTCGCGTTGCTGGAGGCGGTCGAGAACGCCATCACCGTCGCTTCCTGGGTCTGGCGGAAAAAGCCCAGCGGCGAGCGTCCGGCGAATTTCACCGCAATGCCGTAACTGACCACCATGTGCAGGCCCAGCGCCAGCACCACCACGCCCACATAGGCGCCCAGACGAATCAGCAGATCGAAGCCGAACAGCGCGGCCAGGTTGAACATGAAACACGCCACCGCATACGGCGCCAGACGGATCACCAGCCCGATCAAGGTCATCGAAATCTCGAAGACCCCCTCGATGCCGCGCCGCAACGTGGCGACCTTTTCGTCTTCGGTCAGCACCATGCCCACGCCGAACATCACCGCAAAAAACATCAGCGACAGAATCGCGCCGTTGCTCGACGCCGCGGCAATCACGTTGCTGGGCACGATCGACAGCAGCATGTCCATGCCCTGCGGCTGCGTGCCGGAGCTGGAAATGATCTCGCGGGTGCGCTCGGCGTTTTCCTGGATCAGCTGGTTGGCCAGTTGCGGGTCCACGCCCGCGCCGGGCTTGAGCACGTTGACCAGCACCAACCCCAGCAACACCGCCACACCGGACAGCACCACGGTATAGCCCAGGGTGCGCCACCCCACCCGCCCCAGCGCGCGGATGTCGCCCATTTCGGAAATGCCCATTACCAGCGCCGAGAACAGCAGTGGCACGATCAGCATGAAGATCAGATTGAGGAAGACCTGCGAAAACGGCGTGGTGACGTACTTGGTCGCCAGACGCACCCACTCGGCGTCGCTGCCGGCCAGGTAGTAGACAGCCAGACCCAACAACAGGCCAACGGCAAAGCCAATGCCCATCTTCCAATGCAGGGGCAGGCCCGGGCGGCGCGTGGCTGGGGATGCTGTCATCTGGTCAGGCCTTGGTGGACACAAAGACCGGAGCTTAACAAACGCCATGGATGCGGCCACCTACCCGGGAGTCGCCTAGGCATCTGCCTGCGGGTGGGGGTCTTTCGATGTTGGGTGATGCAGGCCTTGGAACTGACAATCCGCCTGGCTGTTCGGCACCTGTGTGCGGCAACGGAATCTCGTAGCGGCGCTTATACGTCGTCAGATGCCTCAGGTCGAAAGCCTGGCGCGGCGGGTGCGCGGTGCCTCGCCGCTCGCGGGACACGCCGTGAAGCCGTCCCTGGGGGACCGTTGGCGGCATCCATGTCGCCAACGGTCCCGCAAGCGGCGAGGACGCCGCACCAGCACGCTGTTCGCTGACTCAATAGAAGGCCTAGCGTCTGGTAAGCGCAGGGCTTAGTGGTGCGGGTCGCAGAAGGGCATGCGCACTAGCGAACCAGCAACACGTAATGCAGTGCTTGCACCATACATACCGACTACCGCGACTGTTCCTTGCCCGCTCACCGTCGCGGGACCCTTGGCGACATGGATGCCGCCAAGGAGCTTACAAGGACGTACTTGCAGCGTGTCCTGCGAGGGTGGGCGAGCAAGGGCCCTGCAGCAACGCCGAAGCGCCAACGCTCTTCGCTCTCTTCCGCACAGTCGGCAGATCACGCGCATCCAGAATCAATGCCTTATCAGCGCTGCAAGGCAGCGTCGCCGCTCAAAGCGAGTAATAGCGGCCAACGAAATCTAACGAGCCACTGTTGCGTGAGCGCAGATTCCCCACCAGGAATCGAAGTACCGTTGTTGCAGCCCATCCGTCGCACCGACTGCAACCGCGCGGAAACTGCGCAGCCAATATCTCAGTCGTTCCAAGCCGCCACCAATGCGACGCCGTCGATCAAGGCGCAGGCGGATACAACGGCGCCAGCACCTCCGGTTCGGCTGCGCTTGCATGGTGCCACCGTGGCCCCTTGGCGAATGCCTCGCGCAAGGCGGCGCGCGCGCCGGTCACATCGCCATCGCCGCCCCAGCGTGCGCGCTGCATGCGCGCCACCGCTGCCTGCTGCGCCGGGTCTGCCAACGCCGCCACCACTGCGTCGATATCGGCAACGCCGGCCATGCCGCAGAGCACCGCCGCCACATCGTCCATGCCGCCGGTGTCGAGCGCGCGGCGCAACTCGGCCACGCCGTGGGTCGCGCGCCCAACCTCAGCAGGTCCATTGCTGCCGTCACCACCGGTGCCGCCTGATGCACCGCGCTGAGCACCGCGCCGACGCACTAACGCCCACACCAGCGTGGCGATCCACAAAAGCGCAAATCCGATCGCCGCCGCGATCCACCCCCACGGCGGTTGCGCGGGCGATGGTGCTTGCAGGGTGAGCGTGCGATCGGGTGTCGACGCCGATTGATCGGGTGTCGGATGCGGCGTGGGTGCCTGCGCAGGCGTCGCAAACGCGCCGCTACCTGCCGCGACATCGAGCGTCAGATCGGGCAGTGAAGCCGTCTTGGCTGCCCCTGCCCCCACATCCCACCACGCCATCTGCAGCCCGGGCACCACCAACGGACCGGCGCGGTTGGGCACGATCGAATAGCGCCGGGTCAGTCGCAGTTGCGGCGAGCCGTCCACGAAGCGCTCCTCGAATTGCGGCGGCTCGGCGAACACCTGCGCGTCGGGCACGCTGGGCGTCGGCAATTCGGGAAACTGCGCCTGGGTCGCACCGCGCGCACTGGCTTCCACCACGAATTGGGCCGCCTCACCGGCGGTCGCCCGCTGTGGCGTGGTCGTGTAGCGCAACTGCAGGCTGCGCAACGGCAACCACGGCTGCGGCGCATTGGCCGGCTGCGCGCGCACCTGCAACGGAATGCTCGCACTGCGCGCACTCAGCTCACCGTTTCCGCGCCCGAAGTAGTCGTCGAAAAACCCGCCCACCGAACGCCCGTTGAAACGTGCCGGCGGCAGTAGCAGGCGACCGCTGCGCTCGGGGACCAGCAGGTAGCGCCGCTCCACCACGTTGTATTGGCGTCCGTTCACGACCTTGACCGAGCTGACGTCGTCGCCGACGCGCTGCATCGATGCCCCATCCGGGGCCTCAAGATCCAACTCGCCCGATGCCAGCTGGGTGGCGAAGTACAACCGCACCACCACGCCCACGCTTTGCTGCACGTAGGGTTGCGGGTCGTCCACCTGGGTTTGGACGAAGGCTTCTTCATTGCCCTGCGCTGCGCTCGGCACGCCGGCAGCGTTGCCGGAGCTGCTTGCGGGATCGTTCGCCGCCCCAACCACCTGCAGGCGCAGCGGTTCGGTGCGTTCATTGCCTACGCGTATCGCCGGCACGATCAGTTCGCCGCTCTTGCGCGGCGTCAGCACCACACCGAACAAGGCACGCACCGTCACCGAACCATTGGCCACCTGCATCTGCTGATTGGCGCTCTTGGCGCCCAACAAGAAGTCGGTGCGCAGTGGCGTGTAATCCGGGTCGACGCCGCGTTGGTCGGTTTCGATATTCAACATCGCCACATCGCCGGCATTGACGCTGTCGCGGTCCAGCCACGCGCGCGTGACTGCACCCACCGGCGCGCACGCCAACAGTGCCACGCTGGCCAGCATGCCGATTGCCGCGCGACGTAAGTGCTGTCTGCCGATCATCGTCCGTCCCGTTGCCTGCGTTCGTATTCCAGCCTGAATTTGGTACGCAGCAGGCTGCCCGGATCGTCCGGCACCCGCCGCAGCCATGCGTCCACCGCCTGACGTTGCTCGCGTTGTTCCGGCGTCTCGCCGGCGACGGCGGCCTCCTGCTTGCCGCTGGCATCGGCCTGCTTGTCACCCGCCTGCGCCATGGCCTGCTGCATCTTGCGACGCTGTGCCTCATCAGCCTGCTGCTGCGCCTTGGCATCGGCAGATTGGGGCGGCGTGTCTTGCTTGCGTTGCTCGCCCTGCCCGTCCTTGGCCTGCGCATCTTGCGACTTGCCGTCCTGTGGCGGCTGCGCCTGGGAGGGCTGGTTCTTGCTGTCCTGCTGGTTCTGCCCATCCTGGCCGGCCTGCTGTTGCCCCTTCCCATCCTGACCGGATGGCTTCTGGTCCTTGGACTGGCCTTTGCCGTCCTGGCCCTTGCCATCCTTGTTGTTGTGCTGCTGACGCTTGCGCGCCGCATCGACCGCCGCGCGATTAGCGATGGCATCCTGCTGATTCGGGTGTTGCTTGAGCGCACGGTCGTAGGCCGCGATCGCGGCGTCGTACTGGCCTTGTCGCGCCAGCGCATTGCCGAGGTTGTACAGCCCCTCATCGGTTGGCACCGCTTCGAACGCCTTCTGTGCCGCCGCGAAATCGCCCTTGCGATATGCCTGCACGCCGGCGTCCAGGCGCTGTTGTTGCACCTGATCGGCCCGCTGCCACAAGGTGCCATCGGCCGCGTGCGCGGGCTGCGCCAGCGGCAGCACGCAGACCATCGCCAGTACGGCTACCACCGCGCGGCGGCGAAACGCCAGCAGGGACAGCAGCATCACCGGCAGCACCAGCCAATAGCCTTCATCGAGCCAGCTCTTGCCGCCATCGGACTCGGCGGTTTCATCGGCCAACGGCTGTTGCGACGGATCGAGCACGCCCAAGGCGCGCAGGTCCACATCGTCCGGCGCGATGCGTGCATACCGCCCGCCGCCCTGCGCAGTCAGGGTGCGCAGACTGCCTTCGTCGAGCTTGGCCTGCGCAATCTCGCCGCTGGCCATGCGATACGCTGCGCCGCGTTCGCTGCCCACGCCAAGCGCAGAGACACTGAAACCGCGCGAACGTGCCACCCGTGCCGAACTCTCGGCGGAGCTATCTGCGCCATCGCTGACAAGCAGGATCTCGCCTTGCTTGAAGCCGGCCTGCTGCAACAGCTGCGCGGCCGCATCGATCGCCCGGTCTGCACGCTTGCCATCGACCGGCATCACCGACGGCGACAGCGCATCCAGAAACAAGGCCACGTTGGCGCTGTCTTCGGTCAATGGCGCAACCGTGAAACTCTCGCCTGCATAGACCAGCAATGCCACCTCACCACCGGCACGTTTGCGCAGCAGCGTCGCCAGCTTGGCGCGCGCCTGCAGCAGGCGCGAAGGCGGCAGGTCGGTTGCATTGGCACTGGACGACAGATCCAGCACCACCACCAGCGGCATGCTCGATTGAAACACCGGACGCTCGGTCTGCCGCCAACTCGGCCCGCTCATCGCAATCACTGCCAACGCATAGGTCAGCGCAGCCAGCACGAATCCCAGCCATCCGCGCCGACCGCCGGCGGCCAATAGCTCCGGCAACAGATGCGCATCCACACTCTGCCGCCAGACATCGGCATCGCGGCGACGCCAGTGCCACAGCGCTGCCGCCGGTACGATCGCCAGTAGCGCCCACAACACCATCGGGCGCAACAGATGTAGCGACTGCAGCGGCTCTGCCAGTTCGGCCAGCGCGTTCATCGCCACCTCCGCGGCAGTACATAGGCCAGCAGGGCAATGACGATTGCCGCACCCAATGGCCAGTAGTAACGCTCCACGCGCGGCTGCACCGAAGGCCCGAGCCCCTTGACTGGCTCCAGCCGATCCAGCTCGGCATAGATGCCGGCAAGCTCGTCGGTATCGCGGGCGCGGAAGAAGCGTCCGCCGGTCTGCTGGGCAATCTTGCGCAGCCCGTCTTCGTCGATGTCGTCGTCGCCGCCGGCCGGAATCGGCACCCCGAACAAGGAATAGCCGCCACTGCCGCCGAACGCAATGGTGTGCACGCGCACGCCTTCGGCCTTGGCCAGTTCCGCAGCCTTCAACGGATTGAGCACGCCAGCGGTGTTGACGCCATCGGTAAGCAACACCACCACGCGCTGGCCCTGCTTCTGTTCGCGCAGGCGTTTGACCGACAAGGCGATCGCATCGCCAATCGCGGTTTCGCGCCCGGCCAAGCCCACCACGCTATCGCGCAACTGATCGCGCACGGAAGTCAGATCCGCGGTCAACGGTGTCAGCGCATACGCGCGTTGGCCGAACACCAGCAAGCCGACGCGGTCGCCGTCGCGCCGATCCAGAAAGTCCGACAGCACGGCCTTGGCGGCGGTGAGCCGGTCCACCACCTTGCCGCCGAGCACCATGTCGGGTTCGCTCATGCTGCCCGACAGATCCACCGCCAACATCATCTGGCGCGCCTCGCGCGGCGGTTGAATCACCTCGCCCAGTTGCTGCGGACGTGCCAGCGCGGCGCACAGCAAAAACCAAGCCAGCCACGCCAGCCAACGCGGCATCCGCAGCACCGGCGCGCTTGTCGCCTGTGCCACTGCCTGCAACTGCTCCGCGTAAGGCACACGGAGTGCGGCCGTATCGGCGCGACGTTGCGGCCAGAACCACATCAGCAACGGCAAGGGCATCAACCACCACGCCCATGGCCAGGCGCAGTGCGCCAACCCATCCTGCCATTGCGACCACTGCAACCAGTTCACCGCCGGCCCCGCATCAGCGCCACAAAGCGCTGCCGCGCCAACGCTTCTACCGCCGGCAGATCGCTGACTGTGGGTGCGCGCTGGAAACCGCCTTCCAGCACAGCCCTGCCCGGCCCCTGCGAAAACACGGGTTCCTTGCGCTTGCGCCCGTCCAGGAACTGCAACCACGCCTCGCCCTGCAAGCGGTCGGCCTGCGGATCGACGCGCCGCGCCGCACGTCGCAGCAGCACCGACACGGCCGCCAGGCGCTGCGCAGGCGTCGTGGCGCGCGCCAGTTCCGCATCGAAAGCAGCCAGCCAGCGGCGCTGACGCCGGCGCCGGCGCCACCACCAGACCCATGCGCTCCCCACCACCAGCACGACCACCGCGATCACCAGCCACCAGCCCGGTGCCAGCGGCCACCACGACGGCGGCGGCGGCAGATGCACATCACGCAGCAGCAGCGACTGCGGGGACATTCTCAGCGACTCCGCGCGGCGGGGCTGCCGCCCAGCCAGGCATCGCTGGCATCGTCGGTGGACAGGCGATGCAAGCGCACGCCGCGTGCCTGCAGGAGCGAGCCCAAGTGCTCCAGCGGCGCGACGAATTCGGCCTGCCAGCGCGCCCGCCCGGCCTGCGTAGACAGATCGATCGCGATGCGCTCGCCACGCACGTCGAAGGTGACTGCACGTGCCGGTGGCGCCAATTCCAGCGGATCGACCAGCACGATCACCACCACCTCGTGATGCAAGGCCAAGCCCGACCAGCGCGTGGCAGAAATCCGGCCGGCGCCGCGCGCATCGGCCAGCACGGTCAGGCGCGCGCCAGGGCGCAACAGGCGCGCCGCATGATCCAGCGCCACCTCCAGCCCCGCGTCGCCGGGCGGCGGCTGGGCATACCAACGCGCCAAGGCATCCAGCACCGGCAGCACACCACGCTGGCCGGACCGCGGCGCAATCGGCGCCTCGCTCGCGGTGCCGCGCAATGCTGCAATTCGGTCGCCCTGGCGCTGCGCCAGCCATGCGGCAACGGCGCCAGCGCGTGCGGCCTGCACCGATTTGTAGCGCACGCGCGTACCGAAGAAGAGCGCAGGCGAGGTATCGGCCACGATCAGACTCAAACGCTCGCGCTCAGCCTGAAACAACTTGGTGTGCGCCCGTCCGGTTCGCGCGGTGACGCGCCAGTCGATATGCCGCGCATCGTCGCCAGCCACGTACTCACGCGACTCGGCATATTCCATGCCGCGCCCGCGCGTGGCGGCAGGCACCGGCCCCACCACCCCATACCGGCCACGTCCCGGTTGACCGCGATGGATCGCGGTACCGCGCAGCGCGATCAGTTCTGCAAGCGTTGGGCACACCCCATCGCCAGCGGCTGGCGAGGGGGTGGTTGCAGGGGACGAGAACGGCATCGAAGACATCGGCGTCTGGCGAGAGTGCGGCATACCTCAGCGACGCTGCCCGATCAGGGCAGCGGAATCTTTTCGAGCAACGCAGCGACCAGGCGTTCGCCGTCCCAGCCTTCGGCGGTGGCCTCGTAGCTGGGCAGCACGCGATGCCGCAACACGTCCGGGGCAATGGCGCGGATATCGTCCGGCGTCACGTAGTCGCGCCCGGCCAGCCACGCGCGTGCGCGTGCGCACCGTTCCAGCGCAATCGAGCCACGCGGGCTGGCGCCCCAGGCGATCCGTCGCGCCAATGCCGGGTCGTAACGCTTGGCATCGCGCGAGGCCAGCACGATTTCGATCAGATAGCGTTCCAGCTGCGGCGCCAGATGCACATCCAGCACCACACGGCGCGCGGCGAAGACATCTTCCAACGGAATCTTGTCGGGCACGGTCTCGTGCTTTTCCAGCGTATCGCGGGCGGCCTCGCGTGCCAGGCGCAGGATTTCCGCCTCGGCGTCCGCCTGCGGATAGCCGATGCGCACATGCATCAGGAAACGGTCCAGCTGGGCTTCGGGCAGCGGGAACGTGCCCTCCTGCTCGATCGGGTTCTGCGTCGCCATCACCAGGAACAACTGCGGCAGCGCATAGGTGTGCCGGCCAACCGTCACCTGCCGCTCGCCCATCGCCTCCAGCAGCGCGGATTGCACCTTGGCGGGTGCGCGGTTGATTTCATCGGCCAGCAGGATCGGGTGGAAGATCGGCCCGGGCATGAACTCGAACCGGCTGTCCTGCGGGCGCCAGATCTCGGTACCGGTCAGGTCGGCAGGCAGCAGGTCCGGGGTGAACTGCACCCGTGCAAAATCCGCTTCCAGCCGCGAAGCCAGCGCACGGATGGCGGTGGTCTTGGCCAACCCGGGGGCGCCCTCGACCAGCAGATGACCATCGGCCAGCAAGGCAATCAACAGTCGCTCCACGAGCGCTGCCTGGCCAACGATGCGCTGCGCAAGCGATTCGCGCAGCGAGGTGAATTGACGGTGCAGCCGGTCCTCGGCGGGCGCGGCAACGGCTTCGGGGGGGAGCAGTGGCGGTGCGTTCATAGGTCCAGTGTGACCGATTCGAACGCGATTGGTTCATTCGCCGGCGGCTGGTGTTCAGTCCGGGATACAAAATCTCAAATGCAATACGTCTAAGATGGATTTCATGCTTCACGTACAAAGACCGAGGCCAACTTCGGCCTCGGTCGCAAAAAGTTAGTTGCGAGTAAGGATCAATGCCTGTGGAAAATTGTTTCCGCAAGAATTCGTGCTTACCGAACCACTACTACGCCATCCTGCTGGAATTGGGGAAATTGGGCAAACAGCGATTCCCTGTGTGGGGAGTTGAATGTAACGCTGACCAAAAGTACACGTCTGCCCATTGTTATCATAGGCTTGCGTTACTACATAACCGTCAGGAATAGATGAATCGGCACAAACTAACATGCCATTGCGAGCGATTTCGAAACGGCGTTGTCCATAAGTATTTCCGCACACGGAAGATTGGCCGTTCCATGTAAAGACATAACCCGGGGGCACTGGGCTATTACCGCACGCCAATATGCCGTTAGTTGCTTGCCTTATGTAGTACTGCCCAACCAAGCACCCCCGGGGAGTTGAATCTATATTAGTTATGACATAGCCGCTGGGGATAGGCGATCCAGCACATATTTGAAGATTTTCGCGAGCATTGCCGATCCGCAACCTAACCTCGCCGCAGGCGGTTGTGTTGTTATCACCAAAAGGGACCACGACATACGGAGATGGCACAGGAGAGCTTCTACATACAAGTTGGTTTTCATACGGCAACTCAATCTGCCAACCTTGCCCGCTATTACAAGCAGGCCGATTAGTCAAAGCCGTCTTAACGTATCCGGCAGGTATAGCGTCATTACTGCAAACAACAGTCTGTGCAAAAACGCCAAATGCAGAAAACGCACTTAAAACTATTGCTGCACCTAAATAATTTTTTACACTAAAGAATGCTTTCACAAAAATTCCCTCTTTGATGAAATATGAATCAAGTTACTACCCATCAAAAATTCAGGACTATTTATTTAGTAGCACCAGCAACACGCAACACCTTCGGCGTCACGAAGACCAGCAATTCAGCCTTCTCCTTGCTGCGCCCACGCTTTTTGAACAGATTGCCAAGGAAAGGAATGTCGCCCAAGAACGGAACCTTGGCCACGCTCTCGCGATCGTTGAATTCGTAGACACCGCCGATCACCACCGTCTCGCCATCACCGACAAGCACAGCGGTATTGACTTCGCGGCGATTGATTTCAGGCACCGTTCCATACAGTGGCAAATTAATAAATCGTGCAACCTCGTCCTTCTTTACATTCATGTTCAAGAAAACACGATTGTCATTTGTAATAGTGGGCGTAACCTTAAGTTCCAAGAGCACTTCCTTGAACTGTACGTTCGCCTGCGATTGGCCACCAGTACCACCGCCACTTATCGTCACATATCCAATCTCACGACCCTGCTTGATCACGCCTTCGCGCTGGTTGGCAGTAACGATGCGCGGGTTGGAGACGACCTCACCACGTCCCTCTTCCTGCATTGCCGATAGTTCCATGTCCAACGCGAAATTGCGTCCAAGCAGTGTATAAGCAATCGAGCCTGCCGTATTGGTGGTGAATGTTCCGGCAGGAAGATTGAAGTTCAGTCCGGACGGGACGTTATGCAAGCCATCGTTTATGACAGAAACATTGTTGGTGGAACTACCGCTGATCACCGCCGTGTTGTCGCCGTACTGCCGCCGACCTGCGATACCGAAGCGCGCACCCAAGTCGCGGGCAAACGTATCGGTCGCAATCACGATACGGCTCTCGATCAACACCTGATCCACCGGGCGGTCGATATGCGAGATCAGTTCGCGCATCTGCGCGACCTTCTTCGGGATATCGCTGATCATCAAGGTGTTGGTGCGTTCGTCAGCCACCAGGCGACCGCGCGGCGACAGGAACCCGTTGTCCTGCTGCCCTGCGCCACCTTGACCACCGCCCTGACCGCCACCACCACCGCCGATGCCTTTCGCTTCGGTCAACGCTTTGAAGATCACCGCAGCGTTGTGGTAGTTGATCTGCACATAATCGGTGATCAAGTCCTCGCGGTTCTCGATCGCGATGCGGGCGTCTTCCTTGTCCTGCTCGAACTTGGCCAGCTCCGGTTGCGGGGCGACCCACACCACGCCGCCATCGCGTCGCTTGTCCAGGCCCTTGGCACGCAGCACGATGTCCAACGCCTGGTCCCACGGCACATTCATCAGGCGCAGCGTGACATTGCCCTGCACGGTGTCGGACGCGACGATGTTGAGGTTGGACTCTTCGGCGATCAGCTGCAGCACGGTGCGCACAGGCACGTCCTGGAAGTTGAACGTCACCGGGCGGCCGCTATAGCCGCGCGCGGCGATCTGCGCGGCAGCCTGCGTGACCGCCGCCGGGCTCACACCGCCAACCGCCGGCTGGCCCTTGCGCGGGGTGATTTCCACCACGTATTCGTTGCCGGTCTGGTAGGCCAGCGAATCGAAGGCACCCTTGGTCGATAGCACCAGCTGCGAACCGGAACCGGACGGCTTCACTTCAACGCGCTGCACCGGCGTGGCGAAGTCGGTGACATTGAGCGGGCGTTGCAGCTCGGCAGGTAGCTTGGCATTGCTGATGTCCACCAGCACGTTGTCGCCCTGCGTCCGCAGGTCCGGGCTGGCGCCCTGGCCGTCGAACTGCAGGATCAGACGGCCAGCGCCGTCTTCGCCGCGCTTGAAATCGATTTTGGACACCGCCAGGCTCGCCGGAGCGACCTTGGCCGGATCCTGCGCGGGCTGAGTCAGCGCCGCGGCGGCGAATGCGCTGCCGCTCGCCAGTGCCAGCGCGAACCCCAACGCGCAGGCCTGGAAGATCGCGTGGCGTCGTACCGGACGCAGCCGCTGGGCATTGGAAAACGTCATCGTGCTATCCCCTATCACTTTATTGATCATCCAATGCGAGTGCGGCCGGCCGTTCAAGCCATCCACCCGCACCGTCCGGCACAAGTTCAATCAGCTCGATGCGGTCTTCGTAGACCCCGGTCACCCGGCCATCGCTCTGTCCCAGATACACACCAGGCCGCACCCGGTAGGTCACCTTGTCAGGCGCCATCACCAGAGCGATCAGGCCCGAACCGCCGCCAATGGTCCCCACCATGTCGAGGGCGTCGAGCGGAAAGGCTTCCAACGGCTCCTTGCGCCGGTTCGGATCCGGACGCGTGCCGTTGCCACCTTCCGCGCTGACCCAGGCATCGCTGAACGGGTCGCGCATCGCCTGCGCTGCATATTCGAAGGTCTCGAATTGCTGCATCACCGGCAACGGCTCCAGCGGCGGCGCAGGACGCGCGCGCACCTCGGCAACCCAGGCTTCCAGATTCGGCGCATCGCCCGGCGTGCTGGTCACACCGCGCGTGCACGCCGGCAATACTGCAATTAACGCCGCACAGGACAGGATCTTGAGCAATTTCATGGTCATTGGCCGCCCTTCTTCGCAGCGTTGGCCGCAGCCTTTTCCTGTTCGGCCATTTCCTCATCGTCCAGATAACGATAGGTCTTGACCGTCCCGGACAGCTCAAGCGCACCGCGCGGGCCGATGCCGGCCTTGGGATCCTTGGGCTTGAGGTTGATGTCGTGCATGGTCAGGATCACCACGCGCGGCAGCGAGGCCACACCGCTGACGAAGGCACCGAACTGGTGGTAGCTACCCACCATGCGCAGAGCGATTGGCTTTTCGGCGTAGAACTCCTTCGGCGATTCCGGACCGGGCTGGAACAGCTCGTTGGACAAGCCGCTGGACAACGCGGTCTGCGAGATGTCGATGATCAGATCCGGCATTTCGGTCTTGCTGGGCAGCTGACGCAGCATCTGCTGCAGCACCTGTTCCATCTGCGCGAGCTGCTGCTTGAGCGGCTCCAGGTTCACCGCGCGGCCCTGTTGGGTCTCGAACTCGGTGCGCAGCTGCGATTCGGTGCTTTCCAGGCCTTCCAGTTCTTCGCGCTTGCTGCTGATCAACAGGAACCAGGCCAGCACCATGATGAACAAGCCGACCACCACGCAGAACACAATGCGTGCTTGCTGCGGCCAACCGCCGATATTGTTGAAATCCAGATCGCTGAGCTTGAATGATTTCTTACTCATGACGCCGCCCCCTCCTGCGGCCGATTGGCTGGCGCCGGTGCTGCCTGCGTCGGTGCAGGAGCAGCGGCTGGCGGCGTTGCCGGCGCGGGCGCCGCTGCCGGAGCAGCAGGCGTCGCACCGGCAGGCGTTGCACCCGGTGCTGCGGTGCCCGGCGCGGCCGGATCCACTGCGCCCGGCGCAATGCCGTTCTTGTCAGCCTCGTTCGGATTGGCCAGCTTGACCTTGAGCGTGAACACGTATGGCAGCGTCTTGGTGTCCATCGACGACCCGGCAGGTTGCCCCGCCTTGTCCTGACTCTTGGCCTCGATGATCGACAGGTCCGGATTGGTCATCCAGCCCGAGCTTTCAAGGTTGCGCATGTAGGCACTGACCCGCGCATTCGATTGCGAGCGACCTTCCAGCGTGAGGATGTCGCCATCCTGCTTGATGTTGGTCAGCGCCACACCATCGGGAATGGTGCGCACCAGCGAATCGAACAGGTGCACCATCTGCGAGCGATTGGCTTGCAGCTCCTCGATCACCTTCTTGCGCGCAAGCAGGCGATCCTTCTTCTTGTCGAGTTCCTTGATCTCCTCGTTCTGCGCCTTGACCTTGTCGATCTCGGTGGTCAGAAACGCATTGCGCTCGGTCTGGCCGCTGATCTGCGCGTCGTAATAGAACCAGATCAGTGCCGACAACAGCACGCCGCCCAATGCGGCGAAGCCCAGCATCGAGTAGAACTCGCGCTCGCGCGCCTTTCGGCGCTCCGCGCGCCAGGGCAATAGATTGATTCTTGCCATCAGTCGAAGCTCCTCAGGGCCAGGCCGGTGGCGATCATCAGTGCAGGCGCATCCAGCGCCAGCGCATGGGCCTGAACCTTCGGGCCAAGCGTCATCTGGGCAAGCGGATTTGCAACGACCGTGGTCACACCGAGCTGCTCTTCCACCATCTCCGGCAGGCGCGCCAGCGCGGCACAACCGCCGGCCAGCACGATGCAGTCGACGCGGTTGAACTCACTGCCCGCATAGAAGAACTGCAGCAGACGGCTGATCTGCTGCACCGTGGCTTCCTTGAACGGCTCCAACACTTCGACCTCGTAGCTTTCCGGCAGGCCGCCCTGACGCTTGGCAAGGCCAGCCTCTTCATAGGTCAGCCCGTAACGGCGCATCACTTCGTCAGTGAGCTGCTTGCCGCCGAACACCTGCTCGCGGCTATACAGACTGCGCCCGGAGCGCAGCACGCTCAGCGTGGTCATGGTCGCGCCGATATCCACCAGCGCCACCACCGCATCGGCGGCTACCGGCAATTCGCTGGCAACCAGGGCGAAGGCGTTTTCGACCGCAAAGGCCTCCACGTCCATTACCTTGGCGGTCAGGCCACCAAGTTCCAGCGCCGACTGGCGCAGTTCCACATTCTCCGAACGCGAGGCGGCCAGCAGCACCTGCACCATGTCCGGGCTATTGGGCATCGGGCCCAGCACCTCGAAATCGAGATTCACTTCCTCGATCGGGTACGGAATGTAATTGGTGGCTTCCAGTTCGACCTGGGCTTCCAGGTCGCTATCGTCCAGATCGGCCGGCATCGGAATCAACTTGGTGATCACCGCCGACCCTGCCACGGCAGCTGCCGCGTTCTTGGCCTTGCTGCCGGAACGGTTGATGGCGCGGCGAATGGCTTCGCCCACCGCTTCCACTTCGACGATGTTCTTTTCCACGACCGCATTCGGCGGCAATGGTTCCACCGCGTAATGTTCCACGCGGAAACGGCTCCCGCTGCGCGATAGCTGCAAGAGCTTCACGGCAGTCGAACTAATGTCGACACCAATCAGTGGCGACTGACTCTTGGGTAAAAGCCCCACGGTAACTCCCCTGCCGACGGGCACTTGGACGCATGTGCGCCCTCGTATTAATAATCAAATTTTAACAGTTGACAAGCCCTTCACGCGCTAGGCAATGACCCGGCGACGCTACCCCAGTGCCGTCTTCTGCGATCCCCAGAGTTCGGCCCCAGCCAAACTCGGCGTCATCTATACTCTGTGACCAAGAAATCTGCAATCGGAATCTCTCTTACATGCCCCGTATTCGCCGTTGGCTGGGCTGGATCCTGGCCACGACCGTCGTGCTCGCACTGCTTGGCGCTATTGCTGCCGGCGGCCTGTATTACGCCATTTCCTCGAAGTTGCCAGACGTTCAGTCGCTCAAGCAGGTAGAGCTGCAGGAGCCGATGTACGTCTATTCCAGCGATGGCCGGCTCATGGCCGTCTATGGCGAGACGCGGCGCTATCCCATCCAGATGAAGGACGTGCCGCTGCGCCTGAAGCAGGCCTTCCTGGCCACCGAGGACGCGCGCTTCTACGAGCACGGCGGCGTGGACTACAAGGGCATTGCCCGCGCGGTATGGTTGCTGACAACCACCGATGCCAAGCGCGTGCCGGGTGGTTCGACCATCACCCAGCAGGTGGCGCGGCAGTTCTTCCTGAGTTCGGAATACAGCTACACCCGCAAGCTGGCGGAGATCCTGCTGGCGCGCAAGATTGAAAGTGAGCTGAGCAAGGACGAGATCTTCGAGCTGTATCTCAACAAGAGTTTCTTCGGCAACCGCGCCTACGGCGTCGGGGCCGCTGCCGAGTACTACTACGGCAAGAAGATGAGCGAATTGAGCCTGGACGAGATGGCCTCGCTGGCCGGCATCCCCAAGTTCCCATCCAGCGGCAACCCGATCAGCAACCCTGAGCGTGCGCAGGAGCGTCGCGACTATTACGTCCTGCAGCGCATGGCCGACCTGGGCTTTGTCAGCCAGGCCGAAGCCGACGCCGCCAAGGCCGTGCCGATGCACGCCAAGCCGCATGAGCCGCCGGTGGAGGTGTACGCCCCTTACGTGGCCGAGTTGGTGCGTCAGGAAATGATCGCCAAGTACGGCGGCGATGTGCTCAACAAGGGCTACCACGTCACCACGACCATCGATGCGACCCTGCAGACCGGTGCGGATGTGGCGGTCGCCGACGGCTTGCGGGTCTACGATCATCGCCATGGCTGGCACGGCGTAGAGCAGCACTTCGACGTGGCCGCCGATGCGGACGCGCCCGCACTGGCCAAGCACCTGGCAGGCGCATTCACCCAGGGCGGACTGCGTGCGGTGATCGTGGCGCGCACCAATCCCGATGGCGGGGTCACGGTCGTGCAGAGCGACAAGACCGAACTGACCCTGCCCGCCACTGCCAGCCGCTGGACCGGCAAGACCCCGGCCAAGCTGCTGACCCGCGGCGACCTGACCCGCATCCGCACCGGCGAGAAGGACGGCGAGTGGCTCATCGACCAGTTGCCGCGCGGCCAGGCGGCGTTGGTCTCGCTGGACGCCAATAGCGGCGCGCTGCGTGCGCTGGTCGGCGGCTTCAGCTTTGCGGGGAACAAGTTCAACCGCGCCACCCAGGCACGGCGCCAGCCAGGATCGAGCTTCAAGCCGTTCGTCTACGCGGCCGCGTTCGAAAAGGGCTTCAACCCGGCCTCGATCGTGCTGGACGCGCCGGTGGTGTTCCGCGACCGGCGCGGCAAGACCTGGTCGCCGCAGAACGACGGCGGCGGCTTCCGCGGGCCGATGCGCCTGCGCGAAGCGCTGGTGCAGTCGCGCAACCTGGTGTCGGTGCGCCTGCTGGACGCGATCAGCGTCGATTTCGCACGCAAATACATCAGCCAGTTCGGTTTCCAGGAGGCCGAGTTGCCGCCTAACCTGTCGATGTCGCTGGGCACCGCTTCGCTGACGCCGCTGTCTGTGGCACGCGGTTATGCGGTGTTCGCCAATGGCGGCTCACGGGTGGACACCTGGATCGTGGACGAGGTCAAAGACCGCGAGGGCAATGTCATCTTCAAAGAAGTGCCGGCCGTGGCCTGCCGCACCTGCGCCCTGCAGGGCGGCACCGCCGCGCCCGTGAGCCAGGTCGTGGATGGCTTCAACTTCGGCGCCCAGGCACCTGAAACCCCGCCCGCTGCGCCTGCCACGGCCACGCCGGTGCCGGCACAGACCGCCCCTGCGGCAACCGCAGAGACCAAAATCGCGCCACGCGCGATCGACGAGCGCACCGCCTACCAGCTGGTGTCGATGATGCGCGACGTGGTCCAGCGCGGCACCGGCACCGCGGCCAAGGTACTCGGCCGCGAGGACGTGGGCGGCAAGACCGGCTCCACCAACGAGCACCGCGACGCCTGGTTCTCCGGCTTTGGCGGCCCCTACGTCACCACCGTATGGGTGGGCCGCGACGACTTCCGCTCGCTCGGCTATCGCGAATACGGCGGCAAGGCGGCGCTGCCGATCTGGATCGACTACATGCGCGTAGCGCTCAAGGACAAGCCGATCGCCACCAACGACCCGCCCGATGGCATGACCCAGGCCACCATCAATGGCGCCGTCGAATGGGTCAAGAACGAAGATCTGGACCGCCTGCAGGATTACGACTACGGCCTGCAGGAACAGCAGGACGAGAAGGCGTTCGATATTTTCTGAGGAGCTGGGATTCGGAAATCGGGATTGGGGAATCGAACGCGGCGTGGCTGTTCGGTTCCCCAATTTCTTGGCCCCCGATTGGATAAGCGCAGGCCGTTGCCAGCCTGGCGGATCGCTGGCGGGATCGCTGGCGGGATCGTTGCCGGTTCGGCGCAGCGCTCGCCTGCCCGCCACTGATATTGCACGCGCATTGCGCATTGCGCCTTGCACGTGCATAGCCGTACCCGGACCATCGCCAGGTCACTGCTGCGTGATCGTTCTTTTGCCATGGCATGACGCATTCGCCATGTCTTCATGCAGCTGTTGTAGAGTCCAGATCAGGTTCATTAGGGGAGCCCGGTCATGCATCACGCACGCGCGCACGCCGATACACGAACCCGGGAACGTCGCCATCGCCTGGCACACGAAGCCGCACGCCTGATGGCCGAAGGCGGCATCCGCGATTTCCATCAAGCCAAGCTCAAGGCTGCCAGCCGGCTCGGCATTCATGACGATGCTTCGCTGCCACGCAATCGCGAGATCGAAGATGCGTTGCGCGAGTACCAGCGCCTGTTCGCCGGACCTGCGCACGGTGCGCGTCTGCGCCAACGTCGCGAAGCCGCGTTGCGGGCGCTTGAATTTCTCAGCCCCTTCCAGCCACGGTTGACCGGCCCGGTGCTGGACGGCACCGCCGATGCCAACGCGCCGGTGCAATTGCAGTTGCACAGCGACGATGCCGATGCCGTGCAGCGGTTTCTGGAAGAACACCGCATTCCGGCCGAGTCGCGCACGCGCCGGCTGCGCCTGGATCGCGAGCGCAACGGCGAGTTTCCCGTCTGGCTGTTCAGCGCCGAAGACCTGACCTTCGATCTCACCGTGCTGCCCTACGACGCACTGCGGCAGGCGCCACTCTCGCAGCTGGACGAAAAGCCGATGCCGCGTGCATCGGCCGCGCAGGTGCGACAGTTACTGACGGACGGCGACGGTTCCGGCGGCTCACCACTGCTGCGCTGAGGTCGACCATATGATGCGGCTTGCCGATGTGGACGAGCTCCGCACCTCTCTAAGCCGGCGTCGCAACGCCACTGCGGCAGCGCTCGTTTTATTCGGGCCCGGCACTACTGGACGAACCGTCGTGCCATGCGCCGCCGGTCGCGGGTTTGCACTCGCCACGACAGCGTCCCGCTTTGTTGGAAGATCGACTGCCACGCAACCGTCCAAATGCAAACGCCCCGCAATGCGGGGCGTTCGTTTACGCAGATACGCGTGGGCCGATCAGCGCTTGGCGCTGTCGGTGTAATCGCGCTTGTCATAGCCGGTGTAGATCTGGCGCGGACGGCCGATCTTCATTTCCGGGTCGACCTGCTGTTCCAGCCAATGCGACACCCAGCCTGCGGTGCGTGCGATGGCGAACATCACGGTGAACATTTCCACCGGGATATTGAGCGCCTTGTAGATGATGCCCGAGTAGAAGTCGACGTTCGGGTACAGCTTGCGCTGCACGAAGTAGTCGTCCTTCAGCGCGGCCTCTTCCAGCTTCAGCGCCACTTCCAGCAGCGGGTCGTTCACGCCCAGCTCGCCCAGCACCTTGTGGGTCATCTCACGGATGATCTTGGCGCGTGGGTCGAAGTTCTTGTAGACGCGGTGACCGAAGCCCATCAGACGGAACGAGGAATTCTTGTCCTTGGCCTTGGCCACGGCGGATTCGACGTTGTCGGCGGTGCCGATCTCTTCCAGCATCTTCAGCACGGCTTCGTTGGCGCCACCGTGTGCCGGACCCCACAGCGCGGTGATACCGGCGGCGACCGACGCATACGGGTTGGCACCGGTCGAACCGACCAGACGCACGGTCGAGGTCGAGGCGTTCTGCTCGTGGTCGGCGTGCAGGATGAACAGCAGATCCAGGGCCTTGGCAACGACCGGATTGATCTCCAGCGGCTCGCTCGGCACTTCGAACATCATGTGCAGGAAGCGATCGACGTAGTTCAGGTTGTTGCGCGGGTAGCGGATCGGCCAGCCGATCGAATAACGGTACGCGGCAGCCGCCAGGGTCGGCACCTTGGCGATCAGACGGATGGCGGCCTGACGGCGCTGCTCCGGATCGTTGAGGTCCAGGGTGTCATGGTAGAACGCAGACAGCGAGGCGACCGAGCCGGCCAGCATGGCCATCGGGTGCGCGTCATGACGGAAACCACCGAGGAAGTTCTTCAGCGACTCGTGCATCATGGTGTGATGCGTCACTTCGTGGTCGAACTTCTTGAATTCGTCCGCCGTCGGCAGTTCGCCGTTCATCAGCAGGTACGAGACCTCGAGGAAGCTGGACTTTTCGGCCAGCTGCTCGATCGGGTAGCCGCGATACAGCAACACGCCATTGTCGCCATCGATGTAGGTGATGGCCGACTTGCAGCTGGCAGTGGCGGTGAAGCCCGAGTCGTAGGTGAACAGACCGGTTTCTTTGGTCAGCTTGGAGATATCGACGCAATCATTGCCAAGCGTGGGCTTGAGAACCGGCAGAACGACCGACTTGTCGCCGGCGTTGAGCGTGACCTGATCAAGATCGGACACTGTGTACGCTCCTTCAGTGGAAGGCGCCTGATCCCACATGGGCAGGCACGTGATGGAAGTCCAAGGCATCGCCTCGGATCAGGCCATTATCGCACAGCAGCATTTTGGCCGTCGCTTGGACAGAAGTCGTAGACGCGTCGCGCCAGGCATAGGCGAAGCGTTCAGTGCCGTAAAAAACAACGGCCGCGCAATGCGCGGCCGCTGCCGGTACAGCCCGTCCTGCAAGTTCAGCGCGCGTAGCGCTTCTGGAACTTGTCGATACGGCCGCCGGTGTCGATCACCTTGTGCTTGCCGGTATAGAACGGGTGCGAGGACGAGGAAATTTCCACCTTGATCAGCGGATATTCCTGGCCGTCTTCCCACTTCACGGTCTCTTTCGAGGTCATGGTGGAACGGGTCAGAATCTTGAAATCGGACGTCACGTCGTGAAAGACGACGTCTTTGTAGTTGGGATGAACGTTATCTTTCATGGACTTGGCGCCGGGCTGCCTGGATAAGCCGGGCATTATAGCTGCGCCCAGGCAGCCGGTGCAAGGTCGCCTCAGTTCGCCGCCAGCGCCGCCCCTACCAGCCCATAGAACTGCTGGATGTCATAGGCCAGCAGCAGATTGGCATTGTCGGGCGCCCCGCCCTGCCGGTTCCAGTCCACCAGGGTCATGCCACGGGTATGCGCACCGGACAGTTCGATGTGTACCGGGCGCTGCTCCAGCCGCTGCGCGCCTTCCGGGTGCAAGGCGAAAGCCATCGCCAGCGCGTCGGCGGCATACCAGTACTCGCCGCGGCTGTCTTCGGACCACAGCCGGGTCTTGCGCGAGATCTCCTCGTAGAACCGGGCGCGGGCAGAATCGGCCGCCAGCCATTGCTCCACGTCCCGGTGCAGTAGCCCGTGCGCAATGGTGGCTTCCCAATCGGCCACGTCGAACTGCGGAAAACCTCGGAACACGATATGCGCCGCTTCCGGGTCGAACCCGATGTTGAACTCGGCCGCGGCGGTGATATTGCCGTGCCCGGTCAACGCCCCGCCCATCACCACCAGCCGCGCCACGCGTTGCGGGAGGGTCGGGTCCAGAGTGAGTGCCAGGGCAAGATTGGTCAGTGGACCGAGCGCCACCAGCAGCAGCTTGCCGGCGTGTTCGTGCGACAGACGCAGGATGGCGAGCGCGGCGTGTTCGGCCTCGGCGGTGCGCTTGGCCGGTGCCAGGCCCACATCGCCGAATCCGTCGAGACCGTGCACGTGTGCCGCATCCACCGACGGGTGCAGCAATGGCTGCGGGCAGCCGGCGTAGACCGGCACATCGGGACGGCCAGCGATCTCGCAGACCTTCAAGGCGTTGCGCACGGTGTGCTCCAAGCCCACGTTGCCGGCGGCGATGGTCAGGCCGATGACCTCATGGCGGTTGTCGTTGAAGGCCATCAGCAGCGCCAAGGCGTCGTCCACGCCGGGGTCCGTGTCGATCAGCAGCGGTATTTTTTTTGTCATGGGATTCGGGAACGGGCATTCGGGATTCGTTGCCGCATCTTCGCAAGGATCGGCCGGTCACGCGAACGCCCAGGTTGCACAGGGGCAGCAGCCTTTGCTTTTACGATTCCCCAATCCGATTCCCGCCGCTCACGCGGCCGCGTAACGCACCGCGCCGCCGATCCAGCGTTCGACCACGCGGTCGGCAATGTCTGGCGCTTCGTCCAGCAGCCGCTCGGCCAGTAACTGCACGCGCGGCAACAGCCCTGCATCGCGCGCTAGATCGGCGATGCGGAAACTGGCCAGACCGGTTTGCCGGGTGCCCAGCAATTCGCCCGGGCCACGCAATTGGAGATCCTTCTCCGCGATCACGAAACCGTCGTTGGTCTGGCGCATGGTCTCCAGACGCTGACGCGCCATCATCGACAACGGCACCTGGTACAGCAACACGCAACTGGAAGCGGCCGCACCGCGACCGACCCGGCCGCGCAACTGGTGCAACTGGGCCAGGCCAAGCCGCTCGGCATTTTCGATGATCATCAACGATGCATTGGGCACGTCCATGCCGACTTCGATCACGGTGGTGGCCACCAACAGGTCGCTACGGCCTTGCTTGAAATCCAGCATGGCCTTCTGCTTCTCGGCCGACTTCATGCGGCCGTGCACCAGCGCCACCCGCACGCCCGGCAATTGCGCCGACAAGGTCTCGAAGGTGACTTCGGCCGCCTGCGCTTCGATGCGTGGCGGGCCGCCTTGCTGGCCTTGCGCGCCTTTCCCGGGCTCTTCGCTTTCTTCGATCAGCGTGCACACCCAATACGCCTGCCGCCCTTCGGCACAGGCGGCGCGGATACGTTCGACCAACTCGGGCCGGCGCTCCGCGCTCAGCACGATCGTCTGCACCGGCGTGCGGCCAGGCGGCAATTCGTCGATGGCCGAAACATCCAGATCTGCGTAAGCAGACATCGCCAATGTGCGCGGGATGGGCGTGGCGGTCATCACCAGTTGATGCGGCACACTGCCCGCCGCCGCCCCCTTGTCGCGCAGCGCAAGGCGCTGATGCACGCCGAAGCGGTGTTGCTCGTCGATGATGGCCAACGCCAGATCGTGGAAGACCACCGCTTCCTGCATCAACGCATGCGTGCCGACCACGACCTGCGCCTGACCGGAGGCGACCTCGGCCATCGCTGCAGCGCGCGCCTTGCCGGTGACCTTGCCAGCCAGCCAGACGATGCGGATGCCCAAGGGTTCCAACCAGCCACGCAGATTGGCGAGGTGCTGCTCGGCCAGCAATTCGGTGGGCGCGGCAAGTGCGACCTGTTTGCCCTGCTCCACCGCCAACATTGCCGCCAGTGCGGCGACCACGGTCTTGCCGCTGCCGACATCGCCCTGTACCAGCCGCAGCATCGGCGAGGGTTGCGCAAGGTCATGCGCAATCTGCTCGAACACCCGTTGTTGCGCACCGGTCAGCTGGAACGGCAGCGCCTTGCGCAATTGCTGCACCAATGTGCCGTTGCCGGGCAGGCTGGGCGCGTGCAGACGCTGCAATGCGATGCGTTGCCGGCGCAGGCTGAGTTGGTGTGCCAGCAATTCCTCGATCGCCAGGCGCTGCTGGGCTGGGTGGCCTCCGGCGAGCAGTTGCTGTGGATCAGTACCGACCGGCGGGCGATGCATGGTGAGCAACGCCGCGCGCAATGAGGGCAGTCGCTCGTCCTGCAGCCAATGCGGTGGCAACAATTCCAGCGCACTTTCGGGCGGCAGACGCTCCAGCGCCTGACCGATGAGCTTGCGCAACGTCGCCGGGCCAACGCCTTCGAGCACCGGATACACCGGATCCAGACTGTCGCCCAACCCGGCATCTTCGTCCGGCGCGAGCACGCGGTAACTGGGGTGCACGATCTCCCAGCCGTGCTGGCCGGGCTTGGGTGTGCCGAACACCCGCACACGTGTGCCGACGGCGAACTGCGCCACCTGTGCGGCGCGGAAATGAAAGAAGCGCAGCACCAGCGTGCCATACGACGCGTCGGACACTGCCACGCGCAGCACCGGCCGGAAACGGAAGCCACGTTCCACCGCGTCCACACGCCCTTCGATCTGGGCCGGCACGCCACCTTGCAGCTGCGCGATGGTGGTCAAGCGCGTGCGGTCTTCGTAACGCAGCGGCAGATGCAGCCACAGGTCCTGCACGCTCAGGATGCCGCGCGCAGCGAACCTGTCGGCCACTTTCGGGCCGACACCGGGCAGACTGGACAGCCGAGCCTGGCCGGCGACGGCCAGGCTCGGTGTGACGACGCGCGTGCGCGACACGGCCGATCAGCGGTGCAGGATCACTCGATCACCATCACTGCATCGACCTCGAAGCCGGCACCCTTGGGCAGGCCGGAGACTTCGATGGTCGAACGCGCCGGGAACGGCGCCTGGAAATACTCCTGCATCACCGCGTTGACGGCAGCGAACTGCCCCAGGTCGGTGAGATACAGGCCCAGGCGCACGATCTTGTCGAGCGAGCCGCCGGCCGCTTCGGCCACTGCCTTGAGGTTGTCGAACGCACGCCACGCCTGCGCACCGATGTCGCCTGGCACGATCTCGCCGGTGGCGGGATCCAACGGGATCTGGCCGGAGAAATACACGGTGTTGCCGGCACGCACGGCCTGCGAATACGGGCCGATGGCGGCAGGCGCCTGGTCGGTATGGATGATCTGGGACATGGCAACTCCACTGCAAAGGGTTGCCGCAGTTTAGGCCTTTGTGCGGATTTGCTCGACTGTTGCGCGAGCGCGCCAGGCGCTACTGGCGCCCGACGCTCTGCACCACGTGCAGGCGCCGCAGCCGGCGCATCACTTCAGCCAGATGGCGGCGGTCGCGCACCTGGATGTTGAAGCGCAGCACGGCTGCGTTGAAGTCGCGATCCAGATAGTCCACGCGCTCGATATTGGACTGACTCTGCGCGATGGCTGCCGCCAACTGCGCCAGCACGCCGGTGCGGTTTTCCACTTCGACCACCAGCGCGGTGTCGTAATCGCCGGTCACGTTGGAGTCCCAGTCGATCGGCACCCAACGCTCGGGCGATTTGCGCAGTTCCGCCAGGTTCGGGCAGTCCAGGCGGTGCACCACGATGCCCTTGCCGGCGGTGTGGTAGCCCATGATCTCATCGCCGGGAATCGGCTGACAGCAATTGGCGAAACTGATCACGCCGCGCTCGCTGCCGTCGATCAGGATCTTTTCGTGCGAATGCTTTGACAGGCCGCCGCCACGCAATTCCGCGTAAGCCATCAGCGCCTGCGCGGCCTGATTGGGCATCCAGTTGCCAAGCGCCACATCGGCCAGCAGCGCTTCCAGACGCGGGTAGCGGTGCTCGTTGAGGAAGGCGTCCAGGCGCCCCTTGGGCAGCCGCTCCAGGGAGGAGTCCATCGCTTCCAGCGCGCGGTCCAGCATGCGGTGGCCCAACTGCACGGCATCTTCGTGCTCAAGTTGCTTGAGCTGGTGACGAATCGCCGTGCGCGCCTTGCTGCTGACCACGAATTCCAGCCACTGCGGTTTGGGCGTGGCCGAGCGTGCGGTGATGATCTCCACCGCCTGCCCGCTGACCAGCTTGGTGCGCAACGGCACCAGCTTCTTGTCCACGCGCGAGGCCACGGCGCGATTGCCCACGTCGGTATGCACCGCGTAGGCAAAATCCAGTGCGGTGGAATTGCGCGGCAACGCCAGGATCTTGCCCTTGGGCGTGAACAGATAGACCTCGTCCGGAAACAGGTCGACCTTGACGTTGTCCAGGAATTCCAGCGACGAGCCGGCGGCGCGCTGCGAATCGATCAGTTCCACGATCCAGTCGTGCGCGCGACTCTGCGCGCTGTTGGGCGAAGCCGAGCCGACCTTGTAGGTCCAGTGCGCCGCCACGCCGCGTTCGGCGATCAGGTCCATCTCTTCGGTGCGGATCTGTACTTCGATCGGCGAGCCGTACGGTCCGAACAACACGGTGTGCAGCGACTGGTAGCCATTGGCCTTAGGGATTGCGATGAAATCGCGGAAGCGCCCATCCAGTGGCTTGAAGCTGGCATGCACTGCGCCCAGCGCGTGATAGCAATCGGCCACCGAACGCACTACCAGCCGGAAACCGAACACGTCCATCACCTGGTCGAAGGATTTGTTCTCTTCGTGCATTTTGGAATAGATGCTCCACGGCGTCTTGATGCGGCTGACCAGCCGATGCTCCAGCCCTTCCTTGACCAGCCGCTGCGACAGCTGCACTTCCACCTGCGCCATCGATTCGCGCCGCACCACCGGCTGGCTGCGGATGTGCTTTTCGATGATGGCGTGGCGCCAGGGATACAACGCGCGAAAGCCCAGATTCTGCAATTCGGACTTGATCAGGCTCATGCCCAAGCGCTGCGCGATGGGTGCGTAGATCTCCAGCGTCTCGCGTGCGATGCGGCCGCGCGCCTCGGTGCTCTGCGCGCCGAGCGTGCGCATGTTGTGCAGGCGGTCGGCCAGCTTGATCATGATCACGCGCAGATCGCGCGACATCGCCAGCAGCATCTTGCGGAAACTTTCCGCCGCCGCTTCCTGACGGTCGCGGAACTTGAGCTTGTCCAGCTTGGTGACGCCATCGACCAGCTCGGCCACTGCTTCGCCGAACTCGGACGCCAGTTCTTCGCGCGTCAGCGGCGTATCTTCAATGGTGTCGTGCAGGATCGCGGCGATCAGTGATTCCATGTCCAGGCCCAGCTCGGCCAGCACGCCAGCCACCGCCACCGGGTGGGTGATGTACGGCTCGCCCGACTTGCGGGTCTGCCCGGCATGCGCGGTGGCACCCACTTCCCAGGCACGCCGCAGGATCGGCAGCTGCTCCTTGGGCAGGTAGCTGGCCGCGCGTTCGAGATGCAGGACGTAGTCGGGGATGGCCTGGTCGGAAGACGGAGACGTCACGACGGTCGCCTGGGCAGTGGGGCCTGGGTTCATGCCGGAAGACTATGCCAGCCGTGCAGTCTCGGCAAACATTTGCACACGCAGGCGTATTGCCGGGACCGAAAACGAAAACAGCCCGCGTCGAGGCGGGCTGTTCTGATCGATCGCAGCGATGCCGGAAATCAATCGTCGTTCTTGGACATGTCTTCGTCGGCGACCACTTCGGCAGCGGCCCATTCCAGCGCTTCGCGCTCGGCACGCTCGCGTTCGGCCTTCTCGACTTCATCGATCAGCGCGTTGTCGATCCGGCGTGCGGCGATCTCGCGCAGTGCCATCACGGTGGGCTTGTCGCTGGCGTCGGCATTCTCGATCAGCGGCTGCACGCCGTTGGCGAGCTGACGGGCGCGCTTGGAGGCCATCATGACCAGCTCAAAACGGTTGTTCACGACTTCCAGGCAATCTTCTACGGTAATGCGGGCCATGCGGGCTCCCGGCGACCAGCAACGGCCGCGCATCGAATGAGGGAAAGGGGGTGGAGTGTACGCTCCGGCCGGCGTCGCAGCAACCGCCACCCATTCAGTTTCCTTTGGAATCAGCAGTTTGAGCCGTTTTGAGCCACCAGGAAATCGTCCTGAGCCGTCGCTGGTGCGGCCGGCGCGTTCTGAACGCAGTGCAAGCGGATAGATGTCGCCTCGCGCGGCGGCTGCGCCCGTCGGTGATCAGCGCAGCCTTGCCAGCGGCGCTTAATCCAGCAGCGCCTGGATCAATCCGGCGTGCCGTTGCTGTTGCGCCTGCCGACGTAGCCGGCTGGCGGTGAAGATCGCGCACATCTCCGAAACCGCCGTATCGAAGGTCTCGTTGATGATCACGTAATCGAACTCTTCGAAATGCAGCATCTCTTCGCGGGCGGCGGCCAGGCGTTGCGCCATGACGACCTCGCTATCCTGCCCGCGCTTGCGCATGCGCTCGTCCAGCGCCTGGCGCGAGGGCGGCAGGATGAAGACGCTGACCGCATCGGGCACCTTCTGGCGCACCTGGCGTGCGCCCTGCCAGTCGATTTCTAGCAAGACGTCGTGGCCGGCGGCCAGCTGCGGCTCCACCGACTGCCGCGCAGTGCCCTTCCAGTCGCCATGCACCAGCGCGTATTCGAAGAAATCGCCCGCTTCGATCATGCCCTGGAACTCGTCGGCGGAGACGAAATGGTAGTGCTCGGCATGGCGTTCGCCCGGCCGCGGCGCGCGCGAGGTGAACGAGATCGACAGGGCGATCTTCGGGTCGCGTGCCAGGGTAGCGTTGACGATGCTGCTCTTGCCGGCGCCCGAGGGGGCCGCAACGATATAGAGAGTGCCGCGCATTTTTTAGGGAATAGAGAGTCGGGAATAGGGAATGGGGCACCGCGCCAAGCAAGCAGGCCGAGGGGATGCATCGTACCCGCTTTGACGATTCCCCATTCCCGATTGCCTATTCCCGGCTATTCGATGTTCTGCACCTGCTCGCGGATCTGGTCGATCAACACCTTCAGATCCACGGCGGCATTGGAGGTGCGGCTGTCCACCGACTTGGAGCCCAGCGTATTGGCCTCGCGGTTGAACTCCTGCAGCAGGAAGTCCAGGCGGCGACCGACCGGCTCGCGCTGCTTGAGCACCCGGCGGATTTCGGCGATGTGGCTGGACAGGCGGTCCAGCTCCTCGTCCACATCGAGCTTCTGCAGCCACAGCACCAGTTCCTGCTCGGCACGGCCCGGGTCGACCGGATGCGGCAGGTCGGCCAGGCGGGCGGCCAGCTTGGCGCGCTGACCTTCGCGAATCACCGGAATCAGGATGCGCACCTCCGCTACGATGCGTTCGATGGCATCCACCCGTTCGCTGATCGCCTCGGCCAGCTTGGCGCCTTCGCGCTCGCGCGCGATCACGAAGCTGCCCACCACTTCCTCCAGCAACGCCACCGCCTGCGCCTGCAGCGCGGGGGCGTCCACGTCCTGCACCTGCAGCACGCCGGGCAGCTGCAGCAGGTCGGTGAAGCCGACCTGCAATTTGGGGAACACGCCATCCAGCCGCGTGGCCAGCGCACCCAATTGCTGTAGCAGCGATTCGTTGACCGCCAGCGTCTGCGCATTGTCGGGCGCGCGCAGGCGCAGGGTCAGATCCAGCTTGCCACGGCTGTTTTTTGCCGCCACGCGCTCGCGCAGCAGCGGTTCCAGCGCACGCAATTCCTCGGGCAGACGCACACCCACTTCCAGAAAGCGGTGGTTGACCGAGCGCAGCTCGCAACCGAGCGTGCCCCAGGGTGTGATGCGTTCGCTGCCAGCAAACGCAGTCATGCTTCGGATCATCGTCAATCCCGTGCCGTCAAAGCGCGAATGGTACCCTAGCCGCCCTCGCCGGCTGCCTGCACGCTGCGCAGTGGCGCCAGACCCACCTCCCGACTTCCGGACTCATCGCATGACCTTTTCCCGTCCCAGCGGCCGCACGGCCGACCAGCTGCGCCCGGTGCGCATCGAACGCTCCTTCACCCGCCATGCCGAAGGCTCGGTGCTGGTCAGCTTCGGCGACACCCGCGTGCTGTGCACCGCCAGCGTGGAAAACCGCGTGCCGGGTTTCCTGCGCGGCAAGGGCGAAGGCTGGGTCACCGCCGAATACGGCATGTTGCCGCGCTCCACCCACACCCGTTCCGACCGCGAGGCCGCGCGCGGCAAGCAGGGCGGCCGCACGCTGGAAATCCAGCGTCTGATCGGCCGCGCGCTGCGCGCCTGCGTGGACCGCAATGCACTTGGCGAGCGCACCATCACCCTGGACTGCGACGTGCTGCAGGCCGATGGCGGCACCCGCACCGCGGCCATCACCGGCGCGTACGTGGCGCTGGCCGATGCGGTGAACCTGCTGATCAAGCGCGGCGACATCAAGAAGCACCCGCTGATCGGCGCGGTGGCTGCGGTGTCGGTCGGCATCTATCGTGGTGAGCCGGTGCTGGATCTGGATTACCCGGAAGACAGCGACTGCGATACCGACATGAATGTGGTGATGAACGACGGCGGCGGCTTCATCGAACTGCAGGGCACGGCCGAAGGCCACGCCTTCCGTCGCGACGAACTCAACGCGCTGCTCGCCCTGGCCGAAAAAGGCATGGGCGAGTTGTTCGCACTGCAACGCGCTGCGCTGGCCGGATGAGCCGTCGTATCGCCCTGACCACCTTGCTGGTTGCCGATTACGATGCGGCCATTGCCTGGTACACCGGCGCGCTGGGTTTCGGCGTGCTGCAGGATCGCCCGCTCGATGACGGCAAGCGCTGGGTCGTGATCGGACCGGGCGGCGCAGACGATGCTGCCTTGCTGCTGGCGCAGCCGGCCAATGCCGCGCAACGCGCACGCATCGGCGACCAGACCGGTGGACGGGTGGATCATTTCCTCTACACCGATAACTTCTGGCGCGACCACGCGGCCATGCAGGCGTTCGGCGTGGAATTTCTGGAAACCCCGCGCGAAGAGCCGTACGGCACGGTCGTGATCTTCCGCGATCTGTACGGCACCAAGTGGGATCTACTGGAGCCAAAGCAATGAAACAACTGGTCCTGGCCAGCGGCAACGCCGGCAAGCTGGAAGAACTGCGCGCCATGCTGGCCGGCCTGCCGCTGCGCGTCGTCGCGCAAGGCGAGCTTGGCGTGGAAGATGTTCCGGAAACCGGCCTGACCTTCGTCGAGAACGCCCTGATCAAGGCGCGCCATGCCAGCGCAGTGACCGGCTTGCCGGCGCTGGCCGATGATTCGGGGCTGATCGTGGATGCATTGGATGGCGCACCCGGTCTGTACAGCGCGCGCTATGCCGGCAGCCCGACCAACGCGTTGGCCAACAACGCCAAGTTGCTCGACGCGATGCGCGAGGTTCCGAGCGATCGCCGCAGCGCGCGGTTTTATGCGGTGATCGTGTTGCTGCGGCATCCGGAAGATCCGCAGCCGCTGATCGCCGAAGGCAGCTGGGAAGGGGTGATCACCACGCAACCGCGCGGCGATGGCGGCTTCGGCTACAACCCGGTGTTTCTGGATCCGGTGTATGGCCTGACCGCGGCGGAGATGGACACCGCGTTGAAGAACCGCCTGAGCCATCGTGCGGTCGCCCTGGCCACGCTGCAGCACAAGCTGCATGCGATGTCGCTGTAAGGCACGCCTCGCGCAATGCCCCAGCTGATTCCACCGCCGCTGTCGCTCTACGTGCACCTGCCCTGGTGCGTGCGCAAATGCCCGTACTGCGATTTCAACTCGCATGCGGCAAAGGGCGCATTGCCGTTCGAGGCGTACGTGGACGCGCTGATCCGCGACCTGGATGCGGACCTGCCGTTGGTCTGGGGCCGCGTGGTGCATTCGGTGTTCTTCGGCGGCGGCACGCCCAGCCTGTTTCCGCCGCAGGCGATCGACCGCTTTCTGCAGGCAGCGGCGGCGCGGCTGCGTTTTGCCCCGAATCTTGAGATCACCCTGGAAACCAATCCCGGTACCGCCGAGCATGGCCGTTTCGAGCATTACCGCGCTGCTGGCGTGAACCGCCTGAGCTTCGGTGTGCAGACCTTCGACGACGTGGCGCTGCAGCGACTCGGCCGTATTCACGACAGCGCCGAAGCCGAGCGCGCGATCAAACTGGCGCAGGACGCCGGCTACGATAATTTCAATATCGACCTGATGTACGCACTGCCCGAGCAGACGCTGATGCAGGCCGAGCACGATCTGGAGCGCGCCTTCGCGCTGCAGCCGGCGCACCTGTCGCATTACCAGCTCACGCTGGAGCCGAACACGGTGTTCTTCGCGCGGCCGCCCAAGGGCATTCCCGACGACGATGCCGCCTGGGATATCCAGGAACACTGCCAAGGCCTGCTGGCCGACGCCGGCTACGCCCAGTACGAAGTCAGCGCATATGCCAAGCCGGGGCGGCAGTGCGCGCACAACCTCAACTACTGGCGGTTCGGCGATTACCTGGGCATCGGCGCGGGCGCGCACGGCAAGATCAGCTCCGGTGCCGAAGCGCACGTGCTGCGGCGCTGGAAGCACAAGCATCCGCAGAGCTATCTGGCCAGCGCCGGCACTGCTGCATCCATCGGCGGCGATGAAATCGTACCGGGCGAACGGCTGCCGTTCGAATACATGCTCAATCTGCTGCGCCTGCATGAGGGCTTCCGGCTAAGCGATTTCGAGGCGTCGACTGGCCTTGCGGCCTGCGCCATCGAGGCGCCGCTGGCGCGCGCAGTGGCACAGGGCTGGATGAGGCAGCAAGACGGGCGCGTGGTGCCGACCGAGCTGGGACGGCGTTTCACCAATGATGTGGTCGAGTTGTTCCTGGTCTAGGCGCAGCGAGCGACTGCGCTCACTGCCAGGTCGGGGTGGCCGGGCGCTTGGCATCGGCATGTACCGCCTGCGCACAGTGCGTCCAGTGCGCCATCCACGCCTGGCTGACGACCGTGCGCGACGTGCGAGCGGTCTGGGCGCCCCGGCATCGCCGGTGGATCGGCCGTACGGCCGGGGCGCATACCCGCATGACCGCCGGCTGAGACAGCGCGGGCAGGATGCGCCAGCGCGCGCCGGTGCCGCGCGGCCAGCGAAAAAACATGCTACATAGCTCACACTTTGAACCGAGCCAGCCTCCCCCTGGATGTCCATGCACGTGTCTCCCATACAACCTGCAGTTAGCGGCCCGATTGCCGATGCGCCGGTGTCCGCGCGCGGCCGGCGATTGCTCGGCATGCTGCACGCGCAGTGCGTGCAGGCGCTGGGCGGACCGCTGCGGCTGACCGTGGTCGAGCTGGAACGCGAGCTATTGCATCAGGCCGAGCATGCGCGCAATAGCCAGATCCAGGCTGAAACCTACGCGCAGATGCGCGGCCTGCGCGATCACATCGATCGCTTCCCGCAGGCATTCCTGCAGGAATTGGCGCAAGCGCTGGCCAGCCTGCGTGAACGCCCGGTACTGACACCATCGACCGATACGTCTGCGCAAACACAGATGCTGACCCTGGTCGAAGACACCGATATCGACCGCGACATCGTGCTGAGCGAGATCGCACGTCGCGAGACATCGCGGCGCGCCAATGCACTGCTCTTGCTGGCGCAGCGCCTGGCGGTGATCGGTGCGGCACCCGAATTCGAACTGGAAGAACTGCCGCTTGGCCCGTACGCGCTATGCCGCATCGTGCGTCAGTGCGGGGAAACGCTGGGGCTGAGCCTGGATGGACAGCTGACGCTGTACAAGGTGTTCGAGCGCCAGGTGATGGACCGACTGGGCGACCTGTTCGAAAGTGCAAACAGTGCGCTGGCCCAGGAAGGCATCCTGCCGGGGCTGGTCTATCACCCGTATCTGGTCAAACCCACGCAGGTGCAGACGCGGCGTGCGCCGCCGGCAGCGGCGCCTGGGTCGAAAGACGCTGCCGCAATGAACAAGCCCGGTGCGGGCCCGCGCACGCCGCGGCCGGCCACCGGCTGGGCAGGCCAAGCCGCACCCACGGCGTGGCAGAGCGCCTTGCTGGATCCCGCTGCCGCGCCACCAGCACTGGCAATCGCCCCACCCGCGCAGGCGCTGTCGCCGGCGCTCAGCGATGCAGTGCAGGCGCTGGGCGGCTTGATGGCATCGGCACGGCAGTCGCAGGCAGCGGTGCACGCAAGCCACGCAGGCGCGGGGGCGCTCGCCCATCACGAGGTCACGGCGCCCTCTCCCACCTCGCTTGCCGCTGTCGCCCAGGCATCGCAGCACAGCGCCGCCGCTGCGTTACCCAAGGCGGCGCTTGGCGATGCCTTGGCCAGCCTGCAAGGTGCGCTGGCCACGCAGGCGGCAGCAACGCCACAGGCATCCGGCATCGATGCGGTGCAGCGGCAGGTGCTGGAGGTGCTGCGCCGCCAGCACGGCCCCGATGCCGCGCTATCGCCGCAGGACAACGACACCTTCGACCTGCTCGGCCTGCTCTATGCGCAAATGCAGCGCGAAGTGCGCGAGCAAGCTCCCGCCCAGGCGTTGCTGGCCAAGTTGCAGGTGCCGGTGGTGCGCGCGGCGCTGGCCGACGCGCATTTTTTCGTGCGCGACCAGCACCCGGTGCGCGAATTGCTCAACACCGTGGCCGAGTCCGGTGCCGTGTGGCTGGGCGAGGACGATGCCGACCCGCACCTGCTGCACAAGCTGGGCAGCGCGGTCGACAAGATCGTCAACGACTATCAAGGCGACGAGGCTGTTTTCGCCGCGGCCAACGACGATATTCAGGCGCATCTGCGCACCCTCGCGCGCAAGGCCGAGGTGGCCGAGCGACGGCATGTGGATGCTGCGCGCGGAAAGGAGCGGCTGGAATCTGCCAAGCAGCAGGCCGAATCGCGCATCGAGCAGCTGTGCGAACAAAGCGCGCCGCCGCGCTTCGTGCAATCGCTGCTGCGCCAGGCCTGGTCGGACGTGCTCACGCTGACCTTGCTGCGGCAGGGCGAGCAGTCGCCCGAATGGGACGAACGCCAGGCGCTGACCGCACGCATTGGCGAGGCCACCTGTCGCAGCAAGGGCCAGCCCATCGACATCGCGCTGGGCACCGAGGTGGAAACCGCGTTGCTGCAGGTGGGGTATCACCACGATGAAGCAGCAGCGATCGCACGGCGCTTGTCCACGCCCGGTGGCGAGGACGAGGTGACCTCGCGCACCGAGCTCGCCGCCAAACTCAAGGCACGCGCGCGGCTTGGCGACCAGGGCGACAGCGCTCCGCGCAAGCAGGCGGCCACGCCGCGCACGCCTGCCGAAGAGGAGTGCTACCTGCAGGTGCGCAGCTTGCCGTTCGGCACCTGGTTCGAATTCGTGGTCAACCAGCAAGGTGACCTGCGCCGGCAACGCCTGTCCTGGTACAGCCCGATGACCGGCAACGCGCTGTTCGTGAATCAGCGTGGGCAGAAGGTGGGCGAGCACTCGCTGGACAGCCTGGCACGGCTGATGGCCGGTGGGCAGGCACGTTTGGTGGTGGAAGAAAAATCGCGTCTGATCGATCGCGCCTGGCATGCCACCGTGCGCACGCTGCGCGGCCTGGCCGGCCAGTCGCCTGTCGCCGAGGCCCAGCCATGATCCAGGACACCCGCCGCGCACCGCGCCGCCAGCCGACCGACCTGCTGCCGGTCATCGACACGCTCAGCGAGGCGCAGATCGGCCGGGTCGGCAATGTGTCCGAAACCGGCATGCTGTTGTTGGCCTCGGTGCCCCTGCACGACGATGCCTTGTACCAGTTGCGCTTTTCGCTGCCCGAGCGGGTTGGCCGCGCGACCGAGATCGATGTCGGCGTGCATCTGCTGTGGTCCGAAGCCGCACACGCCCCCGGACAGGCCTGGGCGGGCTTCCGCTTCCTGACCATGTCCGAGCCGCACCGGCAGCGCCTGCGCGCCTGGATCGCCGAAGAACATCTGGCCGGGTAAGCGCGGCCGGCACACGGCTGCGCAATGGCCAAGCGGGCGCTGCCGATACGTGGCGCAGCAGGCACGATGCGCCCACTGTTGTTCCTTCGGGCCAGCCGCCGCCCATTGACGATTGCACCTTGGTTGTCGGCCATGCAAGGACACAGCGCCATTGCAGGGATTGCGGCAAACTGCGCATCGCCTTTGCATTGCCGATCGAGCCCCGCATGCCCCAGCCCTCCCTGAGCAGCCTGTACTCCGACCACCTGCGCACCCTCACCGCGCGCGCCGACGAAGCGCTGCAACGCGGCGGTTTCGAGCATCTGGTGGTTCCCAGCGGCAGCACGCATTACCAGCTGTTCGACGACCGCGATTACCCCTACGCGGTGAACCCGCAGTTCAAGGCCTGGGTACCGCTGACACGGGTCCCCGACAGCTGGCTGGTCTACACGCCGGGCAAGCGCCCGACGGTGATCTTCTATCAGCCGTTCGACTACTGGCATGTGGTGCCCGACGCGCCCAGCGGCTGGTGGGTCGATCACTGCGACATCCACGTCATCCGCACCCCGGACCAGGCGCTGGCGCTGCTGCCCAAACACGCTGAGCGCTGCGCGATCCTCGGCGAGCCACACAGCACGCTCGGTGCGTATGTGCCGAACAACCCGCAGCCGGTGCTCGATTACCTGGAATACCAGCGCGCGTTCAAGACGCCCTACGAGCTGGCATTGCTGCGCATCGCCCAGCAACTGGCGGTGCGCGGCCATCGCGCTGCGGAAGCAGCGTTCCGCGCCGGACAGAGCGAATTCGGCATCCACATGGCGTATTGCGCGGCAGTGGGCCAGGACGCCAATGACTTGCCGTACGGCAACATCATCGCGCTCAACGAACACGGCGCGGTGCTGCACTACACCGAACTGGGCCAGCAGCCGCCGCAACCGCTGCGTAGCTTCCTGATCGACGCCGGCGCTTCCGCATACGGCTACGCCAGCGACATCACCCGCACCTACGCGGCCGACCCCGACAGCGACTTTCAGGCGCTGATCGATGCAGTGGATGCCGCCCAGCTGCGCATGGGCCAGAACGTGCGCGCCGGCGTGGACTACAAGCAGCTGCACATCGACGCGCATCTGGCGTTGATGGGCATCCTCAAGGAGTTCGGCATCCTGACCGTCTCGCCGGAAGCGGCCTTGGCCACCGGCGTCAGCGCTGCGTTCTTCCCGCACGGCCTGGGCCATCTGATCGGCCTGCAAGTGCACGATGTGGCCGGTTTTGCCGCCAGCGACCGCGGCGGCCGCATCGAACGCCCGCCCGGCCACCCGTATCTGCGCCTGACCCGCGTGCTGGAGCCCGGCATGGTGGTCACGATCGAGCCTGGCGTGTACTTCATCGACATGCTGCTGGACGAAGTGAAGAAGAACGGCCACGCCGCCAGCGTCGACTGGCAGCGCGTGGAAGCGTTCAAGCCATACGGCGGCATTCGCATCGAAGATGAGGTGGTGTGCACCGACGGCAGCGCGGAAAATCTGACCCGCCCGGTCTTCGCCGCCGCATGAGCATCAGGCGCGCCTGACCACGCCACGGTTGGAGTCCCGGGCCGGCATGGCCAACGCCTGAAGGGGCTATCAGCCGCGCCATCCACCACCCGATCACGCCCCGCAACGTTCGGACACCACCACACGGAACACCGCCATGAACGACCCCCGCCAGAGCTCGCACCCGGACCACCCGATGTATCAACAGATCCAACGCGGCGTGCATGCGATCGATGCGGCGCACGGCCGCGCCCCCGACCAGACCAGCGCACGCCTCACCGCCGCCTTGTTGCCACTGGCCAAGGAAGGTGGGCTGTCGCGCGTGGATCATGTACTGATGAGCGAAGCGAACAATCGCGGCGTGCACGGCGGCGAGAACGTGTTCGTGGTGCAGGGCGATCCGGCCAACCCGGCGCATCTGCGCGCGCACATGAAAACCGAACAGGCGCTGGCCACGCCGGAAGAGCAATCGTTCGAGCGCGCGCGTCAACTCGGCGGGCCGAGCGAGCCAGTGCGACAGCCCGAACGCACGCAGGCGCCGCAGCTGGGCCAATAACTGCAGCCAACATAGGCCTGCGCAGCCGCCAGGCACGTGCAGCCGATGCCGGGAATCGGCGTGCACCACGGCACGACTGCCGCAATTGCGCTGCGCCTGCGGCTTACGTCATGACGCCCGCCACGTCGTGTCGGTCCTTGCCACCTACCCGCGCCGGCGCTCACGCGCCGCCGGCCATCTCCGCTTCGATCTCGTCGGCACTGCGCGCCAGCGCATCGGTCAGTACGCGATGGCCATCGGCAGTGATCAGCACATTGTCTTCGGTGCGAATGCCGATGCCGCGCCACTTGGCCTCTACCGAAGTGTCGTCGGCCGATACGTAAAGCCCCGGCTCGATGGTGAACACCATGCCGGGCTCGAGCAGCCGCGAATCGCCGGCCAGCCGGTAGTCGCCCACATCGTGCACATCCAGGCCCAGCCAGTGGCCGGTCTTGTGCCGATAAAAGCGCCTGTAGTGTCCATCGTCGATGTTGCGCTCGAGCTTGCCCTTGAGCAGCCCCAGGCGCAGCAGGCCTTCGGTCAGGGTTTCCACCGCCGCCAGATGCCCGGCTTCGTACGCCGCGCCGGGGCGCGCCTGTGCAAGCGCAGCCGCCTGCGCAGCACCGACCAGATCGTGCAGTGCACGCTGCGCTGGCGTGAAGCGGCCGTTGACCGGAAAGGTGCGGGTGATATCGGCCGCATAGCCGCGATATTCGGCACCGGCATCGATCAGCACCAGCTCGCCATCGCGGCTGCGCGCATTGTTGGCGCGGTAGTGCAGCACGCAGGCGTTGCTGCCGGTGCCGACGATGCTGCCGTATGCCGGCCATGCATCGGCAGCGCGGAATTCGCGCTCGACCTCGGCCTGCAGTTCGTATTCATGCACACCCGGCCGCGCCAGCCGCATCGCTGCACGGTGCGCGCGCACGCTGATGTCGGCAGCCTGCTGCATCAGCGCGATTTCGTCGCGTGATTTGAACAGGCGCTGCTCGTGCAATAGATGCCCGAGCTCGAGGAATTCGTGCGGCGGCTGCGCCCCGTGGCGCACCTGCTCGCGCACGCGTTTGAGCCAGCCGATCAATTTCAGATCGAAATCGACATCGCGCCCGAAGTGGTAGTACACGCGGCTACGCCCTTCCAGCAGGCCGGGCAGGATCTCGTCGACATCGTCGATGGGGTACGCATCGTCCATGCCGTAGCGTTCCACCGCACCTTCCTGACCTTCGCGCGGGCCATCCCAGGCTTCGCGCCCGGCATCGCGTTCGCGGCAGAACAGAATCGCTTCGCCATGCTTGCGGCCGGGCACCAGCACCAGCACCGCTTCGGGCTCCGGAAACCCGCTCAGATACCAGAAATCCGAATCTTGTCGATACGGGTAATGCGTGTCGTGGCTACGCACGCGCTCAGGCGCGGCCGGCAGGATCAGAATCGCCTGCTCGCCCGCCATTTGCATCAGCTGCTTGCGCCGGCGCGCGTACTCGGCCGCGCCAATCCCGGTGAGCTTCTTCATGCCGGCAGTCAGTTCAGACGCTGGCGAAAGCGCGGCCCCATCACGCAGTCGCCATGCAGCAACAGCACCGCCACGCGCACGAATTCTTCGATCTCGGCCAATGCGGTGTCGTCCTCGTCGGCCGTATCGAAGTCGTCGCTGGAGGCCTGCGCCAGACGCGCCAGATCCTGCAGCGCTTCCTCGCCTTCTTCGCTCAGCGCCGGACGCTGCTGCGCAGCCAGGCCGAAGCCGCCCAGAAAGGCGCGGCACCAGTCGAACAACGCATCGGTGCGCGCCGGCAACGGGGCGCCGTCTTCGACCAGCAGCAACTCGAAGGCGAAATCGCGGTCTTCCAGTTGCGCCACGGTGGCCTGCCGCAGCTGATCCAGCGCCCCACCCTGCTTGGGTGCCACCTGACCGCTGTCGGCCAGAATGCGCGCCAGCCAGTCGGCACTGTCGGCGCCGCCGCCGGAGAGCCACCCGCACAGCCCGCCATGCAACTCCGCTGCAGAGGACGCCAGCGCGAGCTGGCGGCTTTCGTGTTGCACAGCGGTTACGTCGGGCAGATCCATTGGGTCATCCAGGCTGAAGAGCGAAAGGTGCCGGCGCACGGCCGACGATGTGACTTCCCAGTGTACCAAGGCGGCCTGCGTGGGCCGCGATCTGCGCATGTCAGTGCGCATCCACGCCTGCGATGCCGGCTTGCCTGGATCCTGCGCCAGGCCTTGCAGGGCTTGTGCTGACGCTGGGAATCGGGGCAGGCGTGGGCGCTTGACCACCCCGCGCACGCGCCCCTATCGTGAGCGCATGGACAACGTTGCCGCCCTCGCTCAGATCCGCGCACTCGCCGCCCGCGTGGAGGCGTTGGTGGAGCGTACCCAACGGCTCACCGACGAGAATCGCAGCTTGCGTCATCAACAGGAGCAACTCATCGGCGAGCGCTCGCAACTGTTGACCAAGAACGAGCAGGCGCGCTCGCGGGTGGAAGCGATGATCGCCCGCCTGAAGTCATTGGAGCAGCACACGTGAGCAACAACGAACCGGTTAGCGTGCGTATTCTGGATCGTGAATACACGGTGGGCGTGACGGCAGACGAGCGCGAAAGTCTCACCGCTGCCGCGCGGCTGTTGGATCTACGCATGCGTGAGATCCGCGGCAGCAATCGCATGGCGGCAGTGGATCGTGTCGCGGTGCTGGCTGCGCTCAATCTGGCGCATGAGTTGCAGCAATTGCGCGAACAGCAGGCGCTCTACGATCGCGAGCTGGCCAATACGCTGGACACCTTGAATCGCCGTCTCGACAGCGTTGCCGACACACCGCGCTGAGTGGAATTCGCACTGCCATCGCAAATATGAATCCTCAAGCCCGCTGACCGACGAGTGGGCTAGCCATCGCGGCACAGAGGTCTATAATTCCCCTGCGTTCTCTGCTGTAAACGACAGCGTGCAAAACATTCGCCTTGTCCCTTAATTACGACCACGGGGGCGCGACGAAGCCGGGTGTGCAAGTCCGCCTTGTAGCGGGAAGCCCGATGGCCTCACAACGTCCCCACTTGAACCCCGGGTTCAAGGTCGTTTCGCCCGCATCGTCACGGCGGAGAATGCAAATCTGAAACGACGCCTTCGGGCGTCGTTTCTTTTTGCGCGTCTGACGGTCTGACGTGCGCTGGCTGAAGCTGCACTGCCGGTGTGTTGCGGTCGCGGTCGCGGCGCTGGTGCTGTGTCGGTGGCGTTGCCGCGTGCTGCATCGCCCCTGCATGTGCAGATGCAGATGCAGGGGACATGTCCGGCAGTGCGCGCACCGTACGGCTCTATCGGCACCCCGCAGCGCAGGCGCAGCTGCGGCCCGCATCGCACGCCACGCTAGGCAGGCGCGTGCGCGCATTCGACAATGCGACACCGATTGCGCTGCGAGACACCGATGACCGAGGACCGAGATACGTTGCGCCAGCAGTTGCGCGCACACCGCCGCAGCCTGCCGGCGGCGCAGCGCTTGGCCGCAGCCGATGCGTTGGCGGAGCGTTTGCTGGCGCTGCCGTTCGCACCGCATGGCGGCGCCGTGGCCGGCTACTGGGCGATGGATGGGGAAATTGGGTTGCATCGCTGGCAGCTGGCCCTGCCGGCGGGAGTGCGCTACTGCCTGCCGGTACTGCATGGGCGCGTGCTGCGCTTTGCGCCGTGGCGGCCGGGCCAGCCGCTGGTGAGCAATCGCTACGGCATTCCGGAGCCGGACGTGGCACGCGCCGACACACTGGCACCGGAAGAGATGGCACTGGTGGTCACGCCGCTGACCGGTTTCGATGCGGCGTGCCGTCGGCTGGGGATGGGAGGCGGCTGGTATGATCGCAGCTTCGCGTTCCGGCATCGCCAGGCGCCGCCTCCCTGGCTGGTCGGTGTTGGCTTCGCTGCGCAGCAGGTGCCCGCCCTGCCCTCCGAAGCATGGGATGTGGCGGTCGACGCCATTTGTACCGAACACGCCACCTTCCTGAAAGACGACACCGTTTCCGAATGACTGCCCGCAAGCGCTACTGGTTGATGAAGTCCGAACCGGACACGTTCTCCATCGATGATCTGGAACGTGTCGGCACCGAGCCGTGGAACGGCGTGCGTAATTACCAGGCGCGCAACTTCATGCGCGATGGCATGCACGTGGGCGATGGCGTGTTTTTCTATCATTCCAACTGCAAGGTGCCCGGCATCGTCGGCATCGCCAAGGTGGCGAGCGCGGCGTATCCGGACGACACCCAGTTCGACCCGTCCTCCGACTACCACGATCCCAAGTCCACGCGCGAAGACCCGCGCTGGATGCTGGTGGACGTGGCGTTCGAGCGCAAACTCACACGCACGATTTCGCTGGACGAAATCAAGCAACAGGCCGATGCGCTGGGCGAAGGCTTCCCGCTGATCGCGCGCGGCAACCGCCTGTCGATCCTGCCGGTCACCGCCGCGCAGTGGAAAGTGTTGCTGGCGATGGAATAGCCGTGATTCGGGATTGGGCATTGGAGATTGACCCACTGCCCGCCCGCGTTGCACCGCCTTGACGAATCTCGACTCCCCAATCACGAATCCCGAGCTCTTACCCATGTCCGAAGCAAAACGCCTGGCCGCCGAGAAAGCGATCGATTACGTGGAAGACGGCATGATCGTCGGAGTGGGCACCGGCTCGACGGTGGCTTACTTCATCGACGCGCTGGGCCGCATCGGCCATCGCATCAAGGGCGCCGTGTCCAGCTCCGAACAGAGCACCGCGCGCCTGCGCCAGCATGGCATCGAGGTGCTGGACCTCAATCACACCGGCAATCTGTCGCTGTACGTGGACGGTGCCGACGAGTGCGACCCGAACCGCTGCCTGATCAAGGGAGGCGGCGCAGCGCTGACGCGCGAGAAGATCATCGCCGAAGCCAGCGAGCGCTTCATCTGCATCGTCGACCCGAGCAAGCAGGTGCCGGTGCTGGGCAAGTTCCCGCTGCCGGTGGAAGTGATTCCGATGGCGCGCAGCCTGGTCGCCCGGCAGATCCTGGCGCTGACCGGCGGCCAGCCGGTGTGGCGCGATGGCGTGGTGACCGACAACGGCAACGTGGTGCTGGACGTGCATCACCTGCAAATCACCGACCCGGTGGGCCTGGAGCACAGCTTGAACCAGATTCCTGGCGTGGTCTGCGTGGGTTTGTTCGCGCGGCGCCCGGCCGACGTGGTGATCGTGGGCGGCGAGCCACTGCGGGTGATCTGAGGATCGCGTGCGGGCCTTCGCATGCGCAGTGACGGCCCGCATTGCGAAGCGATGGCGGGTCGTACAGATTGCGCTTGCAGCAACCGCACAACGCACCGCAGCAGCTTGACGCACGCGGCCGCTTGGCAGATGGTGCGGCATCCTTGCCAGTTGGTATGCCGCATGCGTTGTGTTCGTTTTATGATCCTTGCGCTTCTGGTCCTGCTTGGCGGCTGCGCCAGCAGCGGCGACAGCTGGGTGGAACTGGCAGGCACGCGCTACAAGGTAGAACTGGCGCGCAACGATGCCGATCGCGCCAAGGGGCTGATGTTTCGCGATGCCATGGACCAAGACCGCGGCATGCTGTTCATCCACGACCGCCAGGAGCCGATGGCGTACTGGATGAAGAACACCAACATCGCGCTGGATATCCTGTATTTCGATGAACAGCGCCGGCTGGTTTCCCAGCAGCGCGATGTGCCGCCGTGTTCGGCCGGCGACGCCTGTCCGCCCTACCCCAGCAAGCAGCCCGCGCGCTACGTGCTGGAGCTAAATGCCGGCCAGGCCGCCAAGCTCGGCCTCAAGGATGGCGCCACGCTGCGCTTCAGCCCGGACATCTCGACGCTCATCAAGTAAGCGGCTGCGCGCAGGCTCTGGGGCCATGCCAGTCAGGGGCATGGCGGCCTGCCGATGGTTGAGACCTGCGCGTCACCTTCCCGAACGGCGCCTGCGGCCGTCGGACGCAGCGCCGCCTGTCAGCGTTACGCATTCATGCGGCCCATGTCCCTGTCAGGAAGTACCGGACTTGAACCCTGCGCCGCTTGCCGACACTCTTGGCAGCATGGTCGACATGCTCCCACTTCCCCATTGGACCGCGCTCGCCAGCCTGGACGACGATGCGGTGCCGTTGATGTCCACCGCGCTGCTGATCGCGCGCGACGAGTATCCGCAGCTGGATGCCGAGCTGTACGACACGCTGGTGCAGAGCCACGTCGAGCATCTGCGCCGGGAAGTGGACGCAATCGATCTTTGGCCGCTGAAGATGGCGGCGGTGAATCGCTACCTGTTCGACGAGCTGGGCTATTCGGGCAATCACGACGAGTATTACGACCCGCGCAACAGCTACCTCAACCAGGTGTTCGAGCGCCGGCTGGGCAATCCGATTTCGCTGGCGATGGTGCAGATCGAAGTGGCGCGCCGGCTGGGCATCCCGTTGGCGGGGGTGTCGTTTCCCGGCCATTTCCTGGTGCGTCTGCCGGTAGATGACGGCGTGCTGGTGATGGACCCGTTCAATGGCGGCCGTCCGCTGGGCGTGGATGAGCTGCGCGAGCGTGCCCGCCCGCATCTGGGCGGCGAAATTCCCGACGACCGCGCGCTGGCGCAGATTCTCGACCCCGCCCCGCACCGCGCGATCTTGATCCGCATCCTGCGCAACCTGCACGGCGTCTATGCCGATGCCGAGCACTGGGACCGCGCCGCCCGCAGCGCCGACCGCATCCTGAAGCTGGTGCCCGACCAACCCGAGGCCCTGCGCGACCGCGGCATGGCCTATCTGCATCTGGGCCACCGCAACGGCGCACGCCACGATCTCTCGCGCTACCTGGTGCTCAACCCGGGCGCGCAGGACGCGGCTAATCTGCATGAACACCTGGTGGAATTGAACAGCCAGCGCGCGCGGGCGCATTGAGCCGGTCTACGCGCTGGCTGGGTAGGCCAGGCTACCTAGGGCCTGTTAACACATCCGAAGCCCATCAACGACTAGGACGAAGCTGAGGAATCCAAGGAACATGACATCCAGCTTCTCGAAGCGCGAGAAAATCCGGCGGTAGCCTTTCAAGCGACGGAACAGT
>NZ_VZPL01000031.1 GCF_008801575.1 Xanthomonas cissicola | reverse complement strand
TCGCGCCGGGTCTGCTTGCGCTTGCCCAGGCCCTCAGCGTCACCGAACGTCAGCTGCATAGATGATCCTCTACATGATGAGGCGGGTAGTGTCGCGTATCTGTGGTGCGTTGTTCAGAGCTTCCTTAACGTCCCTGTTCGGGCGTTACGGTGGCAAGAGTCACTGGATGGCTAGTCAGGACGCTGCCCTGGCTACGGATGTCCTCAAGCAACTTGCGATTTGCTGACAGAAGATCTGCGAGAAAGGCGGCTATTAGTGTCTGGAATCCCATTAGAATTAGAACAGACGAGAGAATGAGGGACTGGATGTGACCATCGCCGTGTCCTAATAACAGATATGCCAGAAAACGGGCGCCAAGTAAGACACCACAAAAGAAAAAGAATATTCCGATCGTCCCGAAGAAACGGAAGGGCCTATAGATGGCGAATATACGGACAATTGTGATGATGCTGCGTTTAATATAGGAGGGTATGCTCCGCATTAATCGTGATGGCCTCAAATCCTCGTTAACCCTAATCGGAACGGAAGTGATGGCTAATCCTCGCTGTCCTGCTTGGATGATGGTTTCGAGTGTATATGTATAGTCGTTGAATACAGTGAGTTGGCGGGCCGCGTTACGACTAAATGCTCGAAATCCGCTCGGAGCGTCGGGGATAGTGGTTTTGCTTGCGATCCGGACTACCCAGCTGCCAATCCGCTGCAAGAGTTTTTTGAGTGGTGAGAAGTGCGCGATGGTGGCTATGGGGCGGCTGCCTACTACAATGTCCGCCTGTCCGCTAAGAATGGGAACGAGGAGAACCGGTATGTCTGCAGCATTGTATTGATTGTCGGCATCAGTGTTGACGATTACGTCGGCCTCCAATTGAAGAGCGGCGGCAATTCCTGACATGAAGCCTTTTGCTAGACCAAGATTTTGCGTGTGGCGAACTATATGGTTTGCGCCGGCATCGCGAGCCACCTTTGCGGTGTCATCAGTGCTGCCATCGTCAATCACCAGCCATTCAACCAAGTCGAAACCTGGTAAGGTGCGCGGTAATTCTGCCAGTGTAATACCAAGCGTGGCTGCTTCGTTGTAACAAGGGATCTGGATGATGAGTTTCATGCGCGCCACGGCTAAAAAGTACAGCTTGTAATATACTTAAATGCTGTGCGAGTTCAATTTCTTCTGCGCCGGGTTTGCGATCGACCTGGTACTTTTAGGACCTCGGATCATGTCCCTCCAGCCAGCCGGCAACTACTACGACAAGTACAACACAGTCAATCCAATCGCGCGTCGACTGATGCGAGGTTTCCTGTCTTCCTTTGGTGAACTTGTTGCGCTGGCGGGTACGCCGAGCGAAGCACTGGAGGTCGGATGCGGGGAGGGAGAGCTGTCCATGCGGATGGACGCTGCAGGTTGGCGAGTGCAGGCGTGCGACATCGCCGAAGACGCGGTACAGGAAGCGCGACGCCGAATTAACGCAGCACGCCTGAATATCCCGGTTAAGCGTGCCGATGTTCGCGATATAGGTGGTTGCTATCGGCCGGTTGACCTGGTGGTCTGCTGCGAAGTGCTTGAGCACTTGGATTCCCCGGAGCAGGCTTTGCAGACGCTGCTCGCATTGAGTCGCCGGTACGTGTTGGTCAGCGTTCCTCGCGAGCCGATTTGGCGGATGCTGAATGTGATGCGTGGCAGTTATTGGACGGATCTGGGCAACACGCCTGGGCATATCCAGCACTGGTCCAGGCGAGAGTTTCTAGCCATGCTGTCGGATCATGCCGAGGTGGTTCACGTGCGCAATCCCCTTCCCTGGACCATCGCGCTCTGTCGTGCGCGTTGATCGACGGCTGGTTTTGCGCGTAGCTGGAGCGCTGCTTTCGATCACCAGCGTCGCCTGGATCGTGAAGCGATTTGTCGAGCAAGGCGCGCTTGCTCGGATGCTCGGCAAAGATCAAGAGCGTCTTGCGCTGACTGCTGGCTCCGGTGCGTTGACCTATGCGGGCGCCGTGGCGCTGCTTGCGTTGGCCTGGCTGCTGGTGCAACGTTCTGCGTGCGCGTCGGCGCTGCCCGTGCGGCCGCTTTTGCGCGTCTATTGCATCAGTCAGTTCGCCAAATATCTGCCAGGTAACGTAGGTCACTATGTAGGACGCCACGTATGGTGCCGCCGCCATGGGATCGGCCACGCCGCGTTGCTCGCCGCTGCGGTGAGTGAGGCGGCGATTCTAATATTCGCCGCCATGGCTTGGTCGGCCCCGCTGCTTGGTGCTGAGGCGCTGCAGCAGTGGTGGTCTTACAGCCCAGGAGCGTGCTGGTTGTGGGTCGCACAAGCCTGTGTGTTGCTGGCGGTCTGGCTGATGCTGCGTTGGCTCCCGCTTTCCTTGGAGGGTGTCGGGTCACTACGCAGAATGTGGGACCAGATCGTCGTCAGCATGCTGCCCCTGCACCTGCTTTTTTTTGCGATGTTGGGTGCATCGCTTTACGGCCCGGCAATGGTGATGGGCGCTCCGGCCGACATCATACTGGTCCTTCCGGCAGCTGCTGCAATCAGCTGGCTGGCGGGCTTTCTGGTCGTGGGTGCGCCCGCAGGCATCGGAGTGCGGGAGGTTGTGTTTGCCGCTGTGTTGGCTGGGCGGATGCCGGAAGCAGATCTGCTGGCACTGGCCGCCGTGATGCGCGTGATCACCTTTGGTGGAGATTTTGCTGCATTCGCAGTCGCAACGATGTTGCGCGCCGGTAGCGAGCCAGAGGCTACCCATCGGACGACCGCGAAGCGGTGATACAAGCGGCGCTATATGCACCGCCTGCAGGATGCATCAGAGCGCGTTTTCCAACTCCGGCAGCAGCGCAAACAAATCCCCCACCAGCCCGATATCGGCAATCTCGAAGATCGGCGACTCCGGGTCCTTGTTGATCGCCACAATCGTGCCGGCGTCCTTGATGCCGGTCAGATGCTGGATGGCGCCGCTGATGCCGATGGCCACGTAAAGCTCCGGGGCGATGATCTTGCCGGTCTGGCCGACCTGCAGCTCGTTGGGCACGTAACCGGCATCCACTGCCGCGCGCGAGGCGCCCACGGCGGCACCGAGTTTGTCGGCCAGGCTGTAGATGTGCTGGAAGTTCTCGGCCGAGCCGACGCCGCGACCACCGGAGACCACGCGTTTGGCGCTCTGCAAGTCGGGGCGATCAGAGGTGCCTGCGGCCAGCCCGATGAAGCGGGTATGGGTCGGCAGCGTCGCATCGACGGTCACGGACTCGACAGCGGCGCTTCCGCCGGCCGCCGCTTCCGGCCACGAGGCGCTGCGCACCGTCGCGACCACGATCTGGTCGGCCGGCGCCTTGACGGTGATGATGGCGTTGCCTGCGTAGACCGGACGCTTGAAAGTGTAAGCGTCTTCGACCGACATCAGATCGGAGATCTGGTTGACGCCCAGCAGCGCAGCCACGACCGGCATCAGGTCCTTGCCGAAGGTGGTGGAGGGGCCGAAGACATGCGTATAGCCCTGGCCGGCAAGCTGGGCGATCTGCGGTCCCAGCACCTGCGCGATGGCATGTTCGTTTGCGGGGTTCGCCACCGTCAGCACTCGGGCAGCGCCGGCCAATTGCGCGGCCTGCGCTGCAACCGCTGCCGGGTCCGCTGCCAGCACAACCACATCGATGGATTCGGCCGAGATCGCCAGCGCAGCGCTCAGCGTCTTGGCGGTGGCCGCATTGAGCTGACCGTTGAGATGTTCGGCAACAACGAGAACTTTGGCCATTACAGCAACCCCTTCTGCTTGAGTGCGGCCACCAGCTCGGCGGCGTCCTTAACCATCACGCCGCGGCTGCGCTTGGACGGCGCGGCGTAGTGGGTGGTGGTCAGGCTGTCATGCGCGTCGACGCCCAGGTCGGCAAACGCCAGCGTTTCCAATGGCTTGCTCTTGGCCTTCATGATGTCCGGCAGCTTGATGAAGCGCGGCTCGTTCAGGCGCAGATCGGTGGTGATCACCGCCGGCAGGTCCACTTCCAGCGTCTCCAGGCCGGCGTCGACCTCGCGCGTGACCGTGGCCTTGCCATCGGCAACGACGAGCTTGCCGGCGAAGGTGGCCTGCGGGCGGCCCCAGAGTGTGGCGAGCATCTGGCCGGTCTGATTGGCGTCGTCGTCGATCGCCTGCTTGCCGAGGATGACCAGATCCGGCTGTTCCTTCTCGACCAATTTGAGCAGCGCGCGTGCGGCGGTCAGGGGCTGAACAGCCGCATCGGTCACCACATGGATTGCGCGATTGGCGCCCATGGCCAGGCCGTTGCGCAAGTGCGCAGCCGCATCGGCCGGCGCCAGGGTGGCGACCACGACTTCCGTGGCGATGCCGGCATCGCGCAGGCGCAATGCTTCTTCCAGGGCGATTTCGTCGAACGGGTTGGGCGAGAGCTTGACGCCCTCGGTCACCACGCCGGAACCATCCGGCTTGACCTGAATGCGGACGTTGTAGTCCACCACGCGCTTGTAGGCGACGAGGATTTTCATCGTGTACGAGATCCTTCAGCTATTGCGGGAAGGCCCGGCCGCGGCGGCAGGCACGGGAGTGGAGTCATTCTAACCGGGTGAAGCGAACCATGCGATGGCGTATGGATGGTGCGGTGCATCTACCCATCTTGCCGCAGCACATAACCACGCTTAAGCCGGATGCGGCTGGCACCGTATATCCTGTGCGGTTAAAAAGCGCGGCAGGGTTCGCGCGACCAGCGCACAAGAGGTAAACAGTGACGACTTGGCTTGTAACCGGCGGCGCCGGTTTCATCGGAGGCAATTTTGTGCTGGAGGCGGTGTCCCGTGGAGTCCGTGTGGTCAATCTGGACGCCCTGACTTACGCGGGAAACCTGAACACATTGGCGTCGTTGGAGGGCAATACTGGCCATGTGTTCGTCAAGGGCGATATCGGTGACGGTGCGCTCGTTACCCGCCTGTTGCAGGAACACCGGCCCGATGCAGTGCTGAATTTCGCCGCCGAGAGCCATGTCGATCGTTCGATCGATGGGCCTGGCGCCTTCATCCAGACTAATGTCGTCGGGACCTTGGCCCTGCTCGAAGCAGTGCGTGATTACTGGAAGGCGTTGCCGGATGCGAGTCGGGATGCGTTCCGCTTCCTGCACGTGTCCACCGACGAGGTCTACGGCACCCTGGGCGAGACCGGCAAGTTTACCGAGACCACGCCATATGCGCCGAACTCGCCGTACTCCGCGTCGAAAGCCGCCTCGGATCATCTGGTGCGCGCATTCCACCACACCTATGGGCTGCCGGTGCTGACCACCAATTGCTCGAATAACTACGGCCCGTACCATTTCCCCGAAAAGCTCATACCGCTGGTGATCGCCAAGGCGCTGGCTGGCGAGCCGCTTCCGGTCTACGGCGACGGCAAGCAGGTGCGCGACTGGCTATTCGTCAGCGATCACTGCGATGCCATTCGTACCGTGCTGGAAAAGGGGCGAGTTGGTGAGACCTACAACGTTGGGGGCGATGCCGAGCGACAGAATATAGAGGTGGTCAATACCATCTGCACCTTGCTGGACCAGTTGCGACCACGCGCCGACCGTCAACCGCGTGCCAGCCAGATTGCTCACGTTGCCGACCGTCCAGGCCATGATCGCCGTTATGCCATTGACGCCAGCAAACTCCGCAACGAATTGGGGTGGCAGCCTGCGTATACGTTTGAGCACGGAATTGCACTGACGGTGCAGTGGTATCTGGACAACCAGGACTGGGTGAAGGGAGTGCTGGACGGCAGCTATCGTCTGCAACGTATTGGTGCCGTCGTCTGACGCAGCCTTCGCTCGAATGCGCACATGATGCGCACGTCAAAGGAACATTCGTATGAAAGAACGCAAGGGCATTATCCTGGCTGGCGGCTCCGGGACGCGGCTGTACCCCATCACCAAGGGGGTCAGCAAGCAGCTGTTGCCGGTTTACGACAAGCCGATGATCTACTATCCGCTCAGCATTTTGATGCTGGCTGGAATTCGCGAGGTGCTAATCATCAACACGCCGCATGAGCAGTCATTGTTCCAGGCACTGCTCGGAGATGGCACACAATGGGGAATGGATATCCGTTATGCGGTGCAGCCTAGCCCGGATGGGTTGGCTCAGGCTTATCTGATCGGACGCGACTTCGTCGATGGAAGGCCCAGCTGTCTTGTGTTGGGCGACAACATCTTCCACGGGCATGGGCTGACTGACGTACTGCGACGCGCCACTGCACGCCAGCATGGCGCAACCATTTTCGGCTACTGGGTCAATGACCCGGAACGCTATGGGGTCGCCGAATTCGATTCGCAGGGTAGAGTCATCGACATCGAAGAGAAGCCCTCAAGGCCGCAATCGAACTACGCCGTTACTGGGCTGTATTTCTATGATGGTAGGGCGTGCGAGTACGCCGCGCAGTTGAAGCCCTCGAGTCGAGGAGAATTGGAGATTACCGATCTCAATCGCCGTTATCTCGAAGTAGGAGACTTGCATCTGGAGCAACTTGGACGTGGATACGCTTGGCTGGATACGGGCACCCACCAGTCTTTGCATGAAGCTTCCAACTTCATCGAGACGATCCAGTTGCGCCAAGGCCTGCAAGTCTGTTGTCCTGAAGAAATCGCTTTTGCGCAGGGTTGGATTGACGCCTCCCAACTGGAGCTGCTGGCAGCCCCACTGCGTAAGAATGCCTATGGTCAATATCTGCACTCGCTGGCACAACGTGGAGTGGTTCCTTGAAAGTCATCGATACATCCCTGCCTGGTTGCTTCGTGGTCGAGCCGAGAGTGTTCGGAGACGAGCGGGGTCAATTCTTCGAAGCCTGGAATGCCGAACGCTTCGACCAGCACGGATTTTCCGCGCGGTTCCTGCAGAGCAATATCTCCACTTCGACCAAGGGCGTGCTGCGAGGTCTGCACTACCAATGGCCACGGCCACAGGGGAAGTTGGTCAGCGTGCTGGAGGGCGAGGTCTACGATGTGGCGGTGGATATCCGGCGCGGATCACCGTACTTTGGTCAGTGGACTGCCGCCATCCTGAGTGCCGAGAACAATCGGCAGTTCTGGATTCCGGAAGGTTTTGCGCATGGCTTTGCAGTTCTGTCCGAACGTGCGGTCTTCAGTTACCTGTGCACCGACATCTACGTCCATGACGCCGACGCAAGCGTGCGCTGGGACGACGCCACCATCGGTGTGGACTGGCCGATCAGTTCGCCAATTCTGTCTGCGAAGGATAGGGCTGCGCCGTTTCTTGGGGATATCGCCGAAGAGCGCCTGCCGGTTTATCAGGGATGACCACGCTGGTGATTGGTGCCAACGGGCAGGTGGGTACCGAGTTGCTGCGGGTGCTGGCGCCGCTGGGTATCGTAGTGGCTGCGTCCCGCTCAGGGCAGTTGGCCGATGGACTCTCCTGTGAGCGGATCGATCTGGACGAGCTTGCGTCGCTGGACCTGGCATTAAATAGGGTGCGGCCGGCGTTAGTGGTCAACGCAGCCGCCTACACCGCCGTCGATCGTGCCGAGCAGGAGCGTGATGCGGCCTTCCGCGCCAATGCCGAAGCGCCTGGCGTGATAGCGCAATGGTGCGCGCGCGCCGATGTGCCCCTGGTCCATTACTCGACCGACTATGTCTTCGATGGGCAGGGCACGCGCCCCTATCGGCCGGACGATGCCACCGCGCCGCTCGGCGTGTACGGGCAGAGCAAACTGGCCGGCGAGCGAGCGGTGCAGGCGGCCGGCGGCCGTCATCTGATCTTCCGCACTGCCTGGGTCTACGCGGTGCATGGACACAATTTCCTGCGCACGATGCTGCGCGTGGGCGCCGAGCGCGATGTACTGCGCGTGGTCGCCGACCAGATCGGCACGCCAACGCCAGCGGCGTTAATCGCCGACATCACGGCGCACGCGCTCCGCCAGCCGGGCGAACCCTCCGGCTTGTGGCATCTGACTGCCGCCGGGCAGACCACCTGGCACGGTTTCGCCGAAGCCATCTTCGCGCAGGCGCGCGCGCGCGGCCTGCTCGCCCGCACGCCGCGCGTGGAGGCGATCGGCACCGCCGACTATCCCACGCCGGCCACGCGCCCGGCCTATTCGCGACTGGATACCCACAGCCTGCAGGACACCTTCGGCGTCCGCCTGCCGGACTGGCAGGATGGACTGAGCCAGGTGCTGGACACGCTCGCCCAACGGTGAGCCTTGTCGGTGCTGCCATCGATCGGTGCGGCTTCAGCACCGACTCATCGCTTGCACTTCGCTTCGGCTACCATCAGGGCTGATCCGCGCCGTACCGGCGAGCTGCTCCGCGCAGGTCGCGGCCGACGTGGATGTGCCGCTGAAGCGGATGCAACGCACGACGCATCCGCTGGATGCATGCAGGTGTGCGCTGTATCGCATCGGTCGGCACCGTGCAGGTTTTCGCGTGTCCCCCAGCGGGCGCGCCAGCCCCATCGCGGGCTCGGCCGTACCGTCATCACGCCATGGCCTGCATGCAGCGCGCTACATCCTCCCCCATCCAATGTCGCAAGGAATTCCAATGAAGATCGCTGTCGCGGGTACCGGCTATGTCGGTCTGTCCAATGGCGTGTTGCTCGCCAAGCACCATGAAGTGGTGGCGCTGGACATCGTCGAGTCCAAGGTCAAGTTGCTCAACGAAGGCCGCTCGCCGATCGTCGACAAGGAACTCGAGGCCGCGCTGGCCCAGGGTGGCCTGAACTTCAAGGCCACCCTGGACGCCAACGAGGCGTTTGCCGGCGCGGAGTTCGTGATCATCGCCACACCCACTGACTACGATCCGGACACCAACTATTTCAACACCGGGTCGATCGAGGTCGTGATCGCCAAGGTGCTGGAGATCAATCCGCAGGCGACCATGGTGATCAAATCCACCATTCCGGTCGGCTACGTCGCCAAGGTGCGCGCGCAGTTCGGGACCGACAACATCATCTTCTCGCCGGAATTCCTGCGCGAAGGCCGGGCGTTGTACGACAACCTGTACCCGTCCCGGATCATCGTCGGCGAACGTTCGGCGCGCGCGGAGACCTTCGCGCGGCTGTTGCTGCAAGGCGCGCTCAAGCCCGACGTGCCGGTGTTGTTCACCGAGCCGACCGAGGCCGAGGCGATCAAGCTGTTCGCCAATACCTACCTGGCGATGCGTGTGTCCTACTTCAACGAACTGGACACCTACGCACTCACCCATGGGTTGGACAGCCGCCAGATCATCGAGGGCATCTGCCTGGATCCGCGTATCGGCAGCCACTACAACAACCCGTCCTTCGGCTATGGCGGTTACTGCCTGCCCAAGGACACCAAGCAGCTGTTGGCCAACTACCAGAGCGTGCCGCAGACCATCATCCGGGCGATCGTCGATTCCAACACGACCCGCAAGGACTTCATCGCCGCCGACGTGCTGCGACGCAATCCTAAGGTGGTCGGCATCTATCGGCTGATCATGAAGGCCGGGTCCGACAATTTCCGTTCGTCCAGCATCCAGGGGGTGATGAAGCGCCTCAAGGCCAAGGGCGTGGACGTCATCGTGTACGAGCCGACCTTGAACGATCCTGAGTTCTTCCGCTCGCGCGTGGTCAACGACCTGGAGACCTTCAAGCGCGAGGCCGACGTCATCATCAGCAACCGCATGGCCGAGGCGCTGCAGGACGTGCAGGACAAGGTGTATACGCGCGACCTGTTCGGCGACAACTGAGCCAGACCGGCGCTGAGTCCTGGCGGGTGGTGCCACCCGCCAGGCCACCCATGAAGTCCACGGCGCTGCGGCGCTATTTGCTGCCTCACGCAGCTACCAGCGGTGTCGAACTGCGAGCGATGCAGCTGCGTTGCCAGCACGCACCTGTGTGCGACATCGCCAACGGGGGCATGCGACCTCTGATCTGCGCGCGCAGCGTGCCGCCATAAAGTGGGCCATGGATAACGCAGGACGGCGGCCATAGGCCGCCGTCGATATTGCAGTCTACGTTGAGACGCGCGATTAAGCGCGGCCGTAGGTGTCTTCGAAGCGCACGATATCGTCTTCGCCCAGATAGCTGCCGGACTGCACTTCGATCAGTTCCAGCGGCAGCTTGCCCGGATTGCGCAGGCGATGGGTGACGCCCAGCGGGATGTAGGTGCTCTGGTTTTCGGTCAGCAGCAGGACTTCTTCGCCACGCGTTACTTCGGCAGTGCCACTCACCACGATCCAGTGTTCGGCGCGGTGGTGATGCATCTGCAGGCTCAGCACCGCGCCCGGTTTGACGGTGATGCGCTTGACCTGGTGCCGCTGGCCCATGTCGATGGAATCGTAAGCGCCCCATGGACGATAGACCTTGCGATGCCAGGTGGCCTCGGAACGGCCAGCGGTCTTGATCTGGCTGACGACGTCCTTGACCTCCTGAATGCGGTCGCGGTGGCCGACCAGCACGGCGTCCGGCGTTTCAACGACCACCACATCCTCAAGCCCCACCATGGCGATCAGGCGCGAGCCGTACGCGTAGGTGTTCTGGCAATCGAGCTGGATCACGTCGCCATGGTGCGCGTTGCCTTGCGCATCCTGGTTGGAAACATCCAGCAGCGAAGACCACGAACCGACGTCGTTCCAGCCCGCGTCCAATGGCACCACGACCGCATCGGCGGTCTTTTCCATCACGGCATAGTCGATCGAATCCGACGGGCTGGCGGCGAAGGCGTCCTTGTCCAGACGAGTGAAATCGGCGTCGCGCTTGCCGTTTTCCCACGCCTTTTGGCACGCATCGGCGATGGCCGGATGGAACTTGCGCAATTCTTCCAGGTAACGCGACGCACGGAACAGGAACATGCCGCTGTTCCAGTAGTACTCGCCGCTTGCCAGGTAGCTTTGCGCGGTCGCGAGATCGGGCTTCTCGACGAAGCGCTCGACCGCGCTGGCACCAGTCCCGGCCCCTGCCTTGATATAGCCATAGCCGGTTTCAGGCGCGGTTGGCTTGATGCCGAAGGTCACCAGTTTGCCCTGTGCCGCCGCTTCTGCGGCCACCTTCACTGCCGCCTGGAATGCAGCTTCGTTGCCGATCACGTGATCGGAAGGCAGCACCAGCAATAGCGGATCGGCGCCATCGCGGGTCGCTTCCAGCGCTGCAACGGCAATCGCCGGCGCCGTGTTGCGTCCCTTGGGTTCCAGCAGGATGGCCGAAGGCTTCACGCCCAACTGCTGCAGCTGCTCGGCGGCCATGAAGCGGTGTTCTTCGTTGGCGACCACGATGGGGGCGTGGCCCGCGACGGGAGCCGCGCGCAGCCAGGTGGACTGCAGCATGCTCTTGTCGCCGACCAGCGGCAGGAATTGCTTGGGATAGGACTCGCGCGACAGCGGCCACAGGCGCGTGCCGGAGCCGCCGGACAAGATAATGGGTAGGACGTCGCTCATGGGCGGGGGAAACTCCAGTGCGTCAAAGGTGGGGGAGAATGGTAGATCAGCCGCGCAGCAGGTTAGAAATTTCCTGCGTACGCGTTTCCAGCAGTGCGGCATCGCCGCGCGTTTCCACATTCAGGCGCAGCAGCGGCTCGGTGTTGGAGCTACGCAGGTTGAAACGCCATTGGCCAAAATCGGCGCTGATGCCGTCGGTGTAGTCCAACTCCGGCGACAGCGAGGCGTAGTGCTCCATCACGCGGGCAACGGAGGCCTTGGCATCGGCCACCTTGAAGTTGATCTCGCCGCTGCAGGGGAATTTCTGCATGCGCGCTTCGACCAGATCGGCCAGCGAACGGCCCGACTGCGACACCAGCTCGGCGATCAGCAGCCACGGAATCATGCCGGAGTCTGCGTAGGCGAACTCGCGGAAATAATGGTGTGCGCTCATCTCGCCGCCGTAGACGGCATTTTCGCTGCGCATCTTTTCCTTGATGAAGGCGTGGCCGCTCTTGCACAGCACGGGAATGCCACCGGCTTCTTCGACCTGCTCGACCGTGTTCCAGGTCAGGCGCGGGTCGTGTACGACCTTGCCGCCCGGCTGTTTGGCAAGGATGGCTTGTGCCAAAAGGCCAACCAGGTAATAGCCTTCGATGAAGCGGCCGGTGTGATCGAAGAAGAAACAGCGATCGAAGTCGCCATCCCACGCAATACCGAAATCGGCGCCATTGTCCTTGACGGCCTTGGCGGTGGCGTCGCGGTTTTCCGGCAGCAACGGGTTGGGGATGCCGTTGGGGAAATTGCCATCGGGCTCATGAAACACGCGCACGAACTCGAACGGCAGATGCGGCGCCAGCAGTTCGACGATCAGACCGGCGCCGCCGTTGCCGGCATTGACCACCAGCTTGAGCGGCTTGAGCGTGCTGCGGTCCACGTAGCTGAGCAGGTGCTCCAGGTAGGCCGTCTTGTCGGTGCGGCTCTGCTCACTGGCGGTGGGCTCGCCTGGCGCTGCGGTATCGGCCGCGACCGTGTCGCGGATGGCGAACAGTCCGGTGTCCGAGCTGATCGGTCGCGCTTGCTCGCGGACCAGCTTCATCCCGTTGTAGTCCATCGGGTTGTGACTGGCGGTCACCATCACGCCGCCGGCGGCCTTGAGGTAATCGGTCTGGAAATAGACTTCCTCGGTGCCGCACAGGCCGATGTCGATCACGTCACGGCCACTGGCGCGCAGGCCGGCCGACAGCGCTTCCTGCAGCGCCGGGCTGGCCAGGCGCACGTCATGGCCCAGGACCACCGGCCCTTGATCCAGCTGCGCCGCCAGCGCCACGCCGATGCGGCGGGCCAAGTCCTCGTTGAGTTCATCCGGCACACGGCCGCGAATGTCGTAGGCCTTGAAGGCGGGTAGCGTCATGGGCAAATCCTGAAGTGGGGGGGACGCCCGAGTTTAGCGGCTGCGCTGTGTCTTGGGTGTGGCGGAATTGCGACCGGGGACAGGGAACAGTCAGCGGATAGAATGGGCGCTTCACATCAGCGAGGTGAGGGCGGTGATGCGCAGCGAAGGACGTGGTGCGGCAAGCGGCAAACGCTATGCCGATGCCAAGGCAGCACTGGGCGGGGTACTGGCCAATGGTCAGACCCTGGCGGTGGGCGGCTTTGGGTTGTGTGGAATCCCGGAGGCATTGATTGCAGCCGTGCGCGACAGTGGGGTCGGCGGGTTGACCGTGATCTCCAACAACGCTGGCGTCGACGGATTCGGGCTTGGTCAATTATTGGCCACCCGGCAGATCCGCAAGATGATTTCGTCCTACGTGGGCGAAAACAAGGAATTCGAACGCCAATACCTGGCGGGCGAACTCGAGCTGGAGTTCAATCCGCAAGGCACCCTGGCCGAGCGTTTGCGCGCCGGTGGCGCGGGCATTCCTGCGTTTTACACCGCCACCGGCTACGGCACGATCGTGGCCGAGGGCAAGGAAACGCGCGAATTCGACGGCAAGCATTACGTGCTGGAAACCGCGTTGCAGGCCGACGTGGCGCTGGTCAAGGCATGGCGCGCCGATACCGCTGGCAACCTGGTATTCCGCAAGACCGCGCGCAATTTCAATCCCGCCTGCGCCATGGCCGGACGCGTGTGCATCGCCGAGGTCGAGGACATCGTGGAGCTGGGCGTCATCGATCCGGATCAGGTGCATCTGCCCGGCATTTACGTGGACCGCCTGGTGCTCAACGCCACGCCGGAAAAACGCATCGAACAGCGCACCGTGCGCGAAGGACAGCAGTGATGGCCTGGACCAGAGACCAGATGGCCGCACGCGCGGCACGCGAACTGACCGATGGCGCCTACGTCAACCTGGGCATCGGCTTGCCGACGCTGGTCGCCAACCACATCCCCGACGGCGTCGATGTGTGGCTGCAGTCGGAAAATGGCCTGCTTGGCATCGGCCCGTTTCCGACCGAAGACGAAGTGGACGCGGACCTGATCAATGCAGGCAAGCAGACCGTGACCGCCCGCGCCGGTGCCAGCTATTTCGGGAGCCACGATTCGTTCGCGATGATCCGTGGCGGCCACATCGACCTGGCGATTCTCGGCGCGATGCAGGTCACCGACCGTGGCGACCTGGCCAACTGGATGGTGCCCGGCAAGATGGTCAAGGGCATGGGCGGCGCAATGGATCTGGTGGCCGGCGTCAAGCGCGTGGTGGTGTTGATGGAGCATGTCGCCAAGGATGGAAGCCACAAGATCTTGCGCGAATGCGACCTGCCGCTGACCGGCGTCGGCGTGGTGGACCGCATCATTACCGATCTGGCGGTGTTCGATGTCACAACGGATGGCTTGGTGCTGTTGGAACATGCCGATGGAGTGGAGCTGGAGGAACTGCGCAACAAGACCGGCGTTGCATTCATCGCTGCTTAAATAGCCAGGGGCCTGTCATGCCCCTGGCTTTTAGAGATTCTGGTAGTTCGGGCCCGAACCACCCTCCGGTGTGACCCAGGTGATGATTTCGTACGGATCCTTGATGTCGCAGGTCTTGCAGTGCACGCAGTTGGCCGCGTTGATCTGCAGGCGCTTGCCGGAGGGGCTGGCGGTGTCTGCGACCATTTCGTAGACGTTGGCCGGGCAAAAGCGCGTGCAGGGATTGTCGTATTCCGTCACGCAGCGGGTGGCGCACACATCGGTGTCCAGCACCTTCAGATGCACCGGCTGGTCTTCATCGTGCTCGGTGGCGGCGAAATAAACGGCTTGCAAGCGGTCGCGGGGGGCCAGATCGCGGGTGACGTAGTCGCGCTTGGGTCGCTCGTACTCGCCGATCTTGTGCAGCGCCGACCAGTCGGGTTTGTTCTTCAGCGTCCAAGGCGAAGCGCCCTTGAGCGCGGTTTCCCAGGCCGCGTTGAGCAGGCCGAACCACAGGCCTTTCTTGAAACCGGGTTTGATGTTGCGGACTTGCTTCAGCTCGGCCATGACGTCGGAGGCGCGCAATGTGGCATCGAAACCCTGCGGCGCCATCTGCGATTGCACCAGGTGTTCGGCGGCCAGCATGCCGCTGCGGATCGCCTGGTGGGTACCCTTGATCTTGGGCACGTTGAGCAGGCCGGCGGTGTCGCCAATGAGCAAGGCGCCGGGCATGTCCACTTTCGGCAGCGATTGCCAACCGCCACTGACCAGTGCGCGGGCACCGGCAGACAAGATGCTGCCACCTTCCAGCAGCGGCTTGATCATGGGGTGGTTCTTCCATTGCTGGAAGGCTTCCCACGGCTGGTAGGTCGGGTCGCTGTAGTCCAGCCCGCTCACATAGCCGAGCGCAATCTGGTTGTTGTCCAGGTGATACACAAAGCTGCCGCCGTAGGTACGATTGTCGGCTGGCCAGCCAATGGTGTGCACGATCTTGCCGGGCGTGACGCGGCCTTCCGGGACCTGCCACAGCTCCTTGATGCCGATCGAATAGCCTTGCGGGTCGCTGTCGGCGGTGAGGTCGAAGCGCTTCAACAATCGCTTGGTCAGGTGACCACGCGCGCCTTCGGCAAGCACGGTCACCTTGGCGCGGATGTCGATGCCGGCGGTGTAGCCGGACTTGTGCGAGCCGTCTTTTGCAATGCCCATGTCGCCGATGCGCACGCCCACCACCTGGCCGCTGTCGTCGTGCAGCGTCTCGGCGGCGGCGAACCCGGGGTAGATCTCCACGCCCAGCGCTTCGGCCTGCGGCGCAAGCCAGGCGCACATCGCGCCCAGGCTGACGATGAAGTTGCCATGGTTGCGCATGCCCGGTGGCACCACCGGGAACTTGCGCGCGCTGTCCTTGCCGAAAAACCAGAATTCGTCGTCGGTGGCCGCCACGCAGATCGGCGGCGGATTGTCGCGCCAGCCTGGCAGCAGTGCATCCAGCGGGCCGGGCTCGATCACCGCACCGGACAGGATATGCGCGCCGATGGTGCTGGATTTTTCGATCACGCAGACGCTGATGTTCGGATCGAGCTGCTTGAGCCGGATCGCGAACGACAGCCCGGCCGGACCCGCACCGACGGTGACGACGTCGTATTCCATGACGTCACGCTCGACCGCCTCTGACGCGTGTGCGCCCACTCCCGCTTCCGACATTGCTCCGCTCCCGTTGGCTCGATGGCTGTCGCGCATTTTCCGGGATTGCATGTGACGGCGGCAAATCGTGCCGATTCATCCGCAGTGCGCAGGCCTGCGTGCTAGCGTGTCCGGCATGAGGATTCGGGTGGCATTGCCGGGAGCGGAGATCAACTGGTGGCGGGGTTGGCTGCAGCCTGCGCAGGCCGATGCGCTGATGCAGGCGCTGCTGGCGCAGGCGCAGTGGGAGGTGCACCGCATCCGGATGTTCGGGCGCATGGTGGATTCGCCACGCCTGAGCAGCTGGATCGGCAATCCGGAAGCGCGCTATCGCTACTCGGGCACGCGGTTCTCGCCACAGCCGTGGCTGGACGTGCTGCAGCCAGTGCGCATACGGCTGGAGGACGAGACCGGTCACCGGTTCAACAGCGTGCTGGTCAATCGCTACCGAAGTGGCAGTGATGCGATGGGCTGGCACAGCGACGACGAGCCTGAGCTGGGCGCGCAGCCGTTGATTGCCTCTGTGAGCCTGGGTGCCACGCGGCGCTTTGCGTTCAAGCACCGCGACGATGCGGCGGTGAAGCAAACGCTGGAGCTAGGCCACGGCGACCTGTTGTTGATGGGCGGTGATACCCAGCGCCACTACAAACACGCGTTGCCGCGCACGGCGCGGCCGGTGGGGGAACGGATCAATCTGACCTTTCGGCAGATTGCGCCGGCTGAAGCAGGTTCAGGCTAGCGCCTGCGGAACGCTTGCCGAGGGATGGTGTATGCGACTCATCCGGCGCTGCGCGTCACCTTCTCCCGCGTGCGGGAGAAGGCAGGGCTACGTATCTGGGCGCCAGTGCCGGGTGGGATGAGTTCCGGCTACAGGCGACGCGTCGGCTCAGAGCAGCTAACAAAACTCCTGCGCAGCCGCTAGGCGGGCGCGTTTTTTAGCCGCTCTCAGGGTGTACGCGGCAACGCGCTGCTGTCCTGCTGCCCGGTGGTCAGCGTCCAGCCGACCAGCTCGGTGGTGAGCTGGGTCAGCGCCTGCTCGAACGCCATTGCCACTGCGGCGGTATCGGTGCCGCTGGACGGGCGTGCGACCAGGAAGGTGCGCGAGGCGACCACGCGTTGATCGGCCGAATGCAGCAGTTTGGCGTTGAGTTCGATCGTGGCCGAGGGCAGCGACTGGCCGGCGTAATCGGATTCGAAGCGGCGCAGGTCGATCGCCAGCTTGTAGTCGGAGCGGATGCCGGTGCCGATATGGGCCACCGCGGCAATCTTGCCGGAGTCTTCGAACGCGCGCACCACGCTGTCTTCCAGCATGTCGGTGGCGGGCTGTGCCCAGCCAGCGCCGTGGTAGACCTGCAGTTCGCCAGGGGTCGGGCGCACATTGATGCGCGGGCTGTCGATGACGCGTGCGGCGCTGGGCTTGGCCACCACCAGCTGCCAGTTCACCTGTGGCCACGCCGGGTTCGGGGTCACCCGCACGGTGGGCGCATAGATGGTGGCCGGTTTCTGGTCGCCGCCGGTCAGGACCGAGCAGCCGCCCAGCGCCAGCAACGAGACGCACAGCAAGGGACGCAACACGCGCATGGCAGTCATTTCGGTTCGAACTCCTTGGGTGCGTCGCGGCCGAGTAGGTAGCGCGCAGGGTTGTTGTCCAGTTTGTCGCTGACCCGGCGCAGGTCGCGGATCAGGCCACGCAATTCGGTCAGTGTGGGGCCGAGCTGGCCCAGCCCATCATTGGCAAAACTATTGATGGCCGCGCGGTTTTCGCCAAGGATGTTGTCGGCGTTGCCGGCCGCCGAATCCAGCTTGACCAGGGTGGCATCGAGCTTTTCCAGGATGCCCGGCAGCTGCTGCACCAGGTTCTGATCCAGCCGCTTGATGGTGCCGTTGGTGGTGGTCAGCGTGGTGTCCAGATTGCGCGCGGCGTCGCGCGCGCTGACGATCAGCGCCTGCATGCCTTCGTCGCGATCGGCAATGCCGCCGCTGATCTTTTCCAGGTTCTGCAAGGTGGCCGAAATGCTGGCCACGTTCTTGTCCGAGAGCATCTGGTCCATGCGCTCGACGATGCGGTTGGCGGTGTCGGTGATGTTCTGCAGCGCCGATGGCGTGGTCTGGATGATCGGCGCATCGCTCTTGTCGATGGTGGTCAGCGCCGGCGCTTCGGGGGTGCCGCCGGAGAGCTGGATGATCGACGGCCCGGTCAGGCTGGTGATCGCCAGCTTGGCGCGGGTGTCGCTCTTGATCGGCGTGGTCGAATTGACGCGCACATGCGCGACCACCTGCCGCGGGTCGTTCGGCGCCAGGGTCAACTCGGTGATCGAGCCGACCGCGATGCCGTTGTACTGCACCGGGCTGCCGACCGACAGGCCGGTCACCGCCTCGCGGAACACCACCCGGTACTGCTGCCAGGTGCGGTCGGAGGAATATTTGGCGGCCCAGAGCCCGAACAGCAGCAGGGCCAGGCCGGCCACGATGGTGAAGGCGCCGATCAGGACGTAATTGGCTTTGGTTTCCATGCTCAGGCGGTCTCGGTGGAATCGGTCTTGGCCGCGCGCGCAGCGCGGGCGCGCGGACCGTGAAAATAGTCCTGGATCCAGGGGTGATCGATCTGCTCGACCTCGGCCAGCGGCGCATTGGCGATCACCTTGCGATCGGCCAACACCGCGATGCGGTCGCAGATGGCGTACAGCGTATCCAGGTCGTGGGTGATCAGGAACACGGTCAGGCCCAGGGCCTGCTGCAAGGTGCGGATCAAACGGTCGAAGGCGGCCGCACCGATCGGGTCCAGTCCGGCGGTGGGTTCGTCCAGGAACAGCAGCGGTGGATCCAGCGCAAGCGCGCGGGCCAGGCCGGCGCGCTTGCGCATGCCGCCGGACAATTGCGAAGGCAGCTTGTCCAGCGCATCGGCGGGCAGGCCGGCGAGCTTGATCTTCAGCAGCGCCAGTTCGAAATACCAGCGCTCGGGAAACTCGCCGTGGTGTTCCTTCAGCGGCACCTGGACGTTTTCGCCCACGGTCATCGACGAAAACAGCGCCCCGTCCTGAAACAACACGCCGGTGTTGCGGGTGATGTGCTGGCGGTCGGCGAACCGGCCCGAGCGCGCGTCCGCGCCCAGCACCTGGATGCTGCCGGCGTCGGGTTCGCGCAGGCCCAGGATGCTGCGCATCAGCACCGACTTGCCGGTGCCCGAACCGCCGACCACGCCGAGGATTTCGCCGCGCCGTACATCTAGATCCAGGTCTTCGTGCACGGTCTGGCTACCGAAACGGTTGGTGAGCCCGCGCACGGAAATCGCCAGCTGTTCGTTGTCGACATCGGCCTGTGGGCCGGGATCGGGGCGTGGGGATTCGGGATTGATCACGGCACCGTCCTCTCCGATACCAGTGCAAGCGCCGCGCTGCGGCTTTGTGCAAATCCCGAATCCCGAATGTCGAATCCCGGCTCCATCACCACCCCATCTTCATGAACCACAACGCCGCAATCGCGTCGAGAATGATGACCAAGGAAATCGTCTGCACCACCGAGGAGGTGGTGCGTTCGCCCACCGATTGCGCGGTTCCGCTGACCTTCAGCCCTTCCAGGCAGCCGATCAGGCCGATCACCAGCGCAAACAGCGGCGCCTTCGAGAGCCCGACCAGGAAATGCCGCAACTGGATGGTGTCGTGCATGCGCGCCAGGTACATCTGCGGCGGAATATCCAGGTCGAACGCGCCCACGGTGACGCCACCGGCCAGGCCGGCGATCATTGCGATGAAGGTCAGCAGCGGCAGGGTGAAGATCAGCGCGAGCAGGCGCGGGATCACCAGCAGGTCGATCGGGTCCAGGCCCAGCGTACGGATCGCGTCCACTTCCTCGCGCGATTTCATCGCACCGATCTGCGCGGTGAAGGCGCTGGCGGTGCGGCCTGCCAGAACAATTGCCGTCAGCAGCACCGCGAATTCGCGCAGGAAGGCGATGGACACCAACTCCACCACATAAATTTCCGCACCGAAGTCGCGCAGGATGGTCGAGCCCAGGAAGGCGATCACCGCGCCCACCAGATACGACAGCAGCACCACCAGCGGCACCGCGTCCAGGCCCACCTGCTCCATGTGATGCACGGTGGAGGTCAGCCGGAAGCGCCGCGGCTCGTGGATCAGCCGCATGATCTTGACCAGGTTTTCGCCCAGAAAACTGTTCAACTCCAGGATGTCCTGGCCGACGCGGTGGGTGGCCCGGCCCAGGCGGTCGAGCGCGGCGACGAAGCCGTAATCGCGTTTGGGCTTGGGGCGCTCGTCGTTGAGTTCCTCGATGGTGCACACCAGTGCCTGGTGTTCATCGCGAAAATCGATCGCGTCTTCCTTCAGGCCCATGCGACCGGCAAAGCGCAGCAGCTGCAGTACGCCGGCCGAATCCAACTGCTGGATGCCGCGCGCGTCGATGCGGCGCACCCCGTCGGGCACGGCCTGCAGCAGTTCTGCCTGGGGCAGGGCGGTCGCCAGGACCCAACTGCCAGCGAGGCGGACCTGTGCCTGATCCTGCGAGTCTTGTTCGATGCGTGGAGGTTGCGGTTTGATCATGGGTGGCCTGTCCGTGGCGCCAGCATACAGGGCCAATGTGAGCGACGGATGGGGACGCAACCGCAGCGGCGTGCCGAGGGCCGTCGATGAGGGCCGTCGATGAGGGCGCCGGCCGCACGTGCTGCGGCATACACTGGCGGCCTCGCCGGACACGGCGTTTCTCCGATCCGACCCGCCACGCATGTCCGCTGCCACCGTTGTCCTCCCGTCCGCCAGCGCCACCTACGCCCAGCGCGTCGCCTTCGTGTCCGAAATCGCCGGGCGCCTGCATTCCTATGGCACCACCGCGCAACGGCTGGAAGCAGCGGTGGTGGGGTTGTCGCAGAAGCTGGGCCTGGACTGCGAGCCCTGGTCCAACCCCACTGGCATCATCCTGAGCTTCAGCGACCCGACCAAGGCGATCGGCTCCAGCGACATCACCCGGGTGATCCGCCTGGCCCCGGGCGAGAACGATCTGTACAAGCTGAGCGTGGCCGACTATGTGGCCGACAGCGTGGCCAACGGCCGCATGAGCATCGCGCAGGGACACACCGCCTTGCGCCGGCTGGACCGCGAGGTGGACCGGCGCGGCAAGACCCTGCAGGTGCTGGCGTTCGGGCTGGCCGCCGCCGGCGTGGCCGGGCTGTGGAAGCTGCCGTGGCTGGATATCGCCACGGCCGGGGCGATCGGCATGTCGATCGGCCTGCTCACCCAGTACACCGACAAGCGCGCTGCCAGCAAAGAAGCCGGCGAGGCGCTGGCCGGCCTGCTGGCCGGGGTGGTGGCGGCGCTGGTGGCCTCCCTGCTGGGGCCGTTGAACCTCAATACGGTGATCATCGCCTCGCTGGTGGTGCTGTTGCCAGGCATGTCATTGACCAATGCGTTCAACGAGCTGGCCAGCCAGCACTGGGTCTCCGGCACGGCGCGTCTGGCCGGTGCGGTCACCACGGTGCTCAAGCTGACCGTGGGTGCGGTCATTGCGGTGACGCTGACCCAGCTGGTTGGCCTGCATCCCCAGGTGGCCGCGTTGCGGCCGCAGGCCGGTTGGGTGGAATGGGCCTCGTTGGTGGTGGCCGCTTATGCGTTTGCGGTGCTGTTCAAAGCCAATCGACGTGACTATTTATGGATCATGGCGGCGGCTATGTCAGGTTATGTCATTGCGCGTTATGCAGGACATGCCTGGGGCGGCCCGGCCGGTGTATTCGCCTCGGCAATGGCATTGACCGCTGCGGGAAATTTATTCGGGCGCGTGGTGCACAAGCCCGGTGCGTTGATCCGATTGCCTGGCATCATCATGCTGGTTCCCGGGAGCGTCAGTTTGCGTGGCTTTTTGACCCTGGTGCAGCAACAGGATGTCAGCGTCGGACAAGCCGCACTCTTGGCAGTGACCAATATCGTAATGGCATTGATGGCCGGATTGCTGTTTGGCAATCTGCTCATTCCTGCCCGCAAGAATTTATAAGGGGAAACACCCTGCAATAAAAACGCCGGCATGGCCGGCGCTCTTATTGGTTTGAATCAAGCGGCCTTGGACTTCTTGGCGGCGCGCTTGGTCACGGCTTTGCGCGGCGAGGCCTTCTTTGCGGTTGCTTTTTTCGCGCCGCTGACCTTGCTGATCAGGAAGTCTTCTACCTTCTTGCCGGCGGCGGTCAACTCGGCCAGCCAGCGCGGCTGCTTGCCACGGCCGGTCCAGGTTTCCTGGGCGTTGCCGGGGTTGCGATACTTCGGCGGCACCTTGCCCAGCTTGCGGCCGGCACGCGGACCCGGCTTGCCGGCACCCGCCGGACGGCCCGGGCCGGCACTGGCAGAAGCACCAAACAATTCTTCGATGGAATAACCCTGGGCTTTTGCAGCGCGGACCAGCTGCGTGCGGACCTTGGCGATCGGCGCGCGCTTGGCAACCACGGTCTGCTGCTTCTTTGCATTTTTGATCAGGGCGCTCAACTGCTTGGCCGACAGGCCACTAAGATCGATCGACATCACTGCTCCGGAAGATGAGAGAAAAAGAATGCCGGTCCATGGCAGCGGTGGCCATCATAAAGTGAGAAAACCGGTGTGACAAATGCGCCGAAATAATTCGGCGCTTTGTGTTCATCCATTTGAAGCCGATGCCCGGGTTTGATCAATGCCCCAGGCGGGAGAATAACCCGGCTTTATCCAGGCTTTCCGCTGCATCGGCGGTACGGGCGCGATATTCAAAAGTGCCGGCCGCCAATCCACGTTCCGAGACCACTACCCGATGCGGAATGCCCAGCAATTCCATATCGGCGAACATCGCGCCCGGGCGCAGTCCGCGGTCGTCCAGGGCGGCATCCAGGCCGGCGGCAAGCAATTGGTCCAGCAAGGCCTGGGCGGCGGCGAGCACCTGCGGGTCCTGCTTGGGATTGATCACGCAGACCACCACCTGCCACGGCGCCATCGGCGCGGGCCAGATGATGCCGGCATCGTCATGGTTCTGTTCGATCGCCGCGGCCACGATGCGCGAAATGCCGATGCCGTAGCAGCCCATCTTCATCACCGCCGCCTTGCCACCTTCGTCGATGACGGTGGCTTGCAGCGCCTGCGCGTACTGGCTGCCAAGCTGGAATACATGGCCCACCTCGATGCCGCGAGCCAGGCGCAGTTCGCCGCCATCGGCCGCGCGTTCGCCTTCGACCACGTTGCGCACATCGGCCACGGTCTCCGGTTCGGGCAGATCGCGGCCCCAGTTGACGCCGACCAGGTGGGCGCCGGACACATTCGCGCCGACCACAAAATCGGCCAGTGCGGCGACATCGCGGTCGGCCACTACGCGCACCGGGCGCGCGGTGTTGACCGGACCCAGGAAGCCCGGCTCGCAGCCGAGGTGTTCGCGGATTTCGCTTTCGTTGGCCAGGCGGTAATCGGCCAGTCCGGGCACCTTGGCCAGCTTGATCTCGTTGACCGCGTGATCGCCACGCACCAGCACCAGCACGAAGCCGGCCTGCGTCATCACCGCCACCGACTTGACCGTGCGCTGCAGCGCGATGCCGAGCAACTGGGCCACGTCTTCACAGGTCTTCTGGGTGGGCGTTGCCACCTGCTGCATCGCTTCGCTGGCCGCGGCGCGCGGGGCAGGCGGTGCCGCACTGGCGGCTTCCACATTGGCGGCGTAATCGGAGCCAGTGGAGAACGCCAGCGAGTCTTCGCCGGAGTCGGCGATGACGTGGAATTCCTGCGATGCATCGCCGCCGATGGCGCCGGAATCTGCCTGCACGGCGCGGAAGTCCAGTCCCAGGCGGGTGAAGATGCGCGTATAGGCGGCGCGCATATTGTCGTATTCGCGCGCCATGTCCTCGTCGGTGAGGTGGAACGAATACGCGTCCTTCATCAGGAACTCGCGCGCACGCATCACGCCGAAGCGCGGGCGGATCTCATCGCGGAATTTGGTCTGGATCTGATAGAAATTCAGCGGCAGCTGCTTGTAGCTGTTGATCTCCTGGCGCGCGAATTCGGCAGCGGCCTCTTCGGCGGTGGGGCTGTAGCAGAACTCCTGTTCCTTGCGGTCCTTGATCTTGAGCAGCTGCCCGCCGAACTTTTCCCAACGCCCGGTGGCGTCCCACAGCTCGCGCGGCTGGATGGTGGGAAACAGCACTTCCACTGCGCCGGCGCGGTTCATCTCCTCGCGCACGATGGCCTCGACCTTGCGCAACACGCGCAGGCCCAGTGGCGACCAGGTGTACAGCCCGGAGGCCAGCTTGCGGATCATGCCCGCGCGCAGCATCAGGCGGTGGCTGACCAGCTCGGCGTCGGCCGGGGTTTCCTTGGTGGTGTGCAGGTGGAACTGGGAAAGACGCATCGGGCTTCGCTTGGGCGGAAAGCCGCTAGTTTGCCAGTCTCGGGCCCTGCCGGTCATCGCCGGGCGCGCGTTGCGGATTGTCGCTGGCCAGGGCGGACCGGTGCGGGGCGGCTCAAGTGGCTGGCTTGCCGGCACACGTGCGCCATAGGCTGCGCGGTCGTCCGCATACATCCGTCATCGGTGCCCGGCGATCGTGCAGCTGTTGGGGCCGCGCTTCGTCTACGACTACGCAGGTGCGGCCATCAGGTCGGGCGCGCTGGCTCGGCCGGTGCTCGCGGCACCAAGGTGCTTGGCTCCAGCCCGGCGGCGGGACGGCAATCCCGTCCTGGCACCTCTTCCCGGCTCAGGTGGCCGGGCCGCCTGGGGCTGCCGGCTTGCAATAGGCCTTGACGGCGGCGTCGGCCAGGTTCCTCTGGGTCGCACGGGCATCCTGGTCCAAGACGGCGCCAGGCTTGCCGTCGGCGCCGGCCGCCATGGAGACCTCTCCCTTGCCGCTGAGCAGTTCCAGATTGCGGCGCGCGGTGAGGCAGTCGGCCGATTCGGGCGCGGCCGTCTCTGCAGCAATGGCGGCGGTGCCGCTGCGCGCGTCGATTCGGCGCGCTTCATAGCGCTGGCCGGTCGGTGGCGGGGTTTCGGTGTAGTGGGTCACGCCCTTGGCATCCTTCCACTTATAAAGATCGGTCGCGCCGGCGGCGGCGCTGACCAGCATCAACAGGGCGCAAAGCCCGGACGACAGTTGCATGTGGCTTCCCCTGGATGATTCCCGTCGCGATTGCAGCATCCGCAGCGGGCGCTGGCAAGTGATGGGCGCGCAAGGTGCTGAACCGGCAGGCGCGCTACCGCCGGACAGACCTCAGGCCCTACACTTGGCGGATGGATGAGATGAGACCGCCCCCGCGCTCGCGCACGATTTACCTGCTGCCGAACCTGTTCACCACTGCCGGGCTGTTTTCCGGTTTCTACGCCATCATCGCCGCCGCCAATGGGCAGTTCGTCCAGGCCGCCATGGCGGTGTTCGTGGCCGCGGTGATGGACGGGCTGGATGGCAGGGTGGCGCGTCTGACCAATACCAGCAGCGAATTCGGTGTGCAGTACGACTCGCTGGCCGATCTGGTCAGCTTCGGCATGGCGCCCGCGCTGGTGATGTACCACTGGTCGCTGTCGGCGCTGAAGTACGACAGTAGCGTGATGGGCCGGGTCGGTTGGTCGGCTGCCTTTTTGTATGCGGCCTGCGCGGCGCTGCGGCTGGCGCGCTTCAACACACAGGTCGGCGTGGTCGACAAACGCTGGTTCATCGGCCTAGCCAGCCCGGCGGCGGCTGGATTGATGATGTCCTTCGTTTGGGCCTTCGCCGACGACAGCCTGGGCTTCGATGGCGAGCAGCTGCGCTATGTGGCGCTGGCGGTCACGGTGGTGTCGGCGCTGCTGATGGTCAGCCGAATCCGCTTCTGGAGCTTCAAGGGCGGCGCGCGCGGCCCGCGTGCCGACCGCGTGCCGTTCCTGGCGCTGGCGATCGCCACGGTGGTGATTGCGCTGTTGGTGATCGATCTGGCGCGCTCGTTGCTGGTGATCGGCGTGCTGTACGCCTTGTCGGGTCCGTTGATGTGGCTGTGGCGACGCTGGCGGCGCGTGCCCGAGCTGCCATGAGCCAGTTTTCGTGAGCGACTCAATGAGCGAGCCGATGTGGTCCGATCTGCAGGTGTCGTATCTGCAGGCATTGGGGCATACCGTGTACCTGGATCGCGATGCGGTCGATGCGTTGCCCGCGCCTGTCGAGATTGCCGAGCGCGCACCGATGGCCGCGCCGGCGCGTGTGGAGCGGGCGCTGCAACCTGCAACGGCCAATGCGCCCGTCGCGCGGCGGAATGCACCGGCGGCACCGGCCGAAGCGCCACGTGCGCCCAGCACTGCGCCAGCGTCGGTGCCGCAACGGCGCAGCCGGGTCGGCATGCCGGATCGCCTGCAGATGGCCTTGCTGCGCGCATCCGGCTGCAATCCGGGCGATCCTGCGACCCAGGCCTTGATGGCATCCTGGCCGCTGGCGGAACTGCGCGGCAATCCGGCCGCCAAGCGTGCACTGTGGCCGCAGCTGCGCGCGCTGCGTCGGCGCCGGGACCCGGCGTGAGCGCATTGAATGCGCCGCAACCCAACTCGCTGCGCGCAATGCGCGAGAGCGACCTAGATGCGGTGATGGAGATCGAGCTGCGCGCCTATCCGTTTCCGTGGACGCGCAACATCTTTCGCGACTGCCTGCAGGCCGGATATCCCGGCTGGGTGATGGAGCAGGGCGGCCGGGTCATCGGCTATGGTGTGATCAGCATCGCCGCCGACGAGGCGCACGTGCTCAACGTCTGCATCGCACCGGAGGCGCAATCGCAAGGCCACGGTCGCGTGTTGCTGCGCGCGCTGATCAAGGGCGCCTGCGATCGCGGTGCGCGGCGCGCGTTTCTGGAAGTGCGCCCGTCCAACCCCTCGGCCATCGCGCTGTACCACTCCGAAGGCTTCAACGAAATCGGCCGGCGCCCGCGCTACTACCCATCCCACACCGGACGCGAAGACGCGTTGGTGATGGCGATCGAGTTGTTCTTCGAAGGATTTTCCTGAGCGCACGCATTCGTCGTTGAGGGAGCGGCCAGTTGGCGTTGTTGCGCCGGATGCCGGCGCTGATGGTCTTCGATTCGATGCTTGTGCTGAGCGATTGCAGGATGCACCTGCGCATGGAGCGTTTGGTATCTCGCTTGCGCAACGAGCTCGCCTTGCCCTACCGAATGGCTTGGTGAGGTCGCAGCGAACCGGTCGCCGGAGCGGTCGATGGCGGCGCTGACCCATGCGCATCAGACGCGTGGCGTCCAATGATGCTGCGCCCGTGCAATCGATCTGACCGTGGTCATGCGGCATGCTGGCCACATTGGAGCGAGGGGCGTGCGCCTTGCGTACAACGTGGGCCGACGCGCCCGTCTGCGGGGTGGCGAATGTTTCGCCATGGACCGATAGGCGCTTTTGCGTTGCTCCAGTCGTAGGCGGGCGGCGCTTTCGTGTTGAATGCCGCGGCGCGGCAATGGATTGCAACGACTGGTACGCCGAAAAACAGATGTATTTGAATGGTGGCGTGCATTCTCGCGTGGCACGCCCCATGGCGTGACCCGCAATCTTGCTGCGTTGCAGTGTCCTTGCGCTGTCTCTGCGTGTCCTGATCGCAGCGTTTTGTCTCTTCTTTTGTGTCTCGCAAGCGTTTGCGTGATTGCGCATGCATATCCGAAAAACGTCTAGATACAAGCGGTTGCAATGCTCCTAGTATCGGCTCCGCGGAATGGAATATTCCATATCTGAATAATACGTTCCGAGTCTGCTGGACCAGGGGTGCGCCGCAGCGCGGCGCATCGAACCCATTCGAGGGAGAGATCAAGATGAAGCCGAAATTTTCGACGGCGGCCGCCGCGTCGCTGTTCGTTGGGTCGTTGCTGCTCACCGGCGTTGCCTATGCCGATGCGGCGTTGGAGGTTGCAACCACGGGCTGGGCGACCCAGAACGGCGGCACCAAGGGCGGCTCCAAAGCAGCTACCGCCAATATCTACACCGTCAAGAACGCCGCCGAGTTGAAAGCAGCATTGAGCGCAAGCGTCGGGAGCAACGGGCGCATCATCAAGGTCAGCGGCATCATCGATATCAGCGAAGGAAAGCCTTACACCAAAACCTCGGACATGAAGACGCGCGCGCGTCTGGACGTGCCCACCAAGACCACGCTGATCGGCATCACCAGCAACGCTGAAATTCGCGAAGGCTATTTTTACGTCAAGGCCAACGACGTCATCATCCGCAATATCACCATCGAAAATCCATGGGACCCGGAGCCGGTCTGGGACCCGGAGCCGGTCTGGGACCCGGATGATGGCAGCGCCGGCAACTGGAATGCGGAGTACGACGGCCTGACCGTGGAAGGCGCCAGCAACGTGTGGGTGGACCATGTCACCTTCACCGATGGCCGCCGTACCGACGATCAGAATGGCACTGCAAATGGTCGTCCGAAACAGCACCACGATGGCGCGATGGACATCAAGAAAGGCGCCAATTTCGTCACCGTCTCGTACTCGGCCTTCAAGTCGCACGAAAAGAACAACCTGATCGGCTCCAGCGACAGCGCGTCCAGTACCGACAGCGGCAAGCTCAAGGTCACCATTCCCAACACCCTGTTCGAAAACATTTCTGCGCGCGCCCCGCGCGTGCGCTTCGGTCAGGTGCACCTGTACAACAACTACCACGTCGGCAGCACCAGCAATACGGTGTATCCGTTCTCCTACGCGCATGGCGTGGGCAAGGAGTCGAAGATCTTCTCCGAGCGCAACGTGTTCGAGATCAGCGGTGTCAGCAGCTGCGACAAGATCGCCGCCGACTACGGTGGCAGCGTGTATCGCGATCAGGGTTCGCTGCTCAACGGCAAGGCGCTGTCGTGCTCGTGGAATACCAACATCGGCTGGACACCGCCCTATACCTACAATCTGCTGTCGGCAGACAAGGTCGCTGCAGACGTCAAGGCGAAAGCAGGCGCCGGCAAGCTGTAACTGCCGCTGGCTGCAGGGCTGCAAACGCGGTGCAGCACCCAGTTGCACACCGCCCGCAGTGATGCGGGCGTTATGCGTTTGGCGTGGTGATGTATGTGGTCTGGGGGGGGGGCATTGCATCGTGGAGCTGGGAAATGCTTGCAGCACCCTTGCCTTTCCATGCCGATCCATGACCGCTGGACACGCTGCAGGTACGTCCTTGCCGCTCCCTGCGTGGCGTCCATGTTGCGTCAGTGTCGTGCGCAATGGCGGTGCCGCGCACGCGCTAGGGCCCTGCAACCGTGCAGGGCACCGGCGTCGCTCAATCCTGCGCGGCGTTATTGGCAGCCTGGCCCGGGGTGCATACCGGTTTCAGACGTTTGTCCACCAGCTTGCCCATGAGCCGGTCGCTCAACGGCAGCATGTCGCCGTTGAGGCGCCAGTCGTAGATCACGCTGAAAGCCAACACGCGCGCGACATAGTCGCGGGTTTCATTGTAGCTGATGGTTTCGATCCAGAAGTCCGGCTCGAAATTCGGCCGCTGCGATTGCCAGCGCCCGGTGGGGCCGGGACCTGCGTTGTAGGCGGCAATGGTGAGGTAGGGCAGCCCGTAGGTGTTGAGCAGCTGGCGCAGATACGCCGTGCCGATGGCGATGTTGATGTCCGGCTCATAGAGGCTGCTTGCACCCGCATAGCCGGGCAGGGCGATCCCCTTGGCGACGGCCGCGCCAGTGCCAGGCAATACCTGCATTAGGCCCATCGCGTTGGCCGGCGAGCGCGCGCGCGGATTGAAGATGCTTTCGGCACGGATTTCCGCAGCCACCCAGGCTGGGTCGATCGCATTCTTGGCGGCCTCGCGACGAATGCTGTCGTCGTGGTGCAGGGGGAAACGCAACGCATAGAGCCGTTGTTCGTCCGGCTGCTTGCCGAGCGCGAACACCGCACGGTCGAACCAGCCGTTGTCGCTGGCAACTTCCACTGCCAGGCGGCGCTGTGTGTCGTCGAAGCGGGTGGCGGCATCGTTCCATTCGGCCACGGCCCAACCGGGGCGATCGATCTGAAATAACGCGATTGCGCGGACCAGGGCCGGGTCGCGCGCAACGGCGGCCTTTGCCTGTGCGCTGTCGTTGGGCTCCCAGGGGCAAAGCCGGTAAGGTTGCCGCAGGCGGTCGGCGGCCAGGAAGCCGTGGAAGGTCGGCGATTGCGCGGCGGCGCGATACAGCGGCTGGGCCGCCGCCGCAGCGCCGGTCTTTTCGGCCAGGCGGGCTTCGAAGTACTGCCAGCGTGAGTCGCTGCGCTGGCTCGCCGGCATCTTGCGAATCGCGGCCAACGCCGCCGGCCAGTCGCCGCGCGACATCGCCTCACGTGCACGCCATTCGTGCAGGCGTTCGTCGTAGGACGCGTCCGGTACGGCATTGAGCCGACGCGCCGAATCCGGCAGATACGAGGCGACGGTCCACAATGCGATCTGATACAGCACCTGCCCACGCTGCGCCTGGCTGAAGCCGAGCGCACTGGCAAGTTGCGGTAGCTGCTGCTCGGCAGCGTCGGGATCGCTCTTGGCCAACTTGGCCAGCCCGTCGACCGCGATGCGGCGGCTGCGCTCGGTCTTGGGCCAACCTAGTGCGCGCGGGTGGACCTTGTCGAGAAAGGCAGCGTAATCGATGGCCAGCGTCAGATCGGCCGCCGGCAGACCACGCGCGGCGGTGCGCATCACCGCAGGCTGCTGTGCATCGGCAGCGGCTTCCACACGTTCCCAGCGCAGCGCCAGAGTAAGTTCGCCGCGCGATTCCAGCCCGGCAACCACTGCATCGCAGGCATCGGGCAGCGCCTTGCCGTTGCGCCACAGCGTCAGCGCATCGCGGCTCCATTGTGCATCGGCCTTGCCAGTGGCCAGGCGCGCGGTCAGTTGCGCGCAGCGCAGGCCGACGTTGTCGGTGGACTTCCAGTTGGCCAGCAGCGTGTTCCAGTCTTGCCGCCGCGCCACCGCCGGCAGCCACGTGTTGCGGAAGCTCTCAGCCACGGGCTGGCCGGCATAACGCTGCAAAAATGCTTGCGCCTGCGCATTGGAGACGGTGTCGATACTGCGCTTGAGCGCGGCAAATTCCAGCCATCCATACAGCGGATGGCGGCTCAATGCAGCGAGCTGGCCGGCATCGGTCTGGCCGCGCTCTGCGGCCGCGATGGCATCGCGCATGGCAGTCAGCTGTGGGTCGAGGGTTTGCGCGTGCAATGCGGTGCTGCCAAGGCACAGCAGGCCGATGAAAACAGTGGCAAGGCGGGGGGCATAAGTCATGGCGCGATGATACCCAAGCACGCCTGAGCGCCTGAGTGAATACGCGTCATTGCGCGTGATGGAGATGGCCGTCTTCGCTTGCATGCGCAATGGGTCGAGCACGCACGTGTTTGCAGATGACACCTCGTCACGATCGCTGCGGCACCGTGCGTTGCTGCACCGCCAGTTGCGGCGCGTTAATTTTTCGTTTAAGAATTGGGAAGGACCGCAGGGCACGGGGGCGTGCGGACACTCAAGAATCCTTCTGGAGAGAGAAAGGATGAAGCGTCTGATTGGCCCCCATCGGTCATGCCTGGCCGTGCAGTTGTCATTGTGTCTGATCCCCACGCTCGCCTGGGCGCAACAGCCCGAGGCCACACCGAGCACGCGCACGCTCGACAGCGTGCAGGTCACCGGCACGCGCATCAAAACCGCCGAGTTGCAGGGGCAGGTACCGATCCAGACGCTCAATCGCGCCGACATCGAACGCACCGGCCTGACCTCCATCGGCGAAGTGCTGCAGGAGCTCACCGCGTCCGGTTCGGCGCTCAATGCCAAGTTCAATTCGTCGGGCAACTTCGGCTTTCCGCCCGATGGCAGTGGCGTGGGTGCCGGCTCGGCGCAGGTAGATCTGCGCCATCTCGGTTCCAAGCGCGTGCTGGTGCTGGTGGATGGCATTCGCTGGGTCAATGAATCCTCCGCGTCCGGCGTGGGCTCGTCGACCGATCTCAACACCATTCCGCTGGCGATCGTCGAGCGCATCGAAGTGCTCGAAGACGGCGCATCGTCGTTGTACGGCTCGGATGCGATTGCCGGTGTGGTCAACATCATCACCCGTCGCAGTTTCGACGGTGCGCAGGTCACGCTCAACTACGGGCAGTACGGCAAGGGCGATGGCACCAACCAGGGCATGGACCTGGCGTGGGGCACCAGCGGAGAGAATTTCAGCCTGTTTCTGGGCGCAAGCTATGTCAAACAGGATCCGATCTATGCGCGCGATCGTGCGCAGGCCCGCTTCCCGATTCCTGGCACCGGGCTGACCTTCGCCAGCTCGGCGACGCCGGATGGCCGCTTCCAGTTCGTCGACCCCAACACCGGCGTGCGCCAGAACCTCACGCCCAATGCCGGCGTCGGCACACCGCAATACGATGGCAGCGTCGGTTGCACGCGCAGCGACGACTATCACTGCTTCGGCACCGCAGACCGCTACAACTTCGCCGAGCAGAATCTGTTGCTGACACCGTCCGAGCGCAAGGGCGTATTTGCGCAGTTCCGCTATTACTTCAACGACGACGTGCAGTGGTACGTCAAGGCGTTGGGCAACCGGCGCGAATCGACCAACCAGGCCGCGCCGGAGCCTATCTTCCTCGGGCCCGACGCCGGCACCGGCAACCCGCTGGCCGACAACATCGTGATCTCCGCGCTCAACCCGTTCAACCCGTTCGGATTCGATCTGGATTCGGCCACCAATCTGATCCAGATCGGTCGCAGGCCGGTGGAAGGCGGGCCGCGGCGTTACGAGCAGCAGGTCGACACCCAATATTTCGGCACCGGCCTGGTCGGCACGTTCGAAGGCGCAGGGCGGACCTGGTTCTGGGACGTCAACGGCATGTACAGCAAGAACAAGGCCGAGCAGACCAACTACGGCAGCTACAACCTCTACAACATCAACCTGGCGCTGGGCGACCCGGCTGGCTGCGCGGCCGTGGCTGGCTGCGTGCCACTGGATATCTTCAGCGGTGCCGGCAGCATCACGCCGGAGATGTTGCGCTGGATCCAGCCGGTGGTGCGCGACCGCAGCCAGAACGAATTGAGCCTGTTCACCGCCAACCTCAGCAGCGAGTTGTTCCAGTTGCCCGGCGGTGCGGTGTCGTTCGCCAGCGGTTACGAATACCGCAAGTACGAGGGCTCTTATCAGCCCGATCCGCTCACCGTGGCCGGGCGTTACAACGGCGTGCCCTCGTTGCCCACGGCGGGCAGCTACGACGTCAACGAAGCCTATCTCGAACTCAATATTCCGATCTTCGCCAACTCCGCATTGGGCGACAAACTGGATCTGAATATCGCCGGACGCTATTCGGACTATTCGACATTCGGTGGCGAGTTCACGCCGAAGTACGGTCTGCGTTGGCAGGTCACCGATGAGTTCGTGTTGCGCACCAGTTATGCGGAAGGCTTCCGTGCGCCGACCATCGGCGAGTTGTTCGGTTCGGCGGCACGTGCGGATCTGCAATTGTCGGACCCGTGCTCGATCGGTCTGGGCGGCACCGCGCCGCGTGGCAGCGCGGCCAACTGCGCAGCGCTCGGCGTGCCGACGGGCTACCAGCAGGCCAACCAGCAGATCTCGGTCACCACCGGCGGCAATGAACAACTGGACCCGGAGCATTCGCGCAGTTTCAGCGCGGGTTTTGTCTTCAGCCCTGGATTTGCGAGCGATGCCAGCTGGTCCGACCGCCTCGATCTGGAGGTGACCTTCTATCGCCATCATGTGGATGGTGCGATCCAGGCGATCAATGCGCAGACGCAGCTGGATTTGTGCGTGGATACGCTGGATGCGTTGTACTGCGATGGCATCGCGCGGGCGTCCACCGGCGGCATCAATGCCTTCAACAACCGGCTGACCAACCTGGGCTCGATCAAGACCGACGGCTGGGACGTGGATCTGTTCTGGACGCTGCCGGAAGCCGCGTTCGGGCGCTTCAAACTCTCGTGGCAGAACACCTTGGTAGGCCGTTACGAGGCGCTGGGCGCGGCAGGTCAGCGGCAGCCGCAAGGGCCGGGTATCGAGGTGGTCGACAGCGCAATTCCGGAGTGGACCAGCAACGCAGTACTGGATTGGTCGCTGGGCAACTGGACGGCTTCGTGGACTGCGCGGCACATTTCCAAACTCACCGAGCAATGCGGTGACGCGGTGGAGTTTGCGGTGTGTTCTGATCCGACGGTGGGAACCAACCGGCTGGATGCGATTACCTATCACGATGCGCAGGTGGGCTATCGTGTGGATTGGCTCAAGGGCCTGCAACTCACGGCCGGCTTGAACAACGTATTCGACAAGGATCCGCCGATCTGCCTGTCCTGCTCCCTCAACGGCTACGACGCATCCACTTACGATATCCCCGGTGGACGTTTCTGGTATGCGCGTGTGGATTTGAAGTTCTAGTCCACAGCGCTTACATCGCGGACAGATGCGATGAATTATGCGCCGGGCAGTGGAGTTGCGATTTACTGCAGGGCCTTGCCCGCCCACCATCGCGGGACACGCTGCAAGTACGTCCCTGTAAGCTCCGTGGCGGCATCCATGCCGCCATGGGTTTATGGCGTGTCCCGTGAGCGGTGAGGGCACCGCGCACTCGACACGCTGCTCCGACCCTGAGCGCGACCGCATGACTGCGGCGCGCTCGACTGACCGACTTGCTCAGATCTTCGCGCGCTGCTCGCGCAGGCCGGTCAGTTGCGTGGTCCAGTCGTTCAAGCGCGCGCGCTCCTGTTCGACCACTGCAGCTGGCGCATTCTGCACGAACGTCGCGCTGCCGAGTTTGCCGTTGCACTTGCCGATCTCGCCTTCCACGCGCCTGATTTCCTTGTCCAGGCGGGTGCGCTCTGCATCCATGTCGACCAGGCCTTCCAGTGGCACCAGCAACGTGAGTTCGCCGACGATGGCGGCGGCCGACGGCGGGGTGTCCTGGCCAGCGTCCAGCCAGTCGATGCTTTCCAGCTTGAGCAGGAACGACAACTGCGAGGCGAAGCGGGCAACGCGCGGGCGGTCGTCGGCAGTGCCGGCCTGCAGCAGCAGGCGCACCTGCTTGGACGGCGGCACGTTCAATTCGCTGCGCACGCGGCGCAGCGCCGACACCATCGACTTGAGCCATTCGACATCGGCTTCAGCGGTGGCATAGCTGCCGGTATCGACATCGCCGGGCTGCGGGAAGCTCTGCAACGAGATTGTGGCGGTGGTAATGCCCAGGCGCGGTGCGACCTGCTGCCACAATTCTTCGGTGACGAACGGGGTGAGCGGGTGCAACAGGCGCAGCAACGACTCCAGCACAAACAGCAGCGTGTGGCGCGTGCTGGTGGCCGCGTCGGCGTCCTGATGGTTGAGCGCCGGCTTGGCCAGCTCCACGAACCAGTCGCAGAACGCATTCCAGGCGAATTCGTACAGCGATTGCGCGAGCAGGTCGAAGCGATAGTTGGCGTAATGCGCGTGGGTTTCCGCGGTGACCTTGTCCAGGCGCGCCAGGATCCACTTTTCCGCTTCGGTGCGCGGCTGCGGCACGCCGGTAAAGCGTGCGCCTTCGCTGTTCATCAACACGAAGCGCGTGGCGTTCCACAGCTTGTTGCAGAAGTTCTTGTAGCCCTCGGCGCGGCCCAGATCGAACTTGATGTCGCGGCCATGCGTGGCGAGCGCGGCGATGGTGAAGCGCAGCGCGTCGGCACCGTGGGCGATGATGCCGTCCGGGAATTCCTTGCGTGTGGCTTTTTCGATCTTGGGCGCATCCTTCGGCTTCATCAGCCCGGTGGTGCGCTTGGCCACCAGGTCTTCGATGCTGATGCCGTCGATGATGTCCAGCGGATCGAGCACGTTGCCCTTGGACTTGGACATCTTCTGGCCCTGCGCATCGCGAATCAGGCCGGTGATGTAGACATCGCGGAACGGCACCTGGCCGGTGAAGCTGTCGGTGGCCATGATCATGCGCGCCACCCAGAAGAAGATGATGTCGAAGCCGGTGACCAGCACCGACGACGGCAGATAGCGCTCGAAGCCGCGCTCGGCCATCGCCTGCGCATCCGGCCAGCCCAGCGTGGAGAACGGCCACAGCTGCGAAGAGAACCAGGTTTCGAGCACGTCGCTGTCCTGATGCAGCGCAATCTCCGCACCCAGGCCATGTTTGGCGCGCACCTCGGCTTCGTCGCGACCCACGTAGCACTTGCCTGCATCGTCGAACCACGCCGGAATGCGATGGCCCCACCACAGCTGACGGCTGATGCACCAATCCTGGATATTCTCCATCCAGTGACGATAGGTGTTGATCCAGTTCGGCGGCACGAATTTGATCTGGCCGCTTTCGACCAGCTCCAGCCCGCGCTTTGCCAGCGCATCCATTTTCACGAACCACTGATCCGTGAGGTAGGGCTCGATCACCTGGCCGGTACGATCGCCGCGCGGCACCTGCAGCTTGTGCGGCTTGGTTTCGACCAATACGCCCAGGTCTTCCAGTTCCGACAGCACCAGCTTGCGTGCGTCATAACGATCCAGGCCGCGATAACGCTCCGGCGCATTCTCGTTGATGGTGGCGGTGACAGTGAACAGGTTGATCAGCGGCAGGTCATGCCGCACGCCTACCTGATAATCGTTGAAATCGTGCGCAGGCGTGACCTTGACCACGCCGGTGCCGAAGGCGCGGTCGACGTAATCGTCGGTGATCACCGGCACGTGCCGGCCGGTCAGCGGCAACACGATGCGGGCGTTATGCAGCGTGAGATAACGCGCATCTTCAGGGTGCACCATCACTGCGGTGTCGCCGAGCATGGTTTCCGGGCGCGTGGTGGCCACCACCAGATAATCGCGGGTTTCGCGGAGCGTCTCATTGCCGTCGGCATCGTGCTCGACGTGTTCGTAGCTGACGCCATCGGCCAGCGGGTAACGGATCGACCACAGGAAGCCGTCTTCTTCGACGTTTTCCACTTCCAGGTCGGAGATCGCGGTCTTCAGCACCGGATCCCAGTTGACCAGGCGCTGGCCACGGTAGATCAGACCTTGCTCGTACCAGCGCACGAACGCTTCGTTGACCGCGGCCGACGGCTGCGGGTCCATGGTGAAGGTGCTGCGCGACCAATCGCTGGAGGTGCCCAGGCGGCGCATCTGGCGCTCGATGGTGTCGCCGGATTCGGCTTTCCATTCCCACACCTTGGCGATGAAGCCCTCGCGCCCCAGCGAATCGCGCGTTTGTCCCTTGCCTTCCAGCGCCAGATTGCGCGAGACCACCATCTCGGTGGCGATCCCGGCATGGTCGGTGCCCACCTGCCACAAGGTGTCGTAACCACGCATGCGGTGATAGCGCACCAACGCATCCATCAGCGTTTGCTGAAATGCATGGCCCATGTGCAGCGTGCCGGTGACATTGGGCGGCGGCAACAGCACGGTGTAGGGCTCACCCTTGCCGGACGGCACGAAATAACCGGCCGCCTCCCACTGCGCATACAGGCGCGATTCGAAGGAAGAGGGATCGTAGCTGGAGGCGAGGGTGGTCATAAGGCAGGGAATGGGGAGTCGGGAATAGGGAATGGGTAAAGCGGGAGGTGCTGATCGGTGACGGTCTAATGGGACGGAGCCAAGTTTCGATTCCCCATTCCCCATTCCCCATTCCCGATTCACATGTCGTACTTGGTCAGTTCCAGGCCCAGGGCCTTGTATTGTTTCCAGCGTTCGCGCAGCGGTTCGCGGGCAGCGGGGTCGGCGGGGACGACTTCGAGCACGCGGTCGCAGGCGCCTAGGTACGGGTCGTCGCGCAGGTTGATCACCAGCGGGCGCGAGGGGGCGGCGAATTCCGGTGCGACGATCAGCACCGGTGCCAGTTCGTCTTCCTCGTCGGTGCCGGCGATCTGGTGCGGCACGTAGGCCTCGTCGTCGAACGCCCACAGCAGATCGTCCAGCGCCTCGGCCTGCTCCGCATCGCGGGCCAGGATCAGCGTGGACAGGTTGGCGTCGTTGGCCTTGCGCGCCAGCTCGCAGACCAGCCGCAGCGGTTCGTTGAGGAAGCGCGGCTTGGCGATCAGATAAAAATCGGCACGGGGCATGGTCAGATCACGAAACGGAAGGAAAAACGGATTCGGCAATGATGCTGCCGAGCGTGAACAGCAGGCCGGACGCCAGGATCACCAGCACGAACCCGCCCATCGCCCGTAAGCGCCGACCGGCAGGCCGCGCGCGATACAGATAGATGGGGATGAATACCAGCCAGGCCAGCACCATCCCGATGTTGAGCCACATGGGGCGGCGAACGCCGTACTGGCGGCTGTCGGCCGCCAGCCAGACGAAAATCAGCGCCAGCAACAGCGCAAACCGCACCAGGTCGCTGGCAAGCCCGTTCCAGTTGGGCAGCGTGCTGGTGACCCCGTCCGCCAGCACGAACCCGGCGATCAGGGCCAGTGCAGCGCGCGGCGACATCAGGCGGCGCGGTCCAGCAACCACTGCGTCAGCAGGCCCACCGGGCGGCCGGTGGCCATGCCGCGCTTGCCTTCGTCGCTGGCGACGCCAGCGATGTCCAGATGCGCCCAGCGCTGGTTTTCGGTGAAGCGCGACAGGAAGCAACCGGCGGTGATGGCACCACCCCAGCGGCCGCCGATGTTGTAGACATCGGCGAAGGTGGAATCCAGCAGCCCCTGATATTCGTCCCACAGCGGCAGGCGCCAGGCGCGGTCGAACACGTGCTCGCCGGCGGCCAGCAATTCGTTAGCCAGGTCGTCGTGCTTGCTCATCAGGCCGGCGGTCTGGTGGCCCAGCGCCACCATGCAGGCGCCGGTCAGCGTGGCCACGTCCACCAGTGCCTCGGGGTTGAAGCGTTCGGCGTAGGTCAGCGCATCGCACAGGATCAGGCGGCCTTCGGCGTCGGTATTGCCGACCTCAATGGTCTTGCCGGACATGCTGGTGATCACGTCGGAGGGGCGGTAGGCGTTGCCGTCGATGGCGTTCTCGACCGCCGGCACCACCACCACCAGATTGATCGGCAGCTCGGCCTTGACCGTGGCCACGAAGGTGCCGATGACGTTGGCGCCACCGCACATGTCGTACTTCATTTCCTCGATGCCGCCCTGCGTCTTGAGGTTGACGCCACCGGTGTCGAAGGTGATGCCCTTGCCGACCAGCACGTAGGGGCGCGCGTCGCCGCCGCCATTCCACTTCAGCACGATCAGGCGCGGGCGGTTGGCCGAGCCACGTGCCACCGACAGCAGCGAACCCATGCCGAGCGCTTCCATCTGCGCCTCGTCCAGGATCTCGGCCTCGGCGCCGGGGAACTTGCCGGCAAACGCGGCCGCGGTGTCGGCCAGGTAGGCCGGGGTGCAGTAGTTCGGCGGCAGGTTGCCCAGCTCGCGGGCGAATTCCACGCCTTCGGCGGTGGCCACGCCCACGGCGAGCGCGCGGGCGTCGTCGCCGGCAATCGCCAGGGTGGTCAAGCCGGTTTCATCCACCTTCTTCTTGCCCAGCGTGGCGGTGTAGCGATAGGCCGCGTGGTCGCTGACGGTCACCGCCTGGCGGATGTTCCAGGCTGCATCGCGGGCCTTGACGGTGAGTTCGGTCAGGGTGAGCAGGGCGGTGCCGACCGCGCCGGTCTTCAGCGCCCGGGTCGCATCGCCGACGGCCTTGAGGTAAGGCGCCACGCCGAACTTGCCGGCTTCGCCCAGGCCGACCACCAGCACGCGCGGCGCGGTGACGCCGGGCAGGTCGTGCAGCAGTGTGGTGCTGCCGGTCTTGCTGGCCACGTCGCCGCGCGCGACCAAGGCCGTCAAACGGCCCTGGCTGGCGCTGTCCAGCGCCTGGGCAGCGGGCGAAAGGGTCTTGTCGGCGAACACGCCAACCACGATGCAGTCGACGGCAGCGCTTGCCGGCGCGTCTTGGTTCAGGGTGAATTGCAGGGCCATTGATCAGATTCCGTAGGCAAATCCGTACAATCGCGGGCTGTTTACGCCAACCGGACTAGGCTGGCGGCGCCGCGAACGAATCCGAGAGTTTAAAACAAGCCCACCCCATGCCGAAGCTCGATCGATACCTGCTCAGCGATTTCACCCAGAGCTTCCTGGCCACCTTGATCGTGCTGCTGGTCGTCAGCGTCGGCGGCGTGCTGGTGGATATCCTCGGCAATATCGCCGACGGCCGCATCCCGGCGCGCTTGCTGCTGTCGCAGGTGGGGCTGCAATTCGTGGCGTATCTGCCCATCATCCTGCCGCTGGCCTTGATGCTGGGCCTGCTACTGGCACTGGCGCGGCTGTACCGCGATTCAGAAATGGCCGTCATTACCGCCATTGGCGTGGGTCCCAGGCGCATGCTGCGGCCGATGCTGATGCTGGTGGTGCCGGTGGTGTTGGTCATCGGGTTGTGCTCGCTGTGGCTGGGCCCCTGGGCGAGCCGCACCGCCGAGGCGATGCTGGAGGACGCCAATCGCAGCGTGCTGATGGCCGGCCTGGAGTCTGGCCAGTTCACGCCGCTGTCCGGTGGTGGGGTGGTGTACCTGCAGACGATCTCTGCCGACGGCAAGGGCCTGGGCAAGGTTTTCATGCAGCGCCAGCAGAACGATCGCATTGATGTGGTCACCGCCGACCGCGGCGCGATGTTCTTCGAAGGCAAAACCGACCGTTACCTGCGCCTGGACGATGGCTACCGCACGGAAGGCCCGGCGAGCGGCGCGACCCTGGACTACCGATTGATGAAGTTCGCCAGCAGCGATATCGCCTTGCCCGACCGCACCCGCGTGCACGATGCCAACGACCCGGAAGTGATGTGGACCACCCAGCTGCTGTCGGACGAACGCCCTGCCGCGCGCGCCCAGCTGCATGAGCGCCTGGCGCCGCCATTACTGGCACTGGCGTTCGCCTTGCTCACCTTGCCGCTGTCGCGCAGCGCACCGCGGCAACAGCGTTATGGCCGGATCATGCTGGCGTTTCTGGCCTACATGGTGGGCACCAATCTGATGATCGTCGGCACCCAGTGGATCGCCAACGGCAAGACCCCGGCGGCGCTGGGCCTGTGGTGGTTGACGCTGCCGCTGCTGGCCGTGGCGGTATGGGCGTATGCGCGCGACGGCCGCGTGCGTCGGCCGAGGGCGCGCGCATGAGGCTGACGCCGCGGGTCCACGATTGGTATGTCGGTCGGGTGGTGCTGTTTACCGTGCTGCTGACCTGGGCGGTGCTGCTGGGGCTGGATCTGGTCAACGCCTTCGCCAGCGAAGCCAAGAACATCGGGCAGGGCAGCTACACCTTCGGGCACGCGGTGGCTTACGTGGCCTACACCGTGCCGCGCCGGGCCTATACCTTGTTCCCGACGGCCGCGGTGATTGGCGCGCTGATGGGACTGGGCCAGTTTGCCGCCACCTCCGAGCTGACGGCGCTGCGCGCGCTGGGTGTGTCGCGCAAACGCATGTCCGCCTCGGTCGTCGCAGCGATGGCGCTGCTGACCGCCAGCATGGTGATCAGTGGTGAAACCATCGGGCCATGGGCACAGAACCAGGCCGACACGCTCAAGGCCAGTGCCCGCTACAACAGCGATATGGCGTCTTCGCGCTACGCCGGGCTGTGGGCGCGAGAGGGCGACACCTTCCTCAACGCCTTGAGTGGTGAAGAGAAGCTGCTCGATGGCGGTGGCACCGCACTGGATCTGCACGATGTGCGGCTCTACCACCTTGATTCCAGTGGCAGGATGCAGCAATTGACCTACGCCTCGGTGGCCGAACACCGCGACGGCCGTTGGACCCTGCGTCAGGTCCGTCGCGACACCTTCCAGGAGCGCTCGGTGCAGCGCGAAACCTTTCCCGAATTGCCGTGGCAATCGCAACTGAATCCTGCTGCGCTGGCCGCTGGCCTGGCCAAGCCGCGCAATCTCTCCGCGCACGATCTGGAGCAGAGCATCGAATACCGTCGCCGCAATGGATTGGACGCGCGCGATTACGAGGATCAGTACTGGAGCCGGTGGTTCTATCCGCTCAACGTGCTGGCGCTGTGCATGGCGGCAATCCCGTTCTCGTTCGGCTCCCTGCGCAGCGGTGGCCTGGGCAAGCGCCTGTTCCTGGGCATTCTGTTTGCGCTGGGTTTCTGGCTGCTGCAGCTGTTCTTCGGCCGCATGGCCGGCGCCCTCAAGCTCGATTACCGCATTGCCTATGCGCTGCCGCCCATGGTGATGCTGGGTGTGTCGGCGTGGTTGTTCCGCAGGCGTAGTAGCTGAGCGCATGCGGCGGGTGAGCGTGGTGGGTGTGGCGCTCTGCCTGCTATACCTGGCGGCAACTGCTTTTTGCGTGTGGGGTGCGCTCAGCGCTCAGGGCGATCCCAAGGGCCACTTCGTTCTGCTGCAATTGCCGTTGACGCCTCAGCTGATCGCACTGAACGCCCTCCACGCGGATGCCTGGTTGACCAACATGCGTTGGACGACAAGTTATGCGTTGTTGGTTCCGCCATTTTTAGCGGTGCTGTATGCGTTTGGGCATGCATTTCAGTGGTTGATTGCGCGCGCCTTCTTGGGTGCCAAATAAGCCGCAGCCCGGTTTGGTCGCTGCCGCTAGCCCTAGAGCATTCCAGGTGCAGTCGCATGCATCGAAGATGCGGGAGCTTCGAAAAGAAGCTTGTGGACTGCCGGCCCGATTACTGCAATTTCCTGGCAATACGCTCCAGCCGTGTCTTACTCGCACGGTCATGCCAGGTTAGCCGGTCGCGATCCAGCCACGCCCACCAGAATCCCAGTCCGCCCAGCGCCAGCGACAAGCTGCCGACGGCATAGCGGATCCACAGCGCACGCCAGGGCACCTGTGGGTCGATCAAGCGCAGCCGCCAGGGGCGCATGCCCAGCGTCTGCCCGCCGCGCCGCCAGCTCACGGTGGCGTAGATGCCTGCGGCGATCCAGCAGCACAGCCACAACAGCCATTGCCAGCCGCTGAAAGGCGCGATGTTTTCGCGCGCGGGGTGCCCGACGAGCGTAAAGCCCAGCGTGAAGACGGTGGAGATCAGCATCGACAGCGCCAGCACCGGCCAGGCGTCGTAGCACAACGCCAGCAGCCGCCAGCCCACCAGGGCAGGCGCGCGTGCAAGGCGAGGCGAAGGAATTGAGGTCATGGCGCGAGCATAACGGTCGCCCAGCACGGCGCAACGCCGCGCTGCAATAGCCGCGCTCTGGTGCCTGCACGCGCTGACGCACGCGATACATCGAACTGCGATCAATCGCATCCTGGCGCGAAGGCTGATGCGCAGACGCGGCATGTTCAATTGGGCGCATGCCCATGCCGGGGACCTACCGGCCATGGCAGCGCTGGCGTCGCGATCCGGATTGCCTGCCCGCCTGCGGACGACGCGTGCTGATCACGCATAACAATGACGCGCACAGGTCCTAGCCCGCGCGCGCAGGCAAGGCACCTACCGGCAACCCGCACTGCGTCCGCTCTCAAAACGCGCGCCGCGTTTTATGCTGTGGCGATGTCTGCCAGCAGCCCCGCCGAACGCCGCCAACTAGCCCGCCACCTGCCGCCGGTGCAGCCGGCTGATGCCAGCGTCATCGAACGGTTTCTCGACCGGTTCTGGGCCGAGCAGGGCGTGGCGCGGCAGACCCTGGAGAGTTATCGGCGCGATCTGGAAGGGCTGGCGCGTTGGCGCGATGGCGCTGGTGGCGGCTTGCTGGGCATCGACCGTGCCGCCCTGTTCGACTATCTGCGCTGGCGCACCAGGGCGAATTATTCTCCGCGCAGCACGGCGCGGCTGTTGTCGACCTTGCGTGCGTTCTACGGACTGTGCCTGCGCGATGGCGCGCGCAGCGACGACCCCACCGCCTTGATCGACCCGCCGCACCTGCCACGCTCGCTGCCAAAGGCCTTGACCGAAAGTCAGATCGAGGCCCTGCTGGCTGCGCCGGACCTTGACACACCTGCGGGCCTGCGCGATCGCGCCATGCTGGAACTGATGTACGCCGCGGGCCTGCGTGTGAGCGAGCTGGTCAACCTGCCGGCAGTGGGGGTGAACCTGCGCCAGGGCGTGTTGCGGGTGACCGGCAAGGGCAGCAAGGACCGGCTGGTGCCGCTGGGAGAGGAATCCCAGCATTGGTTGGAGCGTTACCTGCGCGAGGCGCGCCCGCTGCTGGCCGCGAACAAGCCGGTGGCGGCGGTGGACGGGCAGGTGCCGTTGTTCATCGATGTCTCCCGCCAACCGCTCAGTCGTCAACAATTCTGGGCGCTGGTCAAACGCTACGCAGCGGTGGCCGGCATCGACCCGGCCACGGTCAGCCCGCACGGGCTGCGCCACAGCTTTGCCACCCATCTGCTCAACCACGGCGCCGATCTGCGCGCGTTGCAGATGCTGCTGGGCCACAGCTCGTTGTCGACCACCCAGATCTATACGCTGGTGGCGCGCCAGCATCTGCAGAAACTGCACGCCAGTCATCATCCGCGTGGTTAGTCCGCGCGGCGCCTCGCCATAGGCGTGCGCGCTGGCGACGCGCCGGTCGCGGTAGAGCTGCGACCGGGCCAATCGCCTGCCCGCGGCCGCACCAACACCGCCAGCCGACGTTGTTGGTACCTTGCCAGACCCGCTCGGCGGCCGTGGCGGCGTTGCCGGTGAAGGGTGGCGCCGGCCGGTGTGGCCTCCTCGTTGTCATACCTCGTGCTGACGGGCAGCGCCGGGCGCCATGCGGCGCTGTATTCCAGGAAACAAAGAGAGCGGGGGACGACGCTTGGGGGGCACCTTCAGGGGGCCTTGCGACGGCGAAAACGCCGAGCCCATCGCCAGACGCGGCAGACCACGCTCTGCACTGCGTCTGTCCAACGGGTGCAGCAACGGGGTGCCTGCAGCGCTCACAAACTGTCGCGGCCGCGGCCAGGCTTCATCTGCGCTGTGCGAGAATCCCGGCACCTCATTCCATCTGGATGCGTGAATGTATCGTCTTGCCATCGCCGCGCTGCTGGGCGCGATCAGCCTTACCGCCTGCGCACAATCCTCGCAGCCTGCGGCAAGCACTGCCGGCGCCAAGCCAGCCGCTGCGCCCGCCGCCACCGGCACCGTGGACCAGCGCGTGAGCACTGCGCTCAAGGCGCTGGACCCGGATTTCAAACCCGATTACATCGGCGCTGCGCCGTTCCCCGGCTTTCGCGAAGTGGTCGTCGGCGGGCAGGTGCTGTACGTCAGCGACGACGGTCGTTACCTGATCCAGGCGCAGCCGTTCGACATCCAGAACAAGCAGTTCGCCGCCAGCCCGGGCTTGCTGGCCTACCGCCGCAAGCAGCTGGACACCGTGCCCAAGGCCGACCGCATCGTGTTCGCGCCGGCCAACCCGAAGTACACCGTCACCGTCTTCACCGATGTGGAGTGCGGTTACTGCCGTAAGTTGCATAGCGAGATCGGCGAGCTCAACAAGCAGGGCATCGCGGTGGAATACCTGGCGTTCCCGCGCATGGGCCTGGGCAGCCAGGACCATAAGGAAATGATTGCGGTGTGGTGCGCTGCCGATCGCAAGCAGGCGCTCACGGCCGCCAAGTCGGGTCAGCCGGTCGCCTCCAAGGACTGCAAGAACCCGGTGTCGATGGAATACAACCTGGGCCAGCGCCTGGGCGTCAACGGAACGCCGGCGATCTTCGCCCCCGACGGCACCCAGCTCGGTGGCTACCTGCCGCCGGCCCAGTTGCGTGCGGCGCTGGAAAAGCGTGCCGTGACCACGGCGGGCGGCAGCCGCTGAGGCCGTCTCGGCTCTGATCATCGTGGCGCGTCGCCGATAGCGCCGTTGCGTTGATCGTCTGCGCAACGACAAGGCCCGGGTCCGACTGCATCCGGGCCTTTGCTGTTTCTGGGGGTTAGCCGCCATCTAGAGCGTGTCATGCACGTTGAGATGAAATGCGTTGGCTGCCAGCGGTGCGGCGCGGGTCCTGCGTGGCGCCGGCTCGGCGTGCGCTTCGTGCCGCTGACGGCCAACCCTCCGGGGGCGCCCTGTGGCGCGCCGATACCGCGTTGCGCGCCTTGCCCAGGCGGCCAGCCTGGGCCCGCAGCGCACGGCTTGTCTCGACGCGCCACGGAACGCTTCACACGCGCCTCAACGTCCATAACACGCTCTAGTCGCGTCCTTCATGCTGGCCGGTGCAACGTGTGCGCATGGGGCGGCGACAAGGGTCCCGCCTGACGATTCCCATTCCCGAGTCCCGCCATCGCACGCGCAGTCCGGCGTCGATTCATCAGCTCCGTTACAATCTGCAGCCCCGTTTCTGACACGGTTCCCCGGACATGATGGTCCTCGAGGGCGCTTCCGCCCTTTCGCCGTTCCGCCGCGCTCGGCTCGAAACCCGCCTGCAAACCCTCGTTCCCGCGCTGCGTATCACTGGCGCCTGGCACGTGTACTTCATCCGTCCCGAGGCCGGGCAATCGCCCGACCAGGCCACCTTGCAGCGGATCCTGCAGGCCAACGCCGCGCCCGCCGAGCGCGATGCCGATGCCTCCTCGCGCTACGTGGTGCCGCGCCTGGGCACCTTGTCGCCGTGGTCGAGCAAGGCCACCGAACTGGTGCGCGGGGCTGGGCAGCCGATCCAGCGCGTGGAGCGCGGCACCCGCATCGATCTGGCCGGCTGGCCGGACGACGCGGCTGCCCAGGCCGCCGTGGCCAAGTTGCTGCACGACCCGATGACGCAATCGCTGCTCGGTTCGGCCGCCGCTGCCGAAGCGCTGTTCAACGTGCCCGACCCGGGCCAGCTGCGGCGCGTGCCGCTGGATGGGCTGGAGCAGGCCAACCGCGACCTGGGCCTGGCGCTGGCGCAGGACGAGATCGACTACCTGCGCGAACGTTTCGGCGCGCTGGGCCGCGACCCGGCCGACGTCGAGCTGATGATGTTCGCCCAGGCCAACTCCGAGCATTGCCGGCACAAGATCTTCAATGCCAGCTGGACCATCGACGGCAAGCCGCAGGAGCGCTCGCTGTTCCGCATGATCAAGCACACCCACCAGCAGACCCCGCAGCACACCTTGTCGGCCTACAGCGACAACGCGGCGGTGGTGGAAGGCGTGCCGGCTGCGCGCTATCGCCCGGATCCGGCCACCGGCCAATACCGCAGCGAAGCGGTGCTGCCGTCGGCGTTTGCGATCAAGGTGGAAACGCATAACCACCCGACCGTGATCGCGCCGTTCCCCGGCGCGGCCACCGGTGCGGGCGGGGAAATTCGCGACGAAGGCGCCACTGGCCGCGGCGGCAAGCCCAAGGCAGGCCTGACCGGGTTTTCGGTCTCGCACCTGCGCATTCCGACCCTGCCGCAGCCGTGGGAAGCGCCGCGCGCGCTGAACCCGCGCATGGCGCCGGCGCTGGACATCATGCTCGACGGCCCACTCGGCGGCGCAGCGTTCAACAACGAATTCGGCCGGCCGAACCTGCTCGGCTATTTCCGCAGCTTCGAGCTTGCCGAAGGCCCGGGCCTGACCCGCGCCTACGACAAGCCGATCATGCTGGCCGGCGGCCTGGGCGCGATCGACCGCAACCAGGTGGAAAAGCTGCGCCTGCAGCCGGGCGATGCGGTGATCGTGCTCGGCGGCCCGGCGATGCTGATCGGCCTGGGCGGCGGTGCGGCCAGTTCGGTGGCGGCCGGCGACAGCGCCGAGGCGCTGGATTTCGCCAGCGTGCAACGCGAAAACCCGGAAATGGAACGTCGCTGCCAGGAGGTCATCGACCGCTGCGTGGCGCTGGGCGTGGATAACCCGATCCGCTGGTTCCACGACGTGGGCGCGGGTGGTTTGTCCAACGCCATTCCCGAGCTGCTGCACGATTCGGGGGTGGGCGGCATCATCGACCTGGGCCGCGTGCTCACCGACGACCCGTCGCTGTCGCCGCTGGAACTGTGGTGCAACGAATCGCAGGAACGCTACGTGCTCGGCGTGCCGCAGGCGCGCCTGGAAGAGTTTGCCGCCATCTGCGCCCGCGAACGCTGCCCGTTTGCCGCCGTCGGTGTGGCCACGGAAGAGGAGCGGCTGGTGGTGGGGTATGGCGTCCTGGATAACGGGATTGGAGATTCGGGATTCGGGATTCGCAACGGCGCATTGCCGGCAACCGATGCCGCTTCTAACCAATCCCGAATCCCGAATCCCGAATCCCAGCTCCCGATCGACCTGCCCATGGACGTCCTCTTCGGCAAGGCGCCGAAGATGCATCGCGATGCCGCGCATCCGGCCGCTCCCAGGTGGCCGGTGCTGCAGACCGCGTCGCTGGACCTGCAGCAGGCCGGTTTGCGTGTGCTGGCGCATCCCACCGTGGCGTCCAAGAGCTTTCTGGTCACCATCGGCGACCGCAGCGTGGGCGGGCTGACCGCACGCGAGCAGATGATAGGCCCGTGGCAGCTGCCGCTGGCCGATTGCGCGATCACGCTGGCCGGCTTCGAGACCTTTGAAGGCGAAGCGATGTCGATCGGCGAACGCACGCCGCTGGCGCTGTTGAATGCCGCCGCATCCGCGCGCATGGCCGTGGGCGAAGCCATCACCAACCTGTGCGCGGCACCGGTGCAGCGGCTGGACAGCATCAAGCTTTCGGCGAACTGGATGGCCGCCGCCGGCCACAGCGGCGAAGACGCGTTGCTGTACGACGCGGTGCGTGCCATCGGCATGGAGTTGTGCCCGGCGCTGGAGCTGAGCATTCCGGTGGGCAAGGATTCGCTGTCGATGCAGGCGCAGTGGGCTGAAGCCGGGATTGGTGATTCGGCATTCGGGATTGGCAACACACCGGAATCCGCCGCTGTTGCGAATCCCCAATCTCCAATCTCCAATCCCGTCTCTCACAAAAGCGTTTCGCCGGTCTCGTTGATCATCAGTGCGTTCGCCCCGGTTGGCGATGTGCGCACGCAGCTGACGCCGTTGCTGCGCAGCGGTGAAGAGAGCGAGTTGTGGTTGATCGGGCTGGGAGGCGGCAAGCAGCGGCTGGGCGGGTCGGTGCTGGCGCAGGTGTATGCCGACGACACCGCGCTGCCGGCGTTCGGCGGCGAGGTGCCGGATCTGGACGATGCGCAGCGGCTGCGCAGCTTCTTCGAATTGATTCGCGACGCGCGCGACAGCGGGCTGTTGCTGGCGTATCACGATCGCAGCGATGGCGGTGCGTTTGCTGCGTTGTGCGAGATGGCGTTTGCGTCGCGGCATGGCCTGGATATCACGCTGGATGCATGGGGCGACGATGCGTTCCGCAGCCTGTTCAACGAAGAATTGGGCGCAGTGGTGCAGATCGCCAGCGAAGACCGCGCCGCGTTCGCCGACCTGGTCGAGCGCCACGCATTGACCGAATGCGCGCAGCGCATTGCACGCCCCACCGGCACGCCGCGCATCCGCGTGAGCGGGCAGGGCCGCGTGCTGGCCGAATGGCGCTGGGAAGAGCTGTTCGATGCGTGGTGGTCGGTGACCCATGCGATGCAGAAGCTGCGCGACAACCCGGACAGCGCCGATGAAGAACGCGCCCTGGCGCGTGATTTCAAGGCGTCAGGCCTGCGCCCGAAGCTGGTGTTCGACCCTTCCGACGATGTCGCGGCGCCATTTGTGGCCACCGGCACGCGGCCCAAGGTGGCGATCCTGCGCGAGCAGGGCGTCAACGGGCAGATCGAAATGGCCTACAACTTCGAGCGCGCCGGTTTCCGTCCCTACGATGTGCACATGAGCGACCTGATCGAGGGCCGCGTGGACCTGAGCGCGTTCGTGGGCTTTGCGGCGTGCGGCGGTTTCAGCTACGGCGACGTGCTGGGTGCAGGCCGCGGCTGGGCGACATCCATCCTGGAGCGCTCGGCGCTGCGCGACGCGTTCGCCGCGTTCTTCGCACGCAGCGATACGTTCGCGCTGGGCGTGTGCAACGGATGCCAGATGCTCAGCCAGCTCAAGGACATCATTCCCGGTGCCGAGCATTGGCCGCGCTTCCTGCGTAATCGCAGCGAGCAGTTCGAAGCGCGCACCGCGCTGCTGGAAGTGGTGGAGTCGCCGTCGATCTTCCTGCGCGGCATGGCCGGCTCGCGGATTCCGGTGGCGGTTGCGCATGGCGAAGGCCGCGCAGAGTTCGATAGCGCCGTGGACCAGGCCGCCGCACGCGTGGCATTGCGTTACATCGATGGCGACGGCGCGGTGGCGTCGCAGTATCCGCTCAATCCGAACGGTTCCCCCGACGGCATCACCGGGCTGACCAGCAGCGACGGCCGCGTCACCATCCTGATGCCGCATCCGGAGCGCACGCCACGCAGCGCAAACCTGAGCTGGTACCCGGTCGACTGGGGCGACGACTCGCCGTGGCTGCGGATGTTCCGCAACGCGCGGGTGTGGTGCGGTTGATGCCGTGCGGCTGATCGGCAGCCGCTGACGCATGACCCGACGGCCGTGTGCAGCGATGCACACGGCCGTTGTCGTTTAGGCCGGCGCGCTGAATCTGCAATCGAAATCGGTTGCAGATTCGTCGCGTGCTGCCGCTACCACTACATGCGCGCGACGCGATGACCAGTCCCCATTGCAAAGCCATGCGGGTTTGCCGACCTCGCCAGCATCGGGCGCACGCGGCCGGTAGCGTTTGTGGCGCGCTCGAATCAGGCGACGGAGCGGCTCGATGGCGATGGTCGCTCGATCAGCCAAGTGCGCGTCGTAATTCTTTTCGAGACTCATTTTCGCGGTGGCAGCGAATGGGACTAAATAATTAATCGGCACTTGATAATCTTTAAATAACTAAAAAAATTATTAGTTATTTATTCCGTATGACCGATTGCGCGCTATGTGTGATGGCAATCGCATCTGAGGATTGGGTTTTTCAATAAATTCATCTGGCGTTATCGATCTTTCGATCGCTGCATCTTCTTGTTTACTGTTTCGAACATTTTGCGGTGGAAAACTCCATCGATGAAGCAAGTGCGCGCGATTATAAAACCTCAGGGGGACCGTGCGATCTGTTTGTGCGGTGGTCGGTTTTTTACACACCAGACCAAAATGGGGAGTCAGGCGTTAATGAAGCGAATTTATCTGGAGGCTGGTCGCGAGTCTTGTGCTCACGACCAAACGGTGCCGCGTGCTCGCGCGGTGGGAAACACGCAGGGGAGACTGCCGCGCGACCATGCCGGCGGAGTGCTGGCCACGGCAGTGGCGATCGTATTGCTCGGCATGGCCGGCATGGCCGGGGCGGCCGGTGCCGCGACCATACCGGCTGCAGCGATCACGCAGTGCCAGGCGATCGATGGCAGGCGACATTGCCCGGGCGAGACGGACACGGTAGCTCAGAGCGCTACTGCAGGATCGAACGGTAGCCCGACGCAAGCGGCTGCGATACCCGCCGCCGATGCAGAGATCCCGGCATTCGCGGACGGTGAGGATGCGCTGGCGTTGGGCAATGCGAGCAATGCGCTCGGCGATGGGACCATGGCATTGGGCGGCGGAAGCCTGGCGTTGGACCGCGACGCGACCGCGATCGGTCATAACGCTGCGGCCGCGGGAGAATCGTCGATTGCCCTCGGCGGCGTTGCGACCGTGTTCGATTACGATGCCGACGGCTTCGTCGTCGGCCAACGCGAACAGGCCACGCAGGCGTCAGGCGTGGGCGCCACAGCAGTGGGCGGTGGTGCACTAGCGGGCACGCCGTATGCCAGCGCCATCGGCAGCGGCGCCAGCGCCAGTGGCGTGCAGAGCACGGCGCTGGGGTACCGCGCACAGACCTCCAGCGACGGCGCCACCGCCGTGGGCGGGCTTTCCAGCGCCAGCGGCTTTCTTTCCACTGCTGGCGGTTATTCCTCGCGCGCCAGCGCAGACACCTCGACCGCGTTCGGTTACAGGGCGCGAAGCGACGGAGCCAGTAGCGTCGCAGTTGGCGACACCTCGTTGGCCAGCGGAGCGCAGAGCGTTGTCGTGGGCGGCGTCAGCAACTTCGGCTCGATTACCGCGGCGACCGGTCTTGGCGGCATTGCGCTGGGCTCGGGTGCGCAGAGCCAATCCGATTATGCGATTGCCATTGGCTACGATTCCAACGTGTTTCCGAACGCGCCCGGCAATACCGATGCGGTGGCGATCGGGCACAGCGCCGGTTCGTTCGCACCACGCACCGTGTCGTTGGGAGGCTTTGCCTTGGCGTCGGGCGATGGCGGCATCTCGATCGGCCATGACAGCACCGCTTACAACGAAAATAGCGTGGCGCTAGGTGCGCGTGCCACGACCTCGCGGTTCAATGGTGACAGCACGGTCGTTGGCGCGGACGCGCAGGCCAACGGCGTGGACGCAGTGGCGATCGGTTACGGCGCAAAGGTGGGATCCTGGGTCGACGATGCCTGGAATCGTTCGGCATCCAGCGCGGTTGCACTGGGTGCGCACTCCTATGCGTTTCGCAGCAACACGGTATCGGTCGGCGATGTGCAAGCCGGCTTGACGCGCCAGATCACCAGCGTTGCCGCCGGTACCGAAGCCACCGATGCGGTGAATGTGGCCCAGCTCGACACGGTGCGCGCCGCCACCTCACGCATCGATGGCTATCTGGCAGTGACGCCGGCCACCACGGACGCCACGGCGGCATCTGCGCAGGGGCAGGGCGCCATGGCGCTGGGTGGCGCGAGCAGCGCACTCGGCGCATCTGCCACCGCGGTGGGCTTCAATGCCTCCAGCGTTGGCCAGAGCAGTTCTGCGTTGGGTAGCCTTGCGGTTGCTGCCGGCGAGCGCAGCGTGGCGGTTGCCTCCGGCAGCCGTGCCTCGGCCACCGGCGCCAGCGCGCTGGGGGCGGACAGCAGCGCCAGCGGCGTGAACAGCACTGCGATGGGTCGGCAGACCAATTCCATCGGCGAAAACGGCGTTGCGCTGGGCTACAACGCGTTCGTGCGCGAAAGCGGCAGCAATGCCGTGGCATTGGGTGCGAATGCCGGTGCCAGCGGTGCCGATTCGGTGGCCC
>NZ_VZPL01000030.1 GCF_008801575.1 Xanthomonas cissicola | reverse complement strand
CACGATCGGTCACTTGCCGGACCGCCTCGATCTTGAACTCATCCGTATACCGCTTACTGCTCATGGACACCTCCGAATCAGCCATTTTCCATGGCCTTGAGATGTCTAAGAAATCCTGGGCGTATCATACACGCGGTTTCGAGCCTCCCGACTTCCCGTCCGTCGCCTTGCGGCGGGCGGGCTGATTCCATGGAATGAGGAGCAGGCCATGTCGGACGTTATACGCGATGTGCAGTCACAGCCGGGCTACTACCTGCCAGAAGGCGCGCAATACCGCCTGCAGCAACTGCGCGACCACATGCGCTTCTTGGCGCGCCTTGCGCAGCCACGCACACAGGCCGAAGAGCAGGCTAGGCAGCCTGCCATCTGCATGGATGAGTTGGCGTTTTGTCTGGAGTTACTGGCCGAGCAGGTGGGCCGGGTGCTGGACGATGTGGAGTGCGCTGTCATCGAAGGGGCGCATCCGTTGCCATGACGTGTTGTGCCCTCCGGATCCTGTTGACGTCCGGATCACCGCCGAATGGACGCATGATCGGCACGGGTATGGCAGCACGCAGCGGTGCCGATCGAATGCCCGTATCAGCGCTCAGACTGCGCGCGTACGTGCACACTTGGCTCACTTGCTTTTCAATCCCGCGCTTCTAGACCCAGCCACTACAACCTACGTGGTCTATTGGCTCGCGCTCACCTGTAACGTGGGCGCTGCTAAAACTAATTGCTGCTAAAAAGAAGGCAAGCGCGTCAGTTTTTCGAAGGTGCGATGCATCCGATCACGGGGCGGGAGCGGCGGTTCGGTGAAAAAGGGGGCGCGCAGCAGTCTCTCGGCCTTGGTGCGTTCGCCGGTTCCGTCGTCCAGCATGCTGTTGAAGAAGCCGACCACCGTGCGCTTGTGGTCTGCGGGGAGGGCCTGCAACGCATCCATGAAGGGAAAGGTGTCTGCGGTCTTGGGGCGATTGATCCCGATCATGCCCATGTTGTAGTCGGGGCGCTTGAGCACATGCACCAGCAGTTGCGCCACGCTGTAGACGTCGCGCGTATGCCTGGCGGGGGTGCTCAAGTCGTAAAAGCCCGGTGTGCCGCCGCGGTTAGGGTCGCCTTCCTCTGAACCGAGCCCCATGTCGATCAGCCGAAAGATCTTGGTGGGTTGGTCGTACATGACGTTGTTGTGCGAGATGTCCTGATGCACGATGCCGGCGTCTTCGCAGCAGGCGATGCCCACCAGTACATCGGCCATCAGCTGCCGGGCCAGGCCGAGATACTCCATTGCGCTGATGGCGCCTTGCTGCAGCGCCGGGCGTGCGCGGCCAATCATGCTGCGCACGCTGATGCCGTCGATTTTCTCCAGCAAAATTCCGAAGGTATGTTCGATCTGCACCACGCCATGGGCGTGGACGATATACGGCACTGCATCCACCGACCTGATCATTTGATACTCATGGAAGATCATGGCTTTGCGCTCAGCGATCCGTTCCTGCAGCGTCGGTGCGTCTGTAACGGTGGCAGGGTCGTACAGTGTCAGTGGGATCGGCCGTTGCGGGTTCGTGCACAACAAGGCCTTGAAGATGAAGTCGCGTCCGCAATGTTGCTCGCCCTGCCAGAGATCTTCGGCCAGCCGCACCGCGTAGGTTGAGGCGGATGCGCCGGTGCCGACGGTGGGCATGGCGTCCAGCGTTCCTGCAGTGCCTGCGTGCCCGGTTTCCAGCGTCACCTTGAGAAAACCAGTGTCTACATCCAGGGCGCCTGGCTTCAACGCCGAGAGCTTCTGGATCAAGTCCGGGCGTTCGGAGCGGCTGGTCAGCGCTTTCACCAGACGCGGGCTCAGCACGACGTGCTGCCGGGCATGACGCATCTCGCTGACCAGCCGCCGTGCGTTGCGCAAGTTCTGGAATGCGTCATTGCTGTCGGCGCCCGCAAGGGCCGATGTGCGCGCCGGTGTCTCCAGCAGGCAGGCCCACGTCGGTGAGCCGGGCTGCTGGCCGAGACGGGGGCTGCGGCCGGTGACAGGCGTCGTTGGCGAATCGCTACTGGATGAGGACCAGGTGTGCGGTGCCGACGCTGCCTGCAGGTGGGGCACCACGACCTCCAGGCGCTTACGTTCATCGGCGAGCATGCCGGTGATGCTTCTGCGTTTTTCCAGCAGGTTGAGCGGATGGTCTGCGACGGGATGGGGCGGGGTATGCGGCTCGGGCGCCTGTGCAGTTTCGGGCGCATCGCGCTCTGCGTCTGCACGTAGCGCCGTGGAAGGGAGAGTGAAGTTGCCGGAGATCTGTTTCATGGTCGAGGCCAGTGTGGTCAACGATCAGGGGAGGTGGCTCTGGCGGTTCGCTTGCAACACGCGGCCATGCGGCAACTGGCGTGCGCCCGTTGGAACCAGGAGCCACTCAGCGGCGATGTCGGCTGCGTCACCCGGCATCATCATTGAGGCAGTGGTGCATGCGTAGGGAGCAATGCACGAAGCGGTGCAGGCGTGTGCGAAGTTGCGCCAGTGCTGCGTGTCTTGGCATCTGGGGCGGCGGGATCGCCCCGGCGGGTGTGGCCGACGCGCAATGTCCACGCGATCGCCAGCCACTCGGCTCGTTCGCCTGCCGCGATGCGCTGGTGCCGGCTGGAACGCGTGCGCGCTTTGGCAAGCGCAGTGCCGCTTGTTTCGTGTTCGGCAATGGTTTTTCGGCCGGATGCGTCATGCCCGATCACGCTGGGGAACAATGGCGGGCATCGATCGCGGAGAGGTGACCATGCGACCTTCAGCATTGACGTCTGCCACGCGCCGAGGCGCCAGGCGCGAGCAGCAAGAGGGCGCGACCGTGGCAGACGCCGGCCCGTCTGCACCGGCCAGCGACCCGCACGCCAACACGCAATTGGCCCAGAACCTGCCGCGGCGGCCCGTGCGCGAGGCGCCGCTGAGAGCGCCTGGCACGCCGCATGGCGCCCACCTCGCAAATGTGGGACGCTCGATCGCATATGTGGGCGCCGCCGGGGCCGCACTCTGCGGAGGGTTTGCGGCGCTCCAGGCACCTGCCGCGGCGGCATACGGCTATCTCAACGATGATCTGTATTACAAGAATCTCGCTGTGGTCAGTAGCTGCCAGGCAGTAGGAGCGCTGGCCGCATTCCTGGGGATGAGGCTGGCCGATGTGATGGCCGCTCGCTACGTGGAGGCGCAAGCTCGGTGGTACGAAGTGCCGACGAAGGCGCAGCGGGCAAGCGAGTTGGGAACAACCGAGGCCTGCCTGGATGAGGCGGTCGACATGGTGACCATATTCGACGCCGACCATCCTGGGCCTGCCATGGACGGAGGCGAGCAGCTGGTATTGGCCACGGATCTGCTGCACCTCATGACGGTGGAGCGTTCTCGCTTGCCGCCGGAATTGTGGCAAGCGGCCAGCGGTGTTGGCGACGATGCGCACAGGTTGGTCACCCAGCTTTTGCAGGCAGCCAGAGCCCGTGCAGCGGATCAAGCGTCGACGTCGTAGGCAGACTGAGTGAGCGCTGGCAAATGGCGGGAGCATGCGGCCCGCAATCGGCGAGCCGGTGCTGCTCGAGGATTACACCGGCGCCGACTTGAGGATGCCCGACAAACTCTCCCGCAGGATCAGCTGCAGATGCATGCGGTTGAGTTCCATGCCGCTGGTCATCACGCTGTGCAGGCCGCCGCACATGGCAGCGACGGCGAGGACGCGGGCCTGGAATTCGTGTTCGCTGCTGGCGGTGTCGGTATGGCCGCGGAGCAGGCGCTTGAGCAATGCGCTGAGGTGTTCGATCAGCGATGCGCTCTGCCGGCGCATGAAGGCGGCCAGCACCGGGTCGCGCAGGGTGGCCAGGTGCAGCTCCAGGTCGATGCGGGTGCGCTTGATGTTGATTTCCTGCAGCAGCCAGTCTTCGAGCAGGCCGGCGATGAAGTCCACCACGTGCACGTTGGCCGGGCGTTCCACCAGCCACATCTGACGGATGGCGGGCATGTAGTTGCGCTCGAGCAATGCGCGCACCAGCGCGTCCTTGTCTTCGAAGCGCTGCAGCAGACTGCCGCATGACAGACGGGTGCGTTCGGCGATGAGCTCGAAGCTGGTGGCCGAAAGGCCGATCTCGTCGATGCAGCGTTCGGCGGCGTCCAGTACGTCGTCTACCAGGAGCTCTTCGCGCTGTTTTGCGGTGCGCAGCTGAAGGACGTTGGACATGGGCGAGCGGTGTGTCGGGGGCCTGCAGTATACCGAGACAGGGTTATGCATCCGTTGGAGCCGCGCTGGTCCGTGCTATGGCGCATGTTCCTTGCAGCGTGCGCGATGTGCGGGCTCATGTATGACACCGGTAGCGCGGCGGCGCATGCCGCGCGCATGGTCGACCACCTGTTCACGGCGGCTGTGCGACACGTGGTGCCGACGTGATGCAGGAGATGGGTGTGAGTGAGCACAGTGCGGTTGCGGGGGTGTCGGCGCAGTGGCCGGCGCGCCTGTGGGTGGTGCGGCATGGGCAAAGCGCAGGCAACGTGGCGCGCGATGTGGCCGAGTCCAATGGCGCGACGTTGATCGACCTGGAGCATCGCGATGCGGACGTGCCGCTCTCGGCGCTGGGCGAGCGCCAGGCCGAGGCCTTGGGCGCGTGGATGGCTGGGCTTCCCGAACACGAGCGGCCGACCTTGATCCTGAGTTCGACCTATGTGCGCGCGCGGCAAACCGCCGCTGCGGTTGCGCGTGCGCTCGGCCAGCCGACCGATGTGGTCAGCGTGGACGAGCGGCTGCGCGAGAAGGAATTCGGCGTACTCGACCGTTACACCACGGCCGGCATCCTGGCGACGTTTCCGGAGCTGGCCGAGCAGCGCAAGCTGGTGGGCAAGTTCTATTTCCGCCCGCCTGGTGGCGAGAGCTGGTGCGATGTGATCTTTCGCTTGCGCAGCATCGTGGGCGACCTGCAGCGCAATCATGTAGGTGCGCGCGTGCTGATCGTGGGGCACCAGGTGATCGTCAATTGCTTCCGTTACCTGATCGAGCGGATGGACGAGGCTACGATCCTGGCCATCGACCGCGAAGGCGACGTGCCCAATTGTGGCGTCACCGAATATGAGGCCGCGGCCGATGGGCAATCGCTGCAACTGGTGCGCACCAAGTTCGTGCCGCCAGAGCTGGCCGATGAGCCGGTGACCACCGAATCCGATCGCCCGGCTGGAGCGCGCTGATGGCTGCCGCACGCCTTCGCACGCTGACCGCTGCCGCACTGCGTGCGATGCCGCTGCCATCGCCCGGCGGCGACAAGGAGCAGCGGGGGCGCGTGTTGGTGGTGGGGGGCTCGATGCGCGTGCCCGGTGCCGCATTGCTGGCCGGGGAAGCTGCATTGCGCGCGGGCGCCGGCAAATTGCAGATCGCCACCGCTGCCACCGTGGCGCCGGCAATGGCCTTGGCGGTGCCCGAGGCATTGGTGCTGGGACTGGGGCAGAACGGGCAGGGCGAGATTACGCGCGGGCACCGTGCATTGGACGCGGCGCTGGCAGCCTGCGACGCGGCCGTGATCGGGCCTGGCATGGCGTCGACCACGACGGCAACGGCGCTGGTCAAGCTGGCCGCTGCCAAGGCGGTCTGTACCTTGGTGCTGGACGCCGGCGCGCTGTCGCGCAGCTTGCGTGCGCCGCCTGGGCGCCCATTCGTGCTGACGCCGCATGCCGGCGAAATGGCAACGCTCGCCGGCGACGACAAGGCTGCGGTGGAAGCAGCGCCGGGCGAGTACGCGCTTGCCTTCGCGCAGAAGATGCGCAGCGTGGTGATCGTCAAGGGGGCGGACAGTTTCATCGCCGGGCCGGCTGGTGCGTTGTGGGTGCATCGCGGTGGTGTGCCCGGATTAGGCACGTCTGGTTCGGGCGACACCTTGGCCGGCTTGATCGCGGGGTTTGCTGCGCGGGGCAGCGATGCGTTGACCGCCGCGCTGTGGGGTGTATTTGTGCACGCGGTAGCGGGTAAGCAGCTGTCCAGGCGGATTGGCACGGTTGGATTTCTGGCACGCGAGATTCCACAAGAAGTGCCCGGGATTTTGGATCGTTTGTCGCGCAAGTGAGTGAGCCCCTCTCCCTGCGGGAGAGGGGTTGGGGTGAGGGTACGGCTGCTGGGATTGGTGAAGATTGAAGTCTTTTACGTTGTTATGTTCGCGATGCATTACGCGCGCGGCCGGCACCTTTAAGTGCACACGTACCCTCATCCGGCGCTGCGCGTCACCTTCTCTCCCATGAAGGGGGACAATGTTCCGACGGGAGAAGGAAATGCTGGCGTCGCGGCTTAGCCCCTCTCTCTCCGGGAGAGGGGTTGGGGTGAGGGTACGGCTGCTGGGATTGGTGAAGATTGAAGTCTTTTACGTTGTTTTGTTCGCGACGCATTACGCGCGCGGCCGGCACCTTTAAGTGCTCACGTACCCTCATCCGGCGCTGCGCGTCACCTTCTCTCCCATGAAGGGGGGCAATGTCCCGACGGGAGAAGGAAGTCTGATGTCACACCGCACTGCGCTTGCGCTCGTTTGTCCTGCAATGCTGCGGCGCGTTGGTCGGTTAGGCTTGCGCGATCTACCTGGGAGGGTGCGCGGTGAAGCGAGCGATGACGTGGTCGGTGGTGGGGATGTTAGGGATGGGGCTGGGCACAGTGATGAGCGCGAGTGCAGCAGCGACGGCTGTTGCATCCGCAGCGACGCCAACAGCGGTAGATGAGACCTCGCCAGCGGTGAGCAGCACTGGTGCACTGCGCGTCTACACCAGTTCTCAAGGCGCCACGCAGCAGATGCGCGTCAGCACGGCTGCTGCTCCTGCCAACGGGCATCCGCTGACCGAAAAAGAAAACTCCATCTTCGTCAATCCGCAACGGCAATTTCAGGAACTGTTGGGCATCGGTGGCGCGATCACCGATTCCAGCGCAGAGACCTTTGCCAAGCTGCCAAAGCGTGCGCAACGTGCGCTGCTCACGGCGTACTACGATCCGCAGCAGGGCATTGGCTATACGCTGGCGCGTATCACCATCCATAGCTCGGATTTCAGCAGCGGCAGCTACACCTACATCAAGGAGGGCGACGCGGCGCTGAAGAGTTTTTCGGTCAAGCACGACGCCAAGTACCGCATCCCGATGTTGCGCCAGGCGATTGCGGCGGCCGGCGGCAAGCTCACCACGTTCGCCAGCCCGTGGAGTGCGCCGGCCTTCATGAAAGACAGCAAGACCATGCTCAAGGGCGGCAAGCTATTGCCCGAGTACGCGCAGGCCTGGGCAAGCTACTACACGCGCTTTATTGCCGCGTACGAGAAAGCGGGCATCCCTATCTGGGGCATCAGCCTGCAGAACGAGCCGATGGCGGTGCAGACCTGGGAGTCGATGCTGTTTTCGGCCGAGGAAGAGCGCGACTTCTTGAAGCATCATCTTGGGCCCACAATGGCCGGCGCCGGCTACGGCGAGCGCAAGATCATCGTGTGGGACCACAACCGCGACATGATGGTGCATCGCGCGCATGTGATCTTCGATGACCCGGAAGCGGCAAAATATGCATGGGGCATGGGCTTCCATTGGTATGAAACCTGGGCCGGATTCGAGCCGATGGTGGAGAACGTGGCGGCAGTTGCGCAGGCGTACCCGGACAAGCACTTGCTGTTGACCGAAGCGGCGGTGGAAAAGTTCGACCCGGCCAAATTGCAGTATTGGCCCAATGGCGAACGCTACGGCACGGCCATCATCAACGACCTCAATCATGGCGCAGTGGGCTGGACGGACTGGAACATTCTGCTCGACCAGCATGGTGGGCCGAACCACGTGGGCAATTACTGCTTTGCGCCGGTGCATGCCGATACGCGCACGGGCGAGGTGATCTATACGCCGAGCTATTGGTATATCGGCCACTTTTCCAAATTCATCCGGCCGGGCGCACGGCGGGTCAGCTCAGCCAGCAGCCGTAGCAATCTGGCGACCACGGCGTTCCTCAACACCGATGGCAGCCTGGCCATGGTGGTCATGAATGCCGGCGACGTTGCGATTGCTTACAACCTGTATGTGGGCGAGGCATCCAGTACGTTGGAGATTCCGGCGCATGCGATCCAGACCGTGGTATTGGCGCAGTAAGCGAACTGCCGCAATTGGTCGAGCTGCGATCTGGCGCAGCCGCATCCGTCTAGCGTGCTCCTTCTGCCGAGTGGAGAAGGAGTTTGCTGCGATAACAACCTGGTGAAGGCGACAGGTGCTGCGCTGCGCTTATTCGCCATCCACGGCTAGCGCTGCGTGGATCAGCGCGAGGTGGCTCAAGCCTTGCGGTACGTTGCCCAGGGCGGCGCGCGTGCTCGTGTCCAGCATCTCGGGCATCAGTGCGACATCGTTGCCCAACTGCTCCAGCAACTGCTCGAACAAGCGCCTGGCTTCGGCACGCTCGCTGAGCAGGCCATAGGCTTCCACCAGCCAGAACGAGCAGGCAATAAATGCCCCTTCGCGTTGTTGCATGCCACTGTAGCGGTGCAGCAATGCATCGCTGCCGAGTTCTGAGGCAATGGCATCGCGGGTGGCGATCATGCGCTCGCGGCGCGGCCCGCCCAACCCAAAGCGCGAGGCCAACAGCAGGCTCGCGTCCAGGTCGTCGGTGCCCGCGTAGAAGGTGTAAGCCTGCTTGGTGTCGGACCAGCAGTGCACATCGATCCACGCGAGAATGCGCACCTGTTCGCGCTCCCAGCGTGGCAGCATCGCGGTGGAGAGATGGCCGGCCTTGGCCAGCTCGCTGGCGCGGCGCAGCGCCAGCCAGCATTCCACTTTGGACATGGTGTAATGCTCGGCGGCTTCCAGTTCCCAGAAGCCGGCGTCCTTGCGCATCCAGGTGTTTGCGCATTCGTTGCCGAGCTCGAACAACTGGCGTGCGGTTTCCTGGTCCAGGATATGGCCGGCATCGAGAAAGCGCGCGGCCATTTCGAAGATGTCGCCGTACAGGCACAGCTGCAGCTGGTTGCTGGCGGTGTTGCCGACGCGCACCGGGCGCGTATTGCAGTAGCCGGGAAGATCGATCACGCGCTCGTCGGGCACCAACGCGCCTTCCAGGGTGTAGCAGGGGCGCACGCCTGGCCGATGCTGGCGGATGGTGCGCATCAACCAGCTAAACGCAGCCTTGGCATCGGCCAATGCGCCTACGCGCAGGAAGGCCTTGGTGGTGTAGGCGGCATCGCGGACCCACGCATAGCGATAATCCCAATTGCCATTTGCGCCAATCTGCTCTGGCAATGACGTGGTGACCGCGGCGGCGATGGCGCCCGTCGGCGAAAACCACAGGAACTTGAGCGCCAGCGCAGAGCGCACGACCGCATCGTGGTAACCATTGGCGTAGGACAGGTTGCCGCTCCATTCGCGCCACTCCTGGTCGCTGCGCTCGATGCGCCCACCGATGTCTTCCAGTGCGGGCACCGGTAGCGCATCTTCTTCGGCGGCCAGCAACGCGACCACCTGTGTGTCGCCTGCGCCGATCGCCAGCGTGGCGTGCACGCCGCGGTCGTCGCACTGCAACAGCTGCGCTGCATCCTTGTCGTAGCGCAGCATGGTCATGAGCGGGCCGACGTGATGCACACGGCCGTTCGGCGTCTCGCTTTGCCAGGGCGTGGCTTCGCCGGCACGGGTGCCGGGCCGGTAGATCAGGTCGAAGACCACGCTGCCTTCGATGCCTTCGATGCGTCGCGCAAGTTCCGACCACGGCAGCCGGCCGGCTTCGCCGCTGTTGAGCGACTCAGTCAGACGTGCGCTGCCGGTTGCGGTGGTGAAGGTCGTTTCGAGAATATTGCTGCCGTCGCGGTATCGGCGCTGTACATGCTGCAGCTGTTGCGGCGTGAGGGCGAAATAGCCGCCTTCGCCTGCATCCAATAGACGATCGAACAACGGCGGCGAGTCCATTTTTGGCACGCACCACCAGTCGATGCTGCCGTCCGCACCGCATAACGCCACCGTGCGCCCGTCGCCGATCGCCGCGTACGCAGCAATCGGCAAGGTGCCGGTGGCATCGCGTTGGAAGTCGGCGCCGGTGCGACTCAAGACAGCAGCAGGCCGCCGGTGGCACCGAACACTTCGCCAGTGACGTAGCTCGATTCCTGCGATGCCAGAATCACGTAAAGCGGCGCCATTTCTACCGGCTGGCCGGCGCGCTTGAGCGGCGTTTCAGAGCCGAAATCGGGAATCTTCTCCGGCGGCTGACCACCGCTGGGCTGCAGCGGCGTCCATACCGGGCCGGGCGCGACTGCATTGACGCGGATCCCTTTCTCGGCGATCTGCTGCGCCAGCCCCTTGGTGAAGTTGACGATGGCCGCCTTCGTGGAGGCGTAGTCGAGCAGTGTAGGCGAGGGCTGGTACGACTGGATCGAACCGGTGTTGATGATGGATGCGCCCGGCGGCAGATGCGGGATGGCGGCCTTGCACAGCCAGAACATCGCATAGACGTTGGTCTTGTAGGTGGCGTCGAACTGCTCGGTGGTGATGTCTGCGATGTCTTTCACGGCGGTCTGTTTGCCTGCGATATTGACCAGCACGTCCAGGCCGCCAAGCTCCTTCACCGCACGGTCCACCAGTTCGGTGCAAAACGCCTCGTTCTTGAGGTCGCCCGGAACGCTGATGGCTTTGCGCCCTTCTGCCTGGATCAGTTGCACCACCTCGGCTGCGTCCTGTTCTTCTTCAGGCAGATAATTGAGCACGATATCGGCACCTTCGCGTGCGAAAGCAATGGCGGTGGCGCGCCCGATGCCGGAGTCTGCGCCGGTGATCAGTGCCTTGCGGCCCTGCAGACGACCAAAGCCCTTGTAGCTCTGCTCGCCGTGGTCTGCCTTGGGCTGCAGTGCATGGATGGTCCCCGGCGCCTGCTGGGTTTGTTCCGGAAATTGCGGCTGGGGAAACTGGGTCAACGGGTTCTGCATTTCATACTGATTCTTGGTGCTGGACATGCACACGCTCCTGCATTGGGGGAAGGGCAGGCACGCAGTCGTCGTGCGTACCGATGGCAGCCAGTGTGGAAAGCAGGGCGATGCGTATCGGTGAACGAAAGTTGTGCATCATGTGAATACGTGACGGTGGTGCACGTGGTGCGATCACCTCGGCATCGAAGGCCTCGCATTCGGAAACTAACGGCAGACAAGCGCATGGGTTGTGCAGGAATCGACTGCGCGAGCACGCCGGCAGCCTGCCAGCAGTGGTGGCGCGCGATCCATGCGGCTTGCGCATGCGGATGTACTACTGAGGCAGTAAGCCAGGCCAATGCAGGGGTCCGCTAACGAAACGTAGCGAGCGTCCGGTCGAGCCTGCGCATCCGCCTCATGTCCTGCGGACTTGCATCCCTAAAGGATCACCCGGTCGCTCCATCTCGCAGTTGCTCTGATTTATTGCACCTGCGCCGACATCGAATACGGCCGCTGCGCTGGGTCGGTCGCCCACTGCTGATTCGGTGTCGCCTGCATACGGAAACGCAGTTCGCCGCCTGCCAGGATTTGTTCGTGTGTCACGTAAGCGCGGGTCAACGGTTTGCCGTTGAGCGTGGCGCTGCCCACGTAGCTGCGTGCATCGCTCAAGCCTTCGGCGATGATCGAGAAGCGTTTGCCATTGGGCAGGTTGAGCGTGGCGCGCGGCAGGAAGGGGCGGCCGATGATGTACTGGTTGCTGCCGGGCGCCACCGGGTAGAAGCCCAGCGTGGTGAATACATACCACGCCGACATCTGGCCGAGATCGTCGTTGCCGGCCAGGCCTTCTGGCCCTGCGTGATATTGGCTGCGCATGATTTGGGTCAGACGCGCCTGCGTGCGCCACGGTTGGCCGGCATAAGCATACAGATAGGCAACGTGGTGGCTGGGTTCGTTGCCATGCGCGTACCAGCCGATCAGGCCGGTGATGTCTTCCATATGCTCGAAGACCTTCGGGGCCACCTTGGCATCGAACACCGCATCCAGCCGGGCAAGCAATGTGTCCTCGCCGCCATGCGCGGCAGCCAGGCCGGCCACGTCCTGCGGCACGTACCAGGAGTATTGCCACGCATTGCCTTCGGTGTAGTCGCTGCCGTAGCCGCTGGCAGATGGGTCGAACGGCTCGCGGAAGTTGCCGGCGCGGGTGCGCGCGCGCATGTAGCCGGTGGCCGGGTCGAAGGCGTGCTTCCAGTTGCCGGCACGCTTGGTGAACTCGGCGGCAATCTCGGCCTTGCCGAGCCTGTCGGCCATGCGCGCGATGGGCCAGTCGTCGAAGGCGTATTCCAGCGTCTTGGATGCGGCTTCGCCTTCTTCGTCGATGGGCACATAGCCCAGCTCGCGATACTGCGCGATGCCGTCGTAAGGGCCGTAGTTGGCGCTGGCGACCATCGCTTGCAAGGCCTCATCTGGGTCGAAGCCGCCGATGCCTTTCATGTACGCGTCCGCAATCACCGGGACGGCGTGGTAGCCGATCATGCACCAGGTTTCCAGGCCGTGGAATGCCCATATCGGCAGGATGCCGTAGGCGCTTTCGCGACGCGAGGCGAGCAGCGAATTGACCACATCGCTGCTGCGTTGCGCTGGCTGCACCAGGGTGAGCAGCGGATGCAAGGCGCGGTAGGTATCCCACAGCGAGAAGGTGGAATAGTTGGTCCAGCCAGTCGCTTGATGCACCGCGTTGTCTGGCCCGCGGTAGCGGCCGTCGCTGTCCATGAACAGCGTAGGCCCGAGCAGGGTGTGATATAGCGCGGTGTAGAGCTGGGTGCGTTGTTGCGTGGTGCCCTGTGCATCGATCGCCGACAGCGCCTGCGTCCATTGCGCGCGTGCATCGGCGCGGACGCGATCGAAATCGAAGCCAGGCACTTCGGCATCGAGGTTGGCGATGGCACCGGCCTCGCTGACCGGCGAGAGCGCCACCTTCACCACCAGCGGTGTGCCGTCGTTGGCTACATCGAACACACCGACCAGTTGCCGGCCTTCGATCTGCGCGCGCTGCGCAGGATTCTTCTCGCCCGGCGGTGGAAAGCCCTTGTACGGGATGTCCTGTTCGGTGTCATGGAGTTGCGTGGCAGTGAGCGGGCGCGAGAAGCGCATGGCGAAATACAACTGCCGGCCGGGCGCCCAACCGCGTGTTTCGCGAAAGCCGGTCACCGTGCCATCGCTGCGCACACGCAGCCGCGACCACTGCACCTTGCCAGGGTAGTCGTACAGGCTGGTGCGCAGGTCGACCAGCACATGCGCCGGCGTGCCTTTCGGGAACCGATAGCGATGCACGCCCACACGCGCGCTGGCAGTGAGTTCGGCGCGGATATTGCGGTCGTTCAAGGTCACGGCGTAATAGCCGGGCTGCGCCTGTTCGCTGGTGTGGTCGAACTGCGCGGTATAGCCGCTGCCCGGCTTGCTGGCATCCCCGCGTTCGAGTTTGATGTCGCCAGCTTGCGGCATCAGCAGGATGTCGCCCAGATCCGAATGCCCGGAACCGGAAAAATGCGTGTGCGAGAACCCGACGATGGTGGTGTCGCTATGCCGGTAGCCGGCCGCCCAGCCATAGGCGTCCTTGCGCGGCTTGATTTGCGTATCCGGGCTCAGCTGCACCATGCCGAACGGCACCGTGGCACCAGGATAGGTGTGGCCTTCGCCACCGGTGCCAATGAACGGGTCGACTGCGTCGAAGGCAATTGCAGGCGTGCGCGGCGCGGCGTTGCCGAAAACGGCGATGACGGCCGCAAGCGCTGCCAGCCAACGAGCCCGATGTGGGACGATCAAGCGAGACGGCATGCAGAGTGCTCCAGGCGGATGCAGCGCCGGACCGTAGCACAGCCGCGTGGGCGCGCCACACCTGAGGATGTGCGATGGCCATCGCCGTCATGGTTGGGTTCGCTGAGCAGACGCGTCGTCATCGAGGTGTGGCCCATCGGCATGCACAGTGGCGCGCACGCTCGCCGCTGTCGTGTCGCATTGAGGCCCGTCTGCTTCCCACCTTGCCGCAGCGTCTGGAAATCGCTGGCAAGAGCGCGCCACTGTCGCCACTGCAACCGCGGACCTCGGGGACTCACCTGCGTCGTAAAGCCAGCACCGCCAAGCCCGTCACTGCTGCAGCGGCCGCACCGATCAACACCTTGTCGCGTGTAGAACGTGCGCGCAACCTGGGGCGCCGCCGGTAGCCACCGTCGATGCCGCCGGCCATGCTGGGTGCTGCGAACACATTGCCGGTGGAACGCGCCACCCGGGGTGCCTGCGCAAAATAACGGTCGAAGAAGCGGTACATGGCGCGTGCCAGGGCCTGCGGCGCCAGCGCATGGCCTAGGCGCATCGCATGGACGGCAGTGCCCAACACCACCGTGTTGCGTGGCCGGTCCAGCAGGCGCACGACAGCCGCCGCGACGGTGCGGGTGTCCAGCATCAGCGGTGGCCCGCTGATGCGGCGGCCCACGTAATTGGCACCATGGCGCAGGCCCGGCGTATCCACGAAGTACGGGTACACGTCGCACACGTGGATGTGCGGGTAGTCGCTCAACTCGGCGCGCAACGCTTCGGAAAAGCCGCGTTGCCCGAATTTGCTGGCGCCGTACGCCGCCGCAAATGGCGTGGATGCAAAGCCGCCCGACGAGATCATGTTGACGAAGATGCCGTGGCCTTGTGCGACGAAGATGGGGATCACCGCATGGGCGTCGTGCATGCGACCGAGCAGGTTGGCGTGGATCACGGCCGCGCTCGCTTCCATCGGTACCTCATGGAATTTGCCGACTGCGCCCACCCCGACATTGCCGAACCACAGGTCGATGCGCCCCAGAAAACTCTGCGCGCTGGTCGCCAGTGCCTCGACCTGTTCGGCATGTTTGACGTCGGTGGGCACCACCAAGACCTCGGCACCTCGCGCACGGCAGCGTTCGGCAACCGCATCGAGGGCGTCTTCGCCGCGTGCGGCCAGCACCAGGCGCGCGCCTTGTTCGGCGAATGCTTCTGCAGTGGCTTGGCCGATGCCGCTGGACGCGCCGGAAATCACCACGTGGGCAGGAGGGGTGCGATGCATGGGATGTCTCCACAAGAACGAGCAGGCATGCTTGATCGCCGTACGTGAACACGGTGCGGCGCTTTGCGTACCGCAGCGTGAAGCTGAACTGGTCGGGCTGGCGCCATGCGTGATGACAGCGTGGCGCTGAAATCGGCTGCAGGCGCCCGCATAGCGGGCTGATGGATTTGTTCAACGCTCCCATCGCACCGCTGCAGGTGCTGCACGACCAGCAAGGCGGCGTGTGCTATTGGCCGCAGCTGCTGCCGCCTGCACTGGCGCAGGAGGCGTTCGACGCATTGCGCGATGGCGCCGATTGGCGCAGCCAGCGCCGCGAAATGTACGACCGGGTGGTGGACGTGCCGCGCCTGCTGGCCTCGTATCGGTTGGATGATGCATTGCCTGCGGGGTTGCCGCTGCAGCGCTTGCTCGATGCGGTGCAGGCGGTGCTCCCGGCGCCGTACAACGCAGTGGGCTTGAACCTGTACCGCGATGGGCGCGACAGCGTGGCAATGCATCACGACGCGCTACACACGCTGGTGGCACCGCACCCCATCGCGCTGCTGTCGCTGGGTACACCGCGCCGGATGCAACTGCGCGCCAAGGACGGCAGCACGCGGGCAGTTGCGCTGGAGCTGGCACCGGGGAGCCTGCTGGCGATGAGCCACGCCTCGCAACACACGCACGTGCACGGTATTGCCAAGAGCACGCGTGCGGTGGGCGAGCGCATCAGTGTGGTGTTTCGCGTGCGCCCGGCCCAGCGCATGGCGGCCGGGCAGCATGGCCCACATTGGGAGCCTGTGCAGTCGTAAGGCACATGCTTGGGCTCGATTGACTGGGCAGCGCACAAAACGCCCGTGCAGTTGCCGGACGCGCACGGGCGTTGCTCCGTGCGAGATGCGCTACACCTACCTTCGTTTGCCATGTACGGTTGCCCCCGGCCTGACGACTGCCCGCTCCGTTATTCGCGTGCTGGATGTCCTCACGCTGAGCGCGTGCGGTCTTCAAAGCAGCTGGGTACGTCTGACCGGCAGCAGCGTTCGCTCGCGTACGCCTGCCTGGCGTCTGCGCGCTGTCGTGGCCATCAGTGACCATTTCGGGTGATTGCCATTGCCGTCACCACTGCCCATGCTTGCATGTGATCCCCTAGCTGCGTCGTCCCTCCATGTCTTTGGACCAGACCCGCCACCATCAGATGTTTCCCGAGCTGGACGCGGGCCAGTTGTCGATCACCCGGCGCTTCGCCAGCGGGCCGGCGCAACGGTTCGGCGCGGGCGATACCGTGTTCGAGGTCGGCGATGCCCATGCGCCGGTGTGGGTGGTGCTGGAGGGCGCCATCGAAGTGGTGCGCCGCGATGGATTGGGCAACGAAAAGCCGATCACCCGGCACACGCCCGGCCAGTTCACCGGCGAGGTGAGTCAGCTGGCCGGGCGCGCGTCGTTGGCGGCTGGACGTGCCGGGCCGGACGGCTGCCTGGCGCTGCCATTCGATACCGCGCATCTGCGCGCGCTGATGATCAGTTCGGCCGAAGTGGGCGAAGTGGTGATGCGTGCATTGATCCTGCGCCGCGTCGGGCTGATCGAGGGCGATGCGTCGGGTTCGGTGCTGATCGGCGAGCCGGACGACCCGCATCTGACCCGGTTGCAGGGCTTTTTGACCCGCAACGGCTACCCCAACACGGTGATGGATGTCTCCGACGACGAAGGCCGCGCGTTGGTGCAGCGCCTGGGCATCCAGGAGCACGAGCTACCGGTGATGGTGTGCCCGAGCGGGCGCGTGCTGCGCCAGCCCAGCGATGCCGAAGCCGCGCATTGCCTGGGCATGACGCCGGACATCGACCCGGACAAACGCTACGACGTGGCGATCGTGGGCGCCGGCCCCGCCGGCCTGGCGACGGCGGTGTATGCCGCATCCGAAGGCTTGTCGGTGCTGGTGCTGGACCAGCGCGCCATCGGCGGGCAGGCCGGTGCCTCGGCGCGTATCGAAAATTATCTCGGCTTTCCCACCGGCATTTCCGGGCAGGCGCTGGCCGGGCGCGCGTACAACCAGGCGCTGAAATTCGGCGCGGAACTGGTGATTCCGATCGAAGCGGCCATGCTGGAATGCGGCCGCGACGATGGCGCGCTGAAGCTGGATCTTGCCGATGGCAAACAGTTGCTGGCCAGCACGGTGGTGATCGCGTCGGGTGCGCGTTACCGGCGCCCGGAGATCGAGGGCCTGGATCGCTTCGAAGGCCACGGTGTGTCCTACTGGGCCTCGCCGGTGGAAGCGCGCCTGTGCGAAGGCGGCGTGGTGGCGCTGGTAGGCGGCGGCAATTCTGCAGGGCAGGCGGTGGCGTTCCTGGCGCCGCGGGTCAAGGAGCTGCACCTGATCATCCGCGGCGACGGGTTGGAGAGCTCGATGTCGCAATACCTCATCGAACGTATCGCCGCGTTGCCGAACGTGCAGCTGCACACCGGCACCGAAGTGGCCGCGCTGGAAGGCGACCCCGAGCGCGGCTTGCAGGCCGCGGTGTTGCGCACCCGCAAGGACGGTGCAACCGCGCGCGTGGAGTTGCGGCACCTGTTCCTGTTCGTCGGCGCAGACCCCAACACCGGTTGGCTGCAGGACTGCGTGGACACCGACAAGCGCGGCTTTGTCATGACCGGCACCGCGCGTGGCGACGGCGTACCGGCGTGCCTGCCGCTGGAAACCAATCGCCCTGGCGTGTTCGCCATCGGCGATGTGCGTGCGGGCTCGGTCAAGCGCGTGGCCGCTGCAGTGGGCGAGGGCGCCGCCGTGGTCGCGCAGATCCATCAGTACCTCGCCCATCAGGCCAACCCAGTGCCGGTCTCCGAACTTGCCAGCGCCACCCAGGAGTCCACCAGCGCATGAGCCAGCACTGCCGCCATACCGATCAAATCAATACGGTCACGCCCAGTGCGCGTGGCTGCGAAGAATGTCTGGCCATTGACAGCGAATGGGTGCATCTGCGCCTGTGCCGCAGTTGCGGCCATGTGGGGTGTTGCGACGACTCGCCCAACCGCCACGCCACCGCGCATCACCGCGCCACCGGCCACCCCATCATCGAAGGCTACGACCCGCCCGAAGGCTGGGGCTGGTGCTATGTGGACGAAGTAGAAGTGGAGCTGCCAGATCAGACGCCGCAGCTGGGCCCGATTCCGCGGTATGTGTGAGCGGCGCTGGTGCGCCGCCGGGAATTGGGATTGAAGATTCGTAAGAGTGCATTCAGTGCGCTTTGTTTTCCCGTGAAGCCGCAGTGGGTGGTGATTGCTCGCTGATGTTCCCTCCAGAAGTGACTCAATGCCACGTCATCGGTACGCGCGCGCACTCACTCCGGCCAATGCACCTTCGGTAGTTCGCCGATCTGCGGTCTGGCGAACAGATAACCTTGCTGCAGGTGGATGCCCAGGTCGCGCAGGGCGCGGTATTGGTCGGGTTGTTTGATGCCTTCGGCAATGACGGCGATGCCGAGCTCTTCGCACATGCGCGTCACGTGGCGCACGATGGCCTGGCGGCTGCGGTCGGTGTCGATACCGCGGACCAGGGCGATGTCCAGCTTGAGCAGATCCGGCTGGAACTCGGCCAGCAGGCCGAGCCCGGCGTAGCCGGCGCCGAAGTCGTCGATGGCGGTTTTTCATGCCGCGCGCCTGATAGGTGCGCAGGATGCCGAGCAGGTGCGCCGGGTCGGTAAGATGTTCCTGCTCGCTGACTTCAAAGATGATGGCGTTGAGCGGCCAGCCGTATTGCGCCGTGGCCGACAGCGTGGCGCGCAGGCAATGCTCGGGGTTATAGACCGCGTTGGGCATGAAGTTGATCGACAGCAGCGCCGGCAAGGCGATCTGCGCGGCGCATTCGATGGCCTTGATGCGGCAGGCCTGGTCGAATGCATAGCGATTGCGCTCATCCACTGCGGCCAGGATGCTGCCGGCCGACTCGCCGTTGATGCCGCGCACCAAAGCCTCGCCTGCGTAGATGCTGCGAGTGGACACGTCCACGATCGGCTGGAAGGCCATGGTGATCGCGGTGGGGAAGTCCTGGCCGTCGCGGCAGGCGTTGCAGACAGGAAGCGTGGTCATGGCGTTAGATCATCGAACGGCGTAGGTGCAGCCTAGACCTATCGGCCGCGATCGCGCAGTATTTAGCCTGAATCGCTCATGGCAGCGTCCTCACCTGTCGGCAGTCGGGCTCGGCGATACTAGGCGCATCGCTCGCATCGGATGCCCCATGACCGCTCTCACCGAACGCTACGCCCTGGCCGTGGACTACGCGCGCATCGCTCACGCCGGCCAGGTGCGCAAGGGCACGCAGGTCCCCTACCTGAGTCATTTGCTGGGCGTCTCGACGCTGGTGCTGGAATGCGGCGGCGATGAGGAGCAGGCCATCGCCGGCCTGCTGCACGATGTGGTGGAAGACTGCGGTGGCGGGCACGAGGCCTCGATCCGTGCGCAGTTCGGCGATGCGGTGGCCGATATCGTGATGGCTTGCACCGATGCCACTGCCGAAGACAAGGCCGAGGTGGACAACAACCAGCGCGCACGCAAACGCGATTGGCGCGAGCGCAAGCAGGCCTATCTTGCGCACCTGCGCAAGACGCCCGAGCGCGCGCTGCTGGTGTCCGGCTGCGACAAGCTCTATAACGCGCGCAGCATCGTGCAGGACCTGGAAAATCCTGCCGTCGGTCAGGACATCTTCAATGTGTTCACTGCCGGGCGCGAAGGCACCCTGTGGTATTACGCCGCGCTGGAAGAGGTCTTCCGTACGCGCAATGCTGCCACTGCGCGCCTGTTCAGTGGCATGGTGATGCGCATGCATGCGCTGGCCGCCACCGGTGAGCAGGTGACGCCTGCGCATGCGCTGGGCTAAGCGCCGCTGAGGGACGGCGTACGCCCGGCAGGCGGGCGCTGGCTACGCGCGGCAGGAGCCGGTACCGTGCGAAGATGTGGTTGCAGCGCACTGTTCGCCCCCCATCTGACGACTGCCTCTCACGCGTGGTCGCCACGCCATAGCATCTGCAGCGCCTGGCAGGTCAGGTGTTGCCTGCGCTCGGTCACCATCGCTGACACCGGCTGCATGTCGCGCGCGCTAGGCTGGCGTCTTGTCGACTCTGGTGTCGGTAGTCATGTCAAACGCGACGTCTTCCAGTGGCCTGGTGCGCGTACGCGGCGCGCGCGAGCACAACCTCAAGAACGTGGATGTGGATGTCCCCCGCGATGCACTGGTGGTGTTCACCGGCGTTTCCGGATCGGGCAAGTCGTCGTTGGCGTTCGGCACCATCTTTGCGGAGGCGCAGCGGCGCTATCTGGATTCGATCTCGCCGTATGCGCGGCGCCTGATCGACCAGGTAGGCGTGCCGGAGGTGGATGCCATCGATGGCCTGCCACCGGCGGTGGCCCTGCAGCAGGCCCGCGGCGCGCCTAGCGCACGCTCGTCGGTGGGCAGCGTCACCACCATCTCCAACTCGTTGCGCATGCTGTATTCGCGTGCCGGCCAGTATCCGCCGGGGCAGGAGATCATCTACGCCGACGGTTTTTCGCCGAACACGCCCGCAGGGGCATGCCCCACCTGCCACGGCCTGGGGCGCATCTATGACGCCACCGAAGCGACCATGGTGCTCGACCGCAGCCTGAGCATTCGCGACCGTGCGGTCGCCGCCTGGCCGGGCGCATGGCATGGGCAGAACCAGCGCGACATCCTCACCACGCTGGGCCATGACGTGGATGTGCCATGGCACACGCTGCCGAAGAAAACCCGCGACTGGATCCTGTTTACCGACGAACAGCCGGTGGTGCCGGTATACGCCGGTTACAACGTGGCCGAGGTCAGGCGCGCCCTCAAGCGCAAGGAAGAGCCCAGCTACATGGGCACGTTCACCAGTGCGCGGCGTTATGTGCTGGACACCTTCGCCACCACCCAGAGCGCGCAGATGAAAAAGCGCGTGGCGCAGTATTTGCTCAGCACACAATGCGTGCAGTGCGATGGCAAGCGCCTGCGCCGCGAGGCCTTGTCGGTCACCTTTGCCGGGCTGGACATTGGGGAGCTGTCGCGGCGCCCGCTGGACGAGGTGGCCGAGCTGCTGCGCCCCGCCGCCGAAGCCGCCCCATCCAAAGGTACGCGTAAAGATACGCGCCAACATCCGGAACAAGCGATCGCCGCGCAACGCATCGCCGCGGATCTGCGCGCGCGTATTGCCGTCGTACAGGCGCTGGGTCTGGGCTACCTCAGCTTGGAGCGCAGCACGCCCACCTTGTCGCCGGGCGAGTTGCAACGGCTGCGGCTGGCTACGCAGATCCGCTCGCAGTTGTTCGGCGTGGTGTACGTGATGGACGAACCATCGGCCGGCTTGCATCCCGCCGATGCGCAGGCGCTGCTGGGTGCGTTGGATCAAATCAAGGCGGCCGGCAATTCGGTCTTCGTGGTCGAACACGAAGTGGACGTGATCCGCCATGCAGACTGGATCGTGGATGTAGGCCCGGCGGCCGGCGCGCAGGGCGGGCAGGTACTTTATAGCGGGCCGCCCGCAGGCTTGGAGCAGGTGCAGGCCTCTTCCACACGGCGCTATCTGTTCGGCACGCCGCCGCAGGTGCAGCGCCAGGCGCGCGCGGCAAGCGGTTGGTTGCAGCTGCGCGGCATCACCCGCAACAACGTCCGCGCGCTGGATGTGGACCTGCCGTTAGGTGTGTTCACTACCGTGACCGGTGTGTCCGGCTCGGGCAAATCGTCGTTGGTGAGTCAGGCGCTGGTGGAACTGCTGGCCGCCCATCTGGGTCAGGCGCAGGCAGAGGACGAAGAAGCGCTGGATCCACTGGAGCGCGGCACGCAGGTGCCATCGGAGGGTGCGATTGTTGCCGGGCTGGATCAGGTGCGCCGGCTGGTGCGCGTGGATCAAAAACCCATCGGCCGTACCCCGCGCTCCAATCTGGCCACCTACACCGGCCTGTTCGACCCGGTGCGCAAGCTGTTTGCGGCCACGCCCGCCGCACGCCGGCGCCGTTACGACCCAGGGCAGTTCTCCTTCAACGTCGCCAAGGGCCGCTGTGCCACCTGCGAGGGCGAAGGCTCGGTGTATGTGGAATTGCTGTTCATGCCCAGCGTCTACGTACCGTGCCCGACCTGCCACGGCGCGCGCTATAACGCCAAGACGTTGGAGATCGCGCTACGCGGTCGCAACATCGCGCAGGTGCTGGAAATGACGGTGGATCAGGCAGCCATCTTCTTTGCCGACGATGCCAGCGTGTTGCGCCCGTTGCAGGTGTTGCGCGAAGTGGGGCTGGGCTATCTGCGTCTTGGCCAGCCGGCCACCGAACTGTCCGGTGGCGAAGCGCAGCGCATCAAGCTGGCGACCGAATTGCAACGCGCCCAAAAGCGCGACACCGTCTACGTACTGGACGAGCCCACCACCGGCCTGCATCCGTCCGACGTGGATACCTTGATGGCCCAGTTGCAAGGGCTGGTCTATGCAGGCAACACCGTGATCGTGGTCGAACACGATATGCGCGTGGCCGCCAGCAGCGACTGGGTGCTGGATATGGGGCCGGGCGCGGGCGGCGCCGGCGGTCACGTGGTGGTGGCAGGACCACCGGATGTCGTGGCACGCCATCGTGGCAGCCGCACCGCACCGTTCCTGGCGCAGGTGTTGCGCGGGGAATAAGTAGCCGACATGTTGGTCAGCCCGCGCCGCGTCGTACGAAATGCCATGCATGCCTGCGCTCCCGGTCGGCCCAGGCGGGACGCACACGGATACACCGGAAAAAAGCGGTGACACGTTGCGGGATGTGTCTGGCATCGCCGTCGATTTGCCGCTGCCTGCCAGGCCGATCACCCACATGCCTGCCTAGCGATCACGACCGCTAACGTAGGTGCGTGGGCGGTACTGGGGCATAAGGCAGGAAAAAAGCTGCGCGCCGCTGGGTGGCAGTGGCAGGTGCTGCATCTGCGGCGCGACGGTACGAGCGGGTTTGTCGCCGACACATGGCAGCGGGCCCAATGCAGCGATGCATTGGGCCCGATGATTGGGATCACTTCATTCACTTCATTTCACTTCACTTCACGCAGCGCCAAGCATCCCCTGCAAGCGCAACGTGCAATGCAGGTCAGTCCGCCATCACCTTGTCCGGTGTCATCGGCGTGCTGCGGATGCGCTTGCCGGTGGCGTGGAAGATGGCGTTGCAGATCGCCGCCGAAACGCCGACCAAACCGATTTCGCCAACACCTTTCGCACCCAGGCTGCTCACGACGCGGTCGTCTTCGTCCGCGAAGATCACATCGATGTCGTGAATGTCGGCGTTGGCGGAGACGTGATACAGCGCCAGGTCGTGATTCATGAAGCGGCCGAAGCGATGGTCGGATTGGGTGTGCTCGTGCAGAGCCTGGCCAATGCCCCAGACCACGCCACCAACGATCTGGCTACGTGCGGTGATCGGATTGAGGATGCGCCCGGCCGCAATGGCGCTGACCACGCGGGTGACCCGCACCGTGCCCAGTTCTTCGTCCACCCGGACCTCCACAAACACGGCGCCGTGCGTGGCACGGGTGTATTTGCGTTGCTTGAGTACGTTCGGTAGCAGGAGGAATTTATCTTCGATCTGCTCCAGCCCTGCAGTGCGCAGCAGGTCGGTCAAGGCGAGGGCGCTGCTGGCATCGGCCCGCAATGCCAGCTTGCCGTCCGCAAAGACCACATCGTCAGTTCTGGCCTTGGCAAAGCGCGACTCTGGCAGGGCCTGGGCCAGGCGCAACAGGCGCGCGCGCAGCTTCGCGCACACGCCATCCACTGCCGATCCCACAGTGGTGACGTGCGAGGAGCCGCCTTCGATCGGCGCAACCGGCAAGGTGGAGTCGCCAAGTTGAAACGTCACCTGCTCCAACGGCAGGCCTAATGCTTCGGCAGCGATCATCGCCATCACCGTGTAGGTACCGGTGCCGATATCGCTGGCCGCGCTGCTGACCACCAAACGGCCGTCGGCATGCAGCGCTGCATGAGCGCGCGCGAACATCTGCATCGCGTCCCATTGCCCGGTGGCCATGCCCCAGCCCACCCACTCGCTGCCTTCCTTGCGCGCGCGCGGTTGCAAGGGGCGTTGCGCCCAACCGAAGCGCTCTGCCCCTTGCTCGTAACACTGGCGCAGCGCCTTGGTGGAGTAGGGCTTGTCGTCGGCCGGGTTGACCTCGGCGTAGTTCTTCAGGCGCAGTGCCAACGGATCGATGCCGACCTCATAGGCCAACTCGTCCATCGCCACTTCCAGCGCATGCACACCATGCGCGGCGCCGGGCGCCCGCATGTCGATCGGGCTGTATTGGTCCAGACTCACCAACTTGTAGCCCAGGTGCACGTTGTCGCAGGCATACAACTGCCCGCTCCAGTTGACCACCACCTCCACGTAGTCTTCGATGCGAGAGGTTTCGGCGATGGCTTCATGCCAGACCGAGCGCAAGGTGCCGTCGCGGTCTGCGCCGAGCTTGAGCCGCTGCAGCGTTTCCGGGCGGTGGCCGAAGGTGAACATCTGTTGCCGTGTCAGCACCACACGGACCGATCGATCCAGCAGGATCGACGCCATCACCGCCAGTGGCAGTTGATACTGCGGGCGCAGCCCGGAGCCAAACGCGCCGCCCACGTACGGGTTGCGCACGGTCACCTTGCGCTTGCTGAGCCCAAACACGTGCGACACGTACCAACGGCTGTTCTGCGACCCCTGGGTTTTGTCGTAAATGGTGAAGTGGCCGTCGGCATCGCGGATGACGGTGGAAGCGAACAACTCCATCGGGTTGTGGTGCTCGACGCCGCTGTAGTAGTCGGCCTGTACCTGGCACGCGGCATTGTCGAATGCGCTCTGCGGATCGCCCTTGTCCTTGGGCGGCGGCGAAAAGCCGGCCTTCAACGGCCTGGGTTTGTGCGCACGGTCCAGGTCGGTCATCAGGTTGGTGTCATGTGGATCCTGCAGCAACTCCACTTCCACCAGATGCGCCGCATGGCGCGCCGCTTCGAAGGTCTCGGCAACCACCAGCGCGATGGGCTGGCCGCTGTACAAGATCTTGTTGTCGTACAACGGACGGAACGGCGAACCGGCCGGTGCCGTCATGTCCTTGTAGAACAGGTCCATGCCGCGCATATGCGGGCGGTTTTCGTGGGTGACGATCTCCAGCACGCCGGGGACTGCGCGTGCTGCATCCAGATGGAAGGCAACGATCTCACCCTTGGCAATGCTGCTGTTGACCACCACGCCATAGGCCAGATCCGGCACCGGCCATTCGGCGGCATAACGTGCCTGTCCGGTGACTTTTGCGCGTCCGTCGATGCGCGTGACGCCGGTGCCGGTGGGGCGATAGCCGGTGCCGCTGTCGGCAACCGGCGGGGTCAGCTCGCTGTCGGACAGGTCGGTGCTGCGTGCGTTCATGGCGATTCCTCCAGCGCACTGGTGCGCCCGCGGTTGTCGATGGTGCCCTCGCGTGCAACGCTCAATGCGCGCACGATGGCGCGGCGTGCCAGCGGCAGCTTGAAGGCGTTTTCGCCTTGCGGTTGCGCACCTTGCAGCAGCGTGTCGGCCAGGCGGCCGAAGGTGTCGGCATTGGCCGGCTGGCCGACCAGCTGTGCTTCTGCATCGGCATTGCGCCAGGGTTTGTGCGCCACGCCGCCCAGTGCAACACGCACTTCGCGGATGCTGCCGTCGTCGGCCAGGTCCAATGCGGCCGCTACCGACACCAGCGCAAACGCGTACGAAAGGCGCTCGCGGATCTTGAGATACGCACTGTGTGCGACGAAGCGCTTCGCGTCGGGGAGGTCGATATGCACGATTAACTCGTCCGGAGCCAAGGTGCTGTCCAGTTCCGGGTGATCGCCGGGCAGGCGGTGGAACTGCGAGAACGCAATGTCGCGCTCGCCCTTGGTGCCCTGCACATGTATCACCGCATCCAGCGCAGCCAAGGCCACGCACATATCCGATGGATGCGTGGCGATGCAGTGCGCGCTGGTGCCGAGAATGGCGTTGTATTTGGTCAACCCGCCAATGGCCGAACAGCCGGTGCCCGGGTCGCGTTTGTTGCAAGGGGTGGCATGGTCGTAGAAATACATGCAGCGCGTGCGCTGCAGCAGGTTGCCGCCATTGCTTGCCATGTTGCGAATCTGCGGCGAAGCGCCGGCCAGAATCGCCGCGCTCAACAAGGGGTAACGCGTTTCCACCTCCGGGTGATATGCGGTGTCGGCATTGCGCGCCAGCGCACCCAGGCGCAGGCCGCCATCGTGCTGGGTGCTGATGCTGTCCAGCGGCAGCCGATTGATGTCGACCAGGCTGCTGGGGCGCATCAGCTGCAGTTTCATCAGGTCGGTGAGATTGGTGCCGCCGGCGATAAAGCGTACCGGTGCCTCGGAGGGCACCGGCTGCGTGTCGCCGCTGCGCACTGCAATCGCGCCGAGTGCGGCATCGACGGTGTCCGGGCGTGTATAGGTGAGCGGAATCATGCCGGCACCGTCCCGGGCGTCCACGGGGTGGCCGCGCTGTCGCTGCTGTCGCTGGGCTTGCCCATCACCTCCATCACGGCATCGGTGATCTGCGGATAGGCACCGCAGCGGCAGATATTGCCGCTCATCAGTTCACGCACCTGGTCGCGGTCGTGCGCCTTGCCTTCGTTGATCAAGCCCACGGCCGAGCACAGCTGCCCCGGGGTGCAGTAACCGCACTGAAATGCGTCGTTGGCGATGAAGGCGCGTTGCAGCGGATGCAGTGCGTCGCCATCGGCCAGCCCCTCGACGGTGGTGATGTCGGCACCGTCCTGCATGACGGCCAGGGTCAGGCAGCTGTTGATGCGGCGGCCATCGACCAGCACCGTGCAAGCGCCGCATTGGCCATGGTCGCAACCTTTCTTGGTGCCGGTGAGGTCGAGGCGGTCGCGCAGCAGGTCGAGCAGGCTCACCCAGGCTTCGAGCTGCAAGTGATATGGCTGACCGTTGATGCGCAGGTTGACCGGGTAGGTCGGCGCACTGGTGGTGGCAGTGGCCGGCGCCGTGTCATGGGCAGTGGCGGGTGTGGCAGTCATGCGAACCCCGTGGCGATGGCTGAGGAGAAGGACCACCACCTTGACGGCGCTGTGGTCAACGCAAAGTGACCACGGCTGCGATTGGCGGCGATACAACACGGCGTACGCGCATTCAGGAGCGGCATCCTGGTCGCTGCACGCTCGTGCCTGCATGCGGTGCGCGTAAAGTGCCATGCCATGCGCTGAATTCGTCAGCTTTCCGCGCGCGTCAGCGCGCTGGTGTCCCAGCTGTTGCGACGTGCCGCCGTTATCCTGACCGCATGAAGAAGAGGCGGCAGCAATGAGCCGGCGTGGTGGCAGTGCGGATCTTCCCTTGCATGGAGGTCGCGTCCCGCGTTGGTTGGGTGAGCGGATGACGCGGCTTGGCGCAGTGATGTGCGAGGCGATCGTGCACAGCTATGGGCGCGATGAATTGTTGCGGCGGCTTGCGCACCCGTTCTGGTTTCAGTCGTTCGGTGCGGTCATGGGCATGGACTGGCATTCGTCCGGCATTACCACCAGCGTGCTCGGCGCGCTCAAGCGTGGGTTGACGCCACTGGCCGGCGAACTGGGCATCCATGTCTGTGGCGGGCGCGGCCGGCATTCGCGTGCCACGCCTTCCGAATTGCTGGCAGTGGGCGATGCGGTCGGGCTGGACGGCGCCGCTTTGGCACAGGCCAGCCGCCTGGTCGCCAAGGTGGACAGCGCTGCCGTGCAGGACGGCTTCGATCTGTACCTGCATGGTTTCATCGTCAGCGACGATGGCCGCTGGGTGGTGGTGCAGCAGGGCATGCACGGGCAGCGCAAGCAGGCGCGCCGGTATCACTGGCTCTCCGAAGGCCTGAGCAGTTTTGTGGATGCGCCGCATGCTGCCATCGAGGGCGCGCATCAAGGCGAGATCGTCAATCTCGCCGATCACCGCGCCGCTGCCTCGCGCGATGCGCAGGTGGCACTGCTGCGCAGCACAGCGCCGGACCGGCTGGCACGCCAATGGCAACGGATTGCGGGTGTGGAGGCGCCTGCGGCGCAAGGTCCGCTCACCGGCGATCTGTTCGCCGGCCACGCCTGGGACCCGGCACAACACCCGCATCTGTCCATGCCCGATCATCATGACGTGCGCAGCGAAAACGTGATTACACGACGACTGCACGCCAGCTTGGCCGCCGCTGCCGAAGCGGGACCGCGCGATTTCACCGCGCTGCTGCAAGTGCCTGGTGTGGGTGCGCGCACGTTGCGCTCGCTGGCGATGGTGGCCGAGGTGATGCACGGCACGCCATGCCGTTTCAGCGACCCGGCGCGCTTTTCGCTTGCGCATGGGGGCAAGGACCGGCAACCGTTCCCGGTGCCCACACGCGTGCTCGACCACACCATCGGCGTACTCAAGCAAGCGATGCAGCAGGCCAAACTGGGCAACGACGAACGCTTGCAGGCGATCGCGCGGCTGGACGCGCAGGCGCGTCGGCTCGAAGCCAGTACGCAAGGGCCGACGGTGGACGACTACATCGCGCAGGAACGTCGCGATTCGCATCGCTATGGCGGGCGCAGCGTGTTCGGCTGGGAGCCGGCGCCGGAGGATGCGCACGCGGTGCAAACCCAAGCGCATGCAGGTCGCCGATGAGCGTACGCGCACGTAGCAGCACGCCAGTAGCCATCGACGGACGTTGCTTCACCTACGTGTTCCCGTGCCAGTGGGAAGACCATTGTAAGATCGGTTTCTCGCGCGATCCGCTGGGGCGCATCGCTAGCCTGCATCCGCGCTGGTTCGATTTTTTCGATCTGGAGCACGGGCTGCTGGTGGAAACCGAGCGCGAGCGCGATGCACGCGATCTTGAGCTGCAACTGCGGCGTCCGCTGCTTGCGCACAACGCACCGGCACCGATGGCGATCCGTGCAGTGGCCGGTGGGCATACCGAATGGTTTCGGGGCGTTGGCGATGCATTGCAACGTGCAGTAGCGCAACTGCAGCAGGGCGGGTATCGCGTGTTCGTGTTGCGCGACTGGCTGCAGGCGGTGATGGCCCAGCGTATCGATCGGCTCTACGACTGGGCCGCGGTGCAGTTGAGTGCGGACGAACTGGATGGCCTGGCCGGTCCTACGCCAGCGCAACGTGCGCTGCGCGATGTACTCGATGGCTATCGCGCATTGGATTTTCCCGTGCAGCACCATCTGCCCGAACACATTTGGGCTTGGTATTGCCGCAACGGCTGAGCATGTTGCCAGCACGTTGACGTGCGTCGCCTCAGCATCGCCTCAACCCTGAGGAGTGCCTGATGCAGATTGCACAACTGACATTGACCGACGCGTTCAAGGTGCTGTTTTCGGTGCGCCAGGTGCAAGCCGCTGAAATGGTGATTGCACCAGGCGAGGGCGAAGGCGGGCCAGACAATCGCCACCGAGGTGCCGATCAATGGCTGTACGTGGTGGACGGCACCGGCGAGGCGGTCGTCGAGGGGCAGAGGCATGCACTGCAGGCCGGTAGCCTGATCGCCATCGAGCGCGGTGAAACGCACGAGATCCGCAATACCGGGAACACGCCGCTGAAGACGGTCAATTTCTATCACCCGCCCGCCTACGATGCCCAAGGCGAACCCTTGCCAGCCGGTGAGGCGTAGTGATCGCTGGCGGTGTCGCATGTCGTTGACTGGATCGGTCACTGCGCAGGTGCGTGACTTTGCAAAAGCGGCAGGCATGCTTCAACGCCAGGTGAGCACCGCGCCCACTGCGCGTTGACGCTGCGCTTGTTACATCGAGTTGCCATCCACGACAGGGGAAGTGCCATGCCACAAGCCAAGACACGCCGCGCTGCTGCCAAGGACAAGCGCGAAGGAAAATCGGCCAGCACCCAGGCCGGCGAATATGTCAAAGAAGAAATCGACCAGGTGCGCGACGGCGCGCATGGTGTGAAAAGCACCAAGCAGGCCATTGCGATCGGCTTGTCCAAGGCGCGCCGCGATGGTGTGGATGTTGCACCGCGCAGTTCCGCGTCCAAGGCCACCAAGAAAAAAGCCGCGCAGGACAAGGCAGCTGCAACCTCCAAAAAGCCGGTGTCGCCGACGCGCTCGGCCGGTGCCAAGAAAGCCCTCAAGACCGCCAGCAAGGGCACTACCGCCAAGAAGACGGTGGGGAAGAAGGCATTGTCCAAACAGACCACGAGTGCCGCGAAAAAGCGCACAGCCAGCGACCGTTCGACGGCAGCAAAGAAGGCGGCAAAGACCAAGGGCCCGGCAGTACGCAAGGCCGCCGCGAAGAAAGCGGCGGCGACGCGGAAGCGTGCTGAATAAAGGGGGCATGCGTCAGACAGCGACGTCGATGCTGACCGAGTTGCGATATGTAGATCTGCTACTTGCGCATGCATGTGCCAATACTGACGCGTTGCTGCCCAGGATTGCTTCAGCCGTAATGACCTTGCGGTTCGTGCACATGCGTGTCTGCACGCAATCGCACGCGCGGCCGTAGCCACTGGGCGAATGTCGCTTCGCTCCACGCGCCATCGGCCAGCCTCATCATGGCAACGTATTTTTCTTCCTGCGAGGCGATGAGCTCGGCACCGTTGAGCAGCAAGAAGACTCGGTAGCACACGTGGGCAGTTCGTTTGTTGCCATCCACGAATGGGGGATTGCGCGCGAGCCCATAAGCCAGGCTGGCCGTCAGCTCAACCAGATCGGGTGGAGGGTCGCCATACGAAAACAGCTGTTGCGGGCGTGCAAGTGCCGAATCCAGTAGCGCTTCGTCGCGCACTCCGCTTGCGCCCCCGTGCTCGCTCAATTGGCGTTCGTGGATGGCCAATGCAAGCGCATGCGTAACCCAGACCAGCATGCGCGTGTTCACTTGGCCAGCTTGTTCAGCACCTGGCGATCCTCACGCATCACCTGTTCGGCAACATCCATCTGCGCCGCCAACGTCGGGTCGAATGCGGTCAGCTTGATGCCGTCGGGTGTTTCCAGTGCATAGAGTTCGTCGCCCTTTCCAAGCCGCAGGCGGGCCAGCAGTTCCTTGGGCAGGATGACGCCAGCGGAATTGCCGATGGCAGTGATCTTGAGTTTCATGGCGGCATCTCGGGTTAGTACTAAAGTTATAACTTTGTCGTCAGCCAGTCGCAAGTGCGTGCTGAAGCCGCTCAGCAAGCCAGTCTCGCCTGCTGCGATCGATGGGTGTACAAATGTACACCTTGTCCCGTTCTGCTGCCGAGTCTCATGCCATCGCTTCCTCCCCAACGTGCCGCCGTGCTGGCGTTCCTGCAGGAGCAGGCCCAGGCAGGCGTCTCGCCCAGTCTGGCCGAGATCGCGCAGGCCTTCGGGTTTGCCTCGCGCAATGCCGCACAAAAGCATGTGCAGGCGCTGGCCGACGCCGGGTTGATCGAGCTGCTGCCCAATCAGAAACGTGGCATCCGTCTGCCGGGAGGCGCCGGTCGCGATGCATTGTTGGCCTTGCCGGTGCTGGGGCGGGTGGCAGCAGGCCTGCCGATCGGTGCGGATATCGGCCTGGAGCGTCAGCTCTGGCTGGACCGCGCGCTGTTTTCGCTGCGCCCGGATTACCTGCTGCAGGTGCAGGGGGATTCGATGATCGATGACGGCATTCTGGATGGCGACCTGGTTGGCGTGCATCGCAGCAATGAGGCGCGCGACGGACAGATCGTGGTGGCGCGGGTGGATGGCGAAATCACCATCAAGCGCCTGGAGCGCGGCGCCGAACGGATCCGCCTGCTGCCGCGCAATCGCGCCCATGCGCCGATCGTGGTGGCGGCCGATGCCGACTTCGCTATCGAAGGGCTGTACTGCGGCCTGATCCGGCAGGGCTGAGATGAGCCAGGAGCCGGCGCGCATCAGCCAGGACGGCAATGCAGCAGTGGCACTGCCGCTGGACGCCCTGCTCGCCGCGCGCACCGTCTGGCGTGCAGGCCAGGGCACGGCCACCGCCAATGGCGGCGAATCCACCGGGCATGTGGCATTGGATGCGTTGCTGCCCGATGGCGGCTGGCCGCGGCGTGCCTTGACCGAGTTGTTGTTGCCTGCGCATGGCATCGGCGAGATCGCCTTGTTGCTGCCCACGCTGGCACGCATGACCGCCAGCAGCAGCCGGGTCGTGCTGGTCGCGCCGCCGTTCATTCCTTACGCGCCGGCCTGGCACGCGGGCGGGGTGGTGCTGGAGCATCTGGAAGTGGTGCAGGCCGAGCCGCGCGAAGCGTTATGGGCGTTCGAACAATGCTTGCGCAGCGGCGCATGCGCTGCGGTACTGGGCTGGCCGCAAACCGGCGATGCGCGTGCGCTGCGCCGGTTGCAGGTCGCGGCCGATAGCGGCAATTGCTGCGCCTTCGCACTGCGCGACCGCCGTCATGCGGTGAATGCATCGCCGGCGGCCTTGCGGCTGGAATTCCTGCCCGAGCGCGATGCCTGGCAGGTGCGCAAGTGCCGCGGCGGGCAGGTACCGTCGCAGCCGCTGCGGCTGGCGCATTGAGGCGCGCGCATGTTGTGGGCCTGCATAGTGCTGCCGCAGCTGGCGCTGGACGCTGTCCTTCGGCGTCTGGAAGCGCCGCAGGCGCCGCTGGTGCTGGTGGAAGGCCCGGCGCAACTGCGCAGCCTGCATTCGGTCAATGCCGCCGCTGGCGCGGCTGGGTTGAAGGCCGGCATGCGGCTATCGGCGGCGCATGCCTTGATGACTCAGGTACGCACCATCGATTACGACGCGCAAAACGAAGCGCGCACGCAGCGCTTTCTTGCGGCCTGGGCATATCGGCACAGTTCGCTGGTCAGCCTGCAGTGGTCGCGCGCCATCGTGCTGGAAGCCGGTGCCAGCTTTCGCCTGTTCGGCCCCTGGCCGCGCTTCGAGCGTCGCCTGCGCGATGAGCTGCAAGCCTTGGGCTTCCAGCACCGGCTTGCGCTGGCACCCACGCCGCGCGCCGCGCGCGTGCTGGCCGGCCTGCGCGACGGCATGGTGGTGACGCAATTGCCGGCCCTGCACAGCACGCTCGACAAGGTGCCTGTGCGCCGCGCTGCATTGCCCGACGATGCCGGCGAGCGCCTGCAGCATATGGGCGTGCGCACGCTCGCGGCGGTGCGTGGGCTGCCGCGCGACGGGTTGCGCCGGCGTTTCGGTGCGGGCCTGCTCGATCATCTGGATCGCCTCTACGGGCAGGTCGACGACCCACTGGAGTGCTACGCGCCGCCAGACCACTTCGACCACCGCGTGGAGTTGGGGTATGAGGTGGAAACGCATCCGGCGCTGCTGTTTCCGTTGCGCCGGCTGATCGGCGACCTGTGCACGTATCTGTCCATTCGCGATGGCGGCGTGCAGCGGTTTTTATTACGCCTGGAGCACGAAGAAGGCGCGACCGATGTGGAGATCGGCCTGCTCACGCCGGAACGCGCGCCCACCTTGCTGTTCGAGCTGGCCCGTAACCGGCTGGAGCGGGTGGAGATTCCGCGGCCGGTGGTGGCGATGCGCTTGCTGGCACGGCAGCTGCCACCGTTCGTACCGGCCATGCGCGACTTGTTCGATCAGCGCGCGCAGCAATCGGTGGAGTGGCCGCAACTGCGCGAGCGCCTGCGTGCACGGCTGGGCGATGACGCGGTCTATCGCGTGTTGCCGGCCGACGACCCGCGCCCGGAGCGCGCGTGGCGCCGCGCCATCGGCGATGCGGTGCGCGAAGTCGCTGCGCCGCCGCGTCCGCCGCGCCCCACCTGGCTGCTGCCGCAGCCGGTGCCGCTCCACGACCCGCACCTGCGCATCGTGTCCGGCCCGGAGCGGCTGGAAAGCGGTTGGTGGGACGACGATGAAGCGCGTCGCGATTACTACGTGGTGGAGACCGCACGCGGCCGGCGTGGCTGGGCATTCGCCGCGCCCGGTCGGGTGGACGGCTGGATGCTGCATGGGTGGTTTGCGTGAGCGCAGGGATGCCATTGCAGGATCCGAGCACGGGCCGCCTGGCTGCTGGTCGCGGGTTGGGTGCAGGCTACAGGTGCCGGGCCTCCAAAAAGAACGCAGCAGGAGCTGCAGCGACGCGATCTGCCGCGTATTGCAAGGGCCGTGCGAGACAGCATGGCGCTGTTGAAGTCATCCAGCATCCATGAGCTGGGATGACGCCATCGATGGCGTAGACCGCGACACGCCCGGCGGGCGCATGCCGCGCGCCTGGAATGTGGCTGCACGCCTGCGCGCGGCCAATGACGATATCGTCCACGCGCAGCAGGCCGATGGTCTGCCTGCATATGCCGAACTGCATTGTCTGTCGGACTTTTCGTTCCTGCGCGGTGCCTCCAGTGCCGAACAATTGTTCGCACGCGCGCAGCAGTGCGGCTACAGCGCCTTGGCCATTACCGACGAATGCTCGCTGGCCGGCATCGTGCGTGGCCTGGAAGCGTCGCGTGCCACCGGCGTGCGCTTGATTGTCGGCAGCGAATTCACCCTGGTCGATGGCACCCGCTTCGTGCTGTTGGTGGAAAACGCGCACGGTTACCCGCAGCTGTGCGGGTTGATCACGACCGCACGGCGTGCGGCCAGCAAGGGCGCCTATCGCTTGGATCGCGCCGAGGTGCAAGCGCAGTTTCGCGACGTGGCGCCGGGCGTGTTTGCGCTGTGGCTGCCCGGCGCACAGCCGCAGGTAGAGCAGGGCGCCTGGTTGCAACAGGTCTTCGGCGAGCGGGCGTTTCTGGCAGTGGAACTGCATCGCGAACAGGACGATGTCGCGCGCCTGCACGTCCTGCAAGCGCTGGCGCAGCAATTGGGCATGACCGCGTTGGCCAGCGGCGATGTGCATATGGCGCAGCGTCGCGAGCGCATCGTGCAAGACACCTTGACCGCCATCCACCACACGCTGCCGCTGGCCGAGTGCGGCGCACACCTGTTCCGCAATGGCGAGCGGCATCTGCGCACCCGGCGCGCGTTGGGCAATATCTACCCGGATGCGTTGTTGCAGGCCACCGTGGAGTTGGCGCAGCGTTGTACCTTCGATATTTCCAAGATCAGCTATACCTATCCCAGAGAGCTGGTGCCGGAAGGCCACACGCCCACCAGCTATCTGCGCCAGCTCACCGAAGCCGGCATCCGCAGGCGCTGGCCGGGCGGCATCACGGCAAAGGTGCGCGAGGACATCGAAAAAGAGCTGGCGCTGATCGCGCTCAAGAAGTACGAGGCGTTCTTCCTCACTGTGCAAGATGTGGTGCGCTTCGCACGCGAGCAGAGCATTCTCTGCCAGGGCCGTGGCTCATCGGCCAATTCGGCAGTGTGTTATGCGTTGGGCATCACCGCGGTCAACCCGGATGAAACGCGCCTGTTGATGGCGCGCTTTCTGTCCGAAAAACGCGACGAGCCGCCGGATATCGACGTGGACTTCGAGCACGAACGCCGCGAGGAGGTGTTGCAATACGTCTACGCCAAATACGGGCGCGAACGCGCAGCGCTGGCGGCGACGGTGATCTGCTATCGCGGCAAGAGCGCGGTGCGCGACGTGGCCAAGGCCTTCGGTCTGCCACCGGACCAGATCGCGTTGCTGGCCAATTGCTACGGTTGGGGCAATGGTGAAACGCCGATGGACCAGCGCATCGAAGAAGCCGGGTTCGATCTGGCCAACCCACTGATCAACAAGATCCTGGCCGTTACAGAGCATTTGCGCGATCACCCACGGCATCTGTCGCAGCATGTCGGCGGCTTCGTCATCTCCGACGAGCCCTTGTCGCTGCTGGTGCCGGTGGAAAATGCCGCGATGGCCAACCGCACCATCATCCAGTGGGACAAGGACGATCTGGAAACCATGAAGCTGCTCAAGGTCGATTGCCTGGCGCTGGGCATGCTCACCTGCATCCGCAAGACGCTGGATCTGGTGCGCGGCCACCGTGGGCGCAATTACAGCATTGCCACGCTGCCAGGCGATGACGCGCCAACCTACAAGATGATCCAGCGCGCCGACACCGTCGGCGTGTTCCAGATCGAGTCGCGTGCGCAGATGGCGATGCTGCCAAGGCTCAAGCCTGCGGTGTTCTACGACCTGGTCATCGAAGTGGCGATCGTGCGCCCCGGGCCGATCCAGGGCGACATGGTGCACCCCTATCTGCGCAGGCGGCAGGGCCGCGAAGAAGTGAACTACCCGTCGCCTGCGGTTGAAGACATCCTCAAGCCCACGCTGGGCGTGCCGTTGTTTCAGGAGCAGGTGATGGAACTGCTGATGCATGCCGCTGAATACACCGAAAGCGAAGCGGACAACTTGCGTCGCTCGATGGCCGCATGGCGGCGCGGCGGCGACATGGAACAGCATCGCACGCGCGTACGCGAACGCATGCAGGGCAAAGGCTACGCCTCCAGCTTCATCGACCAGATCTTCGAACAGATCAAGGGTTTCGGTTCCTACGGTTTTCCACAGAGCCATGCCGCCTCGTTCGCCAAGCTCGTCTATGCCAGCTGCTGGCTCAAACGCCACGAGCCGGCCGCATTCGCCTGCGGGCTGCTCAACGCGCAGCCGATGGGCTTTTATTCGGCCAGCCAGATCGTGCAGGATGCGCGCCGCGGCAGCCCCGAGCGCGAGCGTGTGGAGGTGCTGCCGGTGGATGTGTTGCACAGCGACTGGGACAATACCCTGGTCGGCGGCCGGCCGTGGCGCAGCGCTGCCGATCCCGGCGAACAACCGGCGATCCGGCTGGGCATGCGGCAGGTCGCCGGACTGTCGCAAGTGGTGGCGCAGCGCATCGTTGCCGCACGCACGCAGCGGGCGTTCGCCGATATCGGCGATCTGTGCCTGCGCGCCGCACTCGACGAAAAAGCACGCCTGGCATTGGCAGAAGCAGGCGCCTTGCAAGGCATGGTGGGCAACCGCAATGCCGCGCGCTGGGCAATGGCCGGCGTGGAGCCGCGTCGCCCACTGTTGCCGGGCAGCCCGGAGGAGCGCCCGGTGGAGTTCGAGGCGCCGCGCGCGGGCGAAGAAATCCTTGCCGATTACCGCTCGGTCGGCCTGAGCCTGCGCCAGCATCCAATGGCGCTGCTGCGCCCGCAGATGCGCCAGCGGCGCATCCTGGGTCTGCGCGAATTGCAGGGCCACCGCCACGGCAGCGGCGTGCATGTGGCCGGCCTGGTCACCCAGCGCCAGCGCCCGGCCACCGCCAAGGGCACCATCTTCGTCACCCTGGAAGACGAACAGGGCATGATCAACGTCATCGTCTGGTCGCACCTTGCGCTGCGTCGCCGCCGCGCGCTGCTGGAATCGCGCCTGCTGGCCGTGCGCGGTCGCTGGGAACGCGTGGACGGCGTAGAGCATCTCATCGCCGGCGACCTGTACGACCTCAGCAACCTGCTCGGCGACATGCAGCTGCCCTCGCGCGATTTCCATTGACGCTTTTTAGGTCCATGGATTGCTGCTAGATTCCGCAATCGGTTTGCCTACAACACGGAGTCGTACATGCGGAAATGGATCATTCCTGCGGCCTTGGTGCTGCTGATGGCGGCCGGCACTGCCACGGCCCAGGTGGATGTCGGCGCCTACATCAAGAAAGACAAGTTCGCCGACATCAAGCTATCGCCCAGCGGCGCGTATTTCGCCGCGACCGTGCCCATGGAAGACAAGACCGCCCTTGCGATCATGCGGCGTTCGGACAACAGCATCGGCGCCACCTTCGTGCTGGAAAAAAACACCTACGTGAGCGATTTCGCCTGGGTCAGCGACACCCGCGTGTTGATTTCCATTGCGCAGAAGTACGGCCTGCTCGACAAGCCGTTGCCGACCGGCGAGCTGTATGCCATCAACGCCGATGGCACCGGAGCCGAGTTGCTGGTGGGTTACCGCGCACGCGGCACCGGCCTTGGCACCAACATCAAGGTCAAGAAGACCGAAGCGGTGGCCGCATTCCTGACCGATCCCTTGCCCGACGACGACCGCAGCGTGATCGTGGCGATCTGGCCGATGTCGGGGCAGGATCCCTACACCCGCGCAGAAAAGCTCGACGTCACCACCGGCCGTCGCCTGCCGCTGGCGCGTGCGCCGATTCAGCGCGCCAGCTTCACCACCGACCATCATGGGCAGGTGCGCTTTGCGCAGGGGGCGGGCTCGGACAATGTCAGCAAGCTGTATTACCGCAAGGGCGCGGGCGACGAATGGGCGCTGATCAACGACGAGCAAGTCAGTGGCCATGTCGAAACACCGCTGGGTTTTTCGCAGGACGAGCGCATTGCGTACTTGCGCGTGCAAAGCGCCGACGGCCCCGATGCGATCGTCGGCTGGGACATCCAGGCCAATCGCCGTGAGCAGGTATTGCGCGACGCGGTGGCCGACCCACTGGAGATCATCTACCGCAACGGCACCACCATCCCGGTCGGCGCCATCTTCATGGCCGACCGCCCCCGCACCCGCTTTTTCGACGAGCATGGTGGTGAAGCGCGGATGTATCACAGCCTGGAGGCGGCCTTCGCCGGCAACGCGGTGCGCGTGACCTCCAGCACCAAAGACGGTCGCTACGTGATGCTGGAAGCCTATTCGGGCAGCAACCCTGGCGACTTCTACGTGTTCGATACGCAACAGAACAAAGCCCAGCATGTGATCAGTCGGCGCGACTGGTTCGACCCCGAGCGCACGGCCACCGTGCAGCCGATTGCACTGCAGGCACGTGACGGGATGCCACTGCATGGGTATCTCACGCTGCCGCGCAGCGCGGGCGACAAACATCTGCCAATGGTGGTGATGCCCCATGGCGGTCCCTTCGAGATCTTCGACAGCTGGCAGTTCGACGACGATGCGCAGCTGCTGGCGCAAGCGGGTTATGCGGTGCTGCAGATCAATTTCCGTGGCTCGGGCAATTACGGGCGCCACTTCCAGCACGCCGGCGCGCGTCAGTGGGGCGGCACCATGCAGGACGATGTGACCGATGCAACGCGCTGGGCGATTGCCCAGGGGTATGCCGACGCACGCAAGATCTGCATCTTTGGCGCCAGTTACGGTGCGTACGCAGCCTTGATGGGTGCGGCCAAGGAATCGGGCCTGTATGCGTGCGCGGCCGGTTATGTGGGCGTCTACGACTTGCCGATGATGTTCACCAGCGGCGATATCCAGAAGCGCGGTTCCGGCGAGAACTATCTCAAGCAATGGTTGGGCGATCCGGCCACGCTGGCCGCACGTTCGCCGGTTAATCTAGCCAGGCAGATCAAGGTGCCGGTGTTTCTGGCCGCAGGGGGCGAGGACGAGCGCGCGCCCATCCAGCACAGCAAGCGAATGGAAGCGGCGTTGCGCCAGGCCGGCACGCCAGTGGAAACGCTGTACTTCGATACAGAAGGCCACGGCTTCTACACCGAGCCCCATCGACGCGCGTTCTACGCCCAGCTGCTGGCGTTTCTATCCAAATCGCTGGGTGGCGCCAAGGCCGACTGAGGGTCACCGAGACGGTCGCCTCGTCGAATTGTCGAGTTCGCTTGCTTCTGCGGTCAGTCGGGCCATGCGGGGAGGTAGTGCGCTGTACAGACCCAGCCAGAAGCCTGAGTGAATCATCCTGCCGTCGGTCATTGGCAGTAAGCCGGTCCGTGCTACACCATGCAGGTCCGCGCAGCCGCGCTGGCTTGTCTTTCACCCACGAGGCGATCATGAAGTTGGAGGCGTTGTTCGACCAGTTGCACACCTTGCCCACCGTGCCCAAGGTGGCGCAAGACCTGATCCGTCAATTCGACGATCCGCAGACCGATATCGATACGCTGGCGCACAGTATCGAGCGCGATCCGGTGATCGCCGCCAAAGTGTTGCGGCTGGCCAATTCGGCGCGCTTCCATGGCTTGCGCGATTCCACCAGCGTGGAAGACGCGGCCATGCGGCTGGGCTTCAACACCCTGCGCACGCTGGTGCTGGCGTCGGCGATGACTGGCGCGTTCCGGGCTGGCCCGGGCTTCGACCTCAAGGCCTTCTGGCGGCACAGTTTCGAAGTGGCCGGCATCTGCCGCCTGCTGACGCGCCAGCAGGGGGCGGACCCGGAGACGGCCTTCACCTGCGGGATGATGCACAACATCGGCGAGCTCTTGATCCAGTCCGGTGCGCCGGAATACGCCAGCCGCATCAATCACGAAACCTCCTCTGCAGGTCATGCGGCCGAAGAAACCCTGCAACTGGGCTTCGGCTATCCGGAAGTCGGGGCCGAGCTGGCACGTCGCTGGCAGTTGCCCGTGGTGATCCAGGAAGCCATCGGGTATCAGGTCCGGCCTGCCGCGGCCCCGGACGGGGCGCGCATGCCATTGCTGGTGGCCCAGGCGGTACTGGTCTGCGATGCGCTGCATGCGCACGGCGGCGCCACCGCGGCGGCATTGGAAGCGATACGCAGCCCGCTGATGGACGGTGTGGATCTGGACGCGTTGTTCGCCGCGCTGCCGGAGGTCATCGAGGCAGATCGCGCCTTTGCCGAGTTGCTGCACTAACCCTCGGCAGGACGCTGCATCATTCCCGCGTAGCGGCGCATGCGCAGTCTCCTGCGCCTTGCGTCGCACGCGCGGTGTCGGGCCGCTGCCATGCAGTGATCACCGCGCCCGGCGCAGATACCGGCAGGCATTGGCCCCATAACGCCCCCGCTGGGCGGCAGCTGGCGCCAAGTGACAGGCGCGGCGAACTTGTATCGACGTTGGCGTGAACGTGCTTCGAAACGTGCCCGCGTCCTCAAGAGCAACGCGCCGGATACCGCCGCGCTTGGCAGATTGCAACCCAGGCAGCAGCGCGTGCGTCGGGTCGCCCCTGTGAAGCCCACCCGCCACAGCGCGCACACTGTCACGCCGCGCCGCAGCTGGACTCGCGTGGACGCAGGCGCTAGCGTGGTGCGGATTTTTTGCCTACAGGGGAATGCCCAATGAGCCACGACGCGCAGCCGCGCCAGCTCACCTTCCGTGCCGTCGCGCTGGCCATCGTGCTGGCGGTGGTGCTTTCGGCCGCCAATGCCTACCTCGGCCTGTTCGCCGGCCTGACCATCGCCACCGCCATCCCGGCAGCCGTCGTGTCGATGGGCGTGCTGCGCCTGTTGGGCGGTGGCACCATTCTGGAAAACAACATCGTCCAGACCGGTGCGTCGGCCGGCTCGTCGATCGCGGCCGGAGTGATCTTCACCATCCCCGCGCTGGTGATCATGGGCTATTGGCCGGACTTCAAGTACTGGTGGGTGCTCGGCATCGCCGGTATGGGCGGCCTGCTTGGCGTGTTGTTCTCGGTGCCGCTGCGGCGCTCGATGATCGTCGAAGACCCGCTGCCGTTCCCCGAAGGCAAGGCGGCGGCCGAAGTGCTCAAGGCCGGCGAAAATCCCGGCCCGGGCTTGAAGATCCTGGCCATCTCCGGCGCCATCGGTGCGCTGGTCAAGCTGGCTGCGGCCAGCGGCCTGCGCGTGATTCCCGACACCTGGGCGCAGGCCACCTACCTGGGCAGCAGCCGGCTGGTGGGCTATATCGGCACCAACCTGTCGCCGGCGCTGCTGGGCGTGGGCTACATCGTCGGGTTGAACGTAGGCATCGTGGTGCTGTCCGGCTCGATCCTGTCCTGGCACATCGCCATCCCGCTGTACCAGCAGTTCTTCATGGGCTCGGACCCGGCCCTGGCGCAGAGCCTGGTCGGTGCGTCGGCTGCCGATGCAGCGTTCGGCATCTGGGGCGCGAAGATTCGCTACCTCGGTGTCGGCGCGATGTTGATCGGTGGCGTGTGGACCTTGTTCTCGCTGCGTAAATCGCTGTTTTCCGGCGTCAAGAGCGGCTTTGCCGCTGAGCGCAAGAGTGGCGGCGGCGTGGTTGCAGAGACCGAGCGCGATCTGCCGATGAAGTGGATGCTGGTGGCGCTGGTGCTGTGCACGCTGCCGCTGCTGGGCCTGTATCAGGCCATCGTGCAGCAGTGGCATGTGTCGATCCCGATGACCATCATCATGATCGTGGCCGGCTTCCTGTTCGTATCGGTTTCGGGCTATCTGGCGGGTTTGATCGGTTCGTCCAACAACCCGGTGTCGGGCATCACCATCTCCACCATCCTGTTCGCTTCGGCGGTGCTGGTGTTGCTGCTCGGCAAGAGCGGCCTGGTGCCGGTGGGCATCGGCGCTGCGCCGCTGGGCGCAGTGGCCGCCATCATGATCGGTGCGGTGGTGTGCTGCGCGGCGGCGGTGGGCGGGGACAACCTGCAGGATCTCAAGGCCGGTTATCTGGTCGGTGCCACACCGTGGAAGCAGCAGCTGATGCTGGGTATCGGCGCGTTTTCGTGCGCATTGATCATGGCTCCCGTGCTGAACCTGCTGGCCCAGGCCTACGGCATCGGCCCAGCTACGCCACAGCATCCCAATTCGCTGGGCGCGCCGCAGGCGACGCTGATGGCCTCGGTGGCCAAGGGCCTGTTCGGCGGCCAGCTGCCGTGGAGCATGATCGCGATCGGTGCCGGCGTGGGTGCAGCCATCATCGCGTTGGACGAATGGTTGAAGGCCACCGGCAAGCGCTTCCGTGTACCGGTGCTGGCCGCGGCCATCGGTATCTATCTGCCGCTGGAATTGATGGTGCCGATCTTCCTCGGTGGTCTGATCGCGCATCTGGTGGAGCGCTTCCACAACATCCGTGCCGACGACGAAGACGGCCGTGATCGCGTGCATCGCCCGGGCGTGCTGTTTGCCGCCGGCCTGATCACCGGCGAGGCATTGATGGGCATCGCCATCGCCGTGCCGATCGTGCTGTCCAGCCGCGCCGATGTGCTGGCATTGCCGGCCGCGTTGCAGCTCAACCAGTGGGTCGGCCTGGCGATTCTGGCCCTGGTCGGCTGGCTGCTGTATCGCGTCGGCAAGCGCGGCGAACAGGTCGCCTGAGTGCGATGCCAGATGGCGCATGCGCCCAGCATGCGCCATCTGCAAGCCGCGCGTGGTTGTATGCGTGGCTGATCCATTGCAGGTGTGATGGATCGGGAATCAGCTGTCTGGGCCGCCGGTCTCTACCCGGCGAAGACATGCCAGCGCCGCAATGGCGCCAGGTCCTCCGTACGACGGAAGTTGATTCGCCGTTTCGATTGCATGGCTGCGACTGCGTCCGACGCACCGCATGCGAACCGTGCAGCATTACCGCATGCAGGGCATCTCTGCCTGCATAGCCATCAGCTACCGCCATCGACATTCAATGTCTTTGCGCCGGCTTTACGCCCTGCGCAGCTGCCAGGCATAGCGACTTTATGCCGCTGCTGCTTATCGTGCCGTCTCCCGCACAACGGTGCGCCATGAGTGCTGCATGCCTGGACTGATCCTGATCCCAACCACGCTGTAGAACGTGGCGCGCTCACGCTGTGCATGACGCCGCAAAGCCAGGCACGTGTCTGGCAGTGCAAGCCCGCGCACTTCTCGGCAGCAGGCGTATGCATCGCATCAGTGACCGCACTGACGCCGCACTGAAAAAAACCAGTTGCGGCGCCGCCGACCAAGCGCAGCGCCGCCATGCCGCGCGTCGTAACGCTTTACTCATCCCACTTTTCAACGCTGCACGGTCATGCGATCCGTGCCGCGCTTTGCCTGGAATCACTGCAATGCCCACCATCACCTCGCGCTCGTCCACCCGCAAGACACCCGCATCGCTGCTCGCCGTCATCGTGACTGTAGCGCTGAGCAGCCTCGCAGTTCAGGCGCAGGCGCAAGACGCCACCGAAGCGGCGCTTTGCACCGATCGGCCGACCAAGGCCAATGCCACCTGCACCGTGCCGGCTGGCGCCTGGCAGCTGGAAACCGACATCGGCAATGACACGCGCGACAGCCAGCCCGGCACACGCACAGAAACAGCGTACTTCACCAATCCCACGCTCAAGTACGGCGTCAGCGACCGCATCGATCTGCAACTCAATTGGGCGCCGCAGCTGCAAGTCAAGACCACCGACCGCGCCACCGGCGCGCGCAGCAGCCTGAGCGGCGGCGGCGATCTCTATCTGCGCATGAAGGCGAGTGTGTACGAGAGCGACACCGCCAGCGTGGCGCTGCTGCCGTTCGTCAAGGCACCCACCGCGCGCACCGGATTGGGCAACGACGAATGGGAGGGCGGCGTCGCATTGCCGATCAATTTTGCGCTGCCCAACAGCTTCTCGCTGACGTTCGGTCCGGAACTGGATTGGTTGGCCGACAGCGATGGCAGCGGCAAGCATGTCGCCATCGTCAACGTGATCAATCTGGCGCGCCCGCTGACACCGAAGGTGTCGATGGCGGTGGAGCTGTGGTCCTCGATCAACCGCGACCCTGCACGGACCGTCGAGCAGTACTCGGCCGATATTGCGGCGACGTATCTGCTCAACCCGCTATTGCAGCTGGACGTGGGTGCGAATTTCGGCCTCAACGACCACACGCCCGACAGGCAGGTCTACGTAGGCCTGTCGCACCGCTTCTAAGAGCAGCTCACAAAACGACTGCGTAGCCGCCAGGCGGGTGCGGCCGGTGCTCGGAATCGGCATGTGCCACGCGTACACCGCGGTTCCTGTGCGCCGTCCGCACCCGCCTGACGACTGCTCGCTACGTTTTGTGAGCCGCGCTAGAGCGCCCAGCCGCCCGTGCCGCGTGCAGGCGGCATGGGCCAGGCGCATGCGTGCGCGGCGCACCACGTCGCGTGCGCATGACCTCCTGCCTTTGCGCGTGCGCCGCAGCAACGCCTACCATCGACGTTTTGCCGTTGCCGGAGAGCTCGATGAAGCTGCGTCACGCCGTATTGCCCCTGTGTCTGCTGGCTGCCCTGCCAAGCCTTGCCGCCGCGCGCGGTTTCGATGTGCGCGACATGGTGGCGCTGGACCGGGTGTCCTCGCCCACGCTCACGCCCGATGGCAGCAGCGTGCTGTTCGCCAAGCGCCAGGCCAAGACCGCCAATGGTAAGCCGGCCACCAGCCTGTGGGTGCGCAATCTGCGCACCCGCGATTTGTCTCCGCCCAAGCGGCTCATCCCGGAAGGATGGAACGTCAACAGCCCGGCGTTGTCGCCGGACGGCAAGACGGTGTACTTCCTCAGCAGCAAATCCGGTAGCCAGCAGCTCTACGCGCAGCCGATGGCCGGCGGCACCCCGCAGCAACTCACCGCATTTGCAGTAGACGTGGACAGCTACAAGCTCTCGCCGGACGGCAAGCGCATCGCCTTCAGCGCGGGCGTGTTCCAGGACTGCGGCTCGGACCTGGGCTGCACCAAGAAGAAGCTGGGCGAGCGCAAGAACAACAAGGCCAGCGGCGTGGTCTACGACCAGTTGTTCGTGCGTCATTGGGACACCTGGAACGATGGCCGCCGCAATACCTTGTTCGTCGCCGAGTTGCCTGCGACCGGTGCCAAGGCAGTGGTCGGGGCGTCGGCGATCAGCGCCACGTTGGCCGGCGACGCGCCGTCCAAGCCGTTCGGTGGCAACGACGATTACACCTGGTCGCCGGATGGCAGCAGCGTGGTGGCCAGCGTGCGCATTCCGCAGCCGCATGGCCCGGAAGCAGGCAAGACCGCCAAGACCGGCGGCAAGCCTGTCGGCAACGACGAGCCGTGGCAGACCAACTTCGATCTGTACCGCCTGGATGCGACCGGCAAGTCCGCGCCGGTCAACCTGACCGCGGCCAACCCGGCCTGGGATGCCGGCCCGGTGTTCAGTACCGACGGCAAGACCCTGTACTACCGCGCCATGAAGCGCCCGGGTTTCGAGGCCGACCGTTTCGGCCTGATGGCGATGGATGTGGCCAGCGGCAAGACCCGCGAGATCGCGCCGAAGTGGGACCGCTCGGCCGGCGAAATCGTGCTGAGCGACGACGGCAGCAGCCTGTACACCAGTGCCGACGATCTCGGCGAGCATCCGCTGTTCAAGATCGATATCGCCAGCGGCGAGGCCACCAAGCTGGTGGGCGAGGGCAGCGTGCACGCCCCGACGCTGGCCGGCAATACGCTGGCGTTTACGCGCAGCTCGCTCAAGAGTGGCGACCAGGTCTTCGTCAGCGACACGCAAGGCCAGGGCCTGCGTGCGATCAGCCAGAGCGCCGGCGAACTGCTGCCAGAGGTGCAGTTCGGCGACTACGAACAGTTCCAGTTCAAGGGCTGGAACAACGACACCGTGCATGGCTACGTGGTCAAGCCGTACAACTACCAGGAAGGCAAGACGTACCCGGTGGCGTTCCTCATCCACGGCGGCCCGCAGGGCAGCTTTGGCAATGGCTGGAGCAACCGTTGGAATCCGCAGACCTACGCCGGCCAGGGCTACGCGGTGGTCATGATCGACTTCCACGGCTCTACCGGCTACGGCCAGGAATTCACCGACGCCATCAGCCAGCATTGGGGCGACCGCCCGCTGGAAGATCTGCAAAAAGGCTGGGCCGCCGCGCAGAAGCAATACGGCTTCCTCAACGGCGACAAGGCCTGCGCATTGGGCGCCAGCTATGGCGGCTACATGGTCTATTGGATGGCCGGCAACTGGAATCAACCATGGAAGTGCCTGGTCGACCACGACGGCGTGTTCGACAACCGCACCATGGGCTACGCCACCGAGGAATTGTGGTTCAGCGAGTGGGAAAACGGCGGCACGCCGTGGCAGAACCCGGCCGGCTACGAGAAGTTCAACCCGGTGCTGCACGTAGACAAGTGGAAGGTGCCGATGCTGGTCATCCACGGTCAGCAGGATTTCCGCATTCCGGTCGAACAAGGCCTGGCCGCCTTCACCGCGCTGCAGCGCAAGGGCATCGATTCCAAGTTCCTGTATTTCCCGGACGAGAACCACTGGGTGCTCAAGCCGGATAACAGCATCTTGTGGCATGACACCGTCAACAGCTGGCTGAAGCAGCATATCGGTCAGTGACGGACGACCGACACGCCGCCAGGCGCGGCGTGTCGGTTGCTTGAGCGAATGCGTTCTCTGGGCGATGGGCGCTGTCGACGTCACCGTTCCGGCAAGCGAATCCTGACTGTTGCGCCTGAAGTGCTAGCGAGCCGATTGCGCGCACTGCCAGACGCACGCTGCCGGCACTCCACGCCGGCATCTGCCGCGCGTGCGCTGCGGTTCTTCCTGGCAGTCCATGCCCACCTGACACCTGCTCAGTGCTAGCCGCGCTTGGCCAGCTGGCCTTCCACGATGTCCAGAATCTCGGACACCGCAATCCCGAACGAGCCGGCACGCCCGGCGTCGAACGCGGCCTTCCACTCGGCGTACCCGGGCAAATACGCCTGATTGGGCGTGCTGTCGCCGACGTGTTCGGCAGCGCTGCGCTCCAGCGTCTGTGCAATGACCGGAATGTGCGGCAGCGTGTCCAGCGTTCCGTTGGGCATTCCCGCATGACGCACATGGACGTCGCTGCTGGTCACGTGCAGGATCTGGCCACCCTGCGGATGCGTATCGATCTGGTTGATCAGCAGTAGCGGCGTTTCGGCGGCGCTGCGCCCGCGGCAGCGCCACAGCTGCCCGACTGCATAGGTTGAAGACGTCGTGGTTGAAGAGCTGGCCATGGCCATCGGTGACTCCGCGGGCAAACCCCAATGATGCAGCTTGCTCGCGACGATGGCGACCGGGCAGGCGCTGGTCGCGCCGGTATCGATGCGTCTGCCGTTGGCTGCAACGATGGATGGCGGCGGCGAATGGTGATCTGCAGCGTTGTCAGTTCCAATGACGCGCGCTGGATGAGGACGCTTGAACTGGCCCGGTTGCAACGCCGCTGTCCAGATCACGGGCCAATGCATCCCAAATGCGATTGCCGCAGCGCATCACGGGCATGTCAAACTAGCGCATCTTCCTCTTCCCAGTTCCCTGCCAGGACCGCAAGGACCGTTTGCATGCGCACGTCGTTCCGCCCCGCATTGTGGGTATCGCTCTGATCTGCAGTCCCGCGTTGGGCGCTGCGTCGCGGCCTGCCGTTGCGCCTGCGCGCGCGCAGGTGGCGCTGACTGCGTCGTCCGAGCAAGGCGGCGACGCGAGCGTGCCATTGCTGGCCGTGCTGAAATCCGGCATGGGGTATCGCGCGTTTGCGCAGGCGGTGATGGAGCAAGGCTGGCAAGTGGTGGATCCCCTTGCGGCCGATAGCTGCATGGCCGCTGGCGACTGCGAGATCGAGTTCATTGCGCCCGGCGGCAGCGCGCGCCTGCGCGTGCAGGTAGGCTCACAGGCCGGTGCGGCGGTGGTGCAGAGCTGGCGTGCGCGACAGGTGCCGCTGGATCGCATCGGTAACCCGACCGCTGCGGCGGGAGATGCCAAGCCTGCACCGGCGGCAGTGGACGCAGGCAACAACTCGCGCTGAGTCCCCAGGCCGCAGGCAGATCGCGCATGCGGCGTATCATGGCGCGGCAGGGGCGGATTGTTTCGATCGCGCGCCTGGTTTGATGCGCCTTTCCCGGTCTCGAGCACCTTGCCCTGCATGAACCCTTTCGCATGAAGAGCATCGATCCTGCCGATCTTGAAGCGTTGTTCGATGCCGTGCCGGACGTGTTGTTCTTCGTCAAGGATCGCGAGGGCCGCTACACCCACGTCAACCAGACCATGCTGCGGCGGCTGGGGCTGAAGTCGCGCAAGGACCTGATCGGCAAGCGTGTGGCCGAGGTCTATCCCAGTGGCCTGGGCGCAAACTACGCCAATCAGGACGAGCAGGTGCTTGCCGGCGAGGTGATCGACAACCTGCTGGAGCTCCACCTGTTCGCCAACCGTGAGCCTGGCTGGTGCCTGACCTGCAAGCGGCCGTTGGTGGTGAACGGCAAGGTGCAGGGCATCATCGGCATCTCGCGCGATCTGGGCCCGCAGGATGGCCACGAATCGCAATACGAAAAGCTGCGACTTGCGCTGGCGTATCTCAACGCCAATTACGCGCAGAACGTCCGCATGCAGGCGTTGGTGGAGATCACCGGATTTTCCATGTCCAAGCTGCAGCGCTCGTTCCGCAAGGTATTCCAGCTCACGCCGCAGCAAGTATTGGCCAAGCTGCGCCTGCAGATGGCGATGCATCTGCTGCACGGAAACAAGAGCCTCACCGAAATCGGCCACGCTTGCGGCTTCAGCGATCAAAGCGCCTTCGCGCGGCAATTCAAGCAAGCGGTGGGTATGACGCCGCGCGAATATCGTGCGTTGGCGAATGCGCAGCAGTTTTCGACCGAAACAGTGTAGAGGGCGGGGCGATCTCAACGTGCATGCGCACGACATGGGGTGCGCCTGAATTCTCTTGAACTGCCCGATGAGGTGTTTTTCGAACAAGCGCCCTGTGGCGGGCCGATACCGCGTCGCGTGCCTTGCCCAGGCGGCTAGCCTGGGCCGCAGCGCACGCCTTGTCTCCACGCGCCACAGGACGCTTCGCACTCGTCTCACAGTCAAAGGGCGTCGGACGTGTTAGCGGGTCTTGATAGGAGCTCAAAGTATTTGGAGATGCCTTGATCGCCTTGTCCGGTCCTTGAATAACGGCGTGCGCAGTCGAGTCGTCTTCGTATCAGTCACCAAGCATTCGCGCCGCATGCGAACGGCGCAGCATTCGGTGGTCTACTAAGGCGGCGATGTCACGTACATCGACATGAGTGGGTCGCGCTTCTTGCGTTGAAACGGCAATACGGAGTCGCTGCAGGTCATCCCGCAATTGCATGATGAAGAATGCCGGGTGGAGCCAGCAGTGAGTGACGCAGGCGCTGCAGCATGCAACACGATGAGGCAGGTGGATCGAGCGCCATGGCACAGGTAACGCGGTTATTGCGTCACGCAGTGGCAACACGCATTGCTGCCGGCTAGCAAGGCTGGGGTGCCGCACCACCACGTTCCACGCACATTCCCGGGCGGGGGGACACTCGGACGCCGTGCGCGAGCAAATTGAATGGCGATATCGGAGGATGCACCGTGCCTAAGATTGAATCGACCAAGCAGGCCCCACCGGATCCCGCGCAGTTGATTCAAACTGCACCGACACCATCGGGCTCGGGATCAGCCGCAAGCACGTCTGCCGACAGTGCGGCGCCCTCAGCGCAACTCGGCGGGCTTTCCATCAGGCCGCGGCGGCTGGGCCGGGCTTCCAGAGCCAATCTCCCAGCGGCATCCTCTACCAACGCACAGGACGTCATGGCGGCGCTCTTTGCCGCGCCGTCAGTTCCGCAAGGGCCAGATCCTTTCGAAGTATTGAGCAAGGCCTCGTCCAGGCTGACACGCTTCAACGACCTGGCACAAAACATAGTGCCGACACAGCCAACGGATATCAGAGCACTGGAAGCAAGACTTCGGTCCGGAACGTCCGCGATCGAATCGGCTCGACAAGGCTTGCAGGCGCTGGCCGAGTTGAATATCCAAAAATGCATGCCGGTCGACAATATCGAGAACACGAGGATTTCCTGGTGACGCATCTCGCCGTAGCCGCATGCCTGCACCACGACTCATGCAAGGAGATGATCGATCAGAAAGTGGCTACCGAATTGGGCCATGTGCGGACCCAAAGGGTCGAGATGGTGGTGTTTTCTCCTGAGGCCCTCCGTCTGCAGCAACCGGAACCATGGCTTGCGTTACGCGGCCATCTTCTGAATGCCCTTGCCGCGATGGAGGACGTTTGCCAGCGCATCAAATCGCCGATGACGCGTCAGGGGCCGCGCGACTCGCTCAAGGTCAATCTTCCGGTCGTCAGGGCGATGATGGGATCGTGCCATGAGCGGATGCAGACGGTCCGCGGAATGCTCGTCGAAATACATTCAAGGAGACTTGCCGATGAGGCCTGCAATTGCGGCCTGCCCCAGGTGCTTGACGGTCTGAGGGAGCTCGAAGAAGTCGAGGATCTTGGCCACGCTGAGGTGGGTGAAGCGCTCAGGCATGTGATCCAGGTCCATATCGAACGCCTGTCCTCAACCGAGCACTCACTGACGCCGCAGATGCTGGCCATGTACAAGCAAGTGCTTGTCGAATACGCCGAGCTGCGTGGCCGAGCGGCGACGCAGCTGTGTATGGATGCCGCCGCGCTCATCGAGGACGGGGGGCGTGCCACAGATCATCTATGGCCAACGATGCTCGATCTTGCCCAGGCACTTGCCGACCAACGCCAGGCAATTCTTGACGTGTGTGATTTCGCCATCCAGGACAGGCAGCTGATTGGCGCAGCAGCGGCTACGCCCGAGCAAGCACCGGCGTCGAGCACACCAAGCATGCCGACAACGACAACGACAACGACAGCAGGCAAATCGAGCAGGTCACACAAGGCAGGCACGCGTACGCCTGATGCTTCCAGCTCGGCGGCAGCGCCCGCCGCGCGGCGGGTCATTGACGAGCGCAGCGCAGCGCAAAAGCAGGCCGACGAGATACTGAGAGGCACGCGCTTGGAGTCGTTGCCAGTGGCAGAACTCGGGGGCGATTTCATCGCGCTCGCCAAGCGCCTCGGCAAGGACACCACTGACGTAGAGCGCCTGATCGGCGACTCCAGGCATGACGCGGCGACGGCCTTCGATTTTGCCAGGACCTGCATGCAGGGCTGGTTCGGATCGAGTGAGCGTCTGCTGCAGCTCAAAAGCAAGCTCCGTGCAGGAGACGGGCGCATCGAACAACTCGATACGCGGCTGCGGCTTCTCCAGAGGATCGAGGATGCTTTCGAACGGCGCGAAGCCGATGCGCTCAAGACCGATCCGCAGCCACGGGCGCCGCATCTGGAGCGCCTGTTGGCGATGAATGGAGTGGCACGCGTCACGGCGCCGAAGCGCCTTCGCTCGGAGGGCGACCGTGGCAGGCTATTCGAGGTGCGTATCGAGCACGCGCCGCAGTCAAATGGAGACATTCCCGCGCCCTGGTTCATCCACATACATACCGAAAAACCGGTAACCCCCGCCAAGCTGCGCGCGCTCCATTACAAGGACTTGGCCGCCGTCCACCTGAAGACCGCGAGGGAGGTCAACCTGGGCGCACGCTGGGAGGAGATGATGCGCGCCCTCGGAAATACCGAGGCCAAGGTGCACCGGGCAACCATCGGCTCCAAGCTGCTTGGCCAGCTTTGGGCGGCTGGCTCTGGCGGGCAACAATAATCACGACGCTCGGTCGGTCCTTACCAAGGAAGGAGATCGCCGGAACGAGCGCCCTCAGCGCTGCACGGATCACTCACTGTGAGTGGCCAGTTGCAGCAGGCCAGGTAAGGGCGTGAAAACGGTGAGCATTTGATAGAGGCAATTCGGCGTCAGGGAGCTCGGGTCTCTCTCCTGCCAACGCCTTGCTGGAAGAAAGCCGGTGTCAAACGCCCGAGCCAGTGTACGCGCAGGCGCTGGCGCGCGGCCAGGCGTGTTTCATCCAAGACCTTCGCGGTGGGCGGTACTGGTACCGCGCACTTGCAGTCCGTGGCTCATATTGGTCGCAGCCATCATTTGCGGCATTTTTGAACCACGTTGCTGAGGAAGGAGGAATTGCGTGCCAATACCTGATTCACCAGCGCGGCATCCGGCATCCAACCCGCGGCAGACATGCCTTTCAATTGATCGCCCAACGAGCGCAAGGAGGACGTGGCGGAGTCTACATCGAGCGCGGCGTACCACTGCTTGACCATTTCCACCTCAGGCGTGGCTTGCCAGGTAAGGGCCTCGTGTATGGCCTCGATGACCATGGCATGTACGCCATCCAGGCCTTTGGCATAACGACTGCTCATCACGCTTGCATCAAGCAGCACCTGCAGTGCCCGTACCGGGTTCTGGATGACGTCTCCCCAACCATACCGAAGCGGCTCCCGTGAATTTGCCTGCGTATCTTTCTCCCGGTCGTAGCGAAAGCCGGTCACATCAATGCTGATGACCTTGTGGCGTGCATCTTCTCCGGGAATGACCAGCATATTGTCAGGGCCCAGATCAGACGCTTCGCCCAGGGTCAGCCTGGCCAGCAACGAGGCGAACAGCCCGTCCAGACCGCTGTGGCGCAAGGTATCGATCAACGCCTGTTTGCCCGAACGAAGATTAGCCGGATCGTTGATCCGCGCAAGCAGCGCGTGGTCTGCGGCAAGTTCATCGGCCTGCGCACCGCTGCCGGCTGCGGAGCTTTTCACACGGACAGCGGCTTGCTTGGCCTGCGCAAGCGTAACGTCAGGCGGCAGAAACGCCTTGGTCAGAAATGTATCCAGCGGCTCTGCATCATGAATCAGGCGCGAGGTGATCAAGGCGTTGTCGGGCAGTGTCAGCAGTGATGAGTCCGGAATGTTTTGCCGCGAAAGATGGTGCCCCTGCAGCGCGTTGACCAAATCCTGTGAGGCAGCGACGTTGATGACGTCAAACAAGGCAGGGATGCCAAGCGGATTGCGTAATCGAGGATCAGCGGCAACCAGGCTGTCGTGAATCTCGCAGACATCGTCGATGTCCAACGCACCTGTCTTCGCCTTTTCCGTCAATCTCTTACCTTTTTCGGTATCGAGATAGGCATGGAAGGCCAGTGTCAGCCATTGTTGCGTGGCCTGCTTGTCCATGCTGCCTTCAAGCAGCCTGGCTGCCGAGCCGACGATGTAGCCCAAGCGTTTGTTGGCCTCCACGCCTCGGCCCTTCGCGCAACAATCCACTGCCTGACCTAGCAGGCTGCGCGAAATCCCGGTTTTGACAAGATGCTCCTGGCCATCGAGCATCCCGACCATGCCCACATCGCTGCCTCCCAACGTCGCCTTGGAGCGCGAGAAGACAACAGCGCTTTCGGACAGGCTCATCGCGTGGCGATGGCCGCCGATGTCGGCCCTGGTGGCTAGGGAAGGTCTGAATAACGAGGCCTGAGAGTGCGGGATGTCGCGTCGTTCCGAAGAGTGGCGTTTGAATCTTTGGAATTTCGCCATTTCTGGCGCTTTCCGTGGGAATTTCCTGGTTTACAGGCGCACGCTCCCCATAGCCGGCAGCAACTGCTTTCGCTTCATCCACAGATTGGAGAGCGCAAACAAGGTCAGCACGTGTGCGGTGTTTTTGGCCAGGCCG